>NZ_KI911742.1:46823-50559 GCF_000515355.1 Promicromonospora kroppenstedtii DSM 19349 | reverse complement strand
GACGGGCACCGCGTTGTGGGCCACGGTCGTCGGCGCGGGGCTGGCCGGCACCCTCGGCGCCTGGCACCTGGCGGCGGTGCTCTTCGGCTCCTCGCTGGTCAGCGCGTTCGTCAACCCGGCGTCGGGCGGAGCGCTGCGCGCCGTCGTCCCCGCCGCCCAGATGCCGAACGCGATGGCCGTGAACCAGGGGCGGATGGCGGCGGTCGCGTTGTTCGCCGGACCCGTCGGCGGGTTCCTGTACGGCATGGCGCACGTGCTGCCGTTCGTCGCTTCCGTGCTGGGGCACGTGATCGAGGTGGTGGCCGTCTCCTTCGTGCGCAGTCCGCTCAACGGTGAGCGGACCGGCGCGACCCACCCGCTCGCCGACCTGCGCGAAGGCCTGCGCTTCGTCGGCGCCGTGCCCCTGTTCCGCGCGGTGCTGGTGCTGATCACGCTGCTGAACCTGACGTCGATCGCCCTGGTCGTGGCGATCAACCTGGAGCTGGTGCGCACCGGCACGGACCCGCGCCTCATCGGCCTCGTGGACGCGTGCGCCGGTATCAGCATGCTGGCCGGCGCGATCGTCGCGGGGCCGATCGTGCGGCGCGTCCGCGTGGGCCGGTTCGGGGTCGCGACCATCGGCCTGCTCGCCGCGGCGCTCGTCGTCATGGCGCTGGCGCCCATGTACTGGGTGTTCGTCGCGATGCTGGCCGTCGGGGTGTTCCTCTACCCGGCGCTCAACGCGGGCTTCACCGGCTACCTCACGGTGATCATCCCCGACCGCATGATGGGTCGCGCCACCTCGCTTCTCGGGCTGACCGGCCTGATCGCGGCACCCGCCGCGCCCGTGCTGGGCAGCGCGCTCCTCGAGGCGTGGGGCATCGGCGGCACGCTGTGGGCGATGGTGGGCGCCTTGGCCGCGGTGCTCGTGGCGCTCAGCCTCACTCGTCCCCTGATGCGGATCGGCACGCCGGACACCTGGGCGGCCGACGCGCTGGAGCACGACGGCTGAGCCTGCTCATGCCTCCGGTGTGGCGTCCACGGCCTCTGCCGTGGAGTCCACGGCCCGAGGCCCGACGGCGAAGAGGATCTGGTAGTACCGGCGCCTCGGGTCGTCGGGATCGGCACGCTTGGCGGCGCTGGTGCGCTCCGACCATCTCTCCAGCACCGTCAGGACCTCCGCCGTCATCTCCTCAGCCTCGTCCCGGGTGAAGAACCCGGCCGACGCGACGCCCTCGTGCAGGTCGTCCCGCGCGCCGGGCGCGTCCCGGTCGCGGAGGAACATGTCGCGCAGCCAGTGCAGGTACGGCTCGATGGCGCGTTCGGCGCCCGCGATGTCGCGGTCGACGACGAACCGGTCCACGACGGGCCGCCACACCCGGTCACGCTTGTCGTGGGCGAGCTCGGGCGCCTCCTCGATGAACCCGTGCCTCGCGAGCACCCGGAGATGAAAGCTGATCGAGTTGGCCGGCTCGCCCAGCGACCGGGCGAGGTCCGCCGCTCTTGCGTGCTCGCGGACATTGAGCTCGACCAGGATCCGCTGCCGGAGCGGGTGCGCCATCGCGCGCAGGGTCTCCGGGTCGGTGATCTGGAGGGGCTCCTTCGGCATGCCGCCAGGCTAGCAACTTCGCGCATCTCCAGTTGCGCAAGGATCATTGCGCAATTTCAATTGCGCAACTATGGTGTGCGGCATGACGACGGACGAGGCCCGGCTGCCGGACGAGTTGCCCACCGAGACGACGACGGCGCCGGGGGAGCAGGCGCCGAGCCTCTGGCGCAACCGCTCCTACCGCCTGCTCCTGACGGGCGCGACGGCCGAGGACGTGGGCGCCGCGGTCGGCGCTTTCGCGGTACCGCTCGCCGCGTTCGCGGTCACGGGGTCCGTGGTCCAGGCCGGGGTGATCTCGTTCGTCGGCCAGCTCGGGTCGGTGCTCATGACGCTCCCGGCCGGGGTGATCGTGGACCGGGTCGACCGGCGCCGGCTCATCATGGCCGGGGGCACGGTCGCGGCACTCGCCTGGGCCACCGTGGTGTTCGCGGGCCTGGTCGACGGTCTCTCCATCACCGCCCCGCACCTCGCGGGGGCGCTGTTCGTGTCGTCCGCCGTCGGCTCCCTGATGGACCCCGCCGGCACCGCCGCCCTGCACGCCGTCGTGCGGACGGAGCACCTGGGCCCGGCGATGTCGGTCGCGCAGGGGCGCGACGCCGCGGCCACCCTGCTCCAGGGTCCGCTCGGCGGGCTGCTCTACGGCATGAGCACCGTGCTGCCGTTCGCGGTCTCCGCGGCGAGCCGGCTGGTGTCCGTGGTGGCCACCTCCCTGGTCCGGGAGCCGCTCAACGGCGACCTCGACGCCGCGCGCGCGGAGCACCCCGTTGCCGCGCTGCGGGAAGGGTTGCGCTTCGTGTTCGGCGTGCCCCTGCTCCGGGCGTCGCTCTGGCTGTTCATGCTGGTCAACGTGGTTCTGAACGGCATGATGGTCGCGATCAACCTGCACCTGGTCAGCATCGGGACGGCACCCGCGCTCATCGGCCTGATCAACACCGCGGTCGGCGTGGGCGTACTCCTGGGTTCGGTCCTCGCGGGCCTTCTCGTCCAGCGGGTGCGCGTGGGTGTCCTGACGGTATTGACGCTCGGCGTGTCCGGCGTCGCCGTCGTGGTGATGGCGCTGTTCCCGACCTACTGGGGGTTCGTCGCCGCGCTCACGGGAGCGATGTTCTTCGCGCCCGCGCTCAACGCGGGGGTGCTCTCCTACGTCACTGCGATCACGCCGGGGCAGATGCAGGGGCGCATGGCCGCGACGATGGGGCTGACCGGCCTGGTGGCCGGACCGGCGGCGCCGCTCGTCGGCAGCCTGCTGCTCGACGGCGTCGGGATCAGCGCCGCGATGTGGTGCTTCGCCGTCGCGTGGACCGTGCTGTTCCTGGCGATGTTCCTGGTGCGCCCGCTGTGGCGCGTCGGACTCCCGGACACCTGGGCGGCCGACGTCGTCGAGTGGCCGACGACGCGCGCGCCGTCGGCCACCTGACCGTCGTCGGCCACCTGACCGGTCAGACGGCGGACCAGCCGCCGTCCGCGGCGATGATCGCCCCGTTGAGGTTCACCGAGTCCTTCGACAGCAGGAACGTGATGGTCGCGGCCAGCTCCTCCGCCATGGCGAGGCTGAGGATGTTGACCTGGTGGGGCCGCAGCACCGGCGCGCCGAACTCGGCCTGTCCGGGCACCGGGATGCCCGTGGCCACGCCGCCGGGCGCGACGGCGTTGGTGCGGATGCCGCTCTTCGCGTACATCACGGCGTTCGACTTCGTCAGCCCGACCACCGCGTGCTTGGAGGCCGTGTAGGCGACGCCGGCGGCCGAGCCGCGCAGCCCGGCCTCGGACGCGACGTTCACGATGCGCCCCTCCTTCGCGGCCAGCATCCCGGGCACGACGGCGCGGGTGAGCCGCATGGTGCCCTCCAGGTTCACGCGCAGCACCCGCTCCCACAGGGCGTCGCTCACCTCGTGGATCGCCGACATGTCGTCCATGATCCCGGCGACGTTGGCCAGCGCGTCGACGCGGTCGCCCGCGGAGGCCACGATGCGGTCGACGTCGTCCTGGGCGGAGATGTCGCCCGCGACGGGGACGATCCCGGCCCCGGCCGGGAGCCCGGTCAGCGCGGCGGCGAGCTCGTCGAGCTTCTCGGCGGAGAGGTCGGCGGCGATCACCCGCCCGCCCTCGCGGGCCACGCGCGAGGCGACGGCCCGGCCGATGCCGGAC
>NZ_KI911742.1:40972-46723 GCF_000515355.1 Promicromonospora kroppenstedtii DSM 19349 | reverse complement strand
GCGGGGAGGCCCACCCCGCCCGTGGCGCGGCCGCCGTCAGCGGTCCGCGCCCTCCAGCGAGCCCGTCACGGGCTGCTCCGACTCGACCACGCACAGGATGCGCCGGTCGCCCTCGGCCCAGCTCTCCTCCGACGGCGCGATCGGCCAGTAGAGCAGCTCGGACCGGGCCCACTGCAGTCCCACGTACTTTGTGAACTGCGGGTAGCAGAAGGCGTCGGCGGCGTCCCACAGCGCCTGCTGCGTGGGGGCCTCGCCGTCCTTCGCGAGGCTGTCCTCCGCCGTCGTCTCCGCGTAGATCTCGCCGCCGTGCGCGGTCGTGCAGGGCACCACCGGGATCCGGTACAGCGTGGTCTGGCCCGACGTCGCGGCGGTGTCGATGCAGTCGCCCACCTGCAGGTCGGGGATCTCGGCCCCGGCGGTCGCCGCGGTGTCCGCGTCCGGCGTCGGCTCCTCGGACGGCGCGACCTGCCCGCCGGCCTCCTGCGTCGGCAGCGGCTCCAGGCCGTCGGCCGGGTCCTCGGCGTAGGGGTCCGCATACGGGTCCGTCGTCGCGTACGGGTCGAGGGTCGGGCTCGGGGACGACGTCGGCGCGGTGAGCGCGGGTCCGTCGTCGGGCAGCGTGATGCCGAGCGGGCCCGCCAGGGCCGGCGGCACGAACGACTTCGCGGTCGAGACCAGCCCGGGCGGCAGCGACGACGCGTAGGTCGGGGCCGCCGCGACCGCGATCCACAGGCCGACGACGGCGAGCACGCCTACGGTGACCGCGCCGAGGGAGAAGTCGAGGGTACGCACCGACGACTTCTTCGCGCGGCGCACGTTGCCCGTGCCGTTGGCCTCGGCGGTGCGCATCGAGTGCACGAGCGCGGGGATCGCGAGCGGCCAGAAGAGCAGGAACGCCGCGACCACCCAGCCGGTGCGGGTCGGGTAGGGGAGCTCGTTCGGGTCGGCGCCCTCGTCGTCGTCCGGTACGTCGGCGGGAGCGGGCTCGTCGCCGACGGCGTCCTCGTCCGTATCGTCGCCGGCCGGCCCGTCCACCGGGGTCTCGACCGGGTCGGTCGCCGTCGCCTCGGCCTCCGTCTGCCCGGCCGATCCGGTCGCTGTCTCCTTCTTCTCGCCGGCCGGTTCCGTCACCTGCGGATCCGTGCCGTCGGGCTTGCTGGCGGCGCGGGGGTTCTGCGTGGTGTCGGCCATGATGCGGGATCGTAGCGGGGGGAGGTTTCGAGGTGGAAGACGGGCACTGTTCCCTACCGGCTCCCGAGCCGACCGGTCAGGGCGGTGTCGGACTCGACGAGGCACGCGATCCGCCGGTCCATCCCGCGCCAGTCCCACGCGTCCGGAGCCATGTGCCAGTGGTGCAGCCCCGACCGCTCCACCGGAGCCGCGGTCTGGTCCTCGAGCTCGGCGCGGCAGACCTCGTCGGCGTAGTCCGCCATCCACGCGTCGCCCGGGTAGTCCGGATAGCTGCCGTCCTCGTTCTTGGTCAGCGCCTTGTCGGCCACGTACGTGATGTCGTACACCTCGCCGCCGTGCGGCTCGTCGCACGGCACGACCGCGACGGTCCGCACCACGTCGGTCAGGTCGTCGGTGAGGTAGCAGTCGCCCTCGCGCAGCTCCCACACGCTGGTCCCGTCGGCCGGACCCGACCCGGCGCCGTCGTCGGCGGCGTAGCTCGTCCCCGACTCCGTCTTGTCGGGCTGCGACTCGGCCCAGAAGGCCAGCGCGAAGAGCCCCACCATGGTCGCGACCAGCGTTGCGCAGGCGAGCACGATCGCGAACACGAGGGCGGCGATCCCGACCCTGCGTGCCTTCGCTCCCTCCGTGGTGGCCTGCCCGCGGTCGCCCGCGGCCAGGGCCGCCGTCGCGCGCTGGGTGTGCGGGTAGGCCGCGATGCCGAACGGCCACCAGCTCAGCAGTGCGACCACGGTCCAGCCCGCTCCGGTGGACGGCTCGGCCACGTGCCGGAGTGCCGGCAGAGGTGTGGCCGGGCCGGGCACGCGGTTGCCGGTGCGCAGCGGGAGCGGGGCGTACGGGTCCGGAACGTGGGGCGAGCGGGTCTCGTGCTGCTGTGGCGGCGTGGTCGCCGGCCCGCCCGGCGGTACCAGCGGCGGCAGGTCGTGGTTGCTCATCAGCTGCCCTTCAGTTCGAAGACCTGCGGGTGTGCCGAGAACTCACCTTCGACGGGGTACAGCGCCTCGATGAAGCACACGCTCGTGCGGTCGCCCGCCAGCCAGTCCTCCTGGGTGGGCTGGAAGGACCACACGGGGGAGCTGTCCACGGCTGCTCGCCCCGAGTAGGACTCGTACCGGGACCAGCAGTCGTACCAGAAGTCGTCCTCGAGGGCCGCGGTGCCGGGAAACTCCGTCTGCTGGTGATCGACCACGTCGATCACCAGCCCGTCGTGCAGCCGGCTGCAGGGGATGACGTCGATACCCGCCCAGGACGAGTCCCAGTCAGGTGACATGAAGCAGTCGCCGGTCTGCAGGTCGAGCGGGTCCACCGAGATCGGCTCCCGCTCCGGCGCCGCGGGCGTGCGGTACGACTCGGCGACCGGTGCCGCCGCCTCCGTCCTGAGGCCGGCCTGGTCGAGGATGCCCGGCCCGTGGTGCAGGCCGAGCACGACGAGCGTGACGTCGACCGCGAGGGCGAGCGCCGTCCAGATCGAGCCGATCAGCACCCCGAGCCGGGCGCGGCTGCGTGCGGTCTCCCCCTCCCGGGTGGCGGTCGTGGTGTCGCCGGCGCCGACGGCGCGCGCCGCCCGGTTGGCGGCGAGCACGGCGGCGAGCGCGAGCGGCCAGAAGAGGATCGCGCAGGCGGTGATCCAGCCACGGTGCAGGGGCACCCGAGGAGCTGGTGCGGGGATGGTCACCGCTGATCTCTATCAGGTGATTCGCCGCCGCCCGGGTGGCGTGATCGTTTCGTAAGCCGACTTCACCCGCGGGCCCGCCGGGCACGCGACATCGTGCCCGCACGACGCCGGGGCCGCACCTCCCCTACGGAAGGTGCGGCCCCGGCGTCGTGCGGGTGCGGCGAGCGGTCAGGCCTTCTCGTCGCTCTTCTTCTCCGGCTCGGCGGCCGGCTCTGCCTCGGCGGCCTTCTCCGCGGGCTCCTCCGTGGCGGCGGACGCGGGGACGGCGGCGACCGGGGCGGGCTCCTCGGCGACGACCACGACCGTGGTCGCCTCGTCGTCGTCCTCCTCGTCGATCTCGTCGAGCTCGAGCTCCTCGGGCTCGACGGAGGCGAAGGCACGGTAGAACAGCGCGGCGAGCGCGGCGCCGACCAGCGGGGCCAGCCAGAACAGCCAGAGCTGACGGCCGGAGCCGTCGCCGCCCCAGTCGTTCGCGAACAGCGCGGCGGCGGTCGAACGGGCCGGGTTCATGCCGGCGTTGGTGACGAACCACGACACCAGGGTCAGGGCGGCGATGGCGCTGCCCACTGCGACCGGGGCGTAGGCGATGCGGCTGCGGCGGTCGTTGACGCCCAGGTACACGCCCACGAGGATCGCCGAGATGATGACCTCGACCAGGAGCGCCGGCAGCCAGTCGAACTGGGCCTGGCCCTGCGTCTGCAGGTAGAGCGGGGAGTGCGTCGCGAAGCCGTTGACGGCGGCGTCGAAGGCGTCGGGGGTGTTCTCCTTGCCGAGCAGCGCGAGCAGCGGCTGCGGGACGGTCGCGAACAGCACGGCGGCGGCCAGGATCGCGCCCACGAGCTGCGCGCCCCAGTAGCTGAACATGGCGCTGACCGTGATGCGGCCGCTGAGCCAGGAGCCCAGCGAGATCGCCGGGTTGAAGTGCGCACCCGAGACGCGGCCGACGGTCGCGGCACCCGCGATGTAGGCGAAGGCCCCGCCGAGGGCCACGCCGAGCCCACCCACCGTGTTCAGCGGGCTGTAGACGAGCACACCCACGATCACGAGCGTCAGCAGGAACGTGCCGAAGGTCTCGGCGAGCAGGCGGGAGAGCAGGCTGGGCGACCGCTCCTCGACCTCGGTGACGCCGCTGGTCGCGGCGAGGTCCTGGGACATGAAGTCTGTTCCTTTCAGTGGCACACCTTCTCGGTGCGCGTCATGGCGGCGTGCAGTGCGATGTCGCGCACATCCTGCCATTACCCGCCTGGGCAAAACCTGAATACGCGCGGGTATTTTCTTCACCGTACTCGGGTGCCGGTACCAGGCAAGACACAGATCGGCTCAGGGGCTGGGCGAGGCGGGCCGGTCGATGCAAGAGTGGGGTCATGACTGAACCCGTGAATGTCACCGTCACCGGAGCCGCTGGCCAGATCGGGTATGCGCTCCTCTTTCGCATAGCTGCGGGCGAGATGCTCGGCGCGGACACGCCAGTACGGCTCCGACTCCTCGAGATCCCGCAGGCCGTCGGGGCCGCGGAGGGCACAGCCATGGAGCTCGACGACTGCGCCTTCCCGAACCTGGCCGGCGTCGACATCTTCGACGACCCGGTCAAGGCGTTCGACGGCGTCAACGTCGCCCTGCTCGTCGGCGCCCGCCCGCGCGGCGCCGGGATGGAGCGCGCCGACCTGCTCGAGGCCAACGGCGGCATCTTCGGCCCCCAGGGCCGGGCGATCAACGACGGCGCATCCGACGACGTCCGCGTGCTCGTGGTCGGCAACCCCGCCAACACCAACGCGCTCATCGCGGCCTCGAACGCCCCCGACGTGCCGGCCACGCGGTTCACCGCGATGACCCGCCTGGACCACAACCGGGCGCTCTCGCAGGTCGCGGCCAAGACCGGGACCCCGGTGTCCGAGATCAGGCGGCTCACCATCTGGGGCAACCACTCGGCCTCCCAGTACCCCGACCTGTTCCGCGCCGAGGTCGGCGGCCGCCCCGGCGCCGACGTCGCGGGCGACACGGCCTGGCTCACCGACGACTTCATCCCGACCGTCGCCAAGCGCGGCGCCGCGATCATCCAGGCGCGCGGGGCGTCGTCGGCGGCGTCGGCGGCCAACGCGGCGATCGCGCACGTGCGCGACTGGACGCACGGCACCCCCGAGGGCGACTGGACCTCCGCCGGTATCTGGTCCTCCGGCGAGTACGGCGTGCCCGAGGGGCTCGTCTCGTCGTTCCCCGTGACGTCCGACGGCACGGGGGAGTGGAAGATCGTCGAGGGCCTTGACATCGACGAGTTCTCCCGCGGCCGGATCGACGCCAGCGTGGCGGAGCTCGCCGAGGAGCGCGACGCGGTCCGGGCGCTCGGTCTGATCTGACCCGGCCCGTCAGCCCGCCCACGACCGACGAAGGGGGACGCCGCGTGCTCGGCCGCGCTTTCGGATGGTTCTGGGCGGGCGAGGCCGTGTCCGAGCTGGGCACGTACGTCACGACCGTCGCGCTCCAGGTGCTCGTCGTCGTCACGCTCGGGGCGAGCGCCACCGAGCTGGGCGTCGTCAACGCGGCCCGCTGGGTTCCGTACCTCGTCCTCGGCCTGTTCCTGGGCGCGGTGGTGGACCGCTGGCGGCGCCGGCCGCTCCTGGTCACCACCGACCTGATCCGGGGGCTCCTGCTCGGTTCGGTGCCCCTGCTCTGGTGGGCCGGGGCGCTGGACATTCCCGTGCTCGCCGGGTTGATGGCGGTGCTCGGCCTGGCCTCGCTGCTCAACGACGCCGCGTCGCAGTCGTTCGTACCCCGCCTCGTACCCCGCGGTTCCCTGGTCCGCGCCAACGCCCGGCTCGACCAGACGGGCGCCGTCGCCCAGGCGTCCGGGCCGGCTGTCGGCGGCGCGCTGACGACGGCGCTCGGCG
>NZ_KI911742.1:37754-40872 GCF_000515355.1 Promicromonospora kroppenstedtii DSM 19349 | reverse complement strand
AGCTGCTGCTGGCCGACGACGTCTCCAGCGCCCTGGACGCCTCGACCGAGATCGAGCTGTGGGCCGCCCTGCGTGAGCGGGGCACCACGGTGGTCGGCGCGACCTCCAAGCGCGCGGCCCTCGCCCGCGCCGACCGGGTGGTCGTGCTGGTCGACGGCGCCGTGGCCGACGTCGGCCCGTGGGCGGGCCTCGCCCCGCGCTGGAACCACCTCGCGGGCTGATCACCTCGCGGACCGTACGGCGCGCGGGCAGACTCGTTCCCGAACGGGCGATGAGTCAGCCCGCCCGCCGTCGTCGGACCGGGGGAGAGCCGCGGTGCGGCACCGACCGAGGAGATTCCCCCATGGCGAAGATCGTGTCCAGCCTGTTCATGGCGCTCGACGGCGTCGTCGAGCCGGACAAGGGCAACTGGCACTTCCCGTACTTCAACGACGAGCTCGGCGCCGCGGTCGACGAGACGCACAACACCGACGTCTTCCTGTTCGGGCGGGTCACCTACGACTCGTTCGCCGGTGCCTGGCCCGAGCGTGAGGCGGCGGGTGGCGAGGACGCCGGGTTCGCCAAGCGGATCGGCGACATCCGGAAGATCGTCGCGTCCCGCAGCCCGCTCGAGCTGACCTGGCGCAACTCCGAGCAGCTCCAGGGTGACCTGGTCGAGGCCGTCACCGCTCTGAAGGACGACCCGTCGATCCAGAAGATCGGCCTGTCCGGCTCGATCTCGGTGGTCCGCCAGCTCCTCGACGCCGGCCTGCTCGACGAGCTGCACCTGTTCGTGCACCCGGCCACCGCGGGCGGGGGCCTCAAGCTGTTCCAGGACGGCGACCCGTCCCGGCCCATGAAGCTCCTGTCGGCCACGCCCTTCCGCACGGGCCTGCTGCACCTGGTCTACACGCCGGACCCGAACCCGCCGACGGGCGGCTACGCGGAGGCCGTGGGGCAGCTTCCCGACGAGTGACCGCGCGGGGTCACCGTCAGCGCGGCGGCTCCGCCCGGTGCGGCAGCACGAAGACCAGCAGGAACGCCACCACGGCAAGGCTTGCGCTGGTCGCCATCGCCAGTGTCGCGCCGTGGGCGAAGACGTCGGCGACCACCTCCGGCGTCGGGCGGCCCGGCGGGAAGGTCAGGGCTCCGAAGAGCACCGAGCCGACCACGGCGATGCCGGCCGCCGAGCCGATCCGCTGCATGGTGCCGATCACGCCGGACGCCGCCCCGGCCTCGTCGCGGTCCACCGTCGCGACGATGAACTGGGCGTTCGGCGCGATGAACAGGCCGCTACCGATGCCGCCGATCAGCAGCGGTCCGGCGAGGTGCCAGTGGGTCAGGTCGCCGGTCGGCACCAGCCAGAGCACGAGCCACACCGAGACCAGGCTGACGGCGACCATGCCGGTGCCGATCACGAGCACGGTCCGGCCCAGGCGGTGAGACAGCCGCTCGCTCTGTGACGCGCCGGCGATCGAGCCGATGGCGAAGGGCACCGACACCAGGCCGGAGGCCAGCGCAGAGTGGCCCAGCCCGGACTGCCAGAAGATCGAGATGGTGAAGAAGATGCTGGTGAACGCGGCGAAGTAGACCAGCGCGAGGATCACGCCGCCCGTGAACGCGGGATGTGAGAACAGGTGCGGCGGCACCAGCGGGCTGCCGTTGCGGGCCGCGACCCGGCGCTCCCAGAACGCGAACGCGACGAGCAGCAGCAGGCCGCCCACCAGCGACGTGAAGGTCCACCACGGCCAGCCGGCGTCCTCGCCCTCGATGAGCGGCACCAGGATCGCGACCAGCGCCACCGAGACCAGCAGCAGCCCGACGACGTCGACGCCGCGCACGGCACCCCCGACCACGATCCGGGGCAGCAGGGCGATCGCGGCGGCCACGGCGATCACGCCGAACGGCAGGTTGACGAAGAAGATGGACCGCCAGCCCTCGTTCTCGCCGAACGCCTCGATGAGCAGGCCCCCGACGATCGGCCCGAGCGCCGTCGAGAAGCCGATGGCTGCGCCCATCACCGCGAACGCCTTGCCGCGGGTTCGGCCGGTGAACATGAGCTGGATCAGCGCCGTGACCGCCGGGAAGAAGATGCCGCCGCACAGGCCCTGGACCACACGCGCGACGATCAGCTCGGTGGCCCCGCCGGCCAGGCCGCACCAGAGGCTGGCGAGCGTGAACCCGGCCAGGCCCACGACGAACACCCACTTGTGGCCCACGCGGTCGCCCACCCGGCCGGCGGGGATCAGGGCCAGGCCGTAGGCCAGGGCATACCCGGAGATGATCCATGAGAGCGTGCCCTCCGAGGCGTCCAGCGAGAGCCGGATGGTCGGCAGCGCGACGTTGACGATGGTCGTGTCCAGCAGGGCCATCGAGACGCCGAGGATGAGCACGGCGAGGGCGATCCAGGAGCTGCGCGGCGGTGCGTCAGGGGTGTTGTCCGCGGCCGCGGGCACTGGGGAGGTGGTCACAGCACGAGCCTAGGGTGGCGTCATGGAACTGACCTTTCGTGAGGCGGCCCTGGCCGACCTCGAACGTGTCGTCGAGCTCATCGCCGACGACGCCGTCGCCGCCACCCGCACCGGCACCTACGGCGCGCCCCACGTCGCGGCCTTCGAGGCCATCGCGGCGAGCCCGGACAACGAGCTGGTCGTCGCCGAGTCCGGCGGCGAGGTGATCGGCGTCATGCAGCTGACGTTCATCCCCGGCATCTCCCGCAACGGTGCCTCCCGGCTCCTGGTCGAGGCCGTCCGGGTGGACAAGGCGTACCGCGGCCAGGGCATCGGCCGCCTCCTGATGGAGCACGCCCACGAGCGCGGCCGAGAGCGCGGCTGCGTGCTGGCCCAGCTCACCTCCGACAAGCAGCGGCCCGACGCGCACCGGTTCTACCGCAACCTCGGCTACGAGCAGTCGCACGAGGGGTTCAAGCTGCCGCTCTGATCCCACCCGCCCCCACTCTTGCTGCAACGTTCTGCAAGCGTTACAGTCGCGCTCGGATCACATTTCGGGGTGTTCCGGACGACGAAGGGGTCATCCATGTCACGCACCGCGCGCCCGCGCTCCGTACAGGTCGGCGCGGCCGCCCTCGCCGCCGCCCTGGTGGCGACGGCGGGCCTGGCCGCATCGCAGCCGGCTGCCG
>NZ_KI911742.1:36168-37654 GCF_000515355.1 Promicromonospora kroppenstedtii DSM 19349 | reverse complement strand
GGCTGGCCGCCGACGCGACCGTCGTCGGGCTGGTCCTGCTCGCCGTGTGCGTGGTCGGCGGTGCGGTGTTCGACGGCGTCGGCCAGGTGACCTGGGCGAGCGTCGTGGACCGCGCCGAGGGCAAGCTCCGCAGCGACCTGCTCAGCGCGGCGCTGCGGCAGCCGCTCGCGACCCTCTCGGAGCAAGCGGTCGGCGAGGTGCTCGACCGGGTCGACGACGACACGCACGCCGTCGGCACCCTCGTGCGCCGCCAGCTCTGGGGCGCCGGCCGCACCGTGGTCGGCGTCGTCCCGATGTGGATCATCGCGGGCATCACCTGGTGGCCCGCCTGGCTGCTGTTCCCCGTGCTGGGTGGCATCGTCGCCCTGCTCACCCGGCCGCTGCTCGGCGAGATCGCGCGCCGCAAGGTGATCGAGGAGGCCGCCTGGACCGACCACGCCGCCGCCTTCGAGGAGGCGGTCGCCGCGCGGAACGACCTGCGCACCAGCCTCGGCCAGGCGTTCGCCGTGCGGCGCCTCGCGCAGCTCTCGGCGATGGTCCACGAGAAGTTCCGCGCGGTGGTGCGCGTCGAGGAGCGCCTGCTGCGGCGGGCCGGCCTCGTGATGTACGCGCTGCTCGCCGGCACCGCGGTCACCTGCGCGGTCGTGGCCGCCGGCGGTGGCCTGTCGGTGGAACAGCTCGTCACGCTGTTCCTGGTCACCGCGATGTTCGTGGGGCAGATGGACAACCTGGTGCACCACCTGCCCGACATCCAGGAGGGCCTCGGCGCGGTGCTGCGCATCCGCCAGATGCTGGAGGTCGAGCCGGAGCCCGAGGGCGGCGACGACCTCCCCGAAGGGCCGCTGGGCCTCGAGCTGCGCGACCTGACCTTCGCCTACGACGAGGGCACGTTCGCCCTGAGCGGCGTGGACCTGCTGGTCCCCGCCGGTGAGACCGTGGCCCTCGTGGGCCGCACTGGCTCGGGCAAGTCGACGCTGGCCGCGCTGCTGTCGCGCGCCGTCGAGCCGGAGCGGGGGTCGGTGTTCCTCGGCGGTGCCGACGTGCGCGACCTGGACCTGCAGAAGCTGCGCGGCGCCGTGGGCGTGGTCACCCAGCGCACGGAGATCATCGCCGGCACGCTCGCGGAGAACATCGCCCTGTTCGCCGACGTGCCGCGTGCCGACATCGAGGCGGCGGTCCGCGAGCTCGGCCTGACCGACTGGACCGCCGGCCTGCCCGACGGCCTCGACACGCTCCTCGGCCCCGGCGGCACCACGCTGTCCGCGGGGGAGGAGCAGCTCGTCGCGTTCGCGCGGCTGCTGGTGCGGCACGTGCAGCTCGTCGTGCTCGACGAGGCCACGGCGCGCATGGACCCGCTCACCGAGGCCCGCGTGGTCGCGGCGTCCGACCGGCTGCTCAGCGGGCGCACCGGCGTGCTCATCGCCCACCGCCTCGGCACCATCGAGCGCGCCGGCCTCGTGGCGGTCCTCGACCACGGCCGCGTGGT
>NZ_KI911742.1:35466-36068 GCF_000515355.1 Promicromonospora kroppenstedtii DSM 19349 | reverse complement strand
GCGGCCGCCGACGGACCGGTACCCCGCCCGACCTGACCCCGCCCGGGGACGGCCCGAGCCTCGCGCGCGGCGTGCTGCACGCGCTGTTCGTCCGCCCCCGGTGGGGCATCTTCGGCGCGGTCCTGTTCCTGCTGGCCAGCCTCGTCGCGGCGCAGGGCGCCGTGAGCGGGTTCCGTGTGGGGCCGCACGGTCGAGGTCGTCGGCACCGGCGAGCTGCCCGTCGGCCTGCTCGTCGCGCTCGCCGTGCTCCTGCTGCTCCAGCCGCTGTTCATCTCCCGCGCGCTGGGCGTGTACCCGCGCTGGTGGGTCGAGGTGCTGCTGCGCATCCGCATGTCGGTCATGCACGGGCAGACCCGGCAGTACCGGCTGCCCGCCACGCCGCCGGGTGAGGTGGTGGCCCGGTCCATGGACGCCGACCGGTTCGTGCGGTACGCCGACCGCTGGGTCGACTTCGTCAACGGCCTCGCGATCGTGGCGGTCACGGCCCTGATCAGCGGCACCTGGACCGCCGGCGCCGTGCTGCTCGCGGTCATGGTGGTCTCCGCCGCGGCCTCGGCCATCGGCCGGCCCATCGCGGGCCGCTCCGCCGCCGGCTCCTCGGC
>NZ_KI911742.1:34445-35366 GCF_000515355.1 Promicromonospora kroppenstedtii DSM 19349 | reverse complement strand
GCGGGCCGCTCCGCCGCCGGCTCCTCGGCGGCCCGGGCGCGGTTCGGCCGTGCCCTCGTCTCGGCGCTCGACTCGGCGCGCACGGTGAAGCTCGCCGCCCGCACGCCCGACGTGCGTCGACACCTCGGCGAGGTGGACTCGGGGCGGGTCAAGGCCGCGATCTTCGAGCACCGGGTGCAGGCGGTGCTGGACTCGGTGCCGCTGGTGACCCTCTACATCGGCGTCGTCGTCGCCTGGGGGTTCCTGCTGACGAACCGGTGGGACCTGGCCACGACGCTGCTCGTCGCCAACGCCGTGACCGGCTTCGCCTGGTTCGGCGTCGTGGCGGGCGCCGTGGTCACCGAGGCGCCCGGTACCCGCGCCTGGCAGGTCGCGACCGCCCGGTTCGCCGGCGGCACCGACCTGGTCTCGCGGCAGCAGGGCGTGGACCTCGTGCGGGGCGTCGCCCCCGCGCCGGAGCCGTCGCCCCGCGAGCCCCTGGACCGCCTGGAGCTGGACGGCCTCACGGCGGTGCACGACGACGGCACGATCGGCGTCTCCGGCGTCGACCTGGAGGTCCGCCGGGGCGAGCTCGTGCTGCTGCTCGGCCAGGTCGGCTCGGGCAAGTCGTCGCTGCTCTCGGCGCTGGCCGGGCTCATGGAGCACACCGGCCACGTCCGGTGGAACGGCACCGAGGTGACCGACGCCCAGGCGTTCCTGCGCCCGGGCCAGGTGGCGCACGTGGCCCAGGTGCCGCGCGTGCTGTCGGGCTCGTTCTCGGACAACGTGCAGCTCGACCATGCCCGCGACATCGACGGCCCGGTCCGGGGCGCGCGCCTCGAGCAGGACATGCGCGACGCCGGCGGCCCGCACGCCCTCGTGGGGCACCGCGGCGTGCGGCTGTCCGGTGGTCAGGTGCAGCGGCTCCCCCCCCCGCGGGGG
>NZ_KI911742.1:26112-34345 GCF_000515355.1 Promicromonospora kroppenstedtii DSM 19349 | reverse complement strand
TGGACGCTCGACGGCGGCCGGGCCGACCACCGGCTCGACTGGCAGGGCGCCCGCTACCGCTACGCCGTCGAGGTGTACGTGCCGAGCACGGGCCAGATCGAGACCAACGTGGTGACCGACCCCTACTCGGTGGGCCTCACGCTGAACTCGACGCACTCGGTCGCGCTCGACCTCGACGCCAGGGCGTGGCAGCCCAGGGTCTGGCGGAACACGCCCGCGCCGCGCGTGGAGCGTGCTGTGGACCAGACCATCTACGAGCTCCACGTGCGTGACTTCTCCAGCTCCGACGAGACCGTGCCCGCGCGCTTGCGCGGCACCTACGGCGCGTTCGGGGTGAAGGGCTCCGACGGCATGAAGCACCTGCGCTCGCTCGCCGACGCAGGGCTGACCACCGTGCACCTGCTGCCCACCTTCGACATCGCGACGATCCCCGAGGACCGCGCCGACCAGGCCACGACCGGCGACCTGTCCGGGTTCGCGCCCGACGGCACGGAGCAGCAGGCCGCCGTCGGCGAGGTGCAGGGGAGCGATGCCTTCAACTGGGGCTACGACCCGTACCACTTCATGGCCCCGGAGGGCTCCTACGCGGTCGAGGCCGACGGTGGCGCCCGCGTGGCCGAGTTCCGCTCGATGGTCGGCAACCTGCACGGCGCCGGGCTGCAGGTGGTGCTCGACCAGGTCTTCAACCACACCGCGGCGTCGGGTCAGGACCCCAAGTCGGTGCTGGACCGCGTGGTGCCGGGCTACTACCACCGGCAGAACGCGACCTCGGGCGCCGTCGAGACCAGCACCTGCTGCCAGAACGTCGCCACCGAGCACGACATGGCGAGCAGGCTGATGGTGGACTCCGTGGTCACCTGGGCCCGCGACTACCACGTGGACGGGTTCCGGTTCGACCTGATGGGGCACCACTCCCGCGCGAACATGGAGGCCGTCCGGGCGGGGCTCGACGCGCTCACCCTGCGCCGGGACGACATCGACGGCAAGAGCGTGTACCTGTACGGCGAGGGCTGGGACTTCGGCGAGGTCGCGGGCAACGCCCGGTTCGAGCAGGCCACGCAGGGCCAGCTCGGCGGCACCGGCATCGGCACCTTCAGCGACCGCCTGCGCGACGCCGTCCACGGCGGCTCGCCGGTCGACGGGTCGTCTCTGTTCACGCAGGGCTTCGGCACCGGCCTGTTCACCGACCCGAACGGGCGGGACGCGCGGCTGGAGGACCCGGCGTCGGTCAACGACGGCGGCGACGACGAGGCGGCGGACCTGGCCCACCAGACCGACCTGGTCAAGCTCGGGCTGGCCGGCAACCTGCGGTCCTTCGAGGTCACGACCGCGTCGGGGGAGCAGGTCCGGGGCGACGAGCTCGACTACCGGGGTGCGCCCGCGGGATACGCGGACTCGCCGGAGGAGGTCGTCACGTACGTCGACGCCCACGACAACGAGACACTGTTCGACCTGCTGACGCTCAAGCTGCCGGCGGGCACGCCGATGGCCGACCGCGTCCGGATGAACACGGTCTCGCTGGCCACGGCGGCGCTGTCGCAGTCGCCGTCGTTCTGGCACGCGGGCACCGACCTGCTGCGCTCCAAGTCCCTGGACCGCAACTCGTTCGACTCCGGCGACTGGTTCAACACCATCGACTGGTCGGGCCAGGACAACGGGTTCGGGCGCGGACTGCCGATGGCGGCCGACAACGAGGACAAGTGGCCGTACCAGCGGCCCCTGCTCGCCGACGCCGCGCTCAAGCCGGACGCCGACGACATCGGGTTCTCCGCCGCCCAGGCGCGCGAGCTGCTGGAGCTGCGGCACTCGACCGAGCTGTTCCGGCTGGGCTCGGCCGACCTGATCGAGCAGAAGGTGACGTTCCCGGGTTCCGGGCCGGACGCCGTCCCCGGCGTCATCACGATGTCGATCGACGACCGGGCGGGCCGGACCGACGTCGACCGCAAGCTGGACGGCGTGCTCGTGGTGTTCAACGCGTCGCCGGACGAGGCCACGGTCGAGGCGCCGGAGCTGGCCGGCCGCGACTACGCGCTGTCGCCCGTCCAGGCGCACGGGGCGGACCCGGTGGTGCGGGACACCACGTGGAACCGCGCCGCCGGCACGGTCACGGTCCCGCCCCGCACGGTCGCGGTCCTGACGGACCCCCGCGGCTGAGCGGCGGCTCACCAGGCGGGCGGCGGCCGTAACTCGTGGAGTTACGGCCACCGCCCGCCTGCTGAGTACCCGCTCAGGTGTCTCCCCTGAACAGTGACGGGTGACAGCGCTGACAACTGTTCGGCGGTGGACCTTGACTCGGGCCCGCCGGGGGTGAATCGTGTGCGTCAGTTGGCCCGGCGGTGTTGCCGGGTTCGCACGACGCAAGGGAGCTTCATGCGCACGGCACGATTCCTCATCGCACCCGTCGCGGCAGCGGCACTCGCGCTCTCGCTCGGTGCCTGCGGCTCCGGCGGGGGCGGCTCCGACGCCTCCACGATCAAGGTCGCCTACCAGAAGTTCGGCAACTTCACGCAGGCGGACGAGCTGTTCAAGGACGTCAAGGCCGACTACGAGAAGGCCAACCCCGACATCACCGTCGAGCTCGTGCCGATCGAGGCGCAGCAGAACGACTACTTCACCAAGCTCGCCCTCATGAACCGGTCACCCAGTACCGCCCCGGACGTGATGTACGAGGACACGTACATGATCAAGTCCGACGTCGAGGCCGGTTACCTGGCTCCGCTCGACGACTACCTCGCGGAGTGGGACGAGTGGGACCAGTTCGTCGACAGCGCCAAGGAGGCCGGCGCGGGCGACGACGGCAAGACCTACGGCGTGTCCATGGGTACCGACACGCGCGGCCTGTGGTTCAACAAGGACGTGCTCGCCAAGGCGGGCCTGCCCGAGGACTGGGCGCCCAAGTCGTGGGACGAGCTGCTGGAGGCCGCCCGGGCGATCAAGGAGTCGGACCCGGACGTGGTCCCGTTCAACATGTACTCCGGCAAGCCGCAGGGTGAGGCCGCCGTGATGCAGGGCTTCGAGATGCTCCTGTACGGCACTGGCGACACCCTCTACGAGGACGGCAAGTGGGTGCTGGGCTCGCAGGGCTTCGTCGACAGCCTCGACTTCATCACCACCGTGTTCACCGAGGGCCTGGCGCCGACGCCGCAGCAGGCGCTCGACACCAACATCGGCAACACGGTGCAGGCCGAGTGGCTGCCCGAGGGCAAGGTCGGCATCGCGCTCGACGGCTCCTGGGTGGCGGGCAACTGGCTCGAGTCCGGCGTCGCGCCGTGGCCCGAGTGGTCCGAGAAGATGGGCACCGCGCCCATGCCCACGCAGGACGGCGCCGCGCCCGGCGCGGTCAGCATGTCGGGCGGCTGGACCCTCGCGATGGGCTCCGGCTCCAAGAACCCGGACGCCGCGTTCGAGTTCATCTCCATGGCGCTGGACCGCGAGAACTCCCTGTGGTTCGACGTCGCGAACAGCCAGATCGCCGTCCGTACCGACGTCGCCGAGGACCCGGAGTACACCAAGACGAACCCCACCACGGAGTTCTTCACGGGACTGGTCGACGTGACCAACTTCCGGCCCGCGACGTCCGACTACCCGAAGGTCTCCAACGAGATCATGGTCGCGATGGAGGCCGTGATGACCGGCCAGCAGACGCCGGAGGAGGCGGCCGCCGCCTACGACGAAGCGGTGATCGGCATCGTCGGCGAAGAGAACACGGTCCAGGGCTGACCTGATGGCCGTCACGTCCCGCGGCGTGGCGCGAGTGGTTCCGCTCGCGCCCGCCGTCGTCCTGCTCGCCCTGTTCATGCTGGGCCCCGTGGTCTGGTCGTTCTACGGCTCGTTCACCAACGCCGCCCTGACCGGGCCCGCTGCCCTGAGCCCGGAGTGGATCGGGTTCGACAACTACGCGGCGCTGGTCGGCGACCCCGACTTCCCCAAGTCGCTGTGGCTGACCGTCGTGTTCGTGTTCCTGTCCGCCGTCGTCGGGCAGAACGTGATGGGCATCCTGCTCGCCGGCCTGCTCCGGTCGGCGGTCAAGCCGGTGCGCTCGATCGCCTCGACCGTCGTCGTCGCCGCGTGGGTGCTGCCCGAGATCGTCGCGGCGTTCGCCGCATACGCGTTCTTCCACTCGGAGGGAACGCTCAACACGCTGCTCGGCGGCATCGGCATCACGGGGCCGGACTGGCTCTACTCCACCCCGATGCTCGCGGTGATCCTCGCCAACATCTGGCGCGGCACCGCCTTCTCGATGATGGTCTACTCGGCCGCCCTCGCGGAGGTGCCGCCGGAGCTCACTGAGGCCGCCCAGCTCGACGGCGCCAACGGGCTGCAGCGGCTCACCTGGGTGACCCTGCCGGTGATCCGGCGCAGCATCTCGACCAACCTGATGCTGACCACGCTGCAGACGCTGTCGGTGTTCACGCTCATCTACGTGATGACCGGCGGTGGGCCCGGCACGGACAGCTCGACCCTGCCGATCCTGGCCTACCAGGAGGCGTTCAAGTTCGCGCAGGTCGGCTACGGCACGGCCATCGCGACCGTGATGATCATCGTGGGCGGGATCTTCTCCGTGATCTACATCCGCGCGCTCCGACCGGAGGTGGACTGATGACGGACACCCTGACGAGGCCCGCGGCGCCCGCCCGGAGCGGGCTCGGCACGCTGGCCGCGCCCCGCGGTACGGCCACGAAGGTGGCCGCCAACGTGGTGCTGCTCGTGATCGCCCTGTGCTTCGTGCTCCCGATGGCGTGGGTCCTCGTCGCGTCGTTCGACGCGGAGGCGACGCTCTCCTTCGGGCTGCCCGACGCCGTGACCACCGCGAACTTCGCGGCGATCATGACCCCGGAGCTCACCTGGCTGCCGTTGTGGAACGCGTTCGTGCTGTCCGCGGGGTCGGGTGCGATCACGGTGGTGGTCGCGGTGCTCGCGGCGTACCCGCTGTCGCGGTACCGGATGCGGTTCGGGAAGTACTTCCTGTACTCGGTGCTGTTCGGTACCTGCCTGCCGATCACGGCGATCATGGTCCCGGTGTACGCGCTGTTCGTGCAGCTCAACCTGCTCGACTCGCTGCCCGGAACCATCTTCTTCATGGCGGCGACGTCGTTGCCCATGGCGATCTGGATGACCAAGAACTTCATGGACTCGGTGCCGATCTCGCTGGAGGAGGCCGCCTGGACCGAGGGCGCCTCCGCCATGCAGGCCCTGCGCCGGGTGGTGCTGCCGCTCATGCGTCCCGGCATCGCCGTGGTGTTCATCTTCGTGTTCGTGCAGGCGTGGGGGAACTTCTTCGTCCCGTTCGTGCTGCTGCTCTCCCCGGAGAAGCAGCCGGCGGCCGTGAGCATCTTCGCGTTCTTCGGGCAGTACGGGTCGGTCGCCTACGGGCAGCTCGCCGCGTACTCGCTGCTCTACGCCGTCCCGGTGCTCGGCCTGTACGTGCTGGTCACCCGCATCTCGGGCTCGGCCTTCGCCCTGGCGGGCGCGGTCAAGGGCTGAGGCGCTGGCCCGGGTAGGCCCGCCCGGGTGGTCGGCAGAATGTCAGGTGGTCGGCAGCCCGAGCTGCCGACCACCTGACATTCTGCCGACCACCCGGCTGCGCCAACCGGTTCCTTCAGCGGAAGACCACCGTGCGGCGACCGTCCATCAGGACCCGGCGCTCCGCGTGCCAGCGCACCGCGCGGGCCAGTGTGCGGCGCTCGACGTCCTCGCCGATACCCACCAGGTCCTCGACGGTGCGGGAGTGGTCCACGCGCTCGACGTCCTGCTCGATGATCGGGCCCTCGTCGAGGTCGCCGGTCACGTAGTGCGACGTGGCGCCGATGATCTTGACGCCGCGGTCGTGCGCCTGCCGGTACGGGCCGGCGCCCTTGAACGACGGCAGGAACGAGTGGTGGATGTTGATGATCTGCCCGCTGAGGTCGCGGCAGAGGTCGTCGGACAGGATCTGCATGTACCGGGCCAGCACGACGAGCTCGGCGTCGGTCTCCTTGACCAGGCCGCGCAGCGTCGCCTCCGCCTCGGCCTTGGTGTCCTTGGTGACGGGCACGTGGTGGAACGGCTTGCCGTAGAAGGCGGCGATGTCCTCCAGGTCGCGGTGGTTGCCCACCACGCCGACGACGTCGATCGGCATGCGCTGCGACCGCTCGCGGTAGAGCAGGTCGACCAGGCAGTGCGCCGCCTTGGAGACCATGAGCAGCGTGCGGATGCGGCGGCCGACGACGTCGAGCGCCCATGTCATCCGGAACGCGCCCGCCACCTGCGTCATCGCCGCGGTGAGCTCGTCGCGCGACGCGGCGGACTCCACCTGCACGCGCATGAAGAACAGGCCCGACGCCGGGTCGCCGAACTGCTGCGACTCCGTGATGTTGCCGCCGTGCTCCGCGAGCATGCCCGCCACCGCGTGCACGATGCCCGGCTGGTCCGGGCAGGACAGGGTGAGGATCCAGTGGGTGGCTGCGCTCGCGTCGTTCACGCGGTCAGGCTAACCCCCTACGGCCTGCGGCAGCCCGCCCTGTCCGAGCTCGCGGCGCATCACCCAGCGCCGTCGGCCACCGCTCACCCCGCCGGTCTCGGCCGCGCGGGTGAAGCCCGCCGCCTCGAACATCCGCACAGTGCCCACGTAACCGCTGATCACGTCGACACGCTCGGCGCCGACGTCGACCGGGTAGCCCTCGATCACCTCGGCCCCGTGCTCCCGCGCGTGCTCCACGGCGCCCGCCAGCAGGTGGTGCATGAGCCCCCGCTTCCGGAACCCCGCCCGCACGACGAAGCACACCGCCGACCAGGCCTCCCGTTCGTCGACGAACGGGATGGTGCGGCTGTTCATCAGCCGCCGGTAGGTGGACCGCGGCGCGATGGAGCACCAGCCGGCCACGACGTCGTCCACGTACACGAGCACGCCCGGGCCGGGCTCGGTCGCGCACTCGTCCCGCATGTAGCCGGGGCGGTCCTCCTGTGCCACGCGGCTGTCCCGGTAGGCCATGCACCAGCAGCCCTTGCCGCCCGGCTTCTTGACGCCCACCACCTCGTAGAAGTCGTCGTACCGCCCCACGGCGGGCCGTACCTCGATGCGTTCCATGCCCCGAACCTACGCGGAGCCACCGACATGCCCGACCGGACCGTGGTCGTCGTCGACTCTGGCGTGTCACCTCTGACACGATGGACCCATGAGCAACTCCACCACGACGATCGCCCTGGTCGAGGACGACCATGCGGGCGAGCTCCTCACGCTGCGCCGCGCCGCGTTCGTCACCGAGGCCCAGCTGTACGACGACCCGCACATCCCGCCGCTGACCCAGACGCTCGCGGAGCTCCGGGAGGACCTCGCACGGGATGACGTGGTGACGATCGGCGCGTGGGAGGGCCACCGGATGATCGGCTCGGTGCGCGTCGAGATCGAGGGCGAGAAGGCCACCCTCGGCCGCCTGGCCGTGGCCCCGGACAAGCAGGCCCGTGGCATCGGCACCGAGATGCTGTTCGCCGTGCTCCCGTACCTGCCGGAGCAGACCACGGAGATCTGGGTCTTCACCGGCAAGGACTCCAAGCAGAACCTCGCGCTGTACACCAAGCACGGGTACGAGGAGCAGTACGACAAGGCCGCGGGCGACCTGACCTACACCTACCTGCGCCGCGTGCTCGGCGCCGCGGGCGCACAGCCCGTGCCGCAGGAGAAGTAGGTCAGAAGCCCCACGCGTGGAAGGACTCGATCTCCATCCACGCGTCGAACCGCGGGTTCTCGCGGTTCGGGTACGGCTTGCCGCCGTAGTGGACCGAGAGCCGGTCGATGCCCGCGAGGCCCTCGTCGGGCGTGATGGTCACGCGGCCCTGGAGGCTGACGTGCCGGTACCAGCTCTCGCCGTCGAGCACCGTGAGCGAGACCCGCGGGTCCGCCCGCAGGTGCTCCAGGCGCTTGCGGGTGCCGTCGAGGTTCAGCAGCACGCGCCCGTCCTCGTACAGGTACCAGGTGGCGACCGACACGGGCGCGCCGTCGGGCCGGACGGTCGCCATGACGGCGTGGTTCGGGCGCTCGAGCATGGTCGCGATGTGCTCGGGGACCGGGGGCTTGGTCACTGTGTGCTCCTTCGACGTCGGGTGTCCGCCGCAGCCAATCAGGTATCGCGCCCCGGGCCAAGTGCGTCGAGCGACCGGAGCAGCGCGTCGCGCCGGCCGTGGCTGTGGTCGGCGCGGTCCAGGGACCGGCCCACGGCACGGATCCCGGCCGCGGCGACTGGCCCCGGCGGGAACG
>NZ_KI911742.1:18679-26012 GCF_000515355.1 Promicromonospora kroppenstedtii DSM 19349 | reverse complement strand
GGTGCGGCCGGCGCCGGCTCGGCCGCCGGCCTGGTCGGGAACTGGCCGGTCCTGGGCTGGAACCCGCCGGACCGCTGGACCGGTTCGAACTGGACGGACCGTCGCCCGGGCTGGGCCTGGTGCGAGCGCGGTTCTGGCTGGTGTTCCGGAACGCCTGAGTCCGGTGACACGGGGGAGGGCATGGCGGCACAGTAGCGACGTCGGCGTGAATAGCAAAAGGGTCTCAGGTACTTCCGTTGCAATCCCGGGGTTTCTCGCGGGCGGGTGCCGGACGGCGGGCGCCGGGCTCCGGTTTCGCCCGCCGCTGCTACGATCTTCGGGTCGCGACTGGCGTCAGGTGGATCACCACCGGGGAGCGACGAGTCATGCCGACGACGGGTCGTTCGCCTGGGCCCTGGGTCACCTCGTGGAAGGTGTGCGCCCGGGCCGTCCGGCACGGTGCGTGTGCCATCCGCCGCCGTCAGACAATCCCCGTCCCGCATGAATCGAGGAGCTATGAGCGCATCGACTCCCGACCCGCTCGCCACCCCGCTCGCCGAGCTCGACCCCGAGATCGCTGCCGTCCTTGACGGCGAGCTGGCCCGCCAGCGCGACACGCTCGAGATGATCGCGTCCGAGAACTTCGTGCCGCGTGCCGTCCTGGAGGCGCAGGGCTCGGTCCTGACCAACAAGTACGCCGAGGGCTACCCGGGCCGCCGCTACTACGGTGGCTGCGAGCAGGTGGACATCGCCGAGAACCTGGCGATCGCCCGTGCCAAGAGCCTGTTCGGCGCCGAGCACGCCAACGTCCAGCCGCACTCCGGCGCCCAGGCCAACGCCGCGGTGCTGCACGCCCTGATCAACGCGGGCGACAAGATCCTCGGCCTCGAGCTGGCCCACGGTGGCCACCTCACGCACGGCATGCGGATCAACTTCAGCGGCAAGCTGTACGACGTCGGCGCCTACGGCGTGGACCCGCAGTCCTACCGCATCGAGATGGACGAGGTCCGCAAGAAGGCGCTGGAGCACCGCCCCGACGTCATCATCGCGGGCTGGTCCGCCTACCCGCGGCACCTCGACTTCGCGGCGTTCCGCGAGGTCGCCGACGAGGTCGGCGCCAAGCTCTGGGTCGACATGGCGCACTTCGCCGGCCTGGTGGCCGCTGGCCTGCACCCGTCCCCGGTGCCGCACGCCGACGTCGTCTCCTCGACCGTGCACAAGACGATCGGCGGCCCGCGCTCCGGCTTCATCCTCTCCAAGGAGGAGTACGCCAAGAAGATCGACTCCGCCGTCTTCCCGGGCCAGCAGGGCGGCCCGCTCATGCACGTGATCGCCGCCAAGGCGGTCTCGTTCAAGGTCGCGGCGACCGAGTCGTTCAAGGACCGCCAGGAGCGCACGCTCCGCGGCGCCTCGATCATCGCCGAGCGCCTCTCGCAGCCCGACGTCGCCGCGGCCGGCGCGTCCGTGCTGACGGGCGGCACCGACGTGCACCTGGTGCTCGTGGACCTGCGCAACTCCCAGCTCGACGGTCAGCAGGCGGAGG
The DNA here is from genome assembly GCF_000515355.1 of Promicromonospora kroppenstedtii DSM 19349. Lineage (GTDB taxonomy): Bacteria > Actinomycetota > Actinomycetes > Actinomycetales > Cellulomonadaceae > Promicromonospora > Promicromonospora kroppenstedtii. Next base: position 24,490 of record NZ_KI911742.1, on the reverse strand, counting down.
ACCTCCTGCACGACGCCGGGATCACCGTGAACCGCAACGCCGTCCCGTTCGACCCGCGTCCGCCGCGCGTCACCTCGGGCCTGCGCATCGGTACGCCGGCCCTGGCCACGCGCGGGTTCGGCGACGCCGAGTTCACCGAGGTCGCCGACATCATCGCGACGGCCCTGAAGGAGGGTGCCGCGACCGACGTCGACGCCCTCTCGGCGCGGGTCGAGAAGCTGACCGCCGCGTTCCCGCTCTACCCGGGGCTCTGAGCCGATGACCGCACAGATCCTGGACGGCAAGGCCACCGCCGCCGCCATCAAGGCGGAGCTCAAGGACCGGGTCACGGCGCTCCGTGACCGTGGCGTCATCCCCGGCCTCGGCACGCTGCTGGTCGGCGACGACCCGGGCTCGCAGTGGTACGTGGCGGGCAAGCACCGCGACTGCGCCGAGGTCGGCATCGCGTCGATCCGGGAGGACCTCCCGGCCACCGCGACGCAGGACGAGATCGAGGCCGCGGTCCGGCGGCTGAACGAGGACCCGGCCTGCACCGGGTACATCGTGCAGCTCCCGCTGCCCAAGGGCATCGACACCAACCGCGTGCTGGAGCTCGTCGACCCCGACAAGGACGCCGACGGCCTGCATCCCACCAACCTGGGGCGCCTGGTGCTGCGCGTCAACGAGGACGTCACGTCCTCGCTGCCTTGCACGCCGCGCGGCATCATCGAGCTGGTGGAGCGACACGGCATCAAGCTCGCCGGCAAGGAGATCGTCGTGCTGGGCCGCGGCGTGACCGTGGGCCGCCCGATCGGGCTGCTGCTCACGCGGCGGGCCGTGAACGCGACGGTCACCCTGACGCACACCGGCACGCAGGACCTCGCGGCGCTGGTCCGGCGGGCCGACGTCGTCGTGGCCGCCGCGGGCGTCAAGGGCATCGTGACCGGCGACATGGTCAAGCCGGGCGCCGTGCTGATCGACGTCGGCGTCTCCCGCGAGACCGACCCGGAGACGGGCAAGTCGCGGGTCGTCGGCGACGTCTCGCCCGAGGCCGCGGAGATCGCGGGCTGGGTGTCGCCCAACCCGGGCGGCGTCGGCCCGATGACCCGCGCGATGCTCCTGGCGAACGTCGTGGAGTCGGCGGAGCGCTCGCTGGTTCCCTGACGGTCTGCTGCGTCTTGCCCCGCCGCGGTCGAACGTAGGAACAGTCGTCGCAAGAGCTCTCTTGCGGCGACTGTTCCTACGTTCGGCGCGGCCATCCGTGTGGAGGAGTCCTGCCCGATGAGTTGCGGGCCGCGGCGTCGTCTGAAGAGTTGATGACGGGCCGACCGCGGCCCGAGCGACTCAGGAGGACATCATGGTGACCGTGCGGACCCATCTCTGGTTCGGGAACAACAAGGCCGGCGAGGCCGCGGCCTTCTACGCCGAGCACATCCCCGGCTCGTCGGTCGAGCGCGTGGTCAAGGCGCCGGAGGACGCTCCGGGCGCCGAGGCCGGCACCGACTTCGTCGTGGAGTTCACCGTGGCCGGGCAGCCCGTGATCGGGCTGAACGCCGGACCGCACCGGACGCTCGACGAGGCCTTCTCGTTCTACCTCTCGGTCGAGGGCCAGGAGGAGGTCGACCACTACTGGGACATCCTGACCGCCGACGGCGGCGAGCCCGGGGCGTGCGGCTGGTGCACCGACAAGTTCGGGGTGTCCTGGCAGGTGGTCCCCAAGGAGCTCGAGCGGCTGAGCGGCTCGTACTCGACGCCCGCCGAGATCGCCACGATGAACGCGATGCTGAAGATGGGCAAGCTCGACGTCGCGGCCCTGCAGGCGGCGCACGACGGCGCATGACGCACCCGTGATCGGGGCGTGTCAGGGGCTCCGGTTAGGCTGCCCCGGTGCCCCTGATCGTCGCCACCGCCAATGTCAACGGGATCCGAGCCGCCGTCCGCCGCGGCATGGAGTCCTGGATCGCCACCCGCACCCCGGACGTGCTGCTGCTGCAGGAGGTGCGCGCCCCCGACAAGCTGGCGCGCGAGCTGCTCGACGGCTGGCACGTCGCGCACGCGGAGAGCGAGGTCAAGGGGCGCGCCGGGGTGCTCGTCGCGTCCCGCCTGCCGCTCGGTGAGGTCCGCACGGGCCTCGCGGCCCACGGCCCGGACGGCGCCGTCGAGGAGGGCGCCGACACCGGCCGCTGGGTGGAGGCCGACATCAGCATGCCCGACGGCGGCACGTTCACCGCGATCTCCGCGTACCTGCACTCCGGTTCGACCAACCCGGGCCAGGAGCACACGATGATCGCCAAGTACGCGTACCTGGAGAAGGTGACCGCGCGGCTGGCGGAGCTCGCCGACGCGCGGCACCCGGCCGTCGTGGCGGGCGACCTCAACATCGCCCACCAGAACGTGGACATCAAGAACTGGAAGGGCAACCAGAAGAGCGCCGGCTTCCTGCCCGAGGAGCGCGCCTACGTCACGCGCTGGCTCGACGAGCACGGGTGGACCGACCTGGGCCGCCACCACGCGGGCGACGGCCCCGGCCCGTACACCTGGTGGTCGTGGCGCGGCGCGGCGTACGACAACGACTCGGGCTGGCGCATCGACTACCAGCTCGCCAACAAGGCGCTCGCGGGCGCCTGCCGCAAGGTGGAGGTCGACCGCGCGCCCACGTACGCGGAGCGGTGGAGCGACCACGCCCCGGTCGTGGCGACCTACGAGCTCTAGTACCGGATCGCGTCGATCACCTTGACGCGCACCGCGTAGATCGCCGGGATCAGGCCCGCCAGGGCGCCGATCCCGACGGCGCACGCCATGCCCACCAGGGCCGCGTCGAACGGGAACCCGGGCAGGTCGTCGAGCGGCCGGCCGAAGATACGGTCGATCGGGATGTTCTTGATCACGGCCACCGCGATCACCACGCCGACCACGCCCGCGACGGTGGTGGCGACCACCGACTCCATGAGCACGCCGAAGAACACGCGGCCGCTGGTGGCCCCGAAGGACCGCCGGATGCCGATCTCCCGGATCCGGTAGCGCACGGTGACGAGCGCGATGTTGAGCAGCCCGAGGCCGCCGAGCAGGAGCGCGAAGCCGCCCACGCCGAGCACCAGGTACTGCAGCACGCGGTCGATCACCATGGCGTCGGCCATCGGCTGCTGCACGTCGAACCGGACGCCCGCCGCCGCCAGGTCGCGGGGCAGCACCTCGGCGAACTGCTGGGCGAGCTCCGGCGGCACCCAGAAGCGGTAGCCGTCGGCCATCACCCGGTCGGGGAACCAGCGCACCGCCTGGTCGAACAGCATCATGGCGCGCGGCCCCTCGTCGTTCCACTGCACGGGCACCACGCCGATCACGGTGGCGGCCACGGGCGACTCGCCCTCGAGCACGACCTGGGGGTGCGTGGTCACGGGGGCGCCGTCGGCGTAGGCGTCGAGGAAGGCCTGGTTCACCACGAGCACGGGGGCCAGCCGCTCGGTGTCGGACTCGGTGAACCAGCGGCCCGCCTCGAGGTCCTGGCGGGTGATGGTCCCGCTCTCGACGTCGACCGCCGACCACTCCACGTAGGTAGTGCTGTCCCCGCCGCGCACCGCGAGGTCCATGGTCGCGCGCACGGAGTGGTACGAGATCTTGTGCCGCTCGGCCACGGCGTCGACGACGGCGTCCATCTCGACCGGCGTCATGCCGCCCTCGACCGACCCCATCGACCAGGCCTCCAGCGTGGTGTCGCGGCCCGACATGCGCTCGTTCTGCTCCTGCATGGCCTGGCCGAACATCGTCACGGCTGCCGTGATGCCGGTGATCGCGGTGACGGCGCAGGCGACGCCGACCAGCGCGAGCAGCACACGGACCTTGTGGATCCGCAGCTCGTCCCAGGCCTCGACGATCGCGCCCACGACCCCGGTCATGCGGGGAGTCCCGCGGTCTCGGCCACGGCGGCGGGAGCGTCGAGGTGGATGGGCACCAGCACGCCGTCGGCCAGCCGGAACTGCCGGTCGGCGCGGGCCGCGATCGCGAGGTCGTGCGTGATGGTCACCAGCGCGGCCCCGGTCTCGCTCGCGGCGTCGTCCAGGAGCGTCATGATCGCCTGTCCGGTCTCGACGTCGAGGGCGCCGGTGGGCTCGTCGGCGAGGATCACGCGCGGCCCGCGCACCAGGGCGCGGGCGATGGCGACCCGCTGCTGCTCGCCGCCCGAGAGCTTCTCGGGGCGGGTGTCGAGGCGCTCGCCCAGGCCGACCCGTTCGAGGGACCGCGCCGCGAGGCGGGTGCGGTTCCAGAACTGCCTGCCGCGCGCGTACAGGAGGGGCGCGGCCACGTTCTCCAGGGCCGTCCGACCCTGCAGCAGGTTGAACTGCTGGAACACGAAGCCGAAGTCGTCGCCCCGGCGCCGGGCCAGGGCCCGGCTGCGCAGCCGGCCCACGGGCTCGCCCTCCAGGAGGTACTCGCCGGAGGTGGGGGAGTCGAGCAGGCCCAGGATGTTCAGCAGGGTGGACTTGCCGGTGCCGGAGCGGCCGACGATCGCCACGTGCTCACCGGGGCCGACCGTCAGGTCGACCCCGCGGAGGATCTCCAGCGTGCTCCCGTCGGGGAGCTCCACGTGCCGGGTGACGTGCTGCAGGTCGACGAGCGGGAGGTCGGTCATCCGTAGCACTCCTCCTCGAACGCCCGGACGGCGTCCATGTCGCCCTCCATCGCCGCCTGGTCGTAGGCGGCGCTGTCCGAGCAGTCGACGCCACCCTCCGTGCCGTCGTCGACGGGCGTGAACTCCAGGATCCGCTCGCCGGCCTTGAGGCCCTTGGTGACCTCGACCTGGAGGCCGTCCGTCAGGCCCAGGGTCACGTCGCGGGGCTCGGGCTCGGCGCCCTCCTCCTTGACGGTCCACACCCGGCCGGTCTGCGCGGTGCCGAGCACGGCGGAGATCGGCACCACGACGACGTCCTTCGCGTCGCCGTTCGTGATCTCGATCTCGGCGCCCAGGCCGGAGAACGCCTTGACCTTGCGTGGGATGGAGCAGTGGACGGCGCCCGTGGCCGCCTCGGGGGCGCCCGCCATGGGGTCCTCGCCGCCGACGGACTCGCCGGCGGGTGCCTCGCCGATCGTCAGCCCGGTGCAGGTGAACGGGGCGGGCCCGCCTTTGAGCGTCACCCGCGCCTTGCCCGTGGCCCCGACCAGCCGGTACTGCTGGTCGGCGGTGAGCGTGCCCGACACGGACAGGGTGCCGGGGGAGACGGTGCCGATGACCTCGCCCACCGTGACCGCCTGGTCCTTGAGCACCGTGATGTCCACGGTGCCGGCGGCGGGGGCGAGGGCCGAGGTCCAGGTGACCTTGGGTTCCTGCTCGGTGACGGTCTCCTCGCCGGTCTCCTCGTCGACGTCGACCACCGGGTCGACGAGCTCCTCGCTCTTGATCCACAGGACGCGCGTGTCCTTGCCGACCTTCGCGTCGTCGACCTCGATCTCGGCGATCACGCCGTCCGCCGTGGCCTTGATCTCGACCGGCGGGTCGGTGACCACGGACGCGGGCACGGTGACCGCGTTGGTGACGGAGCCCTTCTCCACGGGGATCACGGCCTCGGTGATCTCGCCCGTGGGCTGCAGCGCGTCGGGCGGGTCGAGCTCGGCGCCCTTGAGCGCCAGGGCCACGAGCGCGGCGGCGATCACGGCCCAGATGATGATCCGGGCGGTGGGGAAGACGTACTGGCGGACAGCACCCACGGGGGCTCCTCGCAGCGGGGACGGGTGGCAGCCTGCTGGACATTAATGCAGGTACCGCCCCGGACGGGATGAAAGTACGGGGTGAAGCCAAGCCTTTACGAGGAAGGGCCCCGCACCTGACGGTGCGGGGCC
>NZ_KI911742.1:11628-18579 GCF_000515355.1 Promicromonospora kroppenstedtii DSM 19349 | reverse complement strand
CCAGCGCGGCCGAGGAGCTCAGGCCGGCCCCGAACGGGACGCACGAGTCCACGGCGGCGTCGAAGCCGCCGACCTTGTGCCCGGCCTCGCCCAGGGCCCAGGCCACGCCGGCGACGTAGGCGCCCCAGCCCTGGACGGCGCCGGGGGCGACGTCGGACAGGCGGGTCTCCCAGACGCCCTCTGCCTGCGCCGATACCAGGCGGACCTGGTCGTCCTCGCGCGGCCGCAGCGCGATGTAGGTGCGGTGCGGCAGCGCCGTCGGGAGGCAGAGCCCGGCGTTGTAGTCGGTGTGCTCACCGATGAGGTTGACGCGCCCTGGGGCGGACCAGACGCCCTCGGGGGAGCCGTCGAACGAACGAGTGAAGAGCTCGTCGACCCGGCGGGCGCCGTCATCGGCGGTCCAGGCCTCGAGCCAGTTGATGGTGGTCACGTGTCTGATTATTGCCTCCTGTGCGCGCCGGACCCACCAGCCGGTCAGGCAGCGAGACCGGCGCGCTCGGGATCGGGGCGCGGGCTCAGGCCTCCTGGCGCAGCACGCGGACCGCTCCGGCGGGCACATCGGCGTCGCCCACGATCTGCTGCCCGGTGAGCAGATCGGTGGCGGGCGTGCCCAGGGGCAGCTTCACGTCGCCGTCGGTGTGGTTGACCGCGACGGTCCAGGAGGCGCCGTCGCCGTGCCGGCGCACCACCTCCAGCCCTTCCACCGTGCCCGACGGCGCCAGGCCCGCGCCCGCGTACACGTCGGCCATGACCGTGGACAATGCGTCGACGTCGAGCGCGGTGGACACGTACCAGCCCGTGCCCGCGCCGTGCCGGTGCCGGGTGATGGCCGCGCCGCCCGGCTTGGGGCCGTCGGTGTAGGTGCCGACGGGCTCGGCGCCGTCCAGCACCAGGTCGTCGGCCCAGACCGTGCCCGTGAGATCGGTGGTGGCGTTGGTCGCGGCGCCGGCCCCCGCCGCTCCGGCGCGGTAGGCGACGGTGAGCGCGTCGTCGGCGCGCAGGGGCAGGAACTCCTCCACCCACACGCCCAGCGCGTCGCGCAGCGGGGCCATGAAGCCGCCCGGGTGGACGGCGTCGTGCTCGTCGACGATGCCGCTGAAGTAGCTCACCAGCAGCGACCCGCCTGCTTCGACGTAGGCGGTGAGGTTGGCGGCGTCCTCGGCCCGGAGCAGGTACGACGCCGGGGCGACGACCAGCTTGTACCCCGACAGATCCTGCCCGGGGCGCACCAGGTCGACCGTGTGGCCGTCCCGCCAGAGCCGGTCGTAGTAGGCGTCGACGCGCTCGCGGTGCCGCGCGCCCTCGCTGGGCCGGAACTCCAGGTCCTGCGCCCAGAACGACTCGTAGTCCCAGACCAGGGCGACGTCGGCCCGGACGCGGGAGCCGCGCAGCTCGGTGAGCCGGCCGAGGTTCGCGCTCAGCTCGGTGACCTCCCGCCACACGCGCGAGGCGGTACCGGCGTGCGGCAGCATGGCGGAGTGGAACTTCTCCGCGCCGGAGCGGGAGGCACGCCACTGGAAGAACATGATCGCGTCCGCGCCGCGGCCCAGGTGGGTCAGCGAGTTGCGGGCCAGCTCCCCGGGCCGCTTGGCCACGTTGCGCGGCTGCCAGTTCACGGCGGAGGTCGAGTGCTCCAGCAGGAGCCACGGCTTGCCGCCCGCGACGGACCGCGTGAGGTCGGCGGCCAGCGACAGCCCCACGTACCCGCGCGGGTCGGCGGCCCGGAGGTAGTGGTCGTTAGAGACGAGGTCGACCTCCTTGCCCCATGCGAACAGGTCCGTCCAGGGGCAGCTCGCGGCCATGAAGTTGGTGGTCACGGGGGCTGTCGAGTGCTCGCGGACGGCGTCACGCTCGGCGATGAAGCACGCCCGCAGGGCGGCGTCCGAGAACCGCGCGAAGTCGAGCTGCTGCGCGGGGTTGACCGCCTCCGGGGCGGCAGCCGGGACCTGGACGTGCTCCCAGTCGGCGTAGTGCTGACCCCAGAAGGCCGTGCCCCAGGCGGCGTTCAGGGCGTCGAGGGTGCCGTACCGCTCCCGCAGCCACTCGCGGAACGCGCGCTGGGCGTGCACGGAGTAGTCCAGTGCCACCGGCGCGCCGTACTCGTTGTGCACGTGCCAGCCCGCCATCGCGGGATGGTTGCCGTACCGCTCGGCCAGCGCCTGCGTGATGCGCAGCGCGGCCTCCCGGTAGGCGGGGGCGGTGGGTGCCATGAGCCCGCGGCCGCCCGGCCCCATCGGTGTGCCGTCCCGGTCGATCACCCGGGCCTCCGGGTGGGCCGCGTACAGCCAGGCCGGCGGGGCCGCCGTCGGCGTGGCGAGCAGGATGCGGACCCCGCCGTCGTGCAGCAGACCGATGACGCGGTCCAGCCAGCCGAAGTCGAACTCGCCCGGCCGCGGCTCCAGCAGCGCCCAGCTGAAGATGCCGAGGCTGACCAGGTTCACGCCCGCCTCGTTCATGAGCCGGACGTCCTCCGCCCAGACCTCCTCGGGCCACTGCTCGGGGTTGTAGTCGCCTCCGTAGCTGATCTGGTCGACGCCGGTCAGCCAGCCGTCGAACTGCGGTCCGGGTGTGAAGCGCGGGGTGATGGGCATGAAGGTCCTCTCGCGGTGGAGCTGGTGGAGCTCGGCCGACGGCCGTACGTCGTGCCAGGACAACCGTAGGTCCTTCGGATGGCCGGGGGAATACGCTTCCCGACGGCGTTCCGCGCACCGTGCCGCTCAGCCGCGCACGGCGGCCAGCACCTCCTGCTCCTCGTCGCGGGTCAGGCCGGTGACCGTGGCGTCCGGGGTCGCGCGCAGCCACGTGAGGGTGTCGCGGGCGGTGTCGGCGAAGGGTCGGATCCGCAGGCCCGCCGCCAGCGACGACGTGACGTCGTGCGTCATGAACCCGCCCTCGACCAGGTCGCCCGCCCAGAACGGGATCGACCGGGGCCCGGACCAGGGGTTCACCTCGTGCTCGGCCAGGGTCTGCGGGGCTACCGCGACCAGCTTCGGGTCCGCGCCCACGCCGCTGGCCACCTGGGCGAGGAGCTCGGAGCGGGGGAGGGGCGGGCAGACGGCGTCGAAGTCGCCCGTCGTGCCCTGTTCCGCCGCCGACACGATCCACTCCGCGAGGTCGCGGACGTCGACGAGCTGGACCGGGTCGTCCACCGGCTCGGGCACGAGCACCGGGAGGCCGTCCTCGGCGGCCTGCGCGAACCGGGCCGGCCAGTAGGTGAACCGGCCGCTCGGGTCACCAGGCCCGACGATCAGGCCGGGCCGGATCACGAGGGCCGACCCCGCGCCCGAGCGGACGATGTTCTCGCAGGCGACCTTCATGGCGCCGTACGTCTCGGGGCCGGACGCCGGGTCCTCGTCCGTCTCGATCGGGTCCAGGAGGGGCAGGGTCGCGGGGGTGCCGCCCACGGTGGTCGTGTCGGCGTAGACGTTCACGGTCGAGACGAAGGTCCAGTGCGCGTCCGGGAAGGCCGCGACGGCGCGGCGCACGTGCGAGGGGATCCGGGAGACGTCGACGACGGCGTCGAAGCTCGTGTCCGTCAGCTCGCCGGGCACGTCCTCGGCGCGGTCCCAGCGCACGAGCGTGGCGCCGTCGGGCACCGTGCCGCTCACGCCGCGGGCCGCGCACACGACGTCGTGGCCGCGGGCCAGGGCGGCTGCCGCGACTGCGCGGGAGAGGAAGACGGTTCCACCGAGCACCAGGATTCGCATGGTGCCCACCGAACCGCATCGGGGGCCTCGGGGCATCCGTATCTGCTCCTGGCGAATCTCCGCGGGGCGTAGTGCTGGGTCCTGCTGGGTCCGCGGGCCGCTCTCCCCTTCGAGACCTAAGTTTCTTCGCTTTCAGGCGACTGAAAGCGAAGAAACTTAGGCCTCAAAGGGGAGGCGGCGGAGGCGAGATTCTCGACAGGGCTCACCCGACGGCCACGTGATAAACCCTGGTCACGATCACGTGGTGCGGCCTAGGGTCCTGACTCGACAACAGAACATGGACGAGCACGGGTGGGCCGGAGATCGTCGGTTACCACTTCACATGGAAAGGTTGCGGGTTCGAGTCCCGCCGTCGCCCGTCTGGGCGGCGTAGCTCAATTGGTAGAGCAAACTCCGGCGGTCGACTACACGCCCGCCCGTGCCTCGTAGAGCGGGCCGGAGTCTCTTCGGTTACCTGGTAGATGGCAGTACGGGTTCGACTCCCGGCCCGGCGACGGGCACTGCTCGGCGGCGTGAGCCGCCGTTCCGGAGGGCAGACACACGCCCGCTCGTCCATGTGCCGTGAGCGGCGGGCACTGCCTGCCGCCGCTCACCTCTGCCCGTCGCCAGCACGACCCACCCGAGAGGAGCTTCGCCATGGACATCCTGCGCACCGTGAACCGCCGCCGGACCCCACAGAACCAGCCCGCCGACCCGCGCCAGCAGGCGAACTCTGCCGGCGGTCACACCTTCGTGCTCGACGACGTCACCCGCCTGCGGCGGTTCCTGACCCTCGGCGTCGACGGTGGCACGTACTACGCCTCGGCCGGGGATCTGGCCCGGGAGAACGCCGAGGTCGTGGGCCGGATGGCGGCGGCCGACCCGGTGACCCTGGTCAACACGATCGTCGAGGTCTCCACCAGCGGGGCCGCGCCCCGGCAGAACCCGGCCCTGTTCGCGCTCGCGTACGCGGCCTCGGTCCCGGAGTCGGCCGCTCTGGCGCTCGCGGCGCTGCCGCAGGTGGCGCGCACGGGCACACACCTGTTCCTGTTCGCCGGCTACGTCGAGCAGTTCCGGGGCTGGGGTCGTGGGCTGCGCCGCGCCGTCGGCGGCTGGTACACGTCCAAGGACGCCGACGCCGTCGCCTACCAGGCGGTCAAGTACCGCCAGCGTGAGGGCTGGTCGCACCGTGACCTGCTGCGCCTGGCGCACCCCGTCACCGCCGACCCCGGTCTGCGCGCGGCGTTCGACTGGATCGTGCGCGGCTCGACCGGCGAGCACACCCCGGCTCTGGTCGAGGCGTTCCTCAAGGCGCAGGAGGCGTCGGACGCCGCGACCTGGTCAGCGCTCGTCCGCGACGCCCGCCTGACCTGGGAGATGCTGCCCGACGCGGCGCTGGCCGAGCCTGCGGTCTGGGACGCGCTGCTCGACGTCGGCCTGCCCGCGACCGCGCTGATGCGTCAGCTCCCGCGGCTCACCCGGCTGGGGTTGCTGCCCGCCGTCGGCGGCCGGACCGACGAGGTCGCGACTCTGCTCGCGGACCCCGAGCGGCTGCGGCGTGCCCGCGTGCACCCGGTGAACGTGCTGGTGGCGCAGCGGACCTATGCCTCGGGCGCCTCGGCGCGCGGCACGAGCACGTGGGAGCCCACGCAGCGCGTCGTGGACGCGCTCGACGCCGGCTTCTACGCGGCGTTCGGCGCGATCGAGCCGTCCGGCAAGCGGCTGCTGCTCGCCGTGGACGTGTCGGGTTCGATGAGCGCCCCGATCGCCGGTATGCCGCTCACGGCGCGGGAGGCGTCCGCAGCGCTGGCGCTGGTGCAGCTCGCGACCGAGCCGGGCTCGTCCGCGGTGGGGTTTGCTGCCGGAACGGACGGCTCCTGGGATCCGCCGTCGATCAAGCCGCTGCGCATCTCGCCGCGTCGTCGGCTCGACGACGCCCTGCGGGTGGTCGACGAGATGCCGATGGGCGGCACCGACTGTGCCCAGCCGATGCTGTACGCGCTGGCCAACGGACTGGAGGTCGATGCGTTCGTGGTCTACACGGACAACGAGACCTGGCACGGCGACGTCCACCCGCACCAGGCGCTGCGGCTGTACCGGGAGCGCACGGGCATCCCGGCACGGCTCGTGGTGGTGGGCATGACTGCCACGGAGTTCTCGATCGCGGACCCGTCCGACCCGGGGATGCTCGACGTCGCAGGGTTCGATGCCGCCGTGCCGTCCCTGATCTCGCAGTTCGCGGGCGGGCTCTGACGAAGTGTCGTTCCTGGGTTTTCTCGAGGCCGGGGTTTCTCCGCTCTGAGGCGGCTCAATGCGGAGAAATACCGGCCTCGAAGAGGATGCGGCCGGGCAAGTGGGCGGTCCGCCAGCACGAGCCGGTCGGTCCGTCTGCTGTGGGCAGATCGGACCGTCTCGCCGAGCGATGCGTACGTGTGTGCGATATGTTGATGGCATGACGCGAACGGGTGAGGTACCAGATCGAGCAGGCGGGGAGCCTGCTCGCTCTGTGCTGCCCGACGTCAGCCAGGGGACGAGCGGTGGGCCCATGCCTGATGAAGTCGTCGACGTCGCGGGGGTACGGGCGGTGCGGCAGGTCCTGGCAGAGATGATCTTGCCCGGTGCCACTGACACTCGGTCCGGTGGTGCCGGTGTCTCGCGGGCGGCGCAGGCCCAGTGGGTGGACCTGCTCGGTGAACTCGAAGCCGTGAAGAACGCGATCACCGCCACGCAGGCGCGGCTGACAGTCGCGTTGGACGAGGCCACGCGTGCTGATGAGGCTCGGCAGAGCATCCGGGCCGAGCGGCGTGGGCGTGGTGTGCCCAACCAGGTCGGTGCCGCGCTAGGGGTCAGCCCGCACGCGGGGGCCGGGTTCGTGGCCACCTCCCGCGTCTGGGTCACCCAGATGCCCCACACCTTCACCGCCCTGCAGACCGGGGTGCTGTCCCAGTGGCGGTCCACGCTCCTGGTGCGGGAGACCTCTCACCTGTCGTTGGAGCACCGGGCGCTGATCGATGAGGAGATCTGCGGACCCACCCACCTGACCGAACTCGCCCGCATGAGCACCCGACGGCTGATCGCCCGGATCAAGGAACTCGCCGCCCGGCTGGACGTGCACGCGTGCGTGAACCGCAACGCCAAGGCCGTGACGGAACGCCGGGTCTCGATCCGTCCGGCACCCGACCTGATGGTCTACCTGACCGCCCTGGTGCCGATGGCGCAGGGTGTGCAGGCCTACGCCCAGCTCAAGACAACCGCCGATGCCGTG
>NZ_KI911742.1:6856-11528 GCF_000515355.1 Promicromonospora kroppenstedtii DSM 19349 | reverse complement strand
GGTGGGTCAGATCATGGCCGACACCCTCATCGAACGCACCACCGGACGCGAACCCGGCCACGCGAACAATGTGCCGGTCACGATCAACCTCCTGGTCTCCGACGACACCCTCCTCGCCGCAGGCAACCAGCCCGCCGTGGTGGTCGAGGGTGCCCCGGCGGGTGCGGGCGTTGTCCCGGCACCGGTGGCCCGCAACCTGGTAGCGCACGCGATCGAGACCGACACGGCCTGGTTGCGGTCGATCTATGTCAACCCCCACGGGCGGCTGCTGGCCACGACGTCGACGTCGCGGTTCCACCCACCGGGTCTCGCGAGTCTGCTGCGGGCCAGGGAACAGGGGATCTGTGCCACCACGTGGTGTGACGCGCCGGTCCGGCACACCGACCACGTCACCCCGCATGCCGAGGGCGGCCCGACCAGCCTCGACAACGGCCAGGGCTTGTGCGCGAGGTGCAATCACGCGAAGCAGGCACCGGGCTGGTCCCAGAAGGCCACCCACCTCGACGGCCGTCATGCGGTCGAGACGGTCACCCCGACCGGGCACATGTATGTCTCGGTCGCGCCCGCGCCACCAGCACCGGCAGCCGGTTCCACAAGGCCCGTCCGCGACCGGACACCGAGCCCTGGGCGCCCCACTGCCCCGGCCTGGACGCCCGCCGTCGGCACGACGGGTCCGAGCAAGGGCCGAACTCCGCGCAGCCGCTACCAGATCGGCTGCCACACCAACTCCCGCACCGGCCCGATCCTCTACCGACCAGGCCCACCCGCCGGTCGGCGTCCCCTACCGCCTGCCCGCCGAACCGCATCTCACCCAGGCCGCCGCGCCGACCCTTCCTGGACCCATCCCACCTGAGGCCTCCCTCACCCACGACGACGCAGCGCCGCTCGCTGGTCCGGCGTCAGCACGCTCCGGAGCTGGTCGGCCGTGACCGGCACTCCCGCCCGCGCCAGCGCCCGAAGGAGCGCCGCGGCCTCACCGGTCGCCAGAGGCCACGGTCCCGCCGCCATCGTCTCGTGGACAGCGGAGAAGAACCGCGCGGCCCGAGCGAGCCGGACTCCCGCCGGGGTGTCCGGACCGAGCACCTCGACGCCCCGGGTGGTGGTCGCCACCCAGCGGGCGTTGGCGTCGACGCTCTCGTTCCAGGAGGTTGCCCAGACGTCGTCACCCACGACGTACCGCTCGCGGCGGGTCTCTGGTTCCCGCTCCCGCCGGATCAGCCGCAGACCGTCGAGGTACACGACCGCGTTCGACACGGCGGCCCTCGACACCCCTAGCTCGGCGATGAGGTCGGCGGCGGTGCACCCGTGGTCGGACGAATGGATCTGTACGAGCACCCGGGCGGTCGTGCGTGGCACGCCCGTGGACGCCACATTCTCTGCGAACTCCTCGAGAAAGACGGCTCGCGGATCCGGCTCAGGAGTGGGCGGTGTGGTGCGGGGGCGGCGCGCTCGTTCGCGTGCGGCCGCCTCCGCGTCGTCGGCGACGTATCCGTCCGGCCCTCCGTTGCGCGCGACCTCACGAGTCACCGTCGACGTCGGCCGGCCGAGCCGCCGTGCGATCTCGGCATAGTCGAGCCCTGTTGCCAGGCCGGCGGCGACGCGCTCGCGCTCGCTCCGGTTCAGGCGTGCTCCGGTCACATCGCTCCTGGTGCATTGGTCGTCCGGCTGTCGCAACGATCCACCGTAACTGCTGGCCGTAGCCCGGGCGAGGAGTTGATGCTGCCGTGAACGCAACGCTCGGCAGCACGCGAGAGGAACGACGTGACCGCACTACCGAAGCCCGCCGCCCCACGGCAGGTGGGTCTTTCCCGGGCGCTCGCCCCCGACGTCGCGCGCGGCCTCATGCTGCTCCTCATCGCGCTGGCGCATGCCCCGGGATTCGTGAGCGACCGCGCGCCCACCGCGGCGAACTCGGTCGCGGAGCTCCTCCGGTCGCTGCTCGCGGAAAACCAGGCACGAGCGATGTTCATCGTCCTGTTCGGATACGCGATGGGCCAGCTCATGTACCGGCAGGAGGCCCGCGGCACCGAGCCGGGCGAGACGCGTCGGCTCCTGCGCCGTCGGGGGCTCGTGCTGGTCGGCGTCGGGCTGGCGCACTACGCGCTCCTCGTGCCGGTCGACATCGTCGCGACCTACGGGTTCGCCCTCCTGTTCCTCGCGGCCATGGTCTCGGCGGGTGACCGGGCGCTTCTGTGGGCGGCGGCGGTCACGCTCCCGTTCGGCATCGCGCTGATCGGCTGGACCTACCAGCGTGCCGTGGCCGCCGAGCTGTCCGGCGAGCCGTCCGGGATGGCTCCGTACATGTCGACCGACTACGTCTCCCACGTCGTGTCCGGATTGCCGGGCTGGCTTCCCGAGACCGTTCTCAGCGTGATCGTGGTGGTGCCGGGGATGCTCTTCGGCCTCTGGGCGGCGCGTCGCCGCTACCTGGACGAGCTCGGGGCCCACGCCGCCCTGCTCCGCCGGGTGGCGTTCGTCCTGCTGCTCGTCGCCCTGGTTACCCGGCTCCCCGAGGCGCTCGTCGTGGCCGGGTTCTGGGTACCTGCGTCGTCGGCCACGGGCTGGGCTCTCGCCGTGCTCCACACGCTGGGCGGCTGCGCGGGCGGGGTCGGGCTCGCGGCGCTCGTCGGGGTCCTGGTGTCCTGGCGGGAGCCCTCCGGCGGGCCAGGCGAGGCCACCACGCAGGCCCGCCCGGTCGCGACGGCGCTGGCTGCGCTCGGCGAGCGATCGTTGACGTTCTACCTGGCGCAGTCCCTGGTGTGGCTCCTGCTGTTCTACCCGTTCACCCTGAACCTGGTCGACACCGTCTCGTTCGCCGGGGCCGCCGCGATCGCGGTAGGTGTCTGGATTGCCTCCGTCGCGGCAGCCGCCGCGATGGCACGCGCGGGCCGCGCCGGCCCCGCTGAGGTATTGGTCCGGAAGCTCGCCTACCGAACACGCCGCCGCGTCACGCCGGGCTGATCCCGAGCTGCATCCCCGCGAGCCCCCGCTTGCGGCTGGCCAGCGTCGCCGCCACCTCCCGCAGCACCTTCGCCCCGGGGGAGTCGGGCGCCGTCAGCACGACGGGGGTGCCGGCGTCCCCGCCCTCGCGGACAGCGACGTCGAGCGGCACCTGGCCGAGCAGCGGCACGTTCTTGCCGATCACCTGGGTGAGCCGCGCCGAGACCTGCTCGCCGCCGCCCTCGCCGAAGATCGGCAGGCGGGTACCGTCGGGCTGCTCCAGCCACGACATGTTCTCGACCACGCCGACCACGCCCTGCGACGTCTGGGTCGCCACCGACCCGGCGCGCTCGGCGACCTCGGCGGCGGCGGCCTGCGGCGTCGTGACCACGAGGATCTCGGACGACGGCAGCAGCTGCGCCACGGAGATCGCGATGTCGCCCGTGCCGGGAGGCAGGTCGAGCAGCAGCACGTCGAGGTCGCCCCAGAACACGTCCGCGAGGAACTGCTCCAGCGCGCGGTGCAGCATCGGCCCCCGCCAGACCACTGGCTGGCCCTGCGGCACGAACATGCCGATCGAGACCACCTTGACCCCGTGGGCGATGGGCGGCAGCAGCATGTTGTCGACCCGCGTCGGCTGCCGGTCCACGCCCAGCATGCGGGGGATCGAGAAGCCGTAGATGTCGGCGTCGATCACGCCGACCGACAGGCCGTCGGCGGCCAGCGCCACCGCGAGGTTCGCCGTGACCGACGACTTGCCCACGCCGCCCTTGCCGGACGCCACCGCGAACACCTTGGTCATCGACCCCGGCTGCGAGAACGGGATCACGGGGTCGCCCGCCCCGCCGCGCAGCTTCGAGCGCAGCGAGGAGCGCTGCTCGGCCGTCATCACGCCCAGGTCGACGTCGACCCCGGCGACCCCCTCGACCGCGGTCGCCGCCGCCGTCACGTCCTTGACCAGCGTCGACTTCATCGGACAGCCCGCGACGGTCAGGTCCACGCCCACGGTCACCGCCCCGCCGTCGTCGACCGAGACCGACCGGACCATGCCCAGGTCGGTGATGGGCCGCCGGATCTCGGGGTCGAGCACGCCGGTCAGCGCGTCGCGCACACGAGCCTCGAGCGTGGGGGAGTCGACTGAGGTCATGATTCGATCTTAGGCGGGCCCCGGACCCGCCCACGCCGGGGTACTTGCAGAGCCCGTCAGTTGGTAACGGTACGCTGCGTCACCACCAAGGGTGAGGAGGCCCCCATGACCGAGCCACGCGTGCCAGCGCGAGTTCGGCGTGTCACCTCCGAGGACCAGGCGCGCGAGCTCGCCACCGAGCTCCAGCGCCAGGGTCGTTCCTGGCCCGTGGTCGTCATCTCCACCCCGGCCGGCCACGACGCCCCCTTCGTGGACCCCCAGCGCGTGCTCGACGACGTGGCCGGGCTCGCCGAGGTCGTCGTCATCCCGACGGGCGACGTGTCCTGGGAGTTCTCGTCCGGCATGCCGCCGGACACGCAGGTCTACGGCGGCGCGTCCCGGGTCTACGGCACCGACCTCGAGTGGGTGCACCAGCCGCGGCGCTCGCCGCTGCACTTCGCCTACTCGAGCGACGAGGACGCGCGCGTGCGCGACCGGCTGGTCAGCGACGTCATGCGGTTCGCGGTGCGTGCCGGGATCGTCGGCGCCGCCCGCAGCGCCCCGGGCGCGACGCCCGTCGAGGGCACGGTGCTGGGCGTGCTCGGC
>NZ_KI911742.1:5413-6756 GCF_000515355.1 Promicromonospora kroppenstedtii DSM 19349 | reverse complement strand
GAACGGCGCGGCGTCCGACGGCGTCAGGCCGAGCTCGGCCCGCGGGGCCCACTGCGACATCACGAAGTTCTTGAACGCGGTCGAGGCGGGGCGGTGCGAACGGTTGGAGCCGCGGTCCGCGGTTCCCTGCTCGTCAGGCTGCGATGTGGTGGTGGGCTCGCTCATGCCCCCCAGTGTTCCACGCAGCCCGCCCGAAGTCGGAAAGCGCTCGGGTGAGCACCCGGTTGAACGCGGTGGGGGCATCGGTGTTGACGGGGTGCCCCGCGTTCGGCAGCACGACCAGCGCGCCGTCCCGGGCCGCGGCGAGGTGCCGCTGCTCCTCGATGCGCATCCTGTCGTGCGCGCCGTTGACGAACCAGAGCGGGACCCGCGCGGCGCGCACGTTCGCGATCGACGACATGCCCGCGAGGTCCGTCAGGGCATCCGTGACGACGTCCCAGGTGGGGCGGTGCATCTCGGCCGTCTGGCGCGGGGCGATCTCGAGTCGGCGCAGGTCGGCGCCGCCGGGGGCGCTCTGCAGCGGGCTGAACGGCATGGCCTCCACGGCCAGCTGCATCCGGTGCACGGCCGGGTGGACCACGCGCCCGCGCAGGCGGCGCGAGAGGTAGACGGCGTTGGCCACCCTCCGCGAGATGTCGCGGTAGAGCCGCACGGGCTTGCCCTTGGGGTCGGCCGTGCAGGCGGCCGCCACCACGCCCACGAGGCGGTCGGTGGTGTCGGGCCGGGCGGCCCAGGCCAGGGACGTGTAGCCGCCCAGGGACAGGCCGACCAGGGCGACGGGCCCGGCGGGCAGCGACGCGACGGCGTCGTCCACGGCCTCGAAGGCGCCCTCCATGGTGAACCGGTCGTGGCGGCGCGAGCCGTGGGCGGGGAGGTCGACGGCGACGGCCTCGTGGCCGGCGGCGCGCACATGCTCGATCTGGTTCTCCCAGATCGCGCCGGAGGCGCGCATACCGTGCACGAAGACCACGCTCGTGGGGTTGTGGGTCTGGGTCTCGCGGTTGTTGCTCATCTTGCCATCGATGATGCGTTATCGGCTTGAGCACATGGCGAACGACGGCGGAGCGTGGCGTGAACGTGCTGTGTGGGCTTGCCGCCGCCCCGTCGCGGGCGTGCTGCACCTCACCACGCCCCGGGCTCCTGGGGGCCGCAAGGATCTCTACCCTTGTGGGGTGATCGACCTCCACACGCACTCCACGGCGTCCGACGGCACCGACTCGCCAGCGCGCCTGGTGGAGGTCGCCGCGCGCGCCGGCATCGCCACGCTCGCCATCACGGACCACGACACGACGTCGGGCTGGGCCGAGGCCGCCGACGCCGCCGGCCGGTTCGGCGTCGGCCTG
>NZ_KI911742.1:3975-5313 GCF_000515355.1 Promicromonospora kroppenstedtii DSM 19349 | reverse complement strand
GCGCCGTCCGCGCGGCCGGCGGCGTGCCGGTCTTCGCGCACCCCGGTGCCGACGCCCGCGGCCGGATCGTCCCGGACTCGACGATCGAGGAGCTGGCGGCGGCCGGGCTCGCGGGGCTCGAGGTGGACCACCGTGACCACACGCCCGACACGCGCCGTCGGCTGCGCGAGGTCGCGGAGTCGCTGGACCTGCTGGTCACGGGGTCGAGCGACTTCCACGGTGCGGGCAAGCAGAACCGGATCGGCGAGAACACCACCGACCCGGGCGTGCTCGAGGCGATCGCCGCGCAGGGAGCCCTGGAGGTGCTCCGGTGAGCTGGTTCGACGTCGCGCTGTTCACCGAGGTGTTCGTGACGCTCTTCGTGATCATGGACCCGCCGGGAACGGTTCCGGTGTTCCTCGCGCTCACGTCCCGCATGACGGCGCAGGACCGCAAGCGGGCCGCGCGCACCGCGATCTTCGTGGCGTTCGGCGTGATCGTGGTGTTCGCGCTGTTCGGCCAGCTCCTGCTGGAGCACATGGGCATCTCGCTCGCGGCGCTGCAGGCGTCCGGCGGGCTCCTCCTGCTGCTCGTGGCCCTCGAGCTGTTGATGGGCAAGATGGACGCGGGCGAGACCGAGTCGGGCGGCTCCGCGAAGAACGTGGCGCTGGTGCCCCTTGCCACGCCGCTGCTGGCCGGGCCGGGCACGATCGTCGCGACCATGGTGTTCGTGCAGCAGGGCGTCAGCGCGGGGGAGTCGGCCGTGGGGCACTACGCCTCGATCGGCGTGGGCATCGTGGCGGTCTGTGTGTGCACCTGGGCGGCCATGCGGTTCGCGGGGCTGGTGCACCGCGTGCTCAAGGACTCCGGCGTCACCCTGGTCACGCGCATCGCGGGTGTGCTGCTCGCCGCGATCGCCGTGCAGATGATCGCCAACGGCGTCATCGAGTTCGTGCGGACGGTCTAGCTCAGACGTCGATCGTCTCCAGGGCTACGCGCACCGGCTTCGCCGGGACGAGGCCCTCGGCCTCCCGCACCTTCTTCTTCATCGGCAGCACGTAGCCGCCGTCGCTGTCGCTCGGGAACACGGACGTGGTCCACGTGGTCTTCCCGACCGTGACGCGCACCCGGATCGACCCGAACCCGCGCGGGGGCAGCGGGAGGTCGGCCAGCTCGTCGGACTGCTCCGGCGGCACGGTCACGAACCACCAGGAGTCGGTCCGGGCCTGCCACTGCCACAGGGGAGCGGCGAACTCGATCTGCACGGCTCCCATACTGTCAGACCCACAGGTCACCGGAGTGACCTGCGGGTCTGACACGTCCTGGCTACCGGTCAGGACTCGGCCTGGGTCCCGTCCG
>NZ_KI911742.1:1751-3875 GCF_000515355.1 Promicromonospora kroppenstedtii DSM 19349 | reverse complement strand
ACCCGCCGCCCGGCCCGCGGCCGCGCTGCTGGCCGACCTGGCCGCCGCCGGTGTCGCAGAGGCCGACCCGACCACGTGGTACGGCGTGGCCGGCGTCTCGAGCGAGGTGCCCCTGTGGGGTGCCACCGACACGGTGACCGTGTCACCGTCCAAGGTCGAGACGGTGACCACGTGCGCCCTGCGCTGGGCCTTCGAGGCGGCGGGCGGCACCAAGCCGGACGCCACCCACCAGACCCTCGGCACGCTGCTGCACTCGATCGCGCAGACGCACCCGAAGGGCTCGCTCACCGACCTGAAGCAGGAGCTGGACCGCCGCTGGCCCGAGCTCGCGCTGCCCGACGGCTGGCCTTCGCTGCAGCTGCGCAAGCGCGCCGAGCGCATGGTGGAGCGGCTCGCCGACTACCTGGGCGATGCCGGTGAGCCGCTGCTCGTCGAGGCCGACTTCGACCTGCGGGTGGGCCGTGCCCGGCTGCGCGGCCAGGTGGACCGCGTCGAGGACGCCGGCGACGGCAGCGTCACCGTGGCCGACCTTAAGACCGGCAAGACCGCCGCCAGCAAGGACAAGGCGGCCGAGAACCCGCAGCTCGGCGCCTACCAGCTCGCCGTCGAGGAGGGCGCGCTCGACCTGCCCGACGGCACGGTCAGCAAGGGCGCGAGCCTGGTCTACGTCGGCACCGAGACGGTCTCGGCGGGCGTGCGCAACCAGCCCGCGCTCGCCCCCGACGAGAACGGCGGGAGCTGGGCCCGCGACACCGTCGAGGGCGCGGCCGACACGATGGCCGCCGCGAGCTTCGCGGCGAGGAACAACGACCTCTGCGAGATGTGCGTGGTGCGCCGGTCCTGCCCGCTGCAGCCCGAAGGACGGAAGGTGGTCGAGTGATCGGGCACGAGCCGGAGATCCGCCTGTCGGCCCGCGCCATCGCGCGGCTGCTCGGGCGACACGAGCCCACCGACGAGCAGGTCCGCGTCATCGAGTCGCCCCTGGAGCCCGCGCTCGTCGTCGCGGGCGCCGGGTCCGGCAAGACCGAGACCATGGCCGCGCGCGTCGTGTGGCTCATCGCCAACAAGCTGGTCCAGCCCGAGCAGGTGCTCGGCCTCACCTTCACGCGCAAGGCCGCGGGCGAGCTCACCCAGCGCGTGCAGACCCGCCTGGCGCAGCTGGGCCGCGCGCTCGGCGAGGAGTCCGGCGAGGCCCTGGCCGGCCTGGACCTCGACCGGCCGACGGTCGCCACCTACAACGCCTACGCCGCCTCCCTGGTGGCCGACCACGGCCTGCGCCTGGGCGTCGAGCCCAGCGCCCGGCTGCTCGGCCAGGCCGAGCAGTGGCAGCTCGCGTCGCAGGTGGTGGAGTCCTGGGACGAGGACCTCGCCACCGACCGGGCGGTGAGCACCGTGACCGGGGCGGTCGTCGCGCTGTCCGACGCGCTCGGCGAGCACCTCGTCGACCCCGCTGACGCGCGGGCCCGCCTCACCGACATGGCCGAGCACCTCGAGTCGGTCCCGCTCGGTCCCAAGCAGCGCAAGCGCACCAAGGACGTCGACAAGCTCATCAGCTCGATCGCCGAACGGGCCCGGTTCGTGGACCTCGTGGTCGAGTACCGGCGCCGCAAGCGCATCGCCGAGGCGCTCGACTTCGGCGACCAGGTCTCGTTCGCCGCCCAGCTCGCCCGCGAGGTCCCGATGGTGGGCGCCGCCGAGCGGGCCCGGTTCGAGGTCGTGCTGCTCGACGAGTACCAGGACACCTCCTACGCCCAGGTCGAGCTGCTGTCCGGCCTGTTCGGCGGCGGGCACCCGGTCACCGCCGTCGGCGACCCGCACCAGTCCATCTACGGCTGGCGCGGTGCCTCCGCGGCGGGCCTGGCCCGCTTCCCCGACCGCTTCCAGCGCGACGACGGCTTCCCCGCCGCGGTGCACTACCTGTCCACCTCCTGGCGCAACGACGCCGCGATCCTCACGGCCGCGAACATCGTCTCGGGCCCGCTGCGCTCGCGGTCGGGCGCGGCCACGAACGTCGAGGTGCCGCCCCTGGACCTGCGGCCCGGGGCCGGCGAGGGCGTGGTGTCGGCGCACGTCGCCGCGACCCTGGAGGAGGAGGCCGAGGCCGTCGCCGAGTGGGTGGCTCAG
>NZ_KI911742.1:0-1651 GCF_000515355.1 Promicromonospora kroppenstedtii DSM 19349 | reverse complement strand
GCCCGGGAGCGCTGGGACGCGATGCAGGCGCTCGTCGCGCTGGCCGACGACCTGGCGGCCGCCGCCACACCCGAGGAGCCCGCGACGGTGTCCGGGCTGGTCGCGGAGCTCGACGAGCGCGCCTCCGCCCAGCACGCACCCACGGTCGAGGGCGTCACGCTCGCCTCGCTGCACGCGGCCAAGGGCCTGGAGTGGGACGCGGTGTTCCTCGCCGGGATGAGCGAGGGCCTGATGCCCATCTCCCTGGCCGAGACCGACGACGCCGTGCACGAGGAGCGCCGCCTGCTCTACGTGGGGATCACCCGCGCGCGCGAACACCTCGACGTGTCGTTCGGGCGCTCGCGGAACCCGGGCGGGCGGGCCACGCGAAAGCGCACCCGGTTCCTGGACGGGCTCTGGCCGGAAGAGCACCGCGCGCCGCGGGCACGGACCGCGCCCAAGGGGCAGGCCCGCGCACTGCTGACCGGCGAGCACGACGCCGCGCTCTTCGACGCCCTGCGCGAGTGGCGGCGGCAGGTGGCCCAGGAGACCGACAAGCCCGCGTACACGGTGCTCACGGACGCGACCCTGGCGGCCATCGCGGAGATCCGACCTTCGGGCACGACCGAACTTGCTCGCGTGAACGGGATCGGTCCTGCGAAGATCGACCGGTACGGCGCCACGATCCTCGCGATCGTGGCCAGTTCTCCGGCTTATTGAGCCGTTTCCGGGGCCTCGCGAGGCAGTCCGAAAAACTTCTCAAGAAAGTTTGGAAAAAGAGTTGGCTCGCCACGGCGGCCCGGCATAGTGTTCAGATGTCCCTGACAGCAGTGGGCGAGGCCGAGAGGTCTGGCCCGGATTCGAGTGAGGAGGTGGGTGCATTGGAGATGAACATGATTCCGCAGACGGATCTGCAGGTGTGCAAGCACGTGCTCGGCTACGAGCCCGTCCCGGCCACTGGCGCAGCTCTGCCTTTCCGCGCGCGCACTCACCGCGGAGGCGTCAAGCCGTCCGCTCTCGCACCCGACTCCGCATCTCCAGGAGACTCCCCGGTCTGACGACCGAAGAGTTCCAGGCCGCGGAGTCCACCTAGGACCCGCGGCCTTAATTCTTGCCCGGAGATCCGGCCCCACCTCGGCCGGCCCGGCAAGGATCTAGCCCCTGGGTCCTGCACCACCAACGTTCATCGACGACGTTCCTTCAGGACACAGGAGACAACCGTGCGCCTCACTGCGCTCCTCGACACTCTTCCCCAGGGCGGCTCGGGCCCCTGGGACCCGCCTCAACACCCCGCCACGAGCGGGACCGGTTCGGACTCGGCGGAGTTCAACCGGATCATGGACACACTGCTGCCGTGCCGTACCAACGACCCGGAGCTGTGGTTCGCCGAGCACAGCACGCAGGTGGAGCAGGCCAAGGCACTCTGCCGCACGTGCCCCCTCATCGAGGGCTGCCTCGCGGGCGCTCTCGAGCGCAACGAGCCGTGGGGCGTCTGGGGCGGCGAGGTCTTCGTGGACGGCGCCGTCGTCGCCCGCAAGCGTGGCCGCGGCCGGCCGCGCAAGTCGGAGAGCGTCGCTGCCGCATGATCCGCCGCTGGTCAGGCCGCCCGTACCGGGAGCACCACGCACCCGCACCGCGGGTGCGGCTCCACCGGCCGGGCTCGGGGGAGCCC
>NZ_KI911741.1:36036-41092 GCF_000515355.1 Promicromonospora kroppenstedtii DSM 19349 | reverse complement strand
CGGGACCGGCGCCACCCGCCAGACCAGGCGCACGTCCGTGCGCGGCCGGCCGGGCGTCGAGGCGTCCGAGACCACCACGTCGGCCAGCCCTGCCAGGTCCCCGGAGACGTCCAGCCGCGCTCGCCCGGGTACGTCGTCGGACGGCGCCGTCGTCTCCACGAGGTCCAGCCGGAACGCCAGCGCGTACCCCAGCGGGCTGCGCACCCGTAGCCGGGCCCACGTCCCGGGCGCCGCCAGCCCGTCCGGCCCGGCGGTGCTCCCCGTCTCGTCGGCGGTGAGGCCCGGCCACCAGTCGGGCCAGGTGAACCGCGGGTCGGCGAGCACCGACCAGACCCGCGCCGGGGTCCCGGCAGGCCGCCAGAGCGACTCGAGCACGAACATGGCGCTCATCGTGCCAGCGGCGGGTGACCGGTGCGCGTGCATGAAAAGGTAGAGGGGATGAGTCGTTCGAAACCGCCCCGCTGGCTGCGCTGGACCCTCGCGGGAGTGGCAGCCGCCCTGCTGTGTCTCATGTTCGGGATCACCACCGCCAAGGCCGACCTCAGCCTCGGCCCGCACGAGGCGACCTACGCGATCACCGCGGACGACGAGGTCGTCGCCGACCTCGGCCCGCTCGGCACGGTCGTGACGGACTCGCCGTTGCCCCTGACGCTCGGCGTGCGCATCACGGTGCACGAGATCCCCGCGGACCTCGCGGCCGTGGACGCCGCCAGCTTCGACGCGCTCGCCGGCGACCTCGACGGGTACCTCCAGTTCTTCGACACCCCGCAGCGGACGGTGCGCACCGTGGCGACGGCGCTGGTCTGGGACGCCCTGCGCGGCGCGGCGGGCGCGGCCGTGGTCCTGGTCGGCGGAGCCTACGGATTGCGGCTCCTGCTCGGCGCCGCCCGACGACGGGAGCTCGCCCGAAGCATGGCTGCCCGAACCTGGGAGATCACCGCCGCCACCGTGGTCGTCGTGCTGGTCGCCGCTACGGCCACCGCGAGCGCCGGCCCGGAGGAGCGCGCTGCGCTGCCCGCGTCGCCGGTGTTCGCGGGGACGGCTCTGGAGGGTGCGCGGATCACGGGCCGGCTGGCGGGCGTGATCGACACGTACAGCGGTCAGCTCGTGGACACGTACCAGGCGAACGAGGTGTTCTACGCGGGCGCCCGGGAGAAGCTGATGGCGGCGTGGGACGCGCGGGTCGCGGAGCAGGACGCGGCGCCGGTCGAGGACGGCGCCACGGCGTCGGCGGACCCGGACGCGCCGGACTACGTGACGTTCCTCGTGGTCTCGGACCTGCACTGCAACACGGGGATGACGCCGCTGATCCGGGATCTCGCGGACAGCCTGGCGCCCGACGTCATGCTGAACGCGGGGGACACCACGATCAACGGCACGAGCGTGGAGTCGGTGTGCGTGGACTCGTTCGCCTCGGCGGTGCCGGACGGCGTCCCGTTCGTCGTCTCGGACGGCAACCACGACTCGCGCCTGACGACGGCCACGGAGCTGGCCAACCGGCAGGTCGTGCTGGACGGCGAGGTGGTCGAGGTGGAGGGCGTGCGGATCCTCGGCGACCGGGACCCGCTGGAGACGCGGATCGGTGGTGGCACCGTGATCGCGCGCGAGGAGACACCCGCGGAGGCCGGGGAGCGGCTGCGGGACACGGCGTGCGAGGCGGCCGGAGAGCCGGGACTCGGCGGGTACACCGGCGAGGACCGGGTGGACCTGCTGCTGATCCACCAGCCCGCCGTGGGTGACGCGGCCCTGGAGTCGGGCTGCGTGCCGTTCCAGCTGTCGGGGCACATGCACACGCGGATCGGGCCGGACGTCGTGGGCTACGGGGTGCGGTACGTCAACGCGAGCACCGGTGGCGCCACGAAGGGCAACACGTCGGTGGGGCCGCTGCGCGACACGTCCGAGATGACGGTGCTGCGGTTCGACCCGGAGCGGCGCCGGTTCGTGGACTGGCAGCTCGTGGAGGTCACGCCCGAGGGGGATGCGGCCGTGAGCGAGCGGCGGGCCGTCCCGCCGACCGTCCCGCTGCCCGCCGAGGTGCCGGACGAGGTGCCCGGTGACGTCCCGGGTGCCGGAAGCACGCCGTCGTCCTTGCCGTCGGGCAACTAGGCTCGGGGCGTGGAGATCACTACCGACCCGGCCGAGCTGACGCCCGTCGCCCAGGACTACCTGAAGGCCGTGTGGTCGGCGCAGGAGTGGTCGGACGAGAAGGTGACCACAAAGCACCTGGCCGACCGCCTCGGGGTGGGTGCGTCCACGGTGTCCGAGACGGTGCGCCGCCTGAGCGGGCAGGGCCTCCTGGAGCACGAGCGGTACGGCGCGATCCGGCTGACGGACGACGGCCGCCGGCTCGCGCTGGTGATGGTGCGGCGGCACCGGCTGCTGGAGACGTTCCTCGTGGAACAGCTCGGGTACGGCTGGGACGAGGTGCACGACGAGGCCGAGGTGCTGGAGCACGCGGTCTCGGACGTGTTCGTGGAGCGGATGGCGGAACGGCTGGGCAACCCGTCGCGCGACCCGCACGGCGACCCGATCCCGGCGGCCGACGGCACCGTGGTGCGGCCCGACGCCGTGCCGCTGTCGTCGATGCACGCGGGCGACGCGGGCACCGTGGTACGTATCTCCGACGCCGACCCGGAGGCCCTGCGCTACCTCGCCGAGCTGGGCCTGGACCTGGACCTCCGGGTGGAGGTCACCACGCGCCGCGAGTTCGCCGGCACGGTCGCCGTCGCCTGGACCTGTCCGCCCGCCCCGGGAGCGGACGGCGACGAGCGCGTGGCCGATCTCGGACTGCTGGCGGCCTCCCGCGTGTGGGTGGCCCAGGAGTAGTCTTCTCCCCGTTCCTCAACGCTCGTCGCCGGTGTCGCCGACGCACCCCCCGAATCGATACGACTCCCGGAGACCCCATGGCGACCAGCGCCCCTCAGAACGCCCCGGACCAGGCGCCGGAACCCGGCTCGATGCGCCGGGCCGCGCCCGCGCTCGTCGCGCTCGCCGTGGGCGGGTTCACCATCGGCACCACCGAGTTCGCCGCGATGGGCCTGCTGCCCGACGTCGGTGCCGACCTCGGCGCGACCGACCCCCAGGTGGGCCACACGATCACGGCGTACGCGCTCGGCGTCGTCGT
This sequence comes from Promicromonospora kroppenstedtii DSM 19349, assembly GCF_000515355.1. GTDB lineage: Bacteria > Actinomycetota > Actinomycetes > Actinomycetales > Cellulomonadaceae > Promicromonospora > Promicromonospora kroppenstedtii. Next base: position 37,968 of record NZ_KI911741.1, on the reverse strand, counting down.
CGGGGCGCCGCTGCTGACCGTGGCCGCCGCGCGCATGTCGCGCAAACGCCTGCTCCTCGCGCTGATGGGGTTCTACACGGTCGCGAACGTGCTGTCCGCCGCCGCGCCCGACATCGGCTGGCTGGTGGCCGGCCGGTTCCTCGCGGGCCTGCCGCACGGCGCGTTCTTCGGCGTCGGCGCCGCGGTCGGTGCCGCCGTGGCCGGACCGGCCCAGCGCGGCCGGGCCGTCGCGACGATGATGACCGGCCTGACCATTGCGAACGTCGTCGGCGTACCGCTGTCCACCTGGGTGGGGCAGGTCTTCGGCTGGCGCACGTCCTACGTGCTGATCGGCGCGCTCGGGATCGCGACGCTCCTGGGGCTCTGGCGCCTGATCCCGGCCGGCGCGGGCGGCGAGGGCCGTTCGGTGCGTACCGAGCTGGCCACCCTGCGCAACGCGCCGCTGTGGTTCGCGTTCGTGGCCGGGGCCATCGGGTTCGGCGGCATGTTCGCCGTCTACACCTACGTGGCCCCCACCATGACGGGCGTGACCGGCCTGCCCGGCGGGGCCGTGCCATGGGTACTGGCCCTGTTCGGCGTCGGCATGACCGTGGGCACGCAGATCGGCGGGCGGCTCGCCGACCGCGGCGTGCTGCGCGCCGTCCTGATCGGCTTCGTGGCCACGGCGGCCTCGCTCGTCCTGTTCGCGCTGACCGGCGCCTCGGTGGTGCCCGCGCTGGTCTCCCTGTTCCTGCTGGGCGTCACCTCGCAGATGCTGGGCCTCGCGTTCCAGACCCGGCTCATGGACCTGTCACCCGGTGCGCCGTCGCTCGGCGCGGCGCTGTGCCACGCCGGGCTCAACGTCGCCAACGGCGCGGGCGCGTTCCTGGGCGGCGTCGTCATCGACGCCGGCTGGGGCTACCTGGCACCGGCCTGGGCCGGCGCCGTGGTCACCGTGCTGGGCCTGGGCATGATCCTGGCGTTCGGGCGGCAGCGAGTCGTGCACCAGCACACGGAGACCCCACTGTGACCCAGGATTCAGCAATGTCCCAGCCTGCGCCGGTAGCGTAGGGCGGGTGACCGATACCGGGGCGACCACGACGTCGTCGGAGAGCTCGTTGGACAGCGCGAACGATGTCGCCACGCCCGGCTCCAGGCCGCTCGGCGGCCGGGCCGTGGCGCTGCTCCTGGTGGTGCTGGGCGCGATCGGCTTCGCCGCATCGTTCGCCCTCGCCGTGGAGAAGTACCTCAAGCTCGTCGACCCGAACCACACGGCGTCCTGCAGCATCAACCTCTTCGTCGACTGCGGCGCCGCGATGTCCTCGTGGCAGGGCGCGCTGCTCGGCTTCCCGAACCCTTACCTGGGCGTCGCCGCGTTCCCCGTGGTGATCACCACGGGCGTGGTGCTGCTCGTCGGCGCCCGCCTGCCCCGCTGGTACTGGACGTCGCTCCTGGTCGGCACGGTGCTGGGCCAGGCGCTCGTGTTCTTCCTGATGTACACGAGCTTCTACGTGATCGTCGCGCTGTGCCCGTACTGCATGGTCGTGTGGACCATCATGTGGCCGCTGCTCTGGTACCAGCTGGTGCGCGGCGTCCAGTCGGGTGACCTGCCCGCGGGCGCCGGCCTGCGGAACATCATGGTCGGCAACCGGCACATCATCCTGGTCATCGGGTACGTCGCGGCCGTGGCGTGGCTGATGCTCGCGGTGGGCGGCGACCTGGTCGCGTCGTTCTGACGGCCTGCCCTCGGAGCCGCTGACGGCCCCGCGTGCCTGGGGGAGAGACCACGTCCTGGAGGTGTGTTGCGCTGCGTAGACACTGTCTACGCAGCGCAACACACCTCTCGTCTTTCCGTGCGGTCAGCGGGTCAGCGCCTCGCGCAGCACCCGGCCCTCGCTGCCCGACGGTGGCGCGTAGCCCAGCAGCGCCGAGATCGTCGGAGCGGCGTCGACG
>NZ_KI911741.1:35320-35936 GCF_000515355.1 Promicromonospora kroppenstedtii DSM 19349 | reverse complement strand
GGACGGCGCCGCCCCGTCGCCGGTCTCGGGGGCCGCGGGCGCGGCTGCCCGCTCCGCCTCCTCCAGAGCCTTCTGGGCCGCGGCGGCGGCCTCGCGCAGAGCGGCGAGATCAGGCGTCGATGCATCGGGCATGTCTCGGATGCTAAGTCGGGCCCAGGAGCCGCGCGCGGGGAGGCTCCGCCGCGTTTCGCCGTCAGGTTCCCGGCGCGGATAGAGTGTCGCGGTCATGCGCAACCGTCGTCGTCCTTCCCGCCCGGCACCCCAGGAGGTGCGGGTCGTCACCGACTCCACCGCCTGCCTGCCCACCGGTCTGCCGGATGGTCCGGTCGTGGTGCCGCTGCGCGTCCTGGTCGGGGACGAGGCGTACGCGGAGGGCGAGGACATCACCCCCGACCGCCTGGCCGAGCTGGTCTCCGAGGGCGAGCAGGTCACCACCTCGCAGCCGTCGCCCGAGGCGTTCGCGGCGGTCTACCGCGCCCTCGGCGAGCAGGGCGTCCGGTCGGTCGTCTCGGTGCACCTGTCGGGAGCGCTGTCGGGCACCGTCGGCTCGGCCGGCACCGCCGCCGCACGCTCGCCCCTCCAGGTGCGCGCCGTCGACTCCCGGACGGCGGCAGCC
>NZ_KI911741.1:33575-35220 GCF_000515355.1 Promicromonospora kroppenstedtii DSM 19349 | reverse complement strand
TCGTCGCCGTGCACCACTTCGGCGCCCTCGACCGAGCCCAGGCCCTCGCCGGCCGCCTGCACACCCGCACCCGGGCGGACGTCGAGGTCACGCCGCTGAGCGCCGTCCTCGGGGTGCACGTGGGGCCGGGCACGCTCGCCGTCGTCGTCGCGGACCTGGGCGACCACAGCCACTGACGCGCGGGCCCGGCTCAGCGCGTGAGGACCTCCCGCAGCCGCGCCGCGAACTCGTCGGGCTTGTCGGCCGGCTGCCCGTACTCCCCGCCGCTGAAGCCGCCGTGGCCTCCGGGGAAGACGACCGCCTCGGCGTCGAGCAGTGCGGCGGCCGCCCGCGCGGAACGGCCGGTCATCTCGTCGTTCGTGTCCTCGCCGACGGCGATCAACACCTGCGGGGTGGTGGCCTTGAGCGTTTCCCAGTCCGGCTCGTATGCCTGCAGGACCAGCATGTTGACGCCCAGCATCAGGTCGTCGCGCGTTCCGTCGTCCTCGGTCGGCAGGCCGAACGCGGCCGGGTCCGGGTCCGGCTGGTCGACGTACTCCGCGGTGATCTCGCCCCGTGCCATGACCAGCGCGATGAACTTCGCCATCCCGGCCCCCAGGCCCTTGGCCTGGTAGGTGTCGTGGATGTCCGTCATGGCCGCGACCATGGCCTCCCGGTCCGGCAGGACGGCGGGCAGGGGCGGCTCGTGCGCGACGACGGTCCGCAGGTCTCCGGGGTGGGTCGCCGCGAGTTCCAGCGCCACGACGGCGCCACCGCTGGAGGCGACGAGGTCCACCGGGCCGCCCCCGACGGCCTCGATGACGCGATGCACGTCGTCGGCGTGGTCGGCGACCCCGGGCGGCTGGGTGCCCGTGCGCGTGCTGCGCTCCACACCACGTGGGTCGTAGGTGACCACTTTCCGGTCGGTGAAGTGACTCGCCAGGGTGGTGAAGCCCTCGGCGCCCATCGGCAGGCCGATCATGAGCAGTGTCGGTTCGTCGGACGGCGCGGCCGCCTCGCGCACGTCGTAGGTGAGGACGGCGCCCGGCACGTCGAGCGTGTGGGACTTCTTCTCGGTCATGGTGCTCGCTCCTGATCTCGTCCGCGCGGTCCGGGACCGCTTGTGCTGCTCCGGTTCGCGCGCGCTCGTCAGGTCCGACGACGACGTCCGGCGGAACTCATCGGTGGCCGTGGACGAACCTGTGGCCGAGATTCGTGGGCCTGTCGTGGACGGCGCGGACAGACCCACGTGACGGAGCCGTGCGGGTACGAGCCCGACCACAGGGGCTCGTTCTCGGAGTCTGTGCACAGGCGGGCCACGGGGCCGTACCTGGGGTATCGGATGCGCCTAGCGTCCTGGGTCATGCAGCCAGAGACCGCGCAGCAGCACCGCCCTGATCCCTGGCCGTTCGGCCCGGTGCGCGGGGCCGACGGCCCGGGAGCTCAACCGTTGTCCCGCGCCGTGCCGACCGTAGCCGGACCGTCCACCACCGGACCGTCCACCACCGAACCGGCCGCCGGCACCGACCCAGCCGTGGACGGTGTGCCCGACGCCAGGACGGAGGCCGAGGACCTGGTGGAGCGACTGCGCGCGCGGCGCTCCGCCTCGGGCGTGGCTGCGGCCTACGCGGCCGCGCACGGTCATCCCGCCGATCCGCGGGCCGAG
>NZ_KI911741.1:29500-33475 GCF_000515355.1 Promicromonospora kroppenstedtii DSM 19349 | reverse complement strand
GGACCGCTACTACGGTGGCCGGGTCGAGGCCACGGGCTTCCGGGTGGCCGACGCCGCGGTCGCGGGGGACGCAGGCGGCGCCGTCGCCCTGCTGCGGCACGCCCTCGACACCGGCCTGGACCCCGTGCCGATCGTCGCGGCCCTCGCGCTGCGCCTGCGGAACCTGGCCAAGGTCGCCTCGATGCGGGGCGGCGGCCTGTCGGCCCGCGACCTCGGCATGGCCCCGTGGCAGGTGGACCGCGCCCGCAAGGACCTGCGCGCCTGGACCCCGGAGGGGCTGGCGACGGCGATCTCCGCCGTCGCGCAGGCCGACGCCGACGTCAAGGGCGAGGCCCGCGACACGGTGTTCGCCGTGGAGCGCGCGGTCATGACGATAGCCCGCTCCCGCCGAGCCTGACGGGCCGCGCCCAGCCGCGCCGCAAAGTGCGCTACTACCCAGCCATCGGGCCCGAAAACACTCACGGTTCCACGCCCTGCGACTGGGTAGAAGCGCACTTTCGTGTGGCGCCCCGCGTCGGCGCGTGCCGACCGTCCCGCCGGCCCGTCGTGCGGGATCTCCGGTCCGGCCAACGGCCCGATTCCGCGCACACGAAAGACGCCGCCCGCCCCGGAGGGTGGACGGCGTCAGTCGAAGTGGGCTCAGAGAGCAGCGACCGACTTCGCGATGGCCGACTTGCGGTTCGCGGCCTGGTTCGCGTGGATGACGCCCTTGGCGACAGCCTTGTCGAGCTTGCGCGACGCGGTGGCAAGGGCGACCGTCGCGGTCTCCTTGTCGCCGGCTGCGACGGCCTCGCGCACCTTGCGCACGTGGGTCTTCAGCTCCGACTTGACGGACTTGTTGCGCAGACGAGCCTTCTCGTTCGTCTTGATGCGCTTCATCTGGGACTTGATGTTTGCCACGAGTGGACTTCCTGGTGTGTTCGCCTGACGGCGAGCGGATAGGTCGTAGAGGGCGGTCGCAGTTCCGGGACTGGGGTGGGGACCCGTGGAGAGGACCTGCGACTGTGCCCGCCGACCTGGGCGGACACGCGACCTCCAAGGTTACCAGAGGGTCCGGGGTCTCGTGGGGCGGCCGGATGTGAGGCCGGCTACCACCGCCGTCGGCCGGCAAAGGGCTTCTGACGAGGCCCCATAGAATCGGGCTATGAGTACCAGGACACTTCGGGGCCGTTTCCAATGGACCGTGGTGGTCCCCATCCTTGCCCTGGTGCTCCTCGTCGCGACGTGGAGCAACCACGAACACCCTGCGACCCTCGCGGCCATCGGCGCCGCACTGGTGGGTTCCATCCTCGCGGCGGTGCATCACGCGGAGGTGGTGGCCCACCGGGTCGGTGAGCCGTTCGGCTCCCTCATCCTCGCGGTCGCGGTGACCGTGATCGAGGTGGGGCTCATCCTCATGCTGATGAGCGGCGGCAGCGACTCGGCGAGCACGTACGCCCGTGACACCGTCTTCGCCGCCGTCATGATCACGTTCAACGGCATCGTCGGCCTGTCCCTGCTCGTCGGCGCGAGCAAGCATCACCTGGTCAGCTTCAACGCCTCGGGGACGGGGTCCGCGCTCGCCACGGTCGTGGCGCTGGCGACGGTCTCGCTGGTCCTGCCCAGCTTCACGACGTCGGCCGAGGGCGGCGCCTACACGCCCTTCCAGCTGGGCTTCGCGGCCGTCGCGTCCCTGACGCTGTACGGCGCGTTCGTGTTCACGCAGACCGTGCGCCACCGCGACTTCTTCCTGCCCGTCACCAGTGACAAGTACGGCCGGGTGACCGGCCTGCTCGACGAGGACGGCGACGACCACGCCGACCCGCCGCCCGTGAAGGAGGCGTGGTTCAGCGTCGCCCTGCTGCTGGTCGCCCTGGTCTCCGTGGTCTTCCTGGCCAAGATGCTCTCGCCGACGATCGAGCACGGGGTCGAGGCCGCGGGCCTGCCCTACACCGTGGTCGGTGTGGTGATCGCGCTGCTCGTGCTCGCGCCCGAGTCCATCGCCGCCGTCCGCAACGCGCTGCGCAACCGCGTGCAGATCAGCCTGAACCTCGCCTACGGCTCCGCGATGGCGTCGATCGGTCTGACCATCCCGACCATCGCCGTCGCGATGATCTGGATGGAGGGGCCGCTGACGCTCGGCCTCGACCCGACCCAGATGGTGCTGCTCGCGGTCTCGGTCGTGGTGGCGATGCTGAGCATCGCCCCGGGCCGGGCCAAGACCCTCCAGGGTGTGGTCCACCTGGTGCTGATGGCGGCGTTCCTGGTGGTCTCGGTCCAGCCCTAGCGTCGGGTCCGGCCCGGGCCCCGGCCCGGGCGGCCTCAGAGCGCCGCGGCGACCCTGTCGAAGATCGCGCGGTCCAGGATCGCGCCCTCGCGGCGGACGGCGTCCGGGTGGATGCGGATCACGCGGTTGAGGCGCACCTCGGAGGGGCGGCCCGAGCTGTCCCAGTCGCCCGTGCCGATGTCCATCCAGCGGCGTCCGGCGCGGGCCTCCTGCTCGGCGTCGCGGTCGTGGTCCTGGCTGGTGAGCTGCAGCGCGAGCAGCCACGGGCCGTCGTTGCCCACGATCAGCACCGGCCGGTCCTTGCCCTGGCTGTGATCTTCCTCATAGGGAACCCACGACCAGACGACCTCGCCCGGGTCGGGCTCGCCATCGAGCTCGGGGCGGTAGACGGGCTTGACCTTGCCCTCGAAGTCGCCCGGGTAGCCGTCGGTCTCGGGCAGGTCGCGGCCGGACGGGCGGGGCGCCGTCGGCCGGGGCCCGGACGAGGGCCGGTCGCTCCCGGACCGGCTGTCCCCGGTACGACGGTCGTTCTGGTCGAGTACGGTGCGGGCGACTGCCTCGACGACCTCGCCGAGCAGTTTGAGCCACGGGTTCTGCTGGTTCACGCTGGGCAGGGTAGCCCGACGCCGCCCCGCGAGCAGGCGGGACGACGCCGGGCGGCGTGCCTCGCGGCCCGTACCCGGCCGGCTCAGGTCAGGTCGAGCGCCCGGTCCATGTACTTCACGACCTCGTCGAACCTGGCCTCGTCCAGCACGTCGCCCTCGCGGCGCACGTCGTCGGGGTCGATGCGGATGACGCGGTTGATCCGGACCTCGGACTCGCGGCCCGACCGGTCCCACCGGCCCGTGCCGACGTCCATCCAGATGCGCCCCGCGCGCGCCTCGTCGAGCAGGTCCTCGCGGTCGTGGTCCTGGCTGGTGAGCTGGAGGCCCAGCAGCCAGGGACCGTCGTGGCCCACGAGCAGCACCGGGCGGTCCTTGCCCTGGCTGTGGTCCTCCTCGAACGGGACCCAGGTCCAGACCACCTCGCCCGGGTCCGGCTCGCCGTCGAGCTGCGGGTGGTAGACCGGGTGTACCTCACCCTCGTAGTCGCCGGGGTAGCTGTTGTCTGATGCGAAGGTCACGCCTGGAACCGTACCGGAACGGGTGAACCGCGCATCCGAGACTTACCGCCCAGGCTGGCTGGGCCTCAGCCCGCGCAGGCCCGCGTGAAGCCGGCCAGCTCGGCCGCCATCGGCTCCGGCTCCCAGCTGTGCATGGCGCCCGGCATCTCCTTCTCGGTGCCCTTCGGCACCTGCGCCACGATGCTCGCGGCGGCGACGGGCATCTCCGGGAACGTCTCGGTGCCGTACATGGCCAGCACCGGGACCGTGACGTCGAGCGCGCCGTCCTCCAGCCCGTGCTGCGCCCACGCCAGCGCCTGCGCGTCGGCGCGGTAGGCGGCCACGGCGCGGGCCAGGTCCGGCCAGGCGGGGGAAGCCTCCATCCCCGCGAGCCACTCCGGCGGCATGTCCTTCATGTAGTGCCGCATGGCGTTCTCGGTGTCGCCCGCGTCGAGCAGGCGCTCGATCTCGTCGGCCCACGCCTGCGTCGTGGCGGCGGGGTCGCCCAGGGGCGCCTCCCACAGCGCCAGGCCCGCCACGGGCAGCCCGGCCTGCGCGGACCGGAGGCTGATCGCGCAGCCGGACGAGTGCCCCACCAGCACGGCGG
>NZ_KI911741.1:25550-29400 GCF_000515355.1 Promicromonospora kroppenstedtii DSM 19349 | reverse complement strand
ACCTGCGGATCCTGGTGCAGGGCGCCGGCGGGCGGCCGGAGGGTGTGGTGCACGTGCGCGACACGCTCCTGCTGGCCGACGACGCGCCGGTCACCGACGTGACCCGGCCCGTGTTCGAGCTGGCCGCGGACGTGCCGCTGCACACCGCGCTGACCAGCATGCGCGAGACGGGCAACCACCTGGCCGTCGTGCCGCGCTCGGACGCCGACGGTCCGGACGGTCCCGCGGCGGACTTCGGCGTGGTGACCCTCGCCGACGTGCTGCGGCGCCTCCTGCCGCGTACGACAGCGGGTACGCCCGCCTGATACCGCCCGACTGACGGGACCGGCGCGGTGCCGGGGCTCAGCCCTCGAGCACCGCGTCGATCTCGCGCAGGAACGCCGGCAGGTCGCCGGGCGTTCGGGACGTGATCAGCGGGAAGCCCGCGCCGTCGTCCCGCACCACCGGCTCGTCCACCCAGGTCCCGCCGGCGTTGCGCACGTCCGTGGCCAGGGACGGGTAGCTGGTGAGTGTCGCGCCCGAGACGTGCCCGGCCTCCACGACCGCCCACGGGCCGTGGCAGATCGCCGCGACCGGCCGGCCCGAGGTGGCGAACTCCGCCACGGCGGCCACCGCCTCCGGCCGCAGCCGCAGGGCGTCGGCGTTGATGGTGCCCCCGGGCACCAGCAGCAGGTCGAACCCTGCAGTGTCCACGGCGTCGATCGTGGTGTCCGGTTGCACCGTGTCGCCCGGCTTCTCGTCGCCCACGAGAGTGCGGACGTCGCCGGGTTGCGCGGCTGCCACGGTCACCACAGCGCCGTGGTCGCGCAGGTGGCGTACGGGTACCAGGAGCTCGTCCTGCTCGACGCCGTAGTTGGTCACGATCGCCAGTACCTGCCGGCTGGTCAGGTGCGTCATGGTTCTGCTCCGTCCATCGGGGTCGCTGCTCCCCGACCGTAGGCACGACCGCGCCCCGCTCGCACGGGACGTGGGAGAATGACGGTTGGCCCCGCCCATCCTGACCATCATCTGACGACGGAGCGAGAACGCTTTGCCCATCCCCGGTCCTGCGCTCACGGCGCGCATCCAGCCGAATGCCACCGCGCCCGAGCTGATCCGCAACTTCTGCATCATCGCGCACATCGACCACGGCAAGTCGACCCTGGCCGACCGCATGCTCCAGCTCACGGGCGTCGTCGACGCGCGCGCCATGCGCGCCCAGTACCTGGACCGGATGGACATCGAGCGCGAGCGCGGCATCACCATCAAGTCCCAGGCCGTCCGCATGCCGTGGGAGCTCGACGGCACGCCGCACGCCCTGAACATGATCGACACGCCCGGCCACGTCGACTTCACCTACGAGGTCTCCCGGTCGCTCGCCGCGTGCGAGGGCGCCGTGCTGCTGGTCGACGCCGCGCAGGGCATCGAGGCGCAGACCCTGGCCAACCTGTACCTGGCCATGGAGAACGAGCTCGAGATCATCCCGGTCCTGAACAAGATCGACCTGCCGGCGGCCCAGCCCGAGAAGTACGCCGAGGAGCTGGCGAACCTCGTGGGCTCCGACCCGGAGGACGTGCTCAAGGTCTCCGGCAAGACGGGCGTGGGCGTCGAGGCACTGCTGGATCGCATCGTGCAGCGGGTCCCGGCCCCGGTCGGCGATCCGGGAGCCCCGGCCCGCGCCATGATCTTCGACTCGGTCTACGACACCTACCGCGGCGTGGTCACCTACGTGCGGGTGGTCGACGGCGACCTGAACCCGCGCGAGAAGATCGCGATGATGTCGACGAAGGCCACGCACGAGCTCCTGGAGATCGGCGTCAGCGCGCCCGAGCCGCACCCGACCAAGGGTCTCGGCGTCGGCGAGGTGGGCTACCTGATCACCGGCGTGAAGGACGTGCGCCAGTCCAAGGTCGGCGACACCGTGACCAACGCGGCCAAGCCCGCCTCCGAGGCGCTCGGCGGCTACAGCGACCCCAAGCCGATGGTCTTCTCGGGCCTGTACCCGATCGACGGCTCGGACTACCCGATCCTGCGCGACGCCCTCGACAAGCTCAAGCTCAACGACGCCGCGCTCAACTACGAGCCCGAGACGTCGGTGGCCCTCGGCTTCGGCTTCCGTGTGGGCTTCCTCGGCCTGCTGCACCTCGAGATCGTGCGCGAGCGCCTGGAGCGCGAGTTCAACCTCGACCTCATCTCCACGGCCCCGAACGTCATCTACGACGTGACGATGGAGGACAACACGACGATCGAGGTGACCAACCCGTCGGAGTTCCCCGGGGGCAAGATCAAGGAGGTCCGCGAGCCCGTCGTCAAGGCCACGATCCTCACCCCGGCCGAGTTCGTGGGCGCCGTCATGGAGCTGTCGCAGTCCAAGCGTGGCGACCTGCAGGGTATGGACTACCTGTCCGAGGACCGCGTCGAGATGCGCTACCACCTGCCGCTCGCCGAGATCGTCTTCGACTTCTTCGACCAGCTCAAGTCCAAGACGCGCGGCTACGCGTCGCTCGACTACGACACGTCCGGCGACCAGGCTGCCGACCTCGTCAAGGTCGACATCCTGCTCCAGGGCGAGCAGGTCGACGCGTTCAGCGCGATCGTGCACCGGGACAAGGCCTACTCCTACGGCGTCATGATGACGGCCAAGCTCAAGGAGCTCATCCCGCGCCAGCAGTTCGAGGTGCCGATCCAGGCGGCCATCGGCGCGCGCGTGATCGCCCGTGAGACCATCCGCGCCATGCGCAAGGACGTGCTCGCCAAGTGCTACGGCGGTGACATCAGCCGTAAGCGCAAGCTGCTGGAGAAGCAGAAGGAGGGCAAGAAGCGCATGAAGAACATCGGCTCCGTCGAGGTGCCGAAGGACGCGTTCATCGCGGCGCTCTCCTCCGACGCCGCGGCCCCCAAGGAGAAGAAGAAGTAGGTGCCCGCACTTCCCTCCGGCATCCCCGTGCCCGACGACGGCGGGCTGCCGACCTGGGCGCGCCCGTCGGGGCGGGTCGCCACCGCTGAGCCGTTCGGCGTGTACGTGCACGTCCCGTTCTGCACGGTGCGCTGCGGGTACTGCGACTTCAACACGTACACCGCGTCCGAGCTGGGCGGCGGCGCCAACCAGGCGGCCTACGCGACCACGGCGCTGCGTGAGGTCTCCCTCGCGCGGCGCGTCCTGGCCGACGCCGGGCGCTCGCCCGCCGCGGTGTCGACCGTCTTCTTCGGCGGCGGCACCCCGACGATGCTGCCCGCCGAGGACCTTGCCCGCGTGCTGACGGGCATCCGGAACGCCTGGGGCCTGGCAGAGGACGCCGAGGTCACCACCGAGGCCAACCCGGACTCCGTGACTCCCGAGTCGCTGCGCGTGCTCGCGGAGGCCGGCTTCACGCGCGTCTCGTTCGGCATGCAGTCCGCGGTGCCGCACGTGCTGGCGACGCTGGAGCGCACCCACGACCCGCTGCGCATCCCCGACGTAGTGCGGTGGGCCAGGGACGCCGGCCTGGACGTGTCCCTGGACCTCATCTACGGCACGCCCGGCGAGTCCCTCGACGACTGGCGCACCAGCGTCGAGGCGGCGCTGGCCACCGGCGTCGACCATGTGTCCGCGTACGCCCTGGTGGTGGAGCCGGGCACCAAGATGGCGGCCCAGGTGCGACGCGGCGAGGTGACGCTGCCCGACGAGGACGACCAGGCCGCCAAGTACGAGCTCGCCGACGACCTGCTCACCGAGGCCGGGCTGAGCTGGTACGAGGTGTCGAACTGGTCCCGCGCGGGGCACGAGTGCCGGCACAACATCGGGTACTGGCGCGGCGACGACTGGTGGGGCGTGGGCCCGGGCGCCCACAGCTACGTGTCGGCGCCCGCGGCGCCCGCCCCGGCCGCGCCC
>NZ_KI911741.1:22268-25450 GCF_000515355.1 Promicromonospora kroppenstedtii DSM 19349 | reverse complement strand
GGCCGCCCTGCCGCGGTCCGCGCGCTCGGCCGTGCGCCGGGCGGCGGCCTGACGGCGGGCGAGGTCCTGCTGTTCACGGGCCTTGCGGGCGCGCTCGTTGCGGTCGTCCATCTCGCGCTCGCCGCGGCGGTAGTCGGCGTAGTCCGAAAAACCGAACATGGTGGTTCCTCCCGGTGTCACCGTCGGCCCCTCGCCGGCGGTGATTCCAGGTTGGTCTGTGAGGTACGTCGCGCGGATCGGGCGGTCGCCGCATCTTTCGTGGCGGGTCCGCGTCCAGGGCTGGGCACGTCTAAGGCATCGCCCTATGCTCGACCGGTCAGCCCTCGGCGAACAGGTAGGACCCGCAGGTCAGGGGCGGGTTTTCCGCGGTGCGTCGGGGCGGCTCGCGGGGTCGTGGCCGGCCTGCGGCGGGTCGGGGACCCGGCCGCTCGTGAGCGCCGCGTAAGATTGGCACTCGGTCGGTGAGAGTGCTGGACGGCAGTGTCGGAGAACGGGCCGGAACCCGGGTGCACGTCCCGGACGTTCTACCTGGGGACGGAGGTGAGCGCGGTGAGCGAGGAACGTAGACTCGATGTCCTGCGGGCGATCGTGGAGGACTATGTCCGCACGCGTGAGCCCGTCGGTTCGCGCATCCTCACGGAGCGGCACCAGCTGGGGGTCTCCCCGGCCACGGTGCGCAACGACATGGCGGCCCTCGAGGAGGCGGGGCTCATCGCCCAGCCGCACACCTCGGCGGGACGCATCCCCACCGACAAGGGCTACCGCCTGTTCGTGGACCAGCTCGCCGAGGTGCGCCCGCTGACCGTCCCGCAGAAGCGTGCCATCGAGACCTTCCTGTCCGAGGCGGTCGACCTGGACGACGTCGTGGCACGCGCCGGGCGGCTCATCGCCCAGCTGACGGGCCAGGTCGCCGTGGTGCAGTACCCCTCGCTGCGCCGCTCCGGGCTGCGGCACCTGGAGCTCGTGCCCACGGCCGAGGGCCGGCTCCTGGTGGTCGTCATCACGGACACCGGCCGGGTGGAGCAGCGCTTCCTGGACGTGCCGGTCGACCTCGACGACGGCACGCTGGGCGAGCTGCGTGCCCGGCTCAACGCCGCGACGGCCGGTCGCCGGCTCGCCGACATCGGTGACGCCTTCGCCGGCGTCGCCGAGGCCATGCCGCCCGAGCACCGCCCGCTGGCGACCGCCGTGGCCGAGGTGGTCACCACCGCGCTGAGCGAGGAGAGCGAGGAGCGGATCGTGCTGACCGGCCAGGCCAACCTGGCGCGGTCGGGCATGCGGTTCGAGCAGGGGCTGCGGCCCGTCCTGGAGGCCCTGGAGGAGCAGGTCGTCCTGCTCGGCCTCCTCACCGACATGACCGACGACGCCGGGGTGGCGGTGAGCATCGGCCACGAGAACCGGCTGGCGGGACTGGCGGAGACCTCCGTCGTCACCTCCGGCTACGGCTCTTCCGACGGTGACACCGTCGCGATCCTGAGCTCTATCGGCCCCACCCGTATGGACTATCCGGGCACCATCGCCGCGGTGCGCGCCGTCGCGCGCTACCTGTCGCGAGTCCTGCCCAGCTGACTACTCACCTCATCACGAAGAGAGACCTGTGACCGACTACTACGAGATTCTCGGTGTTCCGCGCGACGCCTCGCCCGAGCAGATCAAGAAGGCATACCGCAAGCTGGCCCGTGAGCTGCACCCGGACGTGGCCGGAGACGCCGGTGAGGACCGGTTCAAGGACGTCGCGCGCGCGTACGAGGTGCTCTCCAACCCCGACAAGCGCCAGCAGTACGACATGGGTGTCGACCCGACCTCGCCCGGTGGCGGTGCGGGCGGCGGGTTCGGCGCCGGGTTCGGGTTCCAGGACATCTTCGAGACCTTCTTCGGCGGCGGACAGCCGACCGGCCCGGTCCCGCGCGCCCGCCGCGGCAACGACGCGCTCGTGCGCCTCGACCTCGACCTCGCCGAGGCCGTGTTCGGCGCCAAGCGCGAGATCCAGGTCGACACCGCGGTGGTCTGCAACACCTGTGGCGGCGACGGCGCGCGGCCGGGCACCCACGCCCGCACCTGTGACGTCTGCCAGGGCCGCGGCTCGGTGCAGCGGGTCGCCCGCTCGTTCCTCGGCCAGGTCATGACCAACCAGCCGTGCTCCGCGTGCGGCGGCTTCGGCACCGTCATCCCGGAGCCGTGCACCGACTGCTCCGGTGAGGGCCGCGTGCGCTCGCGCCGCACCGTCTCGGTGAACGTGCCCGCGGGCGTCGACACCGGCACGCGCATCAAGCTCTCCGCGCAGGGCGAGGTGGGCCCCGGCGGCGGCCCCGCCGGCGACCTGTACGTCGAGATCCGCGAGCGTGCCCACGACACGTTCGTGCGGCGCGGCGACGAGCTGCACTGCACCCTCCAGGTGCCGATGACGGCGGCCGCCCTCGGCACCGTGCTGGAGCTCGACACCCTGGACGGCCTGCAGGAGATCGACCTGCGCCCCGGCACGCAGCCGGGCCAGGTCATGACCCTCAAGGGCCTCGGTGTGGGCCACCTGCACTCCAACGGGCGCGGCGACCTCAACGTGCACATCGAGGTCCAGGTGCCCACCCACCTGGACGAGGAGCAGACGGCCCTGATGCAGCAGCTCGCGGCCCTGCGCGGCGAGGAGCGGCCCGAGCCGCGGCTCGCCACCGTCCAGGGCGGCGTGTTCTCGCGCCTGCGCGACAAGCTCAGCGGCCGCTGACCCGCCGCCCATGAGCGCGCCAGTCTTTCTCGCGGAGGCGTCGGCCGCCCATCCGCTGTCGGAGTACGCCGCCGGGTCGGTGTACGTGCTCGACGGTGCCGAGGGGCGGCACGCGGGCGTGGTCCAGCGCCGGGGCCCGGGGGAGCGCATCGACGTCGTCGACGGCGCCGGGGTGCGCCTGCGAACCGTCGTCGAGGCGGTGCACGGCGCCGAGGTGCACCTGCGGGTCGAGCACGCCGACGTCGAGCCCGTGCCCGACGTCGTCGTGACGCTCGTCCAGGCCCTCGCCAAGGGCGACCGCGACGAGATGGCGATCGAGGCCGCCACCGAGACCGGTGCGGACGCGATCGTCCCGTGGCAGGCGGAGCGGTCCGTCGTCGTCTGGCGCGGCGACCGGGCCGCCAAGTCGCGGGCCCGCTGGGTCAGCACCGTGCGGGCCGCGACCAAGCAGGCCCGCCGGGCG
>NZ_KI911741.1:20799-22168 GCF_000515355.1 Promicromonospora kroppenstedtii DSM 19349 | reverse complement strand
GTGGACGACGCCGCGCCGGCGACCGCGGCCCGGTGCCCCTCGACGGCCGCCGCGAGCGCCTTGTCGAGCATCCCGGCGCGCCACCAGTGGTCGGCGATGCGGGACAGCTTTGCCACCGAGTGGGCGCGCCGGACGAGGGCCCGCTCCAGGGCTCGCGCGTAGGCGGCGTGCAGGCGGTGCCGCTCGCCGGGGAGCAGCTCGGCGTACACGGCCTCCTGGACCAGTGCGTGCCGGAAGGCGTACCCGACCTCGGTGACCACCAGCACCTGGGCGTCGACCGCCTCCCGGACGGACTCCTCGGCGTCGGTGGCCGCGTGCGGGGCGCGCCGGCCGGGACCTGTCGAGGGGTCGGCCAGGACGTCGTCGAGCACGTCGTACCAGACGCGCGGGCCGGCGGCGGCGACCACGCGGCACAGCGACCGGGCCTCCCGGCTCAGGTTCCAGTACCGCAGCAGGAGGATGTCGCGCAGGGAGTCGGGCAGGTCGGTGCCCAGGAAGCCGACCAGCTCCTCGACGTAGAAGGGCACGCCCTCGCTGCGGTCCGCCAGGTCGGCGAGCTGCTCGGCGTCGAGGCCGACGTCGAGCAGGTCCTGGGCCATCTCGTGGACCTCGGCCTCGCCCAGGCGCGTCAGCTCGAGGCGGGTCGTGAGCCGGGCGCGGTCGAGCTCGGCGAGGACGACGCGCAGGGGGTGCGCCCGGCCGACGTCGTCGCTGCGGTAGGTGAGCAGCAGGAGCACGCCCGGCGGCGCGGTGCGGGCGAGCCGGAGCGCGACGGCGCGCGTGACGTCGTCGGACCAGTGCAGGTCCTCGATGACCACGATCACGGGGCGTTCGCCCGCGAGCCCGGCGAGCAGGTCGGTGAGCACCTCGGGGACGCGGTCGGCGCCGGCGTCGGGCGTCGGTGCGACGAGCTGGGGAGCGAGGACGGACAGGGCGCCGGCCGAGGGTCCGGCCGAGGCGATGACGGTTTCGTGGCCTGTCGTCCGGACGACGCCGTTCAGGAGTCCGACCAGGGCCGCGTACGGGAGCGGACCGGAGCCCTCGTCGGCGCACTGCCCGGTGACGACGGTGACGTCGCCGGCGCGCGACACGAGCTCGTCCAGCAGGCGCGTCTTGCCGATCCCGGCCTCGCCCGCGACGACGACGCTGCGGCTGTCTCCCGAGCGGACGGCGGCGAGCGCGTCCTCGAGCGCGCCGAGCTCGAGGGCTCGGCCCACCAGGCGGGCACGGGGGACCGGCATGGGCTCATCGTCCCATGCCGGTCCGTGGTCGTTGTGTCCTTTTCCGTCGGCCTGCCCGCTGCCCGGCACGGTCGCCGTCCCTGCGCGGGTCAGGCGACGCGCGGCCGGACGGCGTCGGCCGCCCTGCC
>NZ_KI911741.1:19823-20699 GCF_000515355.1 Promicromonospora kroppenstedtii DSM 19349 | reverse complement strand
GCGCAGGTGGACGGGTCCGGGGCCGGGCAGGTCGGCGACGGCGGCCCACGGGCCGGTGCCGAGCTCTGCCTCGAACAGAGCCGACCACAGCGGGAACGTCGGCCAGTGCGCGCACTCGGCCAGGGCCACCCGATAGGGGGCGTCGGCCACGTCCTGTCCGGCCACGCGCAGCCGCGCGATCGCCCGCGCGGCCACGGCGAGCTGCTGCAGATCGTAGGCCGGCATGCGCGGGTGGTCCGGGGCGACCGCCACCGACATGCGCTCCAGGGCTTCGGCCGGCTCGTCGCGCAGCAGCGCGAGCTCCGCCAGCGTCACGCTGGTGCGCGACCTGATCTGCTCCTCCAGGCGCCCGAACTGCTCCCAGCTCGTGGCCCTGCGGCGTGCCTCGGTCTGCGCCTGTTCCACGTGCCCCTGCCACATCATGAGCCAGACCCGGCGCTCGCTGAGGTAGACGGAATACACGCTGTCGTGGATCGGCGGGATCGTCCGCTCGTACCAGGCGGCTGCATCGGCCCAGTCGCCGCGCCCGATCTGCGCCTCGGCGAGGTTCCCCTCGATCATGAGCCGGGTCGAGTCGGACGAGCCGTGTCGGCGCGCGGCGCCCATTCCCTCCCGGGCGATCTCCGCCGCCCGGGCCCAGTCACCCACGACGAGCCGGGCGTCCGACCCGTTGACGTAGTACCGGCTCAGCCCGTGCCAGGTGTCCCCGGCCGCCTCGCGGCCGGCGTCGATCTCCGCGAAGCCGCCGGCGTCGCCGAGCTGGACCCGGCTCACACCCCGCAGGTTCAGCGTGACCGACACGACCTCGGCGTTGCCGGCCGCACGAGCGGCGTCGTGGGCGGCCGTCGCGGCCTCGATCGCCTCGTGGGGCCGGCC
>NZ_KI911741.1:11719-19723 GCF_000515355.1 Promicromonospora kroppenstedtii DSM 19349 | reverse complement strand
GCGGACAGGCTCGGCGTCGGCCTCGGCGTCATCCGCCGTGGTGCCGCCCTCGGCGGTGTTCGCGCGGGTCACCGCGTCGCTCCTCTCGGCGGTGTGCTTGCCCTTGCGGCGACCCCAGGCGAGCCAGCCGATCCAGATGCCGATCGCGAGGCCGATCAGGGCCGCGATGACGATGAATGCGAGCGATTGGGCGATGAACCAACCCACGCGAACCTCCAGGTGACTGCTGTGTGTGGTGAGTGAGGGCGACCGACGGGACCTGCGAGGTTGACCGCGACGAAAGGATGTCTCAGTACGCCAATCTCCATCGAACGCCGCAAACTCTCCCACATCCCCTTCACCCGGGCATTTCGAACTATGTAACGGTATGGAAAAACATGGCGAAGTCCCGCCCGCGAACGCCCGCCGGTAGCCTGCCGACATGACGAGTACCGACAGCCCTGACTGCCTCTTCTGCAAGATCGTCGCGGGGGACATCCCGGCGGACGTCGTCGCGTCGTCGGACACCGCTATCGCTTTCAGGGACATCGCCCCCAAGGCGCCGGTGCACGTGCTCGTGGTACCGAGGGAGCACTACCCCGACGTGCCCGCCTTCGCGGCGTCGGACCCCGAGGGCCTCGCGGGCGTCGTCGAGCTCGCGGACGGCGTGGCGACCGAGCTCGGCGACGGCCAGTACCGCCTGATCTTCAACACGGGGCCCAAGGCCGGCCAGACGGTCTTCCACGTGCACGCCCACCTGCTCGCCGGCGGCGAGCTCCCCGGGTTCGCCTGAACTTCTTCTCGACCCGGAGCAGGAAAGACCGTGGCGTGGCCCTGGCAGGTCGATAGGATGACCATGTCGTCATCCCTACCGCGTGAAGGAGCGGATCGGCCCGACGGGCCGGCTCATGACAACTTCGTCCAGCACACAGTCACAGACCCGGATCGAGCACAAGATCGTCGTACCGGCCCACATCCCGACGGTCGCGCTCCTCGGGAGCCGGGACTCGGTGCTGCGGGCCGTCGAGGAGGGCTTCCCCGGAGTCGACGTCCTTGCCCGTGGCAACGAGATCGCGGTGAGCGGACCGGCGGGCGACGTCGCCCTGGTCACCCAGCTGCTCGACGAGCTGATCGAGGTCGTCGAGGCGGGCACCCAGCTCACCCCTGAGGTCGTCAAGCGGTCGGTGGCGATGCTGAGCGACGCCTCGGCCTCCCGCCCCGCCGAGGTGCTCACGTTCAACATCCTGTCCAACCGGGGCCGCACCATCCGGCCCAAGACGGTGGGGCAGAAGGCGTACGTGGACGCCATCGACACCAACACGATCACGTTCGGCATCGGGCCGGCCGGTACCGGCAAGACCTACCTCGCCATGGCCAAGGCCGTCCAGGCGCTCCAGGCCAAGCAGGTCAACCGGATCATCCTGACCCGCCCGGCCGTCGAGGCGGGCGAGCGCCTCGGGTTCCTCCCGGGCACGCTGTCCGAGAAGATCGACCCGTACCTGCGCCCGCTGTACGACGCGCTGCACGACATGGTCGACCCCGAGCAGGTGCCCAAGCTCATCGAGGCGGGCACCATCGAGGTGGCGCCCCTGGCCTACATGCGCGGCCGGTCGCTCAACGACTCGTTCATCGTGCTCGACGAGGCGCAGAACACCTCGACCGAGCAGATGAAGATGTTCCTGACCCGCCTGGGCTTCGGCTCCAAGATGGTGATCACCGGCGACGCCACGCAGGTCGACCTGCCGGGCGGTACCACCTCCGGGCTGCGCGTCGTGGAGGACATCCTGCTGGGCGTCGACGACGTCGAGTTCTGCCGCCTGACGTCGTCCGACGTCGTGCGGCACCGCCTGGTCAGCGACATCATCGACGCGTACGCGCGGTGGGACGTCGTCGCGGGCGGTCAGCGCCCCGGCCGTCAGCCGCAGGACCACCGTTCGGGAAGCAACAAGAGGCAGCGCCGGTGAGCATCGAGGTCAACAACGAGTCCGGGTTCGAGGTCGACGAGGCGGAGTTCGCCGCGCTCGGCCGCTTCGTCATCGACGCCATGCGGGTGCACCCCCAGTCGGAGCTGTCGATCATCTTCGTCGACACCACCGTCATGACGGACCTGCACGTGCAGTGGATGGACGAGCCCGGACCCACCGACGTCCTCTCGTTCCCCATGGACGAGCTGCGCCCCGGGCGCGACGGCGACGTCACGCCCGCCGGCACCCTCGGCGACATCGTGCTGTGCCCGGAGGTCGCGGTCACCCAGGCCAAGGCCGCCGGCCACTCCACCACCGAGGAGCTGCTGCTCCTGACGACGCACGGCATCCTGCACCTGCTCGGCTACGACCACGCGGAGCCC
The DNA here is from genome assembly GCF_000515355.1 of Promicromonospora kroppenstedtii DSM 19349. Classification (GTDB taxonomy): domain Bacteria; phylum Actinomycetota; class Actinomycetes; order Actinomycetales; family Cellulomonadaceae; genus Promicromonospora; species Promicromonospora kroppenstedtii. Next base: position 17,397 of record NZ_KI911741.1, on the reverse strand, counting down.
GAGGAGGAGAAGGAGATGTTCGCGCTGCAGCGCAAGCTCCTCCTGACCTTCCTCGCGACCCGGTGACCGGCGTGATCGTCCTGCTCCTGACCCTGGTCGTGCTGGTCGGTCTCTCGCTGGCGGGCATGCTCTCGGCCGGCGAGGCCGCGCTGCTGCGCGTCACGCGCGCCTCCCTCACGGAGGCGCTCGCGGAGGCCGAGCTGGGGCAGTCGCCCGACCCGGAGCGCGCCGCTCGGATCCGGCGCGCCCAGGCGCTCGTCGTGGACCCGACGGCGATCGTCGCGTCCTTCGCGCTGGTGCGCGTCATGGCCGAGGTCGTCGCGATCGCGGCCGGGACCCTGCTGGTGCAGCAGGCCATCCCGGGCGAGGGCGTGCCCAACGAGCTGCCGGTCATGCTCATCGCGCTGGTCGTGGGCGTCGTGGTCGGCGTCGTCTTCGTGCGGGTCTCGCCGCGTGCGCTCGGCTTCCGCCGTCCCGTCGGGGTGCTGATCGCCCTGGTGGGGCCGCTGACCGCCGTCTCGCGTGCGGTCGCATGGCTCACGCGTCTGTCGGTGCCGCGGCACGACCCGTCGCCGCCGACGGAGGCCGAGCTGCGCGACATCGCGGACCGGGTGGGGGAGTCCAGCGCCTTCGAGGAGTCCGACCGCGAGCTGCTCCGGTCGGTCATCGAGCTCGGCGGCACCATCACGCGCGAGGTCATGGTGCCCCGTACCGACATGGTCACCGTCACGGCCGACACGTCGCTCGACAAGGTGCTGCGGCTGTTCCTGCGCTCCGGGTTCTCGCGGGTACCCGTGGTCGGCGAGTCGGTGGACGACGTCGTCGGCGTCGCCTACCTCAAGGACGTCGTGGCCGCGGTGCACTGGCCCGTCGACGACGGCGGCAGGGGCGCCCGGGAGCCCTCCCGGCGCCCGGCCTCCGACGTCGCGCGCGACGCCGTCTTCGTGCCCGAGTCCAAGCCGATCGACGACCTGCTGCGCGAGATGCAGGCCTCGGCCAGCCACATCGCGCTCGTCGTCGACGAGTACGGCGGCGTCGCCGGCCTGGTGACCATCGAGGACCTCCTGGAGGAGGTCGTCGGCGAGCTCACCGACGAGCACGACACGGTGCCCGTCCAGGAGGTCGAGGAGCTCGGCGGCGGGACGTTCCGCGTGCCGGCCCGCCTCCCGGTCGACGAGCTCGGCGACCTGTTCGACCTGCGCCTGGACGACGACGACGTGGACACCGCCGGCGGCCTGCTGGCCAAGGCGCTGGGCAAGGTGCCGCTCGCGGGGGCGTCCGTCGAGGTCGGCGGCGTGCACCTGGAGGCGGAACGGATCGAGGGGCGGCGCAAGCAGCTCTCCACGATCCTCGTGCACCGCACGGAACCGGCAGGCGAGCCGGAGGACAGCAACGGTGGTCTCGACCAGCACGACCACCGTGATCAGAAGCGTGACCAGAAGGAAGTGACCTCATGAGCGATCAGCCCGCAGGGCAACAGACCATCGCACACCGGAGCGGGTTCGCCTGCCTGGTGGGCCGTCCCAACGCGGGCAAGTCGACCCTGACGAACGCGCTGGTGGGGCAGAAGGTCGCGATCATGTCGGCACGGCCGCAGACCACGCGGCACACCATCCGCGGCATCGTGCACCGCGAGGACGCCCAGCTCGTGCTGGTGGACACGCCCGGCCTGCACCGCCCGCGCACCCTGCTGGGCGAGCGGCTCAACGACCTGGTGCGGGACACGCTCTCGGAGGTGGACGTCATCGCGTTCTGCCTGCCCGCGGACCAGAAGGTGGGCCCCGGCGACCGGTACATCGCGGCGCAGCTCGCCGAGCTGATGACCGGGCGCCGCGCCGTGCCCGTCGTCGCCGTGGTGACCAAGGCCGACCTGGTGCCCCGCAACGACCTGATGGAGCACCTCATCGCCGTCGAGCAGCTCGCCAAGTCGGTGGACCGCGAGTGGGCCGACATCGTGCCCGTCTCCGCGAAGGACGGCTACCAGGTCGACACGCTGGAGTCCGTGCTCGTCTCGCACCTGCCCGAGGGCCCCGAGCTGTACCCGGACGGCGAGCTGACCGACGAGCCCGAGGCCGTCATGGTGGCCGAGCTGGTCCGCGAGGCCGCGCTGGAGGGCGTGCGCGACGAGCTGCCGCACTCCCTCGCGGTGGTCGTCGAGGAGATCGTGGAGCGCGAGGGCTCGGGCGACCCGGAGAAGGGCCGGCCCGCGCTGCTGGACGTGCGCGTGAACCTGTTCGTGGAGCGCGACTCCCAGAAGGCGATCGTCATCGGCCGCGGCGGGTCCCGGCTGCGCACCGTCGGCACCGAGGCGCGGCGCGGAATCGAGAAGCTCCTGGGCCAGCGCGTGTACCTGGACCTGCACGTCAAGGTCGCCAAGGACTGGCAGCGCGACCCGAAGCAGCTGCGGCGGCTGGGCTTCTGACGGCGGCTGCTGGTTGCCCGGGCCTGGACCCCGACGACCTCTGACCGGTCCGAATATCGCAGCCAGGATTACGGGCATTACGGACACTGTGCTGTGATTGCCGCATGGAGAGAGTGGTCGCTCGGACGTCCCCCGTCGAGCTCACGAGCCTGAGCGGGCTCACCCCCCTGTCGGCAACCACGGGCGGCATGGACTCGCAGGAGATCTACGACGTCCTGCGCAGCAGATGGGGCGTGGTGGCGCCCGTCGACATGGAACCGGGCGTGCCGGCCTGGCTGGTGATGGGGCACGCGGAGATCTGCGAGATCACGCGGAACGAGTCGCAGTTCTCCCGGGACCCCCGTAACTGGCGCTGGCACTACGACGGCCTGCTGTCGGAGCGCTCGGCCCTGCTCGGCATCTCGCCGCGCGAGCCGCGCAACTCCTCCTACCACCATGACGGCGAGCGGCGTCGTCGGCTGCGCCAGCCGCTGGACGACGGGCTGGAGGCGCTGCCCGAGAAGCTGGTCGTGGCCCAGGTCGAGGAGGTCTGCAACCGGCTGATCGAGGGCCTCGGCCAGGGCGGCGAGGCCGACCTCGTGGCGGACTGGGCCAAGAAGGTCGGCTTCCTCGCGGTGACGTCCCTGTTCGGGTTCGACCCCGCGACCGCCGACCAGATGATGGTCGACTCGGCGCACATCATGGACCACACCGGCGAGGCCGCGGAGGCACGCGACCGGATGGGCCGCAACCTCATGGCGCACGTCCAGGCCCGCAAGGAGGTGGCGGGCACGGACCTGACGTCGTCGTTCGTGCGGCACCCGAGCTTCCACGACGACCGCGAGGTCGCCGACTCGATGTCCGTGCCGCTGATCGCCGCCAGCGAGTTCCTCACCGCGTGGATCGCCCTGACCCTGCGGCTGCTGCTCACCGACCAGCGGTTCGCGGCGCGCTGGACCGGCGGCCGGATCGCCCTGGACGAGGTGCTGGACGAGGTGCTGTGGCGCGAGGCTCCCGCCGCGAACCCGCCGCTGCCCCGGTACGCGATGAACGACCTGGAGATCGACGGCAAGCTCATCCGCAAGGGCGACGCCCTGGTCATGGCCGTCGCCGCGGCCAACCAGGACCCGCTGGTGCACACCGGCAACATGTGGGACGAGGTCGGCAACCGCGCGCACCTGGCCTGGGGCGTGGGCCCGCACCGCTGCCCGGCGTCGCGGCAGGCGCGGATCATCGCGCGCGTGGCGATCAACCGCCTGCTGACCGAGCTCGACCTGGAGCTGGCGGTCGAGGACCACGACCTGGCGTGGGTGCCGTCGCCGTGGGTGCGGCACCCGCAGGCGCTGCCGGTCCGTTACCGGCGGGCGCGCTCGTCGGGCACGGAGATCTACGAGGTGCGCTGAGTGTGACGTGGCCGGGGTGCCCTTCCGCGTGGAGCTGACCGGGTAGTACCGTCACGAAAGGTATTTACCGGACACCTTCCGTGGAGGAGAGCATGCTCACCGTTGACCTGGTCCGCCGCGGGGCAGCCCGGTTCGGGCCGCGCACCGCAGTCCGGTTCGGCGACGAGTCGCTGACATACGCGCAGGTGGACGCAGCAGCGAACGCCATGGCGCGGGTGCTGCACGCCCACGGCGCGGAGCCGGGCTCGCGGGTGGCGCTGCTGATGGGCAACGGCCTGTGGTCCATCGCGATGGACTTCGCCTGCCTCAAGGCGGGGGTCACCCGGGTGCCGCTGAACGCGCGGCTGTCCGCTGTCGAGCAGGGCCGCATGCTCGACGAGACGGGGGCGCGACTGCTGGTGCACGACGCCGCCCTGGCCGAGCGGGCGGGCGAGCTCGCCGCCGCGCACGGTGTCACCACGCTGGGCCTCGGCGTGCCCGGCGCCGCCGGCGGCCCGGACCTGCTGGTCGCCATGGAGGACGTCCCGACCACGGACCCGAACCTGCCCGCGAACCCGCAGGACCCGATCCTGCTCCTGTACACGTCGGGCACCACGGGAACGCTCAAGGCGGTGGAGCACACCCAGGCCAGCTACGCCGCGATCGTCACGAACATCCTGACCAACCTGGTCGGCCCCGCGCGCGACTCGGTCATGCTGCACGCGGCCAGCCTGATCCACGCCAGCGGCACGTTCGTGCTGCCCTACTGGCTGCGCGGCGGCGAGTCCGTGGTGCTGTCCGGGTTCGAGCCGCAGGGCTACGTCGACGCGATCGCCCGGTACCGCGCGACCGAGATCAACCTGGTGCCGACCATGATCGGCATGCTGCTCTCGTCGGGCGTCGCCCAGAAGGCCGACGTCGCCTCCCTGCGCACCGCGATCTACGGGGCCAGCCCCATGCCGCGCCCCGTGATCGAGCAGGCCATGGACGTGTGGGGCCCCAGGTTCGCGCAGTACTACGGCCAGACCGAGGCGCCCCTGTGCCTGACCGTGCTCGACGCCGAGGACCACGGCGACGCCACCCTGCTCGGCTCGTGCGGCCAGCCCGCCCTCGACGCCCAGATCGTCGTGACCGACGACGACGGCGTGCCGGTCGCGCCCGGCGAGATCGGCGAGATCCGCGTGCGTTCGCCCTTCACGATGGCCGGCTACCACGCCGCCCCCGAGCTGAACGCCGAGATGTTCGCCGGCGACGGCTGGCTGCGTACCCGCGACATGGCCCGCACCGACGAGCGCGGCTACCTCTACCTCGTGGACCGGCGCAGCGACATGATCATCACCGGCGGCTACAACGTCTACCCGCGTGAGGTCGAGGACGTGCTGCTCGCCCAGCCGGGAGTGGCGCAGGCCGTCGTCGTCGGCGCGCCCGACGACACCTGGGTCGAGGCCGTCACCGCGTTCGTGGTGCCCGCGCCCGGCGCCGTCGTCGACGAGGCGGCGCTGCAGGCCGCGGTCCGCGACAAGCTGGCCGGGTACAAGGTGCCCAAGGTCGTGCGCGCCGTCGACTCGGTGCCGCTCTCGCCGGTGGGCAAGGTGCTGCGCCGCGCCCTGCGCGAGCCCCTGTGGGAGGGCCGCCGGTGAGCGTCCTGGTCACCCACGAGGGCAGCGTCACCCTGATCGGCATCGATCGCCCCGAGCGGCGCAACGCCGTCGACGGCCCCACGGCCGCGGCGCTCGCCGACGCGTTCCGGGCCTTCGACGCCGACGACGCCGCCACGGCCGCCGTGCTGTACGGGACGGGCGGCACGTTCTGCTCCGGCGCCGACCTCAAGGCGTTCGGCACACCCAGCGGCAACCGCGCAGCGGCCGACGGCGACGGGCCCATGGGGCCGACCC
>NZ_KI911741.1:11532-11619 GCF_000515355.1 Promicromonospora kroppenstedtii DSM 19349 | reverse complement strand
TGCTCGGCGTCGTCGTCGCCGGTATCGCCTGGTTCGCGCGGCGGTCCCTGAAGCGCGACCCCAACACGGGCCACGTGCCCGCCGTCG
>NZ_KI911741.1:8620-11432 GCF_000515355.1 Promicromonospora kroppenstedtii DSM 19349 | reverse complement strand
CGGCTGCGGCTCACCAAGCCGGTGGTCGCCGCCGTCTCCGGGCACGCCGTGGCGGGTGGGTTGGAGCTCGCCGCGTGGGCCGACCTGCGGGTCGCCGACGAGACCGCGGTGTTCGGCGTCTACTGCCGCCGCTGGGGCGTGCCCCTGATCGACGGCGGCACGGTGCGGCTCCCGCGGCTGATCGGGCAGTCGCACGCGATGGACATGATCCTGACCGGGCGGTCCGTCGAGGCCGACGAGGCGCTGCGCATCGGGCTGGCCAACCGTGTGGTGCCCGCGGGGCAGGCGGTGCCGGCGGCGGTGGCGCTGGCCGCGTCGCTCGCGGCGTTTCCACAGGTCTGCCTGCGCGAGGACCGGGCTTCGGTGCTGGACCAGTGGGGCCTTCCCGAGGCGGACGCCCTGGCCCAGGAATGGAGGCACGGCGAGAGTTCCCTGTCGGCGGACGCCGATGCGGGCGCTGCGGCCTTCGCGGCGGGCTCGGGCCGCCACGGCGCCCCGGCCTGACCCGAGGGGGCCGGACCTGTCCCGCCCGCCCGGGCCCGTTCTCTTCGAGGCCTAAGTTTCTTGTCTTTGTGGAGGTCGAGAGCGAAGAAACTTAGGTCTCGAAGAGGATCTGCCGACGAGGGTTGGGTCACGGCCGGCGGCCGGGTCAGGCCGGGAGGCGGTCTGCCGGGGCGTCCCAGTCGATGCGGTAGTCCGTCACCCAGTCCTTGGTGCTGCGGGCCGCGGCCCGGCTCACCAGCGGCAGGATCACGCGGTCACGCAGCACCCGGGTCAGCGGGTTCGGGATCTTCTGGTTCGAGGTGCGCTTGGCCTGCGCGATCAGCTTCTCGACCCGCCCCCGGCGCAGCGCCTCGAACGCCCCGAACGCAGCGGTGGGGTCGCCGTGGTCCCGCAGCAGGCGGGCGAGCAGCACGCCGTCCTCGATCGAGAGCGAGGCACCCTGGCCCGACGTCGGCGAGATGCCGTGCGCGGCGTCGCCGACCAGCCCGATGGGTCCCCGGTGCCAGACGGGCACCTTGGGCAGGTCCAGCGTGTTCCACGGGCTGATGACCCGCGGCGTCGCGGCGATCAGCTCCAGCGCGGGGCCGGCGTCGTCGGCGAACAGGCGCTCCAGCTCGGCCCGCCAGCGGTCCGGGGTCCAGCTTGCGAGCTCGTCGTCGGACGCCGCGCGGGCGCGCGGCACGTTCGCGAACCACCAGACGTCGCCCGGAGCGCGCTGGACGTAGGCGAAGAAGGCGCGCCGGCCGAAGATCATCGTGAACACGCCCTCGCGTGCGTCGACGGAGACGCCCGACGCGTAGCCACCGGTGTTCAGCAGCCCGGTGTAGCGCGGCGGGGGGCACCCCGGGTCGAGGATCGTGCGGGTGCGGGAGTGCAGCCCGTCGGCGCCGACCAGCAGGTCGCCCTCGGCGGTGCTCCCGTCCGCGAAGGAGGCGACGGCGCCGCCGCCGGGCACCGCCGCGGCGTCCACCAGGCGCTTGCCGTACTCGACGGGGATGCCGCGCCGGACGGCCTCGTCGCGCAGCCGCGTGTAGAGGTCCGAGCGCCTGACGGTCTGGCTGACCGTGCCCGGGCCGTCGTCTCGACCCATCGCGAGGTGGGCCAGGAGCCGGCCGCCCGAGCCACGCAGCTCCAGCGCCGGCGTGTCGAAACCGCCGAGGTCGTGCGGGTCGATGTCCAGCACGCGCAGGGCGGCGAGCCCGTTCGGGGCGAGGTTGAGGTAGGCGCCGACGCCGTCCGCGGTGCGGTCGTAGGCCTCGTGGACCACGGCGTCGATGCCCGCCTTCTGCAGGGCCATGGCGGTCACGGGCCCGGTGATGCCCGCTCCGACGATGATTGCTCTCATCTCGTAACCATAAAATGGTTAACCATAAGATGGCAAGATGCCGTCGAGCAGCCGATCCCGTACCGCCGCCTAGGCTGGGCGCCGTGACCCAGGACTCCCGGCCGCGCTCGCCGCTCGCCATGGTGCTGCTCGCGCTGCTCGCCGAGGAGCCGATGCACGCCTACCGCATGCAGCGGCTGATCAAGACCCGGCGCAAGGACGACGTCGTCAACGTGGCACGCTCCAACAGCGTCTACCAGGCGATCGAGCGCCTGCTGCGCGACGGCCTCATCGAGGTGCACGAGAAGCAGGTGGCCGACGCCGGCCCGGCCCGGATCGTCTACGCCCTGACCGACGACGGCTCCGCCGCCCTGCGCCGCTGGATGGACGCCGCGCTGGCGACCCCCGCACGCGAGTTCCCGGAGTTCCGGGCGGTGCTGGCCGTGCTCGCCATCACCGGGCCCGATCTGGTGCGCGACCGCCTCGCCGAGCGCGCCACCGCGCTCGAGGCCACGCTGGCCGACGCCGAGCGGGAGGCCGCCGACGCCGAGGAGTGGGGACTGCCGCGCGTGCTCCTGCTGGAGCACGAGCACCTGCTCGTCGCCACCCGCGCCGAGCTGGACTGGGTGCGCGGCGTCGTCGCCGACCTGGCATCCGGCGCCCTGACGTGGGACACGCAGGAGATGCTCGCCGCGCGTCCGCCCGAGTGAAGCCAAGGTGCCGGGAGTAGCATCCGAAGGTGTTCTTCAGGACCGTCGCCACCTCCGCCGCGATCCTGGTCGCCCTGGCCGTCACGGGCGCCGTCGCGGGACCGGCCTGGGAGCCGGAACCGGTCACGAACCACCTCGACCTGAGCACCACCTCGACCGCGATCGGGGGTGCCTCGCCCGACGCCGGGCAGCCCGGCGACCACGAGGTCCGCGAGACCCCCGTGACCATCCCGCTGGCCGACGGCCTGGAGGTGGGTGGGCTGCTCCGCGAGCC
>NZ_KI911741.1:8388-8520 GCF_000515355.1 Promicromonospora kroppenstedtii DSM 19349 | reverse complement strand
CGGCTGCACGTGGACGAGGTGGCCGCCCGCCCGGAGTTCCGCGGCCCGGCGATCGTCGACGTGGCGCGGAAGGTCGGCGCCGGGTACACGACGGACGGGTTCCTGGACGCCCGCGTGGTCGGCGAGGCGGTG
>NZ_KI911741.1:8136-8288 GCF_000515355.1 Promicromonospora kroppenstedtii DSM 19349 | reverse complement strand
TGCGCCCGCACGTGCTGGAGCGCACCACCTACTGCTACCCGGACTCGTTCCTGGAGCCCGAGCACTTCGCCGCCGCCGACCCGGGCGCGCTGGTCGCGATGGCGGACGCCGACACCGCGGCCGGCGTCCACGACCTGCTCGACGACTACGTC
>NZ_KI911741.1:5401-8036 GCF_000515355.1 Promicromonospora kroppenstedtii DSM 19349 | reverse complement strand
GCACACCGCGGTGCTGCCGCCCGTGGTGGCCGGCGGCCGGTGGAGCGCCGCCCAGGCGCTCGACCCGGCCACGCCGCTCGCGGACCTGGCCAAGATCGTGCAGGAGTCGCCGCACCTGCGGCCCCAGGTCGCGGCGAACCCGTCGACCTACCCGGCACTGCTGGACTGGCTCGGCGCCCTGGGCGACCCCCAGGTCGACGCGGCGCTCCGCAGCCGCCGCTGACCCCCGACGTGTCAGACGTACGGGTCACCCCGGTGACCCGTACGTCTGACACGTGTGCGCGGGGCGTCGCTCCTGCAAGCGGGGTCAGGTCCGGATCGTGGGCGTGGTTGGCGCTCCCGGTCCGGACCAGGGGTACAGTGACGGCGTGCGTCTCACGGTGATCCTTCTCCTTCGCTGCCGCGACGAGGCCTAGACAGGCCGGTCCCTCGTCGCGGAGGCTTGGTGTGCCGGCCAACCTCACCGAGCGAAGGACACATGATGGAGAACAGCATCACCGCCACCACCCCCGGCGGAGTTCACGAGACAGCCGTGCACGGCGCAGCAGGCGGGATCATCGAGGACAACCCGCAGCAGACGTCGGGCATGCCGACAAACAAGTACCGGCCCTTCCACGAGCAGATCCACCTCGAGCTGCCCGACCGCACGTGGCCCGCCAAGCGCATCGAGAAGGCCCCGCGCTGGTGCGCGGTGGACCTGCGGGACGGCAACCAGGCCCTGATCGAGCCGATGGACGCGGAGCGCAAGCTGCGCATGTTCGAGCTCCTGGTACAGATGGGCTACAAGGAGATCGAGGTCGGGTTCCCGTCTGCCAGCCAGACCGACTACGACTTCGTGCGCAAGCTGATCGACGAGAACCGGATCCCCGACGACGTGGTGATCCAGGTGCTGACCCAGGCCCGGGCCCACCTCATCGAGCGCACCTACGAGTCGATCACGGGCGCCAAGCAGGCGATCGTGCACCTGTACAACTCGACGTCGGTGCTGCAGCGCGAGGTCGTGTTCCGCTCCGACCAGGACGGCATCGTGGACATCGCGCTCGACGGCGCGAAGCTGTGCCGCAAGCTGGAGGAGACCGTCCCGGGCACGCGGATCTACTACGAGTACTCCCCGGAGTCGTACACCGGCACGGAGCTGGAGTTCGCGGTCCGCATCTGCAACGAGGTCATCGAGGTCTTCGAGCCGACGCCGGAGCGCAAGGTCATCATCAACCTGCCCGCGACCGTCGAGATGGCCACGCCCAACGTGTACGCGGACTCCATCGAGTGGATGAGCCGGCACCTGGCCCACCGCGAGAACGTGATCCTGTCACTGCACCCGCACAACGACCGGGGCACGGCCGTGGCCGCCGCCGAGCTCGGCTACCTGGCCGGCGCCGACCGCATCGAGGGCTGCCTGTTCGGCAACGGTGAGCGCACCGGCAACGTCGACCTGGTGACCCTGGGCATGAACCTGTTCTCGCAGGGGATCGACCCGCAGATCGACTTCTCCGACATCGACGGCATCCGCCGCACGGTCGAGCACTGCAACCAGATGCCGGTCCACGAGCGGCACCCCTACGTGGGCGACCTGGTGTTCACGGCGTTCTCGGGCTCGCACCAGGACGCCATCAAGAAGGGCTTCGAGCACATGGCCGGGCGGGCCGAGGCCGCCGGCGTGGGCGTCGACGACCTGGACTGGGGCGTGCCGTACCTGCCGATCGACCCGCGCGACGTCGGGCGGTCCTACGAGGCCGTGATCCGGGTGAACTCGCAGTCCGGCAAGGGCGGCGTGTCCTACCTGCTCAAGAGCGAGCACAACCTGGACCTGCCGCGCCGGCTGCAGATCGAGTTCTCGCACGCCGTGCAGAAGGTGACCGACGAGCAGGGCACCGAGGTCACCGGCGCGGACATCTGGCGCATCTTCACCGACGAGTACCTGCCGGTCGAGGAGAACGCGCCCTCCGGCCTGGAGCACTGGGGCCGGCTGACCCTGCGCGGCACCCGGGCGGTCTCCGCCGAGGGCGAGCAGGACACGCTCGAGGTGGACGTCACCGACCGCGGCAAGGAGCTGACCCTGACCGGCACCGGCAACGGGCCGATCGACGCCTTCGTGAACGCGATCGCGCAGGTGGGCGTGGACGTACGCGTGCTGGACTACACCGAGCACGCCCTGTCCGAGGGCGGCGACGCCAGCGCGGCGGCGTACGTCGAGTGCGCGGTGGGCGACGACGTCCTGTGGGGCGTCGGCATCGACCCGTCGATCACGCTGTCGTCGCTGAAGGCGATCGTGTCGGCGGTCAACCGCGCGGAGCGCGCGGCGGTCTGACGCGGCAGTTTGCCCCGCAGACTCGGTAGTTGGCATCGAGATCGGCTCAGGCCTGGGCCGATCTCGATGCCGAGTGCCGAGGCTGCGAGGGACCCCAACTATCATGCACGCATGAACTGGCCGGTCACCATCAACTTCCACCCCGACCGACTGGTCGCCGACGGCAGCGAGACGCTGATCGAGCGCCTCGCCCACGACCGCGTGTGGCGCTCCCAGTTCGAGACCGGCACCAGCAACGGCGGCCTCACCGCGTACGAGGGCGGGGACCGCTGGCGCTGGGAGCAGCGCATGTTCGACGGCCGGTACGACGCCGCCGAGCCGCACCTG
>NZ_KI911741.1:4099-5301 GCF_000515355.1 Promicromonospora kroppenstedtii DSM 19349 | reverse complement strand
CGCCGGCCCGCCGCCTCGTCGGTCGCGCCCTTGGCCCACAGCCGCAGCAGCTCGCGCTCCTGCACCGACAGGCCGTCGTGGTCCCGCCGCCGGTCCGCGCCGAGCGGCGTGGCCGACCGCCAGGTCTGCGTGAACAGGGCCATCAGCGCGGCCACCACCCCGGGGGACGTCATCACGACCGCACCCGACCCGGACTCGGCGTCCGCCAGGGGGACCATCGCGTGGTCCTGGTCGATGATCTGCAGGCGCACCGGGATGGTCGCGGCCAGCCGCACCTCGGCGCCGTTGTTGCGCAGCCACGTCGCGTGGTCCCAGGTGGGCTGGTCGTTGCGGATGCTCTCCAGGTAGACGGTGCGCATCCGCACCCCGCGGTCCAGCAGCACCTGGGACAGTGCGCGGCTCGACTCCAGCGCACGCGACGACGTGGCTCGCGTCGGCACGAACGTGCACAGCTGGTGCGTGCATGCCGCGGTGAGCGTCGTGAGCCGGTCGCGTGCCTCCTCGGCGGTGCCCAGCACCTCGACGTCGGGCCCCCGGCGCACGTTCTGCAGCTCGGAGACGAGCCGGGCGAGCGCCACGCGGCCCTCCTCGATCTCCTGGTTGCGCCGCGCGACGTGCGCCTGCTCCCGGGCGAGCAGGGCCGCGAGCCCGACCTCCGGGCTGACCGGGCGGAACCCCTCGTCGCCCGCCCACGACTCCTCGACGAGCATCAGGCGGGCCAGCTCGTCCAGCGCGTCGCGGACCTGCGCCTCGTCGATCCCGAGCGCGGCCGCGAGCAGGTCCGGCCCCGCGTCGCGGTCCCGGAGCATCTGGAGGTAGACCGACTCAGCGGTCCCGGACAGTCCGAGTCCTTGCAGCATGGCGTGACACCCCGATCGGACGGACGGCAGGGGCGCCGGGTGGCCGTCCCGGTCTCGCAGGATCGCACAGGGCGGCAGGCCCGAGAAGGGGTAGCCCCAGAGTTCACCCGCTCCGCCGCGTCGTATCGTCTGACCTGCTGGTTCGTTCGGCCTGGCAGCATGGGCGCATGGCTCTCGACCTCAGCGTGTGGCGCGTCCGGCCCGAACCCGGTCCGCTCCTCGCCCCGACCGGCCCCGGCGTGCTCGACGGCGAGAGCGTGGCGGTGAAGGACCTGTTCGCCGTGGCCGGCCAGCGCGTCGGTGCGGGCAACCCGGCGTGGCTCGCGGCGGCGCCCGTCGAGC
>NZ_KI911741.1:1651-3999 GCF_000515355.1 Promicromonospora kroppenstedtii DSM 19349 | reverse complement strand
CCCCAGCGGCCCGGCACCCCGGGCGAGCCCGCGCTCGTGCTCGGTTCGCACCTCGACACCGTGCCCGACGCCGGGCGCTACGACGGCATGCTCGGCGTGGTGCTCGCGATCGCCGTCGCGCACCGGCTGCGGGGCCAGGCCCTGCCGTTCGCCCTGGAGGTCGTGGGGTTCTCCGACGAGGAGGGCACCCGGTTCGGCAAGGCGCTGCTGGGCAGCTGCGCGGCGTCGGGCCAGTGGGACGAGGCCTGGTGGGACCAGGCCGACGCCGACGGCGTGACCCTGCGCGAGGCGTTCGCGCGCTTCGGCCTGCCCCCGGACCGGGTGGGCGACGCCGCCCGCCGCCCCGCCGACCTGGTGGGCTACCTGGAGGCGCACATCGAGCAGGGGCCGGTGCTCCAGGACCGCGACCTGCCGCTCGCCTACGTCACCACCATCGCCGGGGCACGCCGGTTCGTGCTCACCGTCACCGGCGAGGCCCGGCACGCGGGCGGCACGCCGTTCGACCGCCGCCGCGACGCGCTGGTCGCCGCCGCGCACCTGGTCACCCGCATCGAGGAACTGGCCCGGGCGGCCGGCTGCCTCGCCACCGTGGGCGACATTCATGTCGAGCCCGGCGCCGTCAACGTGATCCCCGGCCGGGCCGAGCTGACCCTCGACCTGCGCGGGCGCACCGACGCCGACCGCGACGGTCTGTGGGACCAGATCGCGGCGGCCGGCCGTGAGATCGCCGACGCGCGGGGCGTGACGATCGAGCACACCGAGACCCACCGGGCGCCGTCGACCACCTGCGCCCCGCGGCTCAGCCGGGCCGTGGCGTCCGGGATCACCAAGGCGACCACGACATCGTCCGACCCGCTCGGGCTGTGGAGCCCCGCGGGGCACGACGGCATGGCGATGGCCGCCGTGACCGATGTCGGCATGCTGTTCGTGCGCTGCCGCGACGGGATCAGCCACCACCCGGACGAGCACGTGGAGCCCGAGGACGTGGACCTCGCGCTGGACGCGTACACCGCGGCCGTGCTGGCGCTCGCGGAGGAGGCCCGATGACGTCGCTCGCGGACCGCCCGCTCGAGGACCGCATCGCCGCCGGCTACCGAGACCTGTCCCCGCAGGAGGGTCGCGCCGCGGACGCCCTGCTGGACCACCTCGGCGACCTCGGCACCTACCGCGCCACGGAGCTCGCCGCCCTGGCGGGCGTCTCCAAGGCCACGATGAGCCGGCTGTTCCGCAAGCTCGGCTACGAGGACTTCGAGGGGCTGCGCGAGGACCTGCGCGCCCAGCGCGGGCGCGGCCTGCCCATCGCCGTGGACCCCTCGCCCGGGCTGCGCGAACGGCTGGAGCAGGAGGTCAGGAACCTGGAGAAGGTCTACGCCGCGCTCGACGACGCGACGCTCGACCAGATCGCCGAGGCCCTGGCGACCGCGGGCGACGTGGTGGTCGTCGGCCGCCGGGGCTCGCTCGGCCCGGCCACGCAGCTGCGGCGCAACCTGGTCCAGGTGCGCGGACGCGTGCACCTGGCGCCCGGCCCCGGCCAGTCGCTCGCCGACGACCTCGTGGGCCTCGGCCCCGACGACGTCGTCGTGGTGGTCTCGATCCGCCGGCACGCGTTCCGCGTGGGCGAGATGGTCGAGGCCCTGCTGGCCGACGGCGTCCGTGTGCTGCTGCTCGCCGACTCCAGCCTGCGCCACCTCGCCGGCTCCGTGACCTGGTGGATCGAGTGCCCGATCAGCACGCAGGGCGCGTACGACTCGCTGGTGGCGCCGGTCAGCGTCGTGGCGATGCTGTCGGACCGCGTGCACGAGGTGCTCGACGGCTCGACCGCCCGCGTCGAGGCGATCGACGCCCGGTACGAGCTGCTGCGCGAGATCGACGAGAGGTGAGACGCGGACCGTGGACCTGGACATCGACACCGTGCGCGTGGCGCGGACCCGCGCCGACTGCGTGCTGCGGCCCGGCGAGGTGTTCCTGGGCGGGGGCACGTTCCTGTACTCCGAGCCGCTGCACGCCGGGGTGACCGGCCTGGTGGACCTCACCGGGCTCGGCTGGGAGCCGTGGTCCGTGGAGGGGGCCGGGCTGCGGGTGTCCGGCACGTGCAGCCTGGCGGAGCTGGTCGCGGGGCCGGGTGCGCTCGGTGCGCAGGGCCCGTATCGCGGGCTCGGGATCGTGCGGGAGTGCGTCTCGGCGCTCTCGCTGTCGGCGAAGGTCGCCCGGACCGCGACCGTGGGCGGCAACCTCGCGCTGGGGCTGCCCGCCGGGTCGATGATCGGGCTGTTCGCGGCGCTCGGCGCGCGGGCCGTCGTGTGGACGCCGGACGGTGGTTCGCGCGAGGTCGCCGTCGCCCGCCTGGT
>NZ_KI911741.1:0-1551 GCF_000515355.1 Promicromonospora kroppenstedtii DSM 19349 | reverse complement strand
GCCTGGCGCCTGCGCCGCAGCGGGCCGCTGCCGGTCCTCGTCACGTCGGTGATGGTCGCCGCGCCCGTGGTCGGGACGGCGATCGCGGCGTGGCCGCGGCTCGTCCACGGCGCGGTCTCCGAGCCCACCATGGCGGCGCTCGGCGTCGTGGCGATGGTGGTGCTGCCCGTGGTCCTCGCGCTCCAGGTCGCGGCCTGGTGGATCGTCTCCCGGCCCCTGGACGGCCGGGACACGCTGTTCTTCTGACCCCGGAACTTAGATCTCGAAACGGACGTATCGCCCCGGCGCACGACGAGATGCCGGTAAAGTCCTACCTACCATGACCATGAAGAACCGCATCGTCTGCGCGCTGCTCGGCGCCCTGGCGTTCGCCACCGCGACCCTGCTCCTGCCGTGGCTCCCGGATGCTCTCGTGGGGCTGCTCGGGACCGGCGGGCTGCTGCTGTTCCTGGCCGCCCTGGTGCTGCCGACCAACACGCGGCAGCCGCCCGTGCACAGCCTCGCGATCCTCGACAAGGGGTACCTGACGCCCGCTGAGATCCACCAGATCCTCGGGATCTGGCTGCCCTCGGGCAGCTCGGCCCTCGACGCCCGCGACGCGCAGTGGACGGTGGCCCGGCACGTCGCCAAGTGGCGCGCCGACCACGTGGTCAACGTGATGGACTTCCACGGCGTGGTCGCCGAGCGCCGGGTCGACATGCTCTCGGTGGTGCAGTGGGTCGGCATCCAGCTCCTGCCCGCGTTCCTGGGCCTGATCTTCCTGATCCCCACGCTGGCGCTGAGCGGGTTCGACAAGATCAGCATCAACTTCCTGCAGACCCTCCTGCTCTTCGTGGTCTGGGGCGGCGTCGCGCTGCTGGCGCGCTGGATCCTGGAGAAGCACGTGATCCACCGGTTCGTGTGGGAGCCGGAGCTGACGGCCGACGGGACCCGGTTCGTCGAGAGGTGAGCGTCCCGGAGTGTCGGTGACTGGGGGCAGAATGTCTCTGTGCCCCTGTACCGAGACGACGCGATCGTGTTGCGCACCCAGAAGCTGGGCGAGGCGGACCGCATCGTCACGTTCCTGACGCGCGAGCACGGCAAGGTGCGCGGCGTAGGCAAGGGTGTGCGGCGCACGTCGTCCAAGTTCGGGGCGCGGCTGGAGCCGTTCATGGCGGTCGACGTGCAGCTCCACACCGGCCGCAGCCCGCGGCCCGGCATGGGGCTCGACACGGTGACGCAGGTCGAGACCATCGGTGCCTACGCCCGTGCGATCAGCGAGGACTACGGCCTGTACACGTCCGGCACGGTGATGCTGGAGGCCGCCGACCGGCTGGTCGCGCAGGAGCACGAGCCGGCGGTGCAGCAGTACTGGCTGCTCGCCGGCGGCCTGCGGGCCCTGTCGGAGCGGCACCACGACGCCGGCCTGGTGCTCGACTCGTACCTGCTGCGTGCGCTCGCGGTGGCCGGCTGGGCGCCGTCGTTCGAGGACTGCGCGCGCTGTGGCGAGCCCGGCCCGCACCACGCGTTCAACGTGGCGCAGGGCGGCGCCGTCTGCCCGCGCTGCCGGCC
>NZ_KI911740.1:201539-203648 GCF_000515355.1 Promicromonospora kroppenstedtii DSM 19349 | reverse complement strand
CGGCGGGGTCGCGGCGGCGGGGTCGCGGCGGCGGGGTCGCGGGTCGCGGGTCGAACTTCTCCATCGAGACCTAAGTTTCTTCGCTTTCGGGCGGGTGAAAGCGAAGAAACTTAGGCCACGAAAGAGGGAAGAGGGCCGAAACCCTGGCGCCGGAGCCAACCGACCGGTTGGATGTGCGGTCATGAGGATCACCAGCCTGACGAGCGCCCGAATCGCAGTGGCCGCGGCGTTCTTCGCGCAGGGCTTCGTCTTCATCAGCCTCACCACCCGGCTGCCGCGGTTCCTGGAGCAGTGGGGCATGGACGAGGTGGCGCTGTCGCTCCTGCTGCTCATGATGGTGCTGCTCGCGGGGGTCGGATCCCTGGTCGCCGAGCGCGCTGCGCACCGCATCGGCAGTGCGCCGATGCTCCGCCTGGGGCTCGCCCTCATGGTCGTCGCCGTCCCCACGATCACGGTCGCTCCCGCGATGGCGTTCTTCGTGGGCGGGGTCGCACTCTACGGTCTCGCGCTCGGCCTGGTCGACGCCACCACGAACATGCAGGCCGTCGATCTCGAGCACCGGTACGGCCGACCCATCCTGCCGTCGTCCCACGGCTACTGGACCACCGGCGGCATCACCGCCGCGATCATCGCCCTGGCCACCGGGCGCCTCTCGCCCGAGGTCGGCGCGGCCGTGGCCGTGGTCCCGCTCGCGATCGCGTTCGCGCGGTTCCTCCCGCGGGTCGTGTCCGGGGCGGGGGCGCCCGGGCTGGTCAGCCCGGTTCCGGGTCCGACCCCGGGTCCGACGACGGCGGGGGCCGGCTCTCCCGGCGTCCACTCGCCGAGCGGCGGCATCCCAAGCTCTGGCATACCGAGCTCTGGTTCGCCGAGCGCCGGTTCCCCGGGCAGCACCCCCGCCCCGGTCCCGTGGCGGCCGATCTGGCTGGTCGGGGCCGGACTGGTCGTCTTCTACATGGTCGACACCACGGCGTCGGCCTGGGGCCCCGTCTACCTGGCGCGGTCCTTCGACGCGCCCGGCAACCTCGTCGCACTGGCGACCTTCCCCTACCTCGTGACGTCGATCGTGGTGCGCCTCGCGGGCGGGCAGCTCGTGACCCGGTTCGGTGTGGTGCTGCTGCTCCGGATCGGCGCGGTCGTGGCCTGCGGCGCCCTCACCCTCGTCGCGCTCGCACCGACCTGGCAGGTCGCGGTCGCCGGGTTCACGATCCTCGGTGCGGCGGTCGCCCTCGTCGCGCCGCTCAGCTTCTCGGCGGCGGGGCGCATCGCGTCCGGTCCGGCATCCGATGCCGTGTCCGGCCCGGCATCCAGCGCCGCGTCCGGTCGGGCGGACGGCGGGGCGGACGGCGCTGTGCCCGCCGAGGCGTCCGGCCTCACGTCGGGCACGGCGTCGGCCAACGCGTGGGGCACGGTGTCAGGCACGGCGTCGGGCACGGGCGACGTCGTCGAACCCGACCGCGCCCGCACCGACGCCGTGATCGCGCGCTTCAACCAGTTCAACTACGTGGGCGCGCTGCTCGGCTCGGTGCTGACCGGCTTCGTCGGCGCCGAGAACCTGCGGCTCGGCTTCGCCCTGCCGGCTGTCCTGGTGCTGGCCCTGGTGCCGCTCGCCCCGGCGTTCGCACGGGGGGCGCTCAGCCGTCGGTAGCTCAGCCGTCGGTAGGGACGCCGACGGCGGTCACCTCGGTGCTGCCGTCCTGCCACAGGCGCAGCACCGACAGCGACGCCGGCGGGATCCGCAGCCGGGACCAGGTCGCCGCGGGCGCGCCCAGCGCCTGCCCGACGGCGGTCCGGATCTGTCCGGCGTGCCCCACCACCACGACGGTGCGATCCACGCCACCTGCCAGCAGCTCGGCCAGCCCGTCCCATACGCGGGCGCCGAGCTGCGCGTACGACTCGCCGCCCGGCGGCTCGAACGTGCCGGTCGAGCGCCACTGCGCCAGTGCACCGGGCCACTCCTGCTCGATCTCCGGCACCGTGCGCCCCTCCCACTGCCCGAACCGGAACTCGGCGAACCGGTCGTCCGTGCTGACGTGCAGCCCGAGGCGCCGTCCGACGGCGGCCGCCGTCTCCTGGGCGCGCACGGCCGGGGACGCGACGAGCGCCGTCGGG
>NZ_KI911740.1:197600-201439 GCF_000515355.1 Promicromonospora kroppenstedtii DSM 19349 | reverse complement strand
GATGCGGCGCGCCACGGCGGGACCGGTCACGGGCCGGACGACCAGGCCGTCGGGCAGGTCCGTGACGGCCAGGCGCGGCAGGACCGTCACCCCGACGCCGACCGCCACCAGGCGGAGCGTGGCCCGGTGGTCGTCCAGGCGGGCGGCGTACCGCGGGACGAAACCGGCGGCGCTGCACGCGGTGAGCACGATCTTCCCGATCGGGCTGTCGTAGATGTCGTAGTCGATCCAGGGTTCGTCGGCGAGGTCGCGGAGACTGACCTCCGGGCCGGCGGCCAGCGGATGCGTGGCCGGGAGCACGGCCACGAAGCCCTCGACGGTCAGCTCGTGCCGCTGGTACCCTCGAGGTGCACCTCGGTCCCGCCCGCGGGCTCGGTCCGGACGTCGAGGTCCGGCAGGCGGCGTCCGCGACCGTCCACCGGCTCGTTCAGGCTGATCTCGACGGTGAGGTTGGGCTGGAGCTCGCGCACCGCCCGGACGACTGCCGGCATCCACTGCTCGGCCGCGGAGGCGAAGCACGCGACGGCGAGGTGCTGCCCGTGACCGGCGCGGAGGTCCGCCACCACTCGTTCGAGGCGGCCGAAGTCGGCCAGGAGCGCCTGCGCCTGGTCGGCGAGGTGGCGCGCGTCGTCGGTGGCGACGATGCCGCGCCCTTGCTTCTCGAACAGGACCAGCCCCGTCTCGCGCGCCAGCGCGGTCATGTGCTGGCTGATCGTCGCGGGCGAGTAGCTGAGGTTCCGCGCCGCCTGGTTGATCGACCCTGCCGCCAGGACCGCGCGCAGGATCTCGAGGCGCCGGGGGTTGAGCATGCGGCGACTGTAGGGCTGCACGGCGGCCGGGCGCAGCCGCGACCGTACGTTGATCACGAATGGTGCCCCGGTTTTGTTTGCTTGTCCTGATGCTTCCGGGCGGCAGAGGATGGCATCCGGCTCAGGGTTCAGCGTTCGGGGCGCGGGGCTCGGGGCTCAGGGCTGACAAGAAGTACGGCGAGAGGGATGGCGATGGACACGACGTTCTTGGACGAGGCGGACCGCCTCCTGATCCGCTACGGACCCAGCTTCAGTCCGCGGCTGATCGAGCGCGCCGCGGGCTCGTACGTGTACGACAGCGAGGGCACACCGATCCTCGACTTCACGTCGGGGCAGATGAGCTCGATCCTCGGGCACGCGCACCCGGACATCGTCGCGACCGTGTCGTCATCGGTCGCGTCGCTGGACCACCTGTTCAGCGGCATGCTCAGCGCGCCCGTCCTCGGGCTGGCCGACCGGCTGACCGCGACACTGCCAGCGGGGCTGGACAAGGCGCTGCTGCTGAGCACGGGCGCGGAGTCGAACGAGGCCGCGATCAAGCTGGCGAAGCTGTACACGGGCCGGTACGAGATCGTCTCGTTCGACCGCTCGTGGCACGGCATGACCCAGGGGGCGGCGTCCGCCACCTTCTCCGCGGGACGGCGCGGCTACGGCCCACCGACCCCCGGCAACCTCGCCCTGCCGACGCCGAACGCCTACCGCTCCCCGTTCCGGACGGCCGACGGGTCCTACGACTGGGCGGCCGAGCTCGCCTACGGGTTCGCCCTGGTCGACCAGCAGTCCGCCGGCAGCCTCGCCGCGTGCGTCGTCGAGCCGATCCTGTCGTCCGGCGGGATCATCGAACTGCCGCGCGGGTACCTCCGGCGCCTCAAGGAGATGTGCGAGGAGCGCGGCATGCTGCTCGTCCTGGACGAGGCGCAGACGGGGCTGGGCCGCACGGGCACCATGTACGCGTTCGAGCGCGACGGCGTGGTCCCCGACATCCTGACGCTGTCGAAGACGCTCGGCGCCGGGCTGCCGGTGGCCGCCGTCGTGACCAGCGCCGAGATCGAGCAGGTCTGCCACGAGCGGGGGTTTCTCTTCTACACCACGCACGTGTCCGACCCGCTGGCGGCGGCCGTCGGGCTGACCGTGCTCGACGTGATCGAGCGGGAGGGCCTGGTCGAACGGGCGGCGCTGCTGGGCGAACAGCTCACCGGGCGGCTGCTGGAGCTGCGCGATCGGTACGAGGTGGTCGGCGACGTCCGCGGGCACGGCCTGCTGCAGGGCGTCGAGCTCGTGGAGGACAAGGCGAGCAAGACTCCCGCGGACGCCCTCGGCAACGCTGTGACGACGGCCTGCCTGGAGCGGGGGCTGCACATGAACATCGTGCAGCTGCCGGGGATGGGCGGGATCTTCAGGATCGCGCCGCCGCTGACGATCAGCGAGGACGACCTGCACGGGGGCGTGGACATCCTGGAGGCGTCGCTCAAGGCGGTGCTGGACGGGTAGAGACTGGACCGGGTAGGGGCTGGACGGGTGCGGGCTGGCGGGCGGGGCCCGGCCGGACGGGACTTGGCTGGACGGGGCTTGGCCGGACGGGACTTGGCCGGACAAGGCTTGGCCGGACGGGGCTTGGTGGTCAGCCCTTCGCGTCCGCGTAGCTCTCCGTCACGGCCACGCTGAGCGGGAAGTCGACCGGGAAGTCGCCGAACAGCAGCCGGCCCGCCTCTTCGGCGGCGGCCCGCACCTCCTGCGCGACGAGGCGGGCGAGCGCCGCCGGTGCGTGCACCACGACCTCGTCGTGCAGGAAGAACACGAGGTGCGGGCGGCGGTCGAACGGCGCGGGGGCGAGCCCGGGCCGGGCGCCGTCCGACGTGTCCTCCCCCAGAGCCCAGAGCCGACGGCGGATGGAGGCGATCCAGCACAGTGCCCACTCCGCGGCAGTGCCCTGGACCACGAAGTTCCGGGTGAATCGTCCCCAGGACCGGGTCTGGCTGCGGGCGCGCGACTGGGCGTCGGCGCCGGCGTCCTCGTCGAACGCGGAGCCCTGGACCGCGGCCCAGGACTCGCCCGGCCGGGGCGAGCTGCGACCGAGCCGGGTGGTGACCACCTCGCCGCGCTCCCCCGCCCGGGCCGCACGCTCGACGAGGTCGATGGCCTGAGGGAACGCGCGCGCGAGCCGGGGCAACACCTGTGCGCTGACGCCAGTGGTGCCGCCGTACATGGCACCGAGCATGCCGACCTTCGCATGCTCGCGGGAGTCGACGGCGCCGGTCGCGACGATCCCCGCGTACATGTCGGTGCTGGCCCCGTCCTTGGACCGGCCGGCGGCGGCCATGCGCTCGTCGCGCGACAGGGCCGCCAGCACGCGGGGTTCGAGCTGAGCGGCGTCGGCGACGACGAAGGTCCAGCCCGGGTCGGAGACCACCGCGCGCCGTACGTTGTGCGGCAGCTGCAACGCGCCGCCGCCCGTACTCGCCCAGCGGCCCGTGACCACGCCGCCCACGACATACTCCATGCGGAAGCGGCCGTCGGGCGCCCAGGTGTCGAGCCAGTTCCAGCCGTTGGCGGTGTAGAGGCGGTAGAGGCTCTTGTATTCCAGGAGGGGCGCGATCACGGGGTGGTCGAGCTTCTCCAGCTCCCACTTGCGCAGGCTGCGCGCGCCGACGCCCGCGTATTCCATGGCCCGCAGCAGGTCCGGGTGGGAGTCAGGGTTGAGCGTCGGCGGGGCGTCCAGTGCGGTCCGGATCTGGTGGGCCAGCGCCTCGAGCTTTGCCGGGCGCGCGCCCGGGCGCGGACGCGGGCCGAGCGCATCGGTGAGGATCTCGTCGTGGATATCGCCACGCCACGGCAGGCCGGCGTGGTGCATCTCGGCGGCGGCCAGCGCGCCCGCGGACTCGGCCGCGAGCAGGAGCCGGAGCCGGCCGGGATCGGTGCTGTCCTTGATCGCACGGAGCTGGGCGGTGAGCTCGGTGAAGGGGTCGAGAGGGTTGGCGGGGGCCGTGCCAGGCCCGGGCACGGCGGGGCCTGCCGTGCCGGGGCCTGCCG
>NZ_KI911740.1:192456-197500 GCF_000515355.1 Promicromonospora kroppenstedtii DSM 19349 | reverse complement strand
GACGGATCGAAGCTCGGTCGATCGGGGTTCGGTCGATCGGGGTTCGGTCGATCGGCGTTCGGTCGATCGGCGTTCGGTCGACGGGCCACAGCTCGGTCGACCCAACGCCGTCGTCAACTGGCCGGAGCTCGACCGACCGTAATCCGATCGACCGAACCCCGATCGACCGAGCTCCGACCCGCGAGTCACCACCCGGTCGGTCACAACCCGGCGCTCAGCCCGCGACGTCCGCCACGGCGCGGGCTCGGCCCACGACGAAGGCCGCGTGCAGCACCGCGGGCGGTGTCAGGTCGCCGGCCAGCAACCCCTGGGCCGTGCGCTCAAGCGTTGCAAGCCCGAGGTCTCGCGCTAGGAGGCGCGCCTGCTCGACGTCGGAACGCTGCCGGGTCGTGAGCGCCGGGCGGCCCGTCGCGGCGGCGGCCAGCAGGACGTCACCGAGCAGCAGTGTCACGCGGCGGACCGGGGCCGGCGGAGCGGACGCCGGACGCACCGACCTGGCCGCGGAAGCCTGCGCCTTGAGCTTCCGCAGCCGTCGGCGCCAGAAGTCCCAGTAGCTCGTCTCGAGGGACCACGCAGGGGTGATCGTGGGGCTGACCAGCCTGATCGCGCCCTTCTTGTCGCGCACGAACAGGCCGACCGGCTCGTCCCGTTCCTCGCGTCGCTCGATCGTCACCGCGACCAGCTTGGACCGGACCGACAGCAGCGTCTGGACCGCCTGCTCGCCCGCAACCGGCAGCCGCAGCAGCCGGGTGTCACCCTCCGACGTGATGACGGAAAGTGTCAGCTCCTGGCGCACCTCGTCGATGCCGACCTCACCGACGTCGCGGACCAGCACCATCCGGACGTTGGCCGGACGGCGTCCGAACCCGACGACGTCGCGCGGCTGTACCCCGGCGCCGGTGCGCTCGGCGATCACGCGGAGCTCGTCGAGGTCGAACCCGTCGCCCTCCAGGCGCTGGAGCACTGGGGCGCCACCGGCACCGAGCCCGCCGTCCGGTTTAGTGCGCACCCTGGTGAGGGCGAACGCGCCCTCGCACAGCGTGCTCAGCGACCGGTTCCACAGCAGCGGGCTCGTCCAGCTGCGCTGGAACCGCGGGTCGGTGCCCGACGGGCGTCCCGTCACGACCTGCCGCACCTGGCCGGCGTCGGCCACGGAGTGCGCGCCCGCTTCGGTCTCGGCGTCCCAGCCCAGGTAGGCCAGGCCACGCGAGCCGCTCTGCGAGGTCCACCACCGGGCCCCGAGCGGGACCCAGCGCGCGATGTCCACCTCGTCGTCGGCATTTTTGCCCTTGCCGTCCTTGCCCGACCCGGCCTTGCCGTCCTTGCCTGGCCCGGTCTTGCCGTCCTTGCCCGACCCGGCCTTGCCTGGCCCGGTCTCGCCGACCGGGCCCACGCCAGCACCGGCGGCACCGGTTCCGGCAGCGACCGGGTCCGTCGCACGCTCCAGCGCCTCGCACATCGCCCAGATCTCGGCGAGGACGTCGAGCAGGTCCGACTCGGTGACGGCGTCGTCGCGGCCGGCCAGACCCGCGACGAGGCCGCCGCCGACCCGGATGAGCCCGTCGAACCGCACGTTGCCCACGCGCTCCGGTGCGACCTGGTCGAACCCGGCGACACGCACGCGGCCGGCCAGCGCGACCAGTGACTCGGCATCGTCGGTGCCGAGGTGGGACAGGCCGCCCGACATCAGCCGCCCGACGACGTCGCGTACCTCCGCAAGTGCCTCCCGGCGCCGCTTGAGCACTGCCGGGGTCGGGCCGCGTTTCGCCGACGTGCCCGAGCTCGCAGCCGTTGCTCCGCCAGCAACCGATCCGAACCTGGCCGCAGCATTTGGAGCATCCGGAGCACCGGGAGCACCCACAGCGGGCTCGCCCGAACCGCCCGGCTCCGCACTCGCTCCCGCCGACCTGGGCACCGACTGCGCCACGACTGACGTCGAACCGGCGTTCCCCGGGCCAGACTGTCCAGCACCAGACTGTCCAGCACCAGACGGCCCAGCACCAGACTGTCCAGCACGAGACTGCCCAGCACCAGACGGTCCAGCACCAGCCGGCGGCGCCTCGGGTGCTATCTCGATCGCCCAGAGGCACGCGGTCAGCACGTGCTGGCACACACCCGCCGTCGGGCAGTCGCACGAGACCGCCGCGGGACCGCGGCCGTCCACACGTACGGTCACCCCGGACACGTCGAGCACCGCGCCCTTGGCGTCGTGCGACACCTCGGTCACGGTGTCCTTGCGGGCACGACGCAGCAGGCCCGGGTTGCCGAGCGCCTTGAGCGCGTCGTCGTCCAGGCCGGCATAGGGCGCCGCCCAGGCATAGGTCTTCTTCTCGCTCACGAGAGCACCTCCCCCAGCCACTCGGCGAATCGTTCGGGCGTCAGCGCGGCGACCTCCATGCCGCACTCAGCCAGGTTGCGGGCCGTGCCCTGGTCGTAGACGGGCTCGGCCGCCTCGTCCAGCGCGGCTAGCCCGAGCATGGTGACGCCGGACGACGCCATGCGCCGCACGGTCGTGAGCAGGCTCGACACCGATCCGCCCTCGTAGAAGTCGCTGACCAGCGCCACCACCGTCCGGGACGGGTTGCGGACCTGCTGCTCGGCGTGCCGCACGGCGCGCGCGATGTCGGTGCCGCCGCCGAGCTGAGCGGTCATCAGCACCTCGACGGGGTCGGCGGCCAGGTGCGACATGTCCACCACCGAGGTGTCGAACAGGTAGAGCTGCACGTTGATGCCGGGCAGCCCCGACAGGATCCCGGCGCACACCGCGGAGTACAGCAGCGAGGGCGCCATCGAGCCCGACTGGTCGACCAGCAGGATGACGTCCCAGGTCAGGGTGCGCTTGGCCCGCGCGGAGAACCGGACGTCCTGCACCATCATGCGGCCGTCCGCGTCGACCCGGCCAAGGTTGGCGCGCAGGGTGCGCTTCCAGTCGAAGTTCCGCGCGACACGGTGCATCGAGCGGCGCGACCTGTCGATGCGGCCGTTGACCGCAGTAGTGAACCGAGGCCGCAGCCGCTTCACGACGTCGTCGACGACCCGGCGGATGATGCGGCGCAGGCCGTTGGCGGCCTGGTCGTTCAGGGCACCGCGCACCTGCAGCATCGCGACCGCGAGCTCGCGCGACGGCTCCAGGGTCTCGAGCGCGGTCTCGTCCTGGAGCAGCTCGGTGAGGCCGTACCGGCTCACGGCGTCGACCTGCATGCGCTCGAAGGTCTCGCGCGGGAACAGGCTGCCGGCCTCGTTGAGCCAGCCAAGGGCGGTGACGTCGACGCCGTGCGGCTGGGAACCGCCCAGCCCTGCGCCGCCACCGCTCCGGCCGCCCTCGCCGTTTGGTCCACCCCGACCGACGCGGTGCCCGCGGGCCGTGTACTCGCGGTCGTACAGGTACCGCAGGGACCGCTCAAGACCCTGGTCCTGCTGGCCCACCTGCAGCTCGTCGGCGGCGTACCGGCCCAGGACCAGACGCCAGCGGCGGGCGGCCTCGCCGTCCGATACCGACGGTCCTGCTACCAACCCGGCCGACGACGACGCCGATGACGCGTCCACCGCCGGATCGGACGGCGTCCGATCGATCGTGCTCATGCTTCTCCTCCTGCCGGGGTGGCGCCCACAGCACTCTCCATGTCAGTTGCTGCAACCCAGTGGGCCAGGCCGTCCCGCTCCAGCACCGCCACCAGCTCGCGGTCCAGAGCAAGGCCGGTGGCGAGGTCCTCCTCGGACAGCGCGACTCGAACGTCCACCTGGTCGACGCGCGCTCCGGTCCGCTCCGCGACCCGCTTGGCCAGCCGGTGCGTCTCGGTGGGCCGCAGCCACGTGAAGGCCCGCCGCAGGTCGGGGAGCACCGCGAGGAACGCATCACCCTCCAGTGCGCGCAAGGCCTCGTCGACGGCGTCGAACATCTCCGGGGTGTGCAGGATGAGGTCCGGCGCCGCCCGCATGACACCGCCCAGGAACCGCACCGCGGCGCCTGGGTCGGCGCCCGCGGCCAGGGCACCGCGCACGCGCGTGACCAGGACGTCGTCGGCCACCTCACCGTCGGTGAACCCGAGGGCGAGCAGGGCGCCGGCCACCGCGGGGGCCGTGCTCCCGTCGTCCCGCAGGCGACCCAGCTCTCGGGCGACGGCGAGGCGGTTCACCGCGCCGACCGTTGCCCAGTCCGCGCCGGCGGCCACATTGCCCGCCACGGCAGTGTCAGCCAACCCGCCACCAGCCAACGTGCCGTCAGCCAACGTGCCGTCAGCCAACCCGGCGTCAGCCAACCCGCCGCCAGCCAACGTGCCGTCAGCCAACGTGCCGTCAGCCAACGCTCCGTCGGCGGCCGCCGCGTCGCGCAACAGGGAGCGCAGGCCGATCAGGGTGCCGATCGCGGCGTCCTCGTCCTCGGCACGCACCTTGCCAAGGTCGCTGACCAGGTAGGCGGCCGTGGCGAGCGCCTGGCTCACGAGGTCGAGCAGCTCGCCCGCGTACTCCTCGGCGCCGAGCTCGACCCGCGCCTCCCACAGGCCGAGCAGCCGGCGCGCGCCCGAGACGACGGAGTCCACGTCGCGGTCGGTGTCCAGGGTGACGCGCAGCAAGGAGACGATCCGCGGCAGGTGCGAGCCCATGCCGATCACCAGCGCCTGCGCCACGAGCCGAGCAAGGGCGTCGACAGAGGCGGACCCTGTGTTGGGCACAGCCCCTGCGCCGGACACAGCTCCCGCGCCAGAACCCGCTCCGGGCACGGCACCGGACCCCGCACGGGCGCCCGACAGTCGCGCCTCCGCCTCGGTCAGCCGAGCGACGGCGACGGCCTCCAGCGTGGCACCGAGGTGCACCATCTCCACGAGGCGCGCCTCGACCAGCGGCGTCCAGCAGTACTGCCACTCCTCCGTGATCAGCCCGAGACCTCGGCCGGCCACGTGGTCGGGCCCCGAGACAAGCTGCCCGAAGCCGGCCCCGACGAAGTCGAGCAGGGCCAGCACCTGGCGCTTGGCCCGGTGCGACGCCGTCCGACGCGCGTCCAGGCGGGCCGTGCGCGGCAACGAGTCGTCGACGACGAGCCGCA
>NZ_KI911740.1:184997-192356 GCF_000515355.1 Promicromonospora kroppenstedtii DSM 19349 | reverse complement strand
CGCAGGCGTTCGGGAGCCAGCTCCCAGACGGCGCCGGCCCGCCGGCCGTCACCGACGGCGCCCCCGCCCGTCACCGCCACAGCGGCTCTGCCGCGGTGAAGAAGGCCTTCCAGCGCGCGTCGGTCCGGGCGCGCTCGCGCACCACGTTGTCGACGTAGTGCCGCAGCCGACGCGCGTCCTCCTCCTCACCCTTGAGGGCCACGCCCGCGACCTGCCGCGCGACCTCGGCCGCGGTCACGGTGCCGTCGCCCAGGTACCGGGCCTCCAGCGAAGCCGCGACGGCGACGTTGACGGCCTCCGCCGTCGACATGACCGTCTCCGGCCGCTTGACCGGCGCGCCCTCGCGGGTGCTGCCCGTGCGCAGGTCCTGGAACACGGTGACCAGCACCTCGAGCACGTCGCGCGGCACCTCGGGCCGGTCGCCCTCGGGGCCCAGCTCGGCCGCGAGCTGGCGCTGCACCAGCTCGATCTCGAAGGCGCGGTCCCGCACCGGGGCCACGGTCTCGAAGCTGAAGCGGCGCTTGAGGGCCGCCGACATCTCGTGCACGCCGCGGTCCTTCAGGTTCGCCGTCGCGATCACGGTGAACCCCGGCCGGGCCGCGACCCGTGCGTCGGGACCGAGCTCGGGGACCATGAGCTGCTTCTCCGACAGGATCGACACGAGCGTGTCCTGGATCTCCGGGGCGCAGCGCGTGATCTCCTCGAACCGCACCACGCGGCCCTCACGCATGCCCGTGCAGATCGGCGACGGCACGAGGGACCGCTCGCTCGGCCCCTCGGAGACCAGCAGTGCGTAGTTCCAGGAGTACCGCACGTGGTCCTCGGTGGTGCCCGCGGTGCCCTGCACCGTCAGGGTCGAGCTGCCCGACACCGCCGCCGAGAGCAGTTCCGACAGCATCGACTTGGCCGTGCCCGGCTCGCCCACGAGCATCAGGCCCTGGCGCCCCATCAGGGAGACGACGGCGCGGTCCACCAGCGGGTCGTCGCCGTAGAACTTGCGGCTCACACCGAGCTCGTCGGAGCCGACGACGAACGCCCGCACTGCCCGCGGGCTGAGCCGCCAGCTCGGCGGGAGCTCGTGCCCGCGCTCGACGTCCCAGGCGGCCAGCGTCGCCAGCTCGGCGGCGTAGCGGATCTCGGCGGGCGGGCGGATCTCGTCGGTTCCGGCAGTCGTCCCTGCAGTGGCGCTGGTGTCCGGGTGGGTGGTTTCCGTGGTCATGACGTCCTTCTGTGCTCACAGCGAGTGTTGACGCAACGGCCCAGGTCAGAACCGCTGCGGTCGGCGTGCTGGTGGCGGGAGCCACTGGCACGCCTGTCGGGTCCGGTGCCGGCTCCACGTGGGATCCGGCACCCGGACCACCGAGCCTCAGTACTGGCTCTTCTTCTCCCAGTCCGCGTCGAACGCCCCGCCCTCGGCGACGTTCACGTAGTCCCGGTAGGACACCGCGAGCAGCACCTTGGGCACGTCCTTGATCGCGAGCCGACCCCGGTCGTCCCAGGTGCCGGTGCGGCGGAAGACGAGGTGCTCCACGGCAGCGGTGATGTTCTCCTCGGGCAGGAACGCGCCGGTGAACTCGATCTCGACCGTGAGGTCGAGCGTCGGGTACTCCTTGCGGTAGGCGGAGAACCAGCCGGCGTCCTCGGCCTGCGACCGCGAGTAACCGAGCTTCATGGCGCGCCCGCGGATCGTGAACGAGTCGCTGAGCCAGCCCCGGCGGGTACTGATCACGGTGGCGGTGTCGGGCAGGTCCGGCAGCGCGCCGGCGGCGTCCTCCGCGTCGGCGCCCAGGCCCTGGTCGAACAGCGGCGTGATCTCGTAGTCCCCGAGGTGAGCGCGCCAGGCCGGTGCGCCGGTCTCGTCGTCGTCCCCGAGGGTGGCCGCGTGCACCAGCGACACGAGCGCGTCGTCCGGCAGGGTGACGTCCTCGTCGTCGACGCCGATCAGCGCGCCGCCGTCGCCCGGCCGGAACGTCACGGAGCCGGCGCCCGACCCGGCACCCGGCACCTCCGCGGCCCACACCAGGCGCGCGGCGAGGCGCGACATGAGCGGGTGGCCCAGCACGAACTCGCGCCAGTCGGCGAACGTCCAGGTGCGCCCGGTGACCATCGCCTCGGCGAACCGCTGGGTCTGGAGGGCCACCACGGCCTTCAGCTCGGCGCGCGACTCCTTGAGCTGGCGCTTCGCCTCGGCGTACACCTCGTCGTCGTCCGACGCGCGCTTGGCCGGCAGGGCCTTGACGACCTTGCCCGCGGGGTTGCGCAGCTCGAGCGTGAACGACTCGGTGATGCGCCCGGTGACCACCCGTGCGTCGTCGCCGTCCGGCCCGCCCAGGTCGAGGCGCAGGATGCCGTCGTCGTCGAACCCGGCGGTCTGCACCGTGCGGTCGGCGAGCTGATCGCCGTCCCAGCCGTTGCGGTCCGCGATGTCCTGGGCCAGCGCGCCGGCCGTCTCCTGGACGGTGCGCTGCTTGAACCGCCGCGAGACCGCGAGCAGCTGCTGCACCGCGGCGCGGTCGCCGTTGGCGGCCAGGGCCCGCACGAGGTACTCGGCCTGCGCACGCCGGCCTTTGTGCGCGGTGAAGTAGTGCTGGGCCGTGGTCGCGAGCCCGGATCCGGGCATCCCGACGGTCAGCGCGAGCAGGCCCTTCTCCTGCGTGGCCGACCCGAGGTAGGTGGCCTGGTCCTCGCGGTAGAGGCGCTTCCAGAAGTCCTCGACGGTCTGCCCGGCCTGGTCGGCGTAGTACTCGGGGTAGCGCTTGATCGAGGACTGCAGGTTGTCCCACCGGGACTGTGCGTACCGGTCGGCGTACTCGCGGGAGTGCTCGACCGACGGGTTGCGCGTGTCCTGCGCGACCCAGGCCCGCAGCACGAACGAACCGAGCGCGGCCTGCGAGGCCAGGTCCAGGAGCCCGACGTACCGGGCGATCAGGCCCTCGCCGCTGGGCGACTTCAGCTTGGTCGCGAGCACGACCCACCAGCGCACGACGTCCCGGGGGACGACGTCGCCCGCCCCGGCGCCAGCACCAGCACCAGCACCAGCACCAGCAGCCCACCGGACCTCCGGCAGCTGCTCGAAGGGGAACCAGTCCAGGCTCGCCGGCATCTTGGCCTTGAGCCCCTTGGTGGCCTCGGCCTGCAGGACCTCGGGCGCGAGGTCGGCCGAGATGTCGTCGCCGAGCGTCTCCAGCGCCGAGAGCAGCGCCGCCCGCGCGGCCTCGCGCCGCTCCTTCTTCAGGGCGGCCCGCAGGGCCGGCACCGCCTCGGCGTCCCCGATGCGGCCGAGCCAGGCCGCGGCCGACGCCCGCACCTCGCTCTTGGTGTCCGCGAGCGCCTGCTCGGCCAGGGGCCGGGCGCCGGTGTGGGCCTCGAGCACGTGCTGTGCGGTGATGCGGTGGGTCTTGCCCGCGCCGAGCGCGAGCGCGGTGAGGTTGGGCAACACCAGCGGGGGCACCACAGGGAACTGGCGCAGCACGTCGAGCGCCTTGCCGACACGGTCGCTGCCGCCCTCGCCCGACTGCAGCGTGCGCTCCAGGAGCTGGGGCCGCTCGGCGAACCACGGCCAGGACACGGTCGTCGGGATCTCCTCCTGCCCCCACCAGCGGTGGAGCACGAGCTCGGTGATGAGCTCCTCGGGCTCCGGGATCTGCACGCGCTCCAGGCCCTCCTGCAGCTGGCGCAGGTCGGTGAGCTCGTCGAGGTGACCGCGGAGGGTCCACAGCAGGTTGTTGTTGTTGCCCTTGCCCCGGTGCGTGAGCGCCTGGAGCCGGATGTGAAGCATGAGGCCCTGACCGGCGAACGGGTCGCGGCGGCGTTCGGTGAGCCACTGGACCAGGGCCGAGGCCTGGTACTTGCCCTTGACCGGCGTCTGGCCGGACAGGTGACCGGGCAGCGCGTCGAGGTCCTTGTCGGTGATCTTCTGCAGGCGGTCGAGGTTGTTCTGGGCGGACCGCAGGGCCCAGTCCTTGGCGTTGCCCGAGGACCGCTTCTTCATCTCGGCGAGGTTCTCGCGCGCCTCGACGGTCGCCTTCTCGATGTCGGCGCGGAGCTGGGCCAGCCAGGCGGCGTCGAGCGCGACGTCGGGCAGCGGCTGCCACTCCGGGAGCTCGATGACGACGTCCTCGGCGGGCGTCCGCAGCGCGCGCGAGCGCTCGACGGTCTGCTCCAGGAGCTTGACGCGGGCACTCTGCCCGCCGGCGATCTTGCCGTTCGCATCGCGCAGCGGCACGAGGGCCGTCTCGCACGCGGCGATGCCGCCGTCCAATGCGGCGAGGCGGGTCACGGCCTCGGCGAGGCGGCCGGAGGGCGCCGTGGCCAGGTGCGGCGCGAGCAGCTCGACCTGCTGGTCGTCGGGCAGGCTCGCGAGGTACTTGAGCGCGGCGGCGCGCACGCCCTTGGCGGGGTCGACGGCGAGCGCCGCGACGATCCGCGCGAAGTCGTCGCTCGCGGCCTCCTGCGTGGAGACGCGCTTGCCGATGCGGTCGAGGACCTCTTCCTTGCCGGCGGCGCCCACCGTGTGGACGACGTCGCCCAGCTGGCCGACGTGCCGGGCGACGTACTCGTCGAAGCCGAGGGACTTCAGGATTCCCTCGCGGGCGTCGGAGTACCAGGAGCGCCCCTTCGCGGAGCGGTGCGCGATGCCCACCAGGACGACGCGCGGGGCCTCTGCGGCCGGCACGCCGCCCTCGATCGCGGCCTCCTCGAACGTGGACGGCGTCCAGCGCGCGCGGGTGGCCTGGTCGCCGGAACCGGACCGGTTGCGCTTCGGCGTGCCGATGTGGCCGACATCGTGCAGCAGGAGGGAGAGCCACTCGGGCACGCCCGGGACCTCGACGGTCTCGGTGATCTGTGCCAGCACCCGGCCGAACCGGACGACCTGCGGCATGGCGCCGACCGCGTAGACGCGGCGGCGGCCGTTGATGCCCTTGTCCTTGGTCCAGTTCTTGTGGTGGGCGGCGACCTTCTTCTCCTCGTCGGGCGAGACCCAGCTCGACCAGTAGCTCGAGCGGCCCGGCTCGTCGAGCAGCTTGTCGATCTCACCCGTGCCGGCGGACGCCAGGCTCGTCAAGATCTCCGGCGTCGTGCCGTGCAGCACGTAACCCACCGCGTCCTCGTACGAACCGGTGCCGAGCAGCGACAACGGTGCGAGCGCATCCGCCACGCCTCGCGCCGTCTCGTCGCCGCCCCGCACCCGGTCCATCAGCTCCTGCAGCATCTCGCCCCATCACGTCGTCATCGGCCATCGGGGCAGAGCTCGCCCCTGGATCGCGCTGCCTTCAGCAGCACGCGCCACAAGGTACTGGTGGCCTCTGACACACCCGCGCGCCCGGCCCGGCGCCGGACGAACCGCCCGGGTGAAACGCCCTCGCAGGGCCGCCCTGCCGGTCAGCGGGGCCGCCCCGGCCGATCAGCAGAGCCGCCCCGCCGATCAGCGGAGCCACCCCGCCGGGCCCCGGCCGCTAGGGCATGAGCCGGTGCAGGTCCCGCGGGAACGGCGTCACCTCGCGGACGTTGGCCGCCCCCACCAGCCGCGCCACCCAGCGCTCCAGGCCGATCGCGAACCCTCCGTGGGGCGGCATCCCGTGCCGGAACGCCTCCAGGTAGGTCGCGTACGACGCCGGGTCCTCGCCGCGGGCCTCGATCGCCGCCACGTAGTCGGCGTAGCGGTGCAGGCGCTGCCCGCCCGTGACCAGCTCCAGCCCGCGGAACAGCAGGTCGAAGCTGTTGCTCCACCGGCTCTCCCCCGCCGTCCGGTGGGCTGGCTCGGGGTGCGTGTAGAACGGCCGCTTGGCCATCGGATAGCCCTCGACCGCGAGGAAGTCCGACCCGTGCTCGGCCAACGCCCACTCGCCCAGCGCCCGCTCGTGCTCGGGCGCGAGGTCGGGCTCGTCGGCGGGCGCGCCGACCAGCTCCAGGGCGTCCGCGAAGTGCAGCACCGGGAACTCGTCCGGAACCTGTGGCACCGCTACGCCCAGCCGTTCGGCCACCCCGGACGCGCGGACGGCGTCCGTCAGCCCGGCCAGCACGTCGCGCAGCACCGCCAGCACGTCGCGGTGGTCGCGCACGAACCCGAGCTCGACGTCGAGCGAGCGGTACTCGGCGAGGTGCCGCACGGTGTCGTGCGGCTCGGCCCGGAACACCGGACCCACCTCGTACACCCGCTCGAACACGCCCACCATCTGCTGCTTGTAGAACTGCGGCGACTGCGCCAGGTAGGCAGGACGGCCGAAGTAGTCGACGGGAAACACGTTCGCCCCCGACTCCGTGGCCGTGCCGACCAGCTTGGGCGTGCAGATCTCCGTGAAGCCCGCCGCGTCCAGCGTCGCGCGGAACCCGCGCAGGCTCGCGGCCGCGACCTCCCAGCGCGCCTTCTGCGCCGGGTGCCGCCAGGCGACGGCGGCGTGGTCCAGCAGGGTGGGCAGCACGGCCGTCAGGGCCGGCCGCCACAGCTCGACCGGCGGGGTCTCCGCCGGGTCGGTGAGCGGCGTGATCAGCGGGTTCGCGCCGTCGAGCCCGGTGACCTCGACCCCGCCGGGCGCCTGCGGGTTGGCGATGACCGTACCGGTCACCTCGACGGTGGTCTCCTCCGGCGGCACGACCGGCACGGCCAGCGCAGCCGGCACGACCGGCACGACCGGCACTTCCGCCAGCACGGCCGGCACGGCTGGCACGGCCGGCAGCACGTCCGACGCCGCGGGCCCGACGCCGGTGCGCACCACGACCTGGGCGAGCCCGGTACGGTCACGCAGCACCAGGAACGTCACGGTGGCGAGCTCGCGACGCCGGTGCACCCAGCCCTGCAGCCGCACGCGCGAACCGGCCGGGACGCCCGGCAGGTCACGGGCGAGCACACGGGCCGGCTCGAGAGCGTCCGTCTCGGGCCCCCGGGCCTCGGACGCAGACGTGCTCGAGGACGACACAGGGGACGGCAAAGGTGGTCTCATCATTCCTCCAGAAGGCGCAGGCCCTGGAGGAGCGGGCGGGGGCTAGGTCGCGGTGCCACCACTCCTTTGCCGGGACGCCCCGGCCTCTCGTCGGTACGCCGCACGCGCGGGTAGGCAGTTGCCCGGCGGACCGGGCGGAGGTTTGTCAGGCCTCCCGCTCACCACCGCACACGCTATGCCCGACGGCGGCCTCCGCGCCACCACGATTCCGCAACGGGTACGACCGGCCACGCGCCCGCCGGAGTGGGTCGAGCGATCGGCAGAACGTCAGGTGGTCGGTAACTCGGATTGCCGATCACCTGACGTTCTGCCGATCATGCGACGCCGATCACGCGACGGCAATCACGCGACGCCGATCACGCGACGCCGATCACGCGACGCGGGCCCCGGGCCCCGGGTCGCCGGCCGCGGCGAGCCA
>NZ_KI911740.1:184764-184897 GCF_000515355.1 Promicromonospora kroppenstedtii DSM 19349 | reverse complement strand
CCAGGCCGACGCTGTCCTCGGTGTACCAGCGGGGTCCGTCGTGCCCGGCGTCGGACATGGCCTCGCTCCAGCCGCGGGCGCGGTCGTCGCCGGTCCCGGAGCCCTCGGGCCAACCGAGGAACGCGATCCGTGG
>NZ_KI911740.1:184560-184664 GCF_000515355.1 Promicromonospora kroppenstedtii DSM 19349 | reverse complement strand
AACAGGTCCAGCACCCCGGCCGCGACCTGCTCGGGCAGCTGCTCGACGCTGCTGATCCCGAGGGCCTCGGCGGCCGGCGTGTTGTCGAAGCCGACCACCGGCAG
>NZ_KI911740.1:178322-184460 GCF_000515355.1 Promicromonospora kroppenstedtii DSM 19349 | reverse complement strand
CGGGCCCCGGGTCGCCGGCCGCGGCGAGCCACTCGCGGACAACCTGGCCGACGGCGGCGTCGTCCTCCAGGGGCACGAGGTGACCGAGCCCGGGGAACGCCACCACCTCCGGGTCGCCGGGCAGCGCCTCGCGGAGCCGGGCGGCCTGCTCGAACGGGATCCACGGGTCGGCGTCGGCCCAGCCGACGCGGACCGGGCAGCGTACTTCGCCGAGCCGGCGCACGATCGGCGCGGTGTGCTCGGGCGAGAGCCGTGCGATCTGGCGGTAGAACGCCGCCTGCCCCACCGGGTCGAGCCAGGGTTCGGCGAGCATGTCGACGACGTCGTCCGGCAGCCCGTGGTTCGCGGCCCCGGCGATGTACTCGCGCACCAGGGCGCCGTGCAGCGGGCCGGGCACGGCCGCGAAGACGGCCTCGTTCTCGGCCACGAGCCGGAAGAAGGGCGACCCCCAGGGGTCCAGCGTGACGATGTCGAGCAGGAACAGGCTCGCGACGTCGACGGCCTCCAGGAGGTGGGCACCGAGGGCCACCGCTCCCCCGATGTCGTGCGCCACGACATGCGGCCGGTCCAGCGACCAGTGCCGCAGCAGCGCGGCCAGGCGCCGGCGCTGAGCCACGAGGTCGACGTCGACGTCGGGCCCCTTGGGTGAGGCGCCGTAGCCGGGCATGTCCCACAGGAAGACGCGATACTCCCGGCTCAGTGCGCGAGCCACGGGCGCCCACACCCGCGCGGACCAGGGCGTGCCGTGGCAGAGCACGACGTCGCCCGCCGGCGCGCGGTCGGCCGGCTCCAGCACCCAGGTGGCGACCCGCTCGCCCTGCCCGCGGAGATCGTCGTCCCCGGGACCAGGGCCGACCTCCAGCTCGACGACGACGGGCTCCGGCAGCTCAGCTGCGGCGACCGAGTGGGCGGCCGGCGTGCCGGCCGGGGTCAGAGGCTGTGCGGCGGACATCGCCCGACCGTACCGAAGACGCCGTCGGGCACCCCCTTCAAACCCACTCCTACCAAGGTTAGGCTGGCCTTACTCTGTTGCTATGATCGCGTCGTGATGACACATTGTCAGCACGTCTGAACTGCGTCGGAGGAGACCACGTGAGCCTGCCCGCCGAGGAATTCGCCCCAGTCCCCCTGTCTGCCGTGCTCCGTCAGGGCACCCGTGACGCCCATGCCGGCGCGAACTCGGAGCAGTTCATCGAGGAGCTCTTGTCCGGCGGGCTCACGCGCGCCGCGCACGCCGACCTGACCGCCCAGCTCCTCCCGGTGTACGAGGCACTGGAGGAGGCGAGCGCCGCCCTGGGCGACGACCACCGCGGGGCCGGCCTCGTCTTCACCGAGCTCACCCGCGTCCCGGCGCTCGAACGGGACCTGGCCTTCCTGTACGGGCCGGGATGGCGCGAGGAGATCCGCATCCTGCCGGCCACCCGCGCGTACGCGAACCACGTCCGCGAGGTCGGGGGCAGCCTGCCGCACTACACCGCGCACTCCTACACGCGGTACCTGGGCGACCTGTCCGGCGGGCAGATCGTCAAGCGCATGATGAAGGAGCACTACGGGCTGGACGAGGAGGGCGTGGCCTTCTACACCTTCCCCGACATCCCGAAGGTGAAGGTGTTCAAGGACGCCTACCGCCACCAGCTCGACCTGCTCGACCTGGACGACGACGAGGTGGCCGCGACCCTGGCCGAGACGCACCTGGCGTTCACGCTGAACCGCGCGGTCTTCACGGAGCTGGCCGCCGTCCACTGCTGACGCGTCGGGGTGCTGACGACCTCACGTCCGACATGTCACAACGTCTGACTTGTCACAGCTCAGAGGGGTCACAACCCGGCGGCCTGCGGTGTCAACTCAAGTATGGACACCATCGAACGGCGCATCTCCACCACCGCACTGGTCATCGGCACCGGGGGCTCCGGCCTCCGGGCCGCCATCGAGCTCGCCGAACAGGGGGTGGACGTCCTGGCGCTGGGCAAGCGGCCCCGCATGGACGCCCACACCTCGCTCGCCGCGGGCGGCATCAACGCGGCTCTCGGCACGATGGACGCGGAGGACAGCTGGCAGCAGCACGCCGCCGACACCATCAAGGAGAGCTACTTCCTGGCCAACCCGCACACGGCCGAGATCGTCGCGCGCGGCGCCGCCCAGGGCATCGCCGACCTGGAGCGGTACGGCATGGCGTTCGCCCGGGAGGAGGACGGCCGCATCTCGCAGCGGTTCTTCGGCGCGCACACCTACCGCCGCACCGCCTTCGCCGGTGACTACACGGGCCTGGAGATCCAGCGGTCCCTGGTGAACCGAGCGACGCAGCTCGACATCCCGATCCTGGACTCGGTCTACGTCACCCGGATCCTGACGCACGACGGCGCCGTCTTCGGCGCCTACGGCTTCGACCTCACCGACGGCACGCCGTACCTGATCCACGCCGACGCCGTGATCCTCGCCGCGGGCGGGCACAACCGCATCTGGCGGCGCACGTCCTCGCGCCGCGACGAGAACACCGGCGACTCGTTCCGCCTGGCCGTCGAGGCGGGTGCCCGGCTGCGCGACCCGGAGCTGGTGCAGTTCCACCCGTCGGGCATCCTGGAGCCCGAGAACGCGGCGGGCACGCTGGTCTCCGAGGCGGCTCGCGGCGAGGGCGGCATCCTGCGCAACGCGCTGGGCGAGCGGTTCATGGCGAAGTACGACCCCGAGCGGATGGAGCTGTCCACCCGCGACCGCGTGGCCCTGGCCGCGTACACGGAGATCAAGGAGGGACGCGGCACCGAGAAGGGCGGGGTCTGGCTCGACGTCTCGCACCTGCCACGGGAGACGATCATGACGCGCCTGCCGCGCGTCTACCAGACGATGCTCGAGCTGCAGATGCTCGACATCACCACCGACCCGATCGAGATCGCGCCCACCGCGCACTACTCGATGGGCGGGGTCTGGGTGCGGCCCGAGGACCACAGCACCGAGGTGAACGGCCTGTACGCGATCGGCGAGGCGTCCAGCGGCCTGCACGGCGCCAACCGCCTCGGCGGCAACTCGCTCATCGAGCTGCTGGTCTTCGGCCGCCTCGTCGGCCGTGCCGCCGCGGCCTACTCCGCGGGCCTGGAGGCCCAGCTCCGCTCGCACGACGCCGAGGCCCGCGCCCGCGCCGAGGTCGCCGACCTGCTGGCCGCCGACGGCACCGAGAACGTGCGCGCCCTGCAGCGCGCCGTGCGCAACACCATGACCGAGCACGCCGGCGTCGTCCGGGACGAGGAAGGGCTGCTCGCGGGGCTCGAGGAGCTGGCGGAGATCGAGGAGCGCGCCACGCACGTCGGCGTGCACCCGGACATCGCGGGCTACCAGGACCTCGCCCACGCGTTCGACCTCAAGGCGTCCCTCATCGCGGCACGGGCCACGCTGGAGGCCGCGCTCGAGCGGCGTGAGACCCGCGGCTGCCACAACCGCAGCGACTACCCGGACCTGGACCCGAACCTGCAGGTGAACCTGGTCTGGTCGCCGACGACGGGCGTCGTCCGCGAGGAGATCCCCGCCGTCCCGGAGGAGATCGCCGCCCTGATCGCGGCCCAGGAGGTCTCGACGGCGGGCAAGCTCGTCGAGTGACCGAACCACGGCTCGGCTGAGCGCCGGATCTCGGCCCCTTTCGAGACTCGGAAAGGGCCGAGATCTCGCGCTCAGCGGAGGTGGCGGGGGTCGTGGGTGTCGCCCGTCGCGCGCTCCGTCCAGCCCGGCCAGACGCGCCGTGCGTCGCGCGGGTGCAGCTTGCCGCCCAGGTGCATGGCCCGCCACACACCGCGGTAGCCCGGCAGGATGCCGGACGCGATGACCACGTGGCCGACGACGACCGGGGTCACCACGTACGTCGACCACCGGTGGATCTGGGCGAACCACACGAACATCGGCCCGCCGCTGACCAGCACCAGCCCGATCCCGGAACCGATCAGCGCCAGCAGCGTGACGACGAGCACGAGGTTGGCGACCCGCTGCCCCGGGTCGAACCGCCCCTCGTGCCGACCGAACCGGCCCGTGAGGATCGCGGCCGGCCAGCGCCGGAACCACGCGCCGTCGCCGTGCTGGAACCGGACGGTCTCGCGCCAGAACACCCGCCACCCGCGGGCGCCGACGACGACGGTCAGCGCGGTGACCCCCGCGAGCACCCAGCCGGCCACGGTGTGCACCTCGGTGTCCGGGACCCCCGTGACCCGGGCGATGAGGCTCGGGCTGCCCTCGTTGCCGAGCAGCAGCCACCAGCCGGTGATCAGCAGGACGATGACGGACACGTACACGCAGGCGTGGAACCAGCGCGCGGCTCGGCGGTTGCGCTCGACGGTGCCGGCGGCGTGCTGCTCGGTGTCGTGCTGTCCGGTGTCGTGCTGTCCGGTGTCGTGCTGTCCGGTGTCGTGGTGCTCAGTAGGACCCACCGCTGTCTCCCGTGCTGTCACCCGTACTGCCGCCCGACCCCACGGTCACGTTGACCTGGGTCTCCACCCCGGCCGCGGAGTGGTCGGCGTTGCGCAGCGACGCGTCGATCTCGTGGTCACCCGCGGGCAGGTCGGTGATCTCGACGCTGTTGCCCTCGACGACCTGGTACTCCTGGTCGTTGCCGTCGAAGAACACGTGGACGTGGTTCTTGCCGGTATCCGGCGCACCGAGCTCCTCGCTGGACTTGAGCTCGACCGTGAACGGCGTCTCGACCGTGGCGCCGTCGGCCGGGGACGTGATCTCGAGGGTCATGCCGCCCCCGGCCCCGGCTCCGGCTCCGCCCGAGTCGGTCGAACCGCCACCGTCGTAACCGCCACCGGTGCCGCCGGTGCTGCCGCAACCCGCCGCGAGCAGCACCGTCAGCACGGCGCCGGCGGCGAGCCTCGCTCCTCGTAGTCTGGACATGGTTGTCTCCCTTGTTCCGGGGCTCACCCCGGGCTCGATCCGGACGTCGGCGGCGCCCGTCACCAGTCCCTACGTGTCGGGCCGCCCGGCGGATCTCTCGGCCCGCGGACTCGTCACGAACTTCGGCCGGCACGAGATCGGCCCGGCACGAGATCGGTGCGGCACGAGATCAGTCCGGCAGAGATCCGCACGCGGGTCCGGCACGTAGGAAAGGGCATGACGGCATCGGACGAGGCGCTCCTCGCCGGGATGGCCGCGGACGACGAGGACGCGGCGGCCGTGTTCGTGCGCCGGCACCAGGCCCGGGTGTACGGGCTGGCGCTCTTCGTCGTCGGTATCCCCGCGGTCGCCGAGGAGGTGGCGCAGGAGACCTTCGTCCGGGCGTGGCGGCACGCCGACGGGTTCGACCCCCGGCGGGGACGCGCGACGACGTGGCTGCTCGCGATCGCCCGGCACGCCGCGATCGACGTGCTCCGGGTACGCCGCGACGTGCCCGTGGACCCGGTGATCATGGCGGAACGGATCACAGCGCAGGCGGTCGGTGACCCCGACCGCCTGGCGGACCAGGTGGCGACCGGCACCACCGTGGACGCCGCGTTGTCCCACGTGCCCCGCGAGCAGGCGACGGCGGTGGTGCTCGCGTCGGTGTTCGGGCTCAGCGGTGCCGAGATCGCGGAGCGCACGGGGGTGCCCCTCGGGACGGCGAAGACCCGCATCCGGCTCGGGCTGCGGCACCTGCGGGACGAGCTGGCGAGCAGCCGGGAGGTGGATCGACCATGAACTCGCGCGGCGGGAACGGCGGCGGGAACGGCGGCGGCAGCGACAACGGGAACGGCGGCAGGAACGGCGGCAGGAACGGCGGTAGAAGCGGAGATGGGAACGGAGACATGAACGGCACCGACCGCTGCGCCGACCTGCGCGACGCACTCACCGAGGTGGCGCTGGGGGTCGCCGACGGCACCACGCGCGGCGAGGTGATGGCGCACCTGGCCACCTGCGACCGGTGCCGGGACGAGCTGTCTTCACTGTCCGCGACCGCGGACGAGCTGCTCCTGCTGGTCCCGGAGCGTGAGCCCGCTGCGGGGTTCGAGGGCCGCGTGCTGGACCGGCTCACGCCGAACCCGGCGAGATCGACCGAGGAGGCCGGGGCTGCCGGGGCCGCCGGAGAAGCGAGACTCGCCAAGGCACCCGGGTCTGCCCCTGCGGCCGGGTCTGCCGGGGCCAGGGGCCCCGCGACCGTCCGCCGGCACCGGATGCGCCGCGCGG
>NZ_KI911740.1:173366-178222 GCF_000515355.1 Promicromonospora kroppenstedtii DSM 19349 | reverse complement strand
CGCCGTCGTCGTCGGCCCGCCAGGGGCGGCCGAAGGAGACGAAGGGCACGTCGCGCTCCTGCAGCCAGGTGGTGCGGGTGTCCTCGTGGGACGTGCCGGTCAGGACGACGGCGTCGATCTCGCCGCCGTCGACGAGGTCGCCGATGCGGTCGATCTCCTCGGTGGGCGTGCGGGCGGCATAGAGGAGCACGCGCATGCCGCGCTCGCTGGCGCGCTCGGTCAGGGCGTGCACGAACCGGTCGAGCACGACGCCGGAGATGCCGCCGGCGTACGGGTCGAGGCGCACGCCGATGGTGGAGCTGCGCCGGGTGCGCAGGCGGCGCGCGGCGGCGTGGGGGCGGTAGCCGAGCTCGACGATGGCGCGCTGGACGCGCTCGCGGGTGGGGCCGCGCACGATGTCCGGGGAGTTCAGGACGTTGGAGACGGTC
Organism: Promicromonospora kroppenstedtii DSM 19349; assembly: GCF_000515355.1. Lineage (GTDB taxonomy): Bacteria > Actinomycetota > Actinomycetes > Actinomycetales > Cellulomonadaceae > Promicromonospora > Promicromonospora kroppenstedtii. The sequence continues at coordinate 177,794 of NZ_KI911740.1, read as the reverse complement.
TGCCGCGAGACGCCGGCCGCGCGGGCGACGTCCTCGACGGTAGGCGCCTTCGCCATCGTTCCCCCTCCCCTGCCCAACCGAACCCTGTCCGATCACGCCTGTCGTGAATGTTCGGAAACGTCATCCTAGGTGGCACATCCCGTCATCCGTCCATCTTGACATCGCGCTCGGCCCCTCCTTAGTGTCCTGCCCAGCGTAATTTGATCGTTCAAACTTCGTCACCACCACGTGCCTCATCAAGGGAGAAGAGACATGACAAGGCCCATCTCACGACACCTCGCCGGCGCGGGCGCCGTCCTGGTGGCCGGCGCGCTCGTGCTCACCGGGTGCGGCGGCTCCGGGTTCGCGGACGAGCCCGCGGCGCAGGACGACGCCGCCGCCGACTCGCTCACCAGCTCCGACGACCCGCTGTCGATCCTCATCGGCAGTTCCGGTGACGCCGAGACCGACGCGGTCACGGAGGCGGTCGCCGCCTGGTCCGAGGAGTCCGGCGTGGACGCCGAGGTGCAGGTCGCGAGCGACCTGCCGCAGCAGCTCTCGCAGGGCTTCGCGGCCGGCTCCCCGCCGGACCTGTTCTACCTGGCGCCCGAGGCGATCGCCGGCTACGCGGACAACGGATCGCTCCAGGCCTACGGCGACCTGCTGGCGAACAAGGACGACTTCTACCCGTCGCTCGTGGAGAACTTCACCGTCGACGACACGTTCTACTGCGCCCCCAAGGACTTCTCGACGCTCGGCCTGGTCATCAACACCCAGCTCTGGGAGGACGCCGGCCTGACCGACGCCGACGTCCCCACCACGTGGGACGAGCTGTCGGACGTGGCCAAGACCCTGACCACGGACGACCAGGTGGGCCTGTCGTTCGGCGCCGAGTACCAGCGCGTGGGCACCTTCATGGCGCAGGCGGGCGGCGGCCTCGTGGTCGACGGCGCCCCGGCCGCCGACAGCGCCGGCAGCGTCGAGGGCCTGGAGTACGTGCAGAGCCATCTCGAGGACGGCACGTTCGCCTACGCCGCCGACCTCGGCGCGGGGTGGGGCGGCGAGGCTCTCGGCAAGGGGCTGGCCGCGATGGTCATCGAGGGCAACTGGGTCACTGGCGCCCTCACGAACGACTTCCCGGACATCGAGTACACGGTGGCCGAGCTGCCCGCCGGCCCCGCCGGCCCCGGCACGCTGCAGTTCACGAACTGCTGGGGGATGGCCGCCGACAGCCCCAACCAGGAGGCCGCGCTGAGCCTGGTGGAGCACCTGACGAGCGCCGAGCAGCAGCTCGCGTTCTCGGAGGCGTTCGGCCCGATGCCCTCTTCTCAGTCGGCCGCCGCCGACTGGACGAGCGCCAACCCCGACCTGACCGCGTTCCTGGACGGCGCCGCCTACGCACAGTTCCCGCCGAACTGGGCGGGCACCACCGACGTCATCACGGACCTGAACTCGCAGCTGGAGTCGCTGAGGTCCGGTGATGTCGCCACGATCCTCGGCACCGCGCAGTCGAACCTCGAAGCGATCGCCGAGTAGCACGCACATGTCTCTTCTCGCGACGCCGCGCGACGCCGGTTACCGTTCCGGGCCCGACCGGGCCCGGAACGGTGCCGGACGCGGCATCCGGCGCGGCGAGGCCGCCGCCGGGTGGCTGTTCATGCTGCCCGTGCTGGTGATCCTCGGCGTGTTCCTGCTGGTGCCGGTGCTGATGGCCCTGTGGGTCAGCTTCTCCGACTGGTCCGGGCGCGGCAGCCCGTTGTCGTCCGGCGTCGGCTTCGTGGGGCTGGACAACTACGCGGCCGTCACCACCGGTGGCGGCCTCGCCGAGCGTGACTTCGGCATCGCGCTGCGCAACAACACCTGGTACGTGCTGCTGGTGGTGCCGCTGCAGACGGCGCTGGCGCTGTTCCTGGCGGTGCTCGTCAACCGCGCGGTCCTGCGGGGCCGCGGCGTGTTCCGCACGGCGTTCTACTTCCCGTCCGTCACGAGCTCGGTCGCGATCACCGTGCTGTGGCTGTTCCTGTTCTCGACATCGGGCGTGGTCAACACGGTCCTGGCGCGGGTGGGGATCGCCGGGCCCAACTGGTTCAACGACCCGAGCGGCGTGCTGCACAACCTGCTGGGCGCGCTCGGTCTGCGCACCGGGCCCGACGCCCTGACGCAGCACGGATTCCTCGGCGTGACGTGGTGGGACTGGCTGGCCGGGCCCTCGGTCGCGATGTCGGCGTTCGTGCTCATGGCGATCTTCACCACCAGCGGCACGTTCATGCTGCTGTTCGTCGCGGGCCTGCAGAACATCGCCCCCGAGGTCGAGGAGGCCGCCATGGTCGACGGCGCGGGCGCCTGGCAGCGCTTCTGGCGTATCACTCTCCCCCAGCTCAAGCCGACCCTCTTCACGGTGCTGACCCTGGGCCTGATCGGCTGCTGGCAGGTGTTCGACCAGATCTACACCGGCACGCAAGGCGGCCCCGGCAAGACGACGCTGACCCCCGCCTACCTCAGCTACCAGTCGGCGTTCCTGTCGCAGGACTGGGGCCAGGGCGCGGCGATCGCGTTCATCCTCTTCGTCATCATCGTGCTGCTGACGATCCTGCAGCGCTGGATCCTGCGCGAGCGCCCGGACGTGCCGCGCCGGGCCCGGCGCGGCGGCCCGAACCCCCACCCGAATCCGGACCGGACCACGGAGGCCGACCGATGAGCCTGACCCTCGGCCGCGCTCCTCGTGGCGGGGCGGTCCGCACGCCTGGCCGCGGCACGAGCCCGGCGCTGCGCCGCCGGCCGCGCAAGGCGCTCGCCTGGCAGATCGGGCTGTATGCGCTGCTGATCGGCCTCGCGCTGGTCTACGTGTACCCGTTCCTGGTCCAGCTCGCGACGTCGGTCAAGACCGAGGCGGACGCCGCGGCCGACCCGGTCTCGCTCGTGCCCGACCCGCTGACCTGGTCCGCGTACGCGCGCCTGTTCCTGCGGTCGGACTTCCCCGTGTGGTTCGCCAACTCCGCGATCGTGACCGTGCTGGTCACCGCGGGGCGCGTGTTCTTCGACTCCCTGGCGGGCTATGCCCTGGCCCGGCTGCACTTCCGCGGGCGCGGCGTGATCTTCGCGGCGCTCGTCGCCGTGATGGCGGTGCCCACCGTGGTGCTGCTCATCCCGAAGTTCCTCGTGATCAACCAGCTCGGCATCTACGACTCGTACGCGGGCATGGTGCTGCCGCTGCTCGTGGACGCGGCCGGCGTGTTCATCATGAAGAACTTCTTCGAGTCCGTCCCGGCCTCGGTCGAGGAACAGGCCCGCATCGACGGCGCCGGCACGTTCCGGATCTTCTGGTCCGTGGTGCTCCCCATGGCGCGGCCCGCGCTCGTGACCATCGTGATCCTGTCGTTCCAGGGGTCGTGGAACGAGCTGAGCCACTTCATCGTCGCCGCCCAGTCGCCCGACCTGACGACCCTCACCAAGGGCGTCGCCTCCCTGGCCAGCGGCCAGCTCAGCCAGGGCAGCCAGTACCCCATCAAGCTCGCCGCCGCGGCGATCATGACCATCCCCGTGGCGGTCGTGTTCTTCGTGTTCCAGCGACGCATCATGAATACCAGCGAAGGAGCCGTCAAGGAATGACGCCGAGCACGACGCCGTTCACCAGCCCACCGCCGCAGCCCGATCCGGCACAGCACCTGGCACAGCAGCCGACCCAGCCGCTGCAGCCGCTGCTCGGCGACGCCGTCATCGCCCTGCGCGCCCCGACCCAGGTCTGGTCGGGCCGCGACGGCGATCTCGGCGCCGCAGCGATCGACGGCGTCTACCACGGCGACGTGCGGCACGTGCGCGGCCTGACGCTGGAGTGCGCCGAGTCGGCGATCGAGTACATCTCGCTCGCCCCGGAAAGCGCCTCGCACGTCGTGTTCGGCGGCCTCCTGCGCGAGGCGGACGACGCCACGCCCGACCCCAAGGTGCGCCTCGTACGCGACCGCCGCGTGGCCGACGGCTCGCTCACCGAGACCTGGACCGTCGCCTCGCACCTGGCCGAGCCGACACGCGTGACCCTCCGGCTGCGGCTGCGGCCCGACTTCGCGAGCATGCACGAGGTCAAGGCCGGCCTCGCCGCCCCGGGCGACGCACCGGAGATCACGCTCGGCGACGGCTCTGGGCTTGGTGACGATTCGAGGCCTGGTGACGGTTCGGGGCCTGGTGAGGGTTCGAGGCCTGGTGACGGCTCAGGGCTGGGCAGGAGCACCGTCACGGCGCGCTCCGGCGGCCACTCGTTCACGCTGGCTGCCACGGGCGCGACCGTCACGACCAGCGCGGACGGCGAGATCGTCGCGACCTGGCCGCTGGACGTCCCGGCCCACGGCCGCAGCGAGGCTGTCTGGACGCTCGCCCTGCACGACGACGCCATGGTCGTCCGCGGCGCCGTCGGCACCTGGCCCGGGACGGCGGAGGCGCTGCGCGGGGCGGCGG
>NZ_KI911740.1:171994-173266 GCF_000515355.1 Promicromonospora kroppenstedtii DSM 19349 | reverse complement strand
CTTGCCGGCTCGACCGCCGCCGGCACGGCCCGGATCGCCGTCTCCGAGGGCGCCGACCCCCGCCTCGGCCGCTGGCTCGACACCGCGCTGGACGACCTCGACGCCCTGCGCCTGACCCTGCCCGGCCACCCCGACGACGAGTTCTTCGCCGCCGGCGCGCCCTGGTTCTTCACGCTGTTCGGCCGCGACGCCCTCTGGGCCGCCCGGCTCGCGCTCCCGCTCGACGTCCGGATCGCGGCGTCCACGCTGCGTGTCCTGGCCCGGCTGCAGGGCACCGACCACGACGTCGAGACCGCGCAGGAGCCCGGCAAGATCCTGCACGAGCTGCGCGCGACGTCGCTCGAGATCCCCGGCGAGGGCGTCGTCCTGCCCCCGCTGTACTACGGCAGCGTGGATTCCACCCCGCTCTGGATCTGCCTGCTCGCCGACGCCTGGCGCGCCGGCATGCCCGACGACGAGGTCGCCGCCCTGCTCCCCGCGCTGCGCGGCGCCCTGACCTGGCTGGTCGAGCACGGCGACAGCGACGGCGACGGGTTCCTCGACTACATCGACCGGTCCGGACGCGGCCTGGCCAACCAGGGCTGGAAGGACTCCGGCGACTCCATCCAGTGGCGCGACGGGGCGCTGGCCGACGGGCCGATCGCGCTCTGCGAGGTCCAGGGCTACGCGTACGAGGCGGCGCTCGCGGGCGCGGACCTGCTGGAGGCGTTCGGGCCGGAGGCGGCCTCCGTCGTCGGGTCCACGGCTGGGGGGTCCACGGCTGGCGGGTCCACGGACGCCGCGTCCGTACAGGCACCGTCAGCGGGAGCGCAGTCCGCGGGAGCGCCGTCAGCGGAGGCGCCGTCAGCGGGAGCGCCGTCCGCGGGGACCGCCGCCGTCCTGAACCCGGCCGGGCTGCGCGCCTGGGCCGCCGACCTGCGGGCCCGGTTCGCGGCGTCGTACTGGGTGCAGACGCCGGAGGGCCGGTACCCGGCCGTGGCGCTGGACAAGGACAAGCGTCCCGTCGACACCCTCACCAGCAACATCGGGCACCTGCTGGGCACCGGGATCCTGGAGCCGGGCGAGGAGCAGCACGTCGCCGACCTGCTGCTGGGCCCCGCGATGTCGACCGGGTTCGGCATCCGCACCATGTCGACGGGCGCGGCGGGCTACTGGCCGCTGTCGTACCACGGGGGCAGCGTGTGGACGCACGACACCGCCATCGCGGTGCACGGCATGCACCGCGCCGGCCTGGCCGGCCACGCGCGCCGCGCCGTGGACGGGCTGCTCGCG
>NZ_KI911740.1:160343-171894 GCF_000515355.1 Promicromonospora kroppenstedtii DSM 19349 | reverse complement strand
TCGGCGGTCGGCGGTCGGCGGTCGGCAGTTGGCGGTCGGCAGTTGGCGGTCGGCAGTTGGCATCGAGATCGGTCCAGGGCTGAGCCGATCTCGATGCCAAGTGCCGAGCACTCGGGAGATGTGCCGAATTTGGTGTGCGGCACGAGCGCCAGGCCGCCGCGCCAGCCGCTCGAGGCCAGGCGCACAAGGCCATGCACACAAGGTCAAGGCGCGGGTCACGCCTCCGGGGTTACTGCCGCCAGCTGCTCGACCAGGGCAGCGCGAACCTGGGCCGGCAGGTCGACGGCGGAGAGCTCCGCGATCTTCTCGGCCGCGCCGCGCGGGCTGCTGACGATGTCCCAGGCCGCGAGCTTCTCCGGGTTCGCCGACTGCGCGGACTCCAGGATCACGCGAGCCGCCTCGGTCCGGTCCGTGCCGATGCGCAGCGGGCCGCCCTCGACCCGCACGACGACCTCGGCCGTGGGCGCGGAGGAGGCGGTAACGCTCCACCGCCCGTCGACGCCATCCACCGGGACGACCGTTCCGTTCACCGTCACCGAGCCCTCGGGCCGGGCCGCGAGGAACGTGATGGTCCACTGCCGCTGCGCGGGCAGCGCCGACGCGTCGCCGCGCACGGGCTCGATCCGGAACTCGCCGCGCTCGCGGTCCCACGTCAGCGCGGTCCGCGCGGCCGGGCCGCCACCGACGCCGCCCGCCCCCGCGAAGCTGTCAGTCCCCGCGAAGCCGTCAGTCCCAGCGAAGCCGTCAGTCCCAGCACCGCTCCCGCCAGCAGCCACAGCACCAGCACCAGCACCAGCACCAGCACCAGCACCAGCACCAGCCTGGACACCACCCTCGACGTCCTCCGCCAGCACGAACTCCCCCGACGCCCCCGGCGCCACCAGCACCTCCAGCGCCTCGGGATTACGCGTCGCGTCCAGCTCCACACCGCCATCGAGCGGCAGGATCCCGCCGGCCCGCAGCAGCGCCGGCACCGACCCGAGCGTCCGGTGCATCTCGACCGTGCGTCCGCCCTGGTAGACGGCGTCGGTAAAGATGTCGGTCCAGAGCCCCTCGGGCAGCCACACCTTGACGCGACCCCGCTGCGAGGCGACGTCGCGGGGCGTCGTGACGGGCGCGACCAGCAGCTCGCTGCCGAACGCGTACTGGTTGGGCACCTCGTACGCCTCCTGCCGCCGCGGCTCCAGGTGGTACATCGGCCGCACGAGCGGCACGCCCTCGGCAGCGCGGTGGTTCATCGTGTGCAGGTAGGGCACCATCCGGTGCCGGAACCGCAGCGCGTCGTCCATCGCGGCGCGGTGCTCGGGCGGGAAGACCCACGGCTCCTTGCGGATGAACGGGTTGTTCGCCGAGTGCAGCCGCATGATCGGCGAGAAGACGCCGAACTGCACCCACCGGGTGGCGAGCTCGTCGTCGCGCACGCCGCGGGTGTGCCCGCCGATGTCGTGGCTCCACCAGCCGTAGCCGATGTTGGCGGCGGTGGCGGTGAACTCGGGCTGGAAGTCGAGCGACTCCCACGAGACCACGGCGTCGCCGGAGAACCCGACGGCGTACCGGTGGCTGCCGGGGCCCGCGTACCGGGAGAACGTCATGCCCGGCTTGCCGTCGCGGGCGGCGTCGAGGTGGTGGAAGTGGTTGAGCACCCAGAGCGGGTCCACGCCCGGCATCCCGGAGGTACGGCCCTGCTGCCAGTCGATCCACCAGAAGTCGACGCCCTGCTCCTCGAGCGGGTGGTGCAGCTCCCGGAAGTACGCCTGGAGGAACGCCGGGTCGGTCGGGTCGAAACCGATGGGCTGCTCGGTGTCCGGGTCCACGCCCAGGGCGCGTGCCATGGCGGGGTACGCGTCCTCGAAGGCGCGGACGCCGTCGGCCGGGTGCAGGTTCAGCGTGGTGCGCAGCCCGCGCTCGTGCAGCGCGCCGAGGAACGCGGCGGGGTCCGGGAAGAGCGTGGGCTCCCAGGAGTAGCCCGTCCAGCTGCTGCCGAACCGCTTCGGCACCGAGTCGACCCGGTGCCAGTCCATGTCGATCACCGCGACGGAGAACGGGATGCGTTCCTCGTCGAACCGGTCCATGAGCGCCAGATACGACTCGTCGCTGTACGGGTGGTAGCGGCTCCACCAGTTGCCGAGCGCCCAGCGGGGCAGCCGCATCGGACGCCCGGAGACCCGGTAGAGGTCGCCGACGGCGTCGGTGTAGTCATGGCCGAACGCGAACACGTACAGGTCGCTGCGGCCGGGCACGCGCGAGCCCACCCAGCCGTCGTCCTCGAACAGGAACGACGTCGAGTCGTCGACCACGCCGATGCCGTCGCGGGACACGACGCCGGGTTCGAGGTCGGCCCGGCCGTCGACGTCGTCCAGGGTGCGCGCGGTGCCGCCCAGGTCGCGGGTGGGCTCGCCGTACCGCCAGCGCCCGGAGTCGCTGCCGAGGATCTCGACCACGAGCCCGCTCGCCGAGAACTCGCCGCCGTCGTACCGCAGGCGGGCGCGTGCCGTGGTGACCACGACGCCGTCGCCCACCCGCTCGACGGCGAACTCGGCCTGCGGCAGGTCGCGCCGGATCGCGAATGTCGAGGCGCGGTCCTCGAACCCGCCGTCTGCCGAGCGCTCGACCCGGAAGACGCCGTCGCTCAGCACGGTGATGCGCCAGCCCGCGCCGTGCACCTGCTGCTCGGACCGTGCCCGGGGCGCGGCCTCCGGCAGCGGCCGGACGACGGACAGGCTGTCGACGATCTCTGACATGGAACTCCTCGGTGCTTGCGGTGCGTGCCAGTCGGCGGGGCTGGCTCAGTGCTTGGGAACGACTCAGTGCTTGACAGCGCCCTGCGTCACGCCGCTGATCACCCAGCGCTGCGCGAACAGGTAGACGACGATCGTCGGCGCCATCGCCATGAGGTACGACGCGAAGGCGACGTTGTAGTTGGTGCCGAACTGGCTCTGGAAGATGTTCTGCACCACGGGCAGGGTCTGCAACGTGGGGTCGGACATGATGAGCGACGGCATCATGAAGTCGTTCCAGGACGCCAGGAACGCGAAGATGCCGACCGTGGCGTTCATGGGCCCGAGCAGGGGCAAGATGATCCGCCAGAAGATCTGCCACGTGCTCGCGCCGTCGATCCGCGCGCTCTCCTCCAGCTCGATCGGGATGGAGCGCAGGTAGGCGGTGTAGAGCAGCACGCTGAACGAGAGCTGGAACATCGCGTGGAGGATCCCCACGCCGAGCGGGTTGTCCAGACCGGTCAGCGCCGTGAGCTGGATCTGCGGCAGCGCGACGACGGGGAACGGCAGGAACAGCGCCGCGAGCAGGTAGATCATCGACCAGCGGAAGAACCGGTGCGACCAGTTCCGGGCGATCGCGTAAGCCGCGAGCGAGCTGAGGAGCAGCGTGAGCAGCACGGCGATCGCCGCCACCGCCAGCGAGATGCCGAACGAGACCGGGAACCGCGTGAGCGACCAGGCCTCGGCGAAGCTCGCGGGGTTGAACGGCGCGGGCAGGGAGAACGCGTTCCCGTCCGCGGACTGCCCGCTGGTCTTGAACGCCATGGACAGCGTGACGTACAGCGGCACGAAGACGGTGAGCGTCGCGAGGCCGAGCACGATCGTGAGCGGCCAGTTGGTGCGGTGCACCCGGCCCACCTTGGTGGGGCGTGCGGATCGGGCGGACGGGCGCGGGCCGGCCGCGCGGGGGCCGTCAGCGCGAGAGGTTTCGACGGTGGTCACAGCTGGACCGCCCTTCCACGGGTGGCGACGATCTGGGCGACGGAGATGAGCGCGGTGACGACGAGGAACACCGTGGCGTTTGCCATCTGGTAGGCGTAGTCGCCGCCGGTGAAGCCGCCGAAGATCGTCATGGCGACGCTGCTCGTGGCCGTTCCGGGCCCGCCGCCGGTCAGGCCGACGATGACGTCGTACACGCCGAGGTAGCCCTTCACACCGAGGATCGTGTTGATCAGGATGAAGCCCGCGATGAGCGGCACGGTGATCGAGCGGAACTGCCGCCAGGGCGTGGCGCCGTCCAGGGCGCTCGCCTCGTACAGGTCGTTCGGGATGGACGTCAGCCCGGCCGTGTAGACCAGGAGCGCGCCCGGGATGGTCTGCCACGCGGACACGATCACGATGGACAGCCAGGCCAGGTCGGGGTTGCCGAGGATGCTCTCCTCCAGCGGCCCGAACCCGACCGCCGTCGCGATGGCGGGCAGCGAGTTGGAGAACAGGAAGTTGAACACGTACGCCACGACGATCCCGGAGACCACCATCGGGATGACGAACACCGTGCGCAGTGTGGTCGCGAACCGGATGCGCCGGGTCAGGGCCACGGCCAGGGCGAGCGCGATCGTCTGGGCGACGACCACGGTGACCAGCGCGAACCCGAGCGTGAACCCGTACGACTCGAGGATGCGCGGGTCGCTGAACAGCGCGGCGTAGTTGCGCAGGCCCAGGAACGACCAGTCACCGAACCCCACGTAGTCGGTGAGGCTGTAGAAGATGCCGATCAGCGCCGGGACGATCACGAACGCCGTGAAGATCAGCAGCGTCGGGACCAGGAACACGTAGTAAAGCGGTTCCACGCGCCGACCGTTCGCGCGCCGGGCCGAGCGCCCGCCCGTGCGGCCGGCCGACGACGTGCGCCCCGCCGCCGTCGTGCTCTGGTACATCGTTGTGTCAGTCATACCGTGGCCTCCCGTCCGGCGAGCCGGCGCCAGTCGGCGTCGAGCTGGCGGAGCATGCCCTGGAAGTTGCCGCTGCGGATCGCGGACTGCAGGTAGTTGCCGAGCGGGATCGACGTCGGCACGAACGTCCCGGCGCCCTGGTAGAAGGCGGCGCGGTCCACGTAGTCCTGGAGCCCGGCGAGCCGCTCATCCTGCTGCGGCGGCGCGTCCTTGAGCGTCGAGTACGCGAGGTTGTCGGCGTTGTAGGCGTTGAGGACGTCGGGCCGCATCAGGAACTCGACCAGCTCGCGCGCCTCGTCCTGGTGGGTCGACGCCGTCGGGATCCACAGGCCCAGGTCGATGTTGACCCGCGCCTGCCGGTCCTCGGGGTTCTCGGAGACGGGCAGTGGGAACGTGCCGATCTCCAGGTCGGGGTCGACCAGCGCGATCTGGCTGAGCGCCCAGGGACCCTGGAGGTACATGGCCGCCTCGCCCTTGCCGAACGCGAGGTTGCCGTCGGCGTAGGCCCGCACGGCGTGGTCCTTGTTGAAGTACGACGAGATGGTCTTGGCGCGCTCCATCGGCACGGCGAAGTCCTTCTCGAAGGAGACCTCCGAGTCCGGCCCGACGTCGGTCCCGAGCTCCTTGAGCCGGCGGAAGAACTCGCCCGGCGCCACGAGGCTGCCCACCGAGTAGTCGAAGAGACCCTGCCAGAGCGTCCAGGTGTCGCGGTCGGTCGCGTAGATCGGCGTGATACCGGCGGCGACGAGCTCGTCGCAGATGTCGACGAACTGCGACCAGGTCTCCGGGACGGGCAGCTCGTGCTCCGCGAAGATCTTCTTGTTGTAGATGACGCCGGCGGCGGCGAGCGAGTACGGCAGCACGCTGGTGCGGCCGGGGTAGGTCGCGTACTGGTCGGTCAGCTCGCCGATGTCCGTGCGGACCGTCTGCGCCGACGGCAGGTCGGACAGGTCCCCGAGCACGCCGCGCTTGATGTAGCGGGCCAGCTCCAGGTTGTCGTTGAAGCAGCCGACGTCGGCGGGCTCGTTGCGCACGAACTGCGGGGCGATGGCCACGGTGCTGTCGTGCACCACGGTGATGCCCGGCCGTTCCTTCTCGAACCGGCGGAGCAGCTCGTCGAAGTAGGCGATGACCTCCTGCTTCTGCTCGTAGAAGCGCAGGGTGACACCCCCACCGCCGCCCGACGACGACGTGGCCGACGACGGCGCGCAACCGGCCACGCCCAGCGCGACCAGCGCGGCGGAGCCGGCCAGGAAAGACCTCCGGCTCACCGGGGCGGAACGACCAGAACCTGGACTCACGCTGCATCTCCCATGCTCGAACTCCGTTGCTCGCGGCGACCGTCGGAATTTACAGCGCTGTAAACAATCCCGTCAAACGTCCGACCCTCTCCAGGCGCCCGGCCGGACGTCGCGTGGCAGGATCACGCACGGAGGTCCCGGATGAACACCGCACAGCCGCCCGAGCGCACCAGCGAGCGCCTCATCGCGTTCCTCGACGCCGCGATCGCGATCTCGATGACGCTGCTGATCCTGCCGCTCATGGAGAGCGTCTCGGAGGCGGTCGCCGACCAGCGGACCGTGGTCGAGTACGTCCGGGAGCACTCCTGGCAGCTGGTCGCCTTCGCGCTGAGCTTCGTGATCATCGCGATGTTCTGGCGCCTGCACCACGGCATCCTGCACGCGGACACCCCGGCGGGCCGACGGCGGACCAACCTGCAGCTCGCGTGGCTGTTCACCATCACGGTGATGCCCGTGGTCACGGCGCTGACGGGCGGTCTGGACACCGACCGGGGGGTCGTGGCGTCCTATATCGGCACGCTCGCGGTGAGCGCCTGGCTGCTGTTCACGATCGCCGTCGTCGAGCGCCGCACCCGGACCGCCGCCGGGCTGCCCGTGGCGGCGTCGATCGCGGCGATGCCGCTGTCCCTCGCGCTGCTCTTCACGCTCGCGCTGCTGCTCGGCCTGCTGGTGCCGTCGTACCTCTGGCTGTTCGTCATGGCGCTGGTGACGCCGCTGCGGGCGGTCCTGCTGCGGGCCGGCGTCGTCGGCCGGTAGAACACCTCGTAGAACACCTCGTAGAACACCTCGGATAAGGCGGTCAGGAATCGAGAAGCGCTGCCCGCACCCCGCTCCCTAACGTTGTGGGCATGGCAAACATCGACTCCGTCACCCTCGAGGTGGCCGACCCCAGCACCGCACGTTCCTTCTACGACGCCGCCTTCGGCCTGGGCGAGGACCGCCTCCGCCTGACCGCCGGCGAGACGCCGTCCTCCGGCTTCCGCGGGTTCCACATCTCGCTGGTCGCCGACCAGCCGGGCGACGTCCACGCCCTGTTCGACGCCGCCGTCTCCGCCGGTGCGACCGTTCTCAAGCCCCTGGCCAAGTCCATGTGGGGCCACGGCGGCGTGGTCCAGGCGCCCGACGGCACCATCTGGAAGGTCGCCACCTCCGCCAAGAAGGACACGCGGCCCGCCGAGCGGCGGTTCGACAAGATCGTCCTCCTGGTCGGCGCCGACGACGTGTCCGCGAGCAAGAAGTTCTACGTGGGCCACGGCCTGACGGTCGGCAAGAGCTTCGGCTCGTACGTCGACTTCAAGATGGGCTCCAGCCCCATCGGCTTCGGCCTCTACAAGCGCGCCGCCCTGGCCAAGGACGCCGGGGTGCCGCCGGAGGGCACGGGCTCGCACCGGCTCACGGTCGGCGGCGACGTCGGCGAGTTCACGGACCCGGACGGGTTCGCATGGGAGTCGGTGCGGGTGAACTCGTAGTGGTGGGCCGGTCGTGGTGGGCGCTCCCGGTCACGTGTCCGCGAGCGCCCCGGCCACGGCCGCCCGCAGCGCGGGCACGACGTCCGCCTCGAACCACGGGTTCTTGGCCTGCCAGCGAAAGTTCAGCGGCGACGGATGTACCAGCGGCACGGTTTCCGGCAGGTATTCCTGGTACGCCCGCACGGTCTCCGTCAGGCTCTTCTTGGCCCGGCCGCCCAGGTAGTACTTCTGGGCGTAGCTGCCCACCAGGACCGTGAGACTGCGGTGCGGCAGCTCGGCGAGGATCCGCGTGTGCCACCGCTCCGCGAATCCCTTGCGCGGCGGCAGGTCGCCTGACGCGCCCTTGCCCGGGTAGTAGAAGTCCATGGGCAGGATGGCGAACAGGTCCGGGTCGTAGAACTGCTCGTCGGTCACGCCGAGCCAGGTGCGCAGCTTCACGCCGCTGGCGTCGTTCCACGGTTTGCGGCTCTCCTGGGCCTTGCGGCCGGGGGCCTGCCCCACCAGGACGATCCGGGCTCCCTCCGACACCGAGTAGAGCGGCTCCCAGCCGAGCTCGGCGGCCCAGGCGTTGGCGGGGTCGGCAATGATCTCCGCTCTGATCAGGTCGAGGTTGCCGGTCACCGGCCCAGTCTGTCCCCCGTGCGAGCTACCCGCGAGTGTCCACCCCGCGGTGACGACTGCTGACGTGGGAATTCATAGCGTTCGGGGTGGCACGCGGCGCCCGGCCGCGGCCTCTCCCGAAGGAGTCATCGTGCGTCTCGTGTGGCAGCTCATCGCGGTTGTGGCGGTCTCGTTCCTCGGCGGCCAGGGCCTCATGGCGGTCCAGGACAGCCCCTGGCTGACCCTCGCGGTCGGCCTCGCCGCCGCGGTGGTCGGCGTCGTCGTCTATACGTGGGTCGTGCGGCTGACCGAGCGCCGACCCGTCATCGAGGTGGAGCTCAAGGGTGCAGCACCCGCGCTGACCTGGGGCACGCTGCTCGGGCTCGGGCTGTTCGGCCTGGTCATCGTGAACCTCGCCTTCCTCGGCAGCTACACCGTGCACGGCCTGGGCTCCCCCATGGGCGCGCTGGGGCTGCTCGGCTTCATGGCCGCGGCAGCCGTGACCGAGGAGCTCATGTGGCGCGGCGTCCTGTTCCGGATCGTCGAGGGCTGGACCGGCACCTGGATCGCGCTGACGCTCACCGGCCTCCTGTTCGGCCTGGCGCACTTGCTCAACCCGAACGCCACCCTGTGGGGCGCCGTCGCCATCGCGCTCGAGGCCGGCGGCATGCTGACCGCCGCCTACGTCGCCACCCGCAAGCTCTGGGTGCCGATCGGCCTGCACCTCGGCTGGAACGTCGCCGGCAGCGCCGTCTTCAGCACCGAGGTCTCCGGGAACGACACCCCGCAGGGCCTGCTTGACGCCACGACGTCCGGCCACGTGCTGGTCACCGGCGGGGCCTTCGGCCCCGAAGGCAGCCTCTACTCCGTGGTGTTCTGCGTGATCACGGCCGCGATCTTCCTGGTGATCGCCCACCGTCGCGGCCGCATCGTGCCGCTGAGCCGCGCCGCCCGGGCCGCCCACGCCGCAGCAGCCGCCACTGCCGCCGCTGCTGACAAGGCCGCTAGGCTCCCCGCGTGACCGACCTGCGCAGGGCCCTGGACCGGTGGCGCCGGCTCGACGTCACCGTCCGGGACCTGCCGCTCGCCCTCGGGTTCGCCGGCCTCGCATTTCTCCCGTTCCTGCGCGAGTACGGCACCCAGGTCGGCGAGCTGCCCGCCCGTCCCCTGGACGGGTGGGCGGTTCTCGTCATCGCCCTGCAGTGCCTTCCCCTCGCGGTCCGACGGCGATTTCCGGCGGTCTGCATGCTCCTGGTCGCGGCCGGCTTCGCCGCCGCCCAGGTCACTGGCTACCACTCGTTCGCGGGCAACGCCCTGGGCGTCGCCCTCGTGAGCACCGGCGCCCACCTCGGCCGACGACGCCGCGTGGTCCCCGCCGTCCTGACCGTGGCCTACGTGGCGCTCGCTGTCGTGCTCGACCGGCTGACCGGGGCCGAGCGTGTGGACGAGCTCGTCACGTTCTACCTGGCGATGGCGCTGGCATGGGGCGTCGGCGTCTGGCTGCGCTCCACCCGGGCGGCCGAGGCGGAGCGCCGGCGCCGGGTCGCGCAGGACACGCTGGTGGCGGAACGCACCCGGATCGCCCGCGAGCTGCACGACGTCGTGACCCACCACGTCACGGCGATGGTGGTGCAGACCGAGGCGGCGAAGTACCTGACCGCGGCACCCGAGCGCATGGGGCGGACCCTGGACGCCGTCACGGACACGGGCCGGCACGCCATCGCCGACCTGCGGCACCTGCTCGACCTGCTCGATCCGGGGCACGACGGCGCCGCGCGGACGCCGTCGGCGGGCGAGGTGCGCGACCTGGTGGAGCAGACGCGGCGGGCCGGGCAGCCGGTGGAGCTGGTGGAGGACGGCGAGCCGGCCCGCTCGGCGGACAGCGCCGGGCTGACCGTGTACCGCGTGGTGCAGGAGGCCCTGACCAACGCGCTCAAGCACGCGCACGGCGCCCCGACGGCGGTCGACGTGCGGCACACGGAACGGGAGATCGTCGTGGAGATCAGTACGGCGGGTACGGGTGGGAGTTCCGGGACGGCCGTGCCTGGCGGGAGCGGGCGCGGGTTGGCGGGCCTCCGCGAGCGGGTGGTCACCCTGGGCGGCGAGTTCGGCACGGAGCGCCTGGACGACGCCGGCTTCGTCGTGCGGGCGCGGGTCCCCCGCGCGTACTCGACCGTGGCGGACCGGACGTGAGCGGCGAGGTGCCGATCCGGGTGCTGGTGTGCGACGACCAGGCGCTGATCCGCACGGGCTTCGCGACGATCATCGACGCCCAGCCCGACCTGGAGGTGGTGGGCGAGTGCGCGGACGGGCGCGCCGCCGTCGACCTGGCGCGGCGGCTGGAGCCGGACCTCGTGGTGATGGACGTCCGCATGCCGGTGCTCGACGGGATCGAGGCGACCCGCCTGCTGGCCGGCGCCGGGGTCGAGCGGCCGGTCAAGGTGCTGGTGGTGACCACGTTCAACCTGGACGAGTACGTGTACGAGGCGCTGCGCGCCGGGGCCAGCGGGTTCCTGCTCAAGGACGCCCCCGCCGGACAGCTCCTCCAGGGCATCCGCACGGTCGCGAGCGGCGCGGCGCTGCTGGCGCCCGAGGTGACGCGACAGCTCGTCGGCCGGTACGCGGCGCGCATCCGGCCCGCCGAGGCCCCGGTCGCCGACACCGCCCTGACACCGCGCGAGCTGGAGGTGCTGCGGCTCATCGCGGACGGCCGGTCCAACGGCGAGATCGCCGCGACCCTCGTGATCAGCCAGGAGACCGTCAAGACCTACGTGTCGCGCATCCTGGCCAAGCTGGGCCTGCGCGACCGGGTGCAGGCGGTGGTGCACGCCTACCGCACGGGGCTGGTGACCTGACACGCGACGGGCTGCGCGCGGAGTGCCGAGCGGCGCCTTCGAGCACCGGGTGATCTCCGCGCCTCGGCCCGCCAGGTCCATGCGTGCGGACGTACGTTGAAGGTCCGGAGGGCGGACCGGGTCCGACCGACCTACCCGGACGCCCTTCACCACGAGGAGGTGGTGAACATGAGGCGTGTCATCCTGACGTGCGTCGTGACAGCAGGGCTGACCCTCGGCGGCGCCATGTCTGCCATGGCGGGCGAGACCAACGGCAACGGCGACCCGGTCCCGGGTGCGCACCAGGCCAGCTCGGCCTGCGCGTTCTCCGGCAGGGACCTGCCCGACGCCCAGGAGAACCAGCCGCCGGAGTTCAACGACGACTTCGTGACGGGCGGCAGGGTTCAGAGCTACGGCAAGTTCGTGAGCCACGGCCTCAAGGACGCCGTGCCCAGCCCCGGCGTCGCCTGCCGCGGCAACGTCGACTTCGAGGGCTGACGCCGACGCGCGGTCCGGCGTCCTGTCGCCGTCCGCCACCCCCTTCGAGGCCTAAGTTTCTTCGCTTTCCGACGCCGGAAAGCGAAGAAACTTAGGCCTCGAAGGTGAGCCCACCCGCCAGGTCCAGCCGTCAAGCCCAGCCGTCAAGCCCAGCCGCCAGGTCCAGCCGTCAGACGCAGG
>NZ_KI911740.1:159127-160243 GCF_000515355.1 Promicromonospora kroppenstedtii DSM 19349 | reverse complement strand
CGCCCCGGCGACCGGCTGGACGAGGACCGGGGCGAGGCGCGCGGGGCCGCCGTCCGGCCCGGCCGAGGCCCGGGCGATGGTGGGCGCGAACTCGAAGAACTGGGTGGCGTGCAGGATGGTGCAGGGCACCTCACCCGCGCGGACGGCGTCCTCCAGGCGCACCTTGGCCGCGTAGAAGGGGACGTCGGGTGCTCGGTCCGACCCGACGATGGACAGCATGACGTGGTGCTGCACGCCGGCCTCGCGTTCGTAGCGCGTGAGGTGCTCGCCGGCGCGCGCGAAGAACTCGTCGATGTCGGCGGGGTCCAGCGAGCCGGTCTTGGCGGTGTCGATGACGACCTGGGCGCCGTCGAGCGCCTCGCGCAGACCCTGGCCCGTGACCAGGTCGACGCCGCTCGCGCGCGACGCGACCCGGACGTCGTCGCCCCGCGCGCGCAGGAGCCGCACCACCTGGGTGCCGATGGTGCCGGTGCCGCCCAGCACGGTGATCGTCGTCATCGTCGGTCCTTCCGCGTAGGACACCATCTTGTGCCGCGCAGGCCGTACTGGCTCGGCGTCGGGCGCTCGCCCTACAGTCGTGCCGTGTCCGAGGAACGCACGGCCTGGCGCCCCACGGGGCTGGTCTGGTCCGACGACGGCGCCTGGCTGGAGTGGCTCACCCCCGCGGGCGGCACGCGCACCAGCCCGCTGCCTGTCGGGGCGCGACTCGCGCTGACCGTCGGGACGGACCGCCGGTGCCTCGGGCTGTGGTGGGAGGGACGGCGGGTGCCGTGCGTGTCGGCGACGCCTTCCGGCGGGGCGCTGCTCGACGCCGGGGCGAAGTCGGGCCAGTGCGAGTCCTGCGCGGCGATCGCCCGTACCCGGTCGGTCGCCACGGACACCCGGCTCGACGACCCGCGGGAGTTCCGCGTGTACCTCGCGCACCACGGCAGCGTGGTCAAGGCCGGCATCACCGCGGCCCAGCGCGGGCAGGCGCGGCTGCTGGAGCAGGGCGCGCTGTCGTCGCTGTTCCTGTCGGCGGGCACGCTGGTCTCCGCCCGGCGGTGCGAGTCGCTGCTCACCACGGCGCTCGGGCTGCCGCAGCAGGTGCACACCGCGCGCAAGCGGGCTGCCCGC
>NZ_KI911740.1:156870-159027 GCF_000515355.1 Promicromonospora kroppenstedtii DSM 19349 | reverse complement strand
GTGTGGCTGCGGTGCGAGCGGATGGTGCGGTGCGGTTGCTGCGCGGGGCGCGGCGGTGGCCCATGTCCGTCTCCTTCATCCTCGAAGTCTGTGGACGCGGAAGTCTGTGGACACGCGAGGACGGACGGCACCGGCCTCGCGGAACGCGACTCTGCGTTCCGGCGGGCCCTGCGGGACCGCCGCGGAACAGGCTGGCACCGCCAAATGTTGGCGTCAACACGATGTCCGAAAGTGATCGACTCCGGACGTGGGGTCCGACGCCGGGGGGTCGGGGTGCGCCGGGCCGACGAGACCCGCCCGGGCGCCCAGCTCAGCCGTGCGCGAGCAGCTTGAGCCCGACCACCCCGACCGCGAGCGCCGCCAGCACCCCCAGGGCCAGGATGCGGGCGGGCCAGGGCAGCTTGGTGCGGCGGATGCCGAGCCAGGCGATGAGCACGAGGGTGGCGATGAGCACGCCGACGCCGACCCGCAGGGCGGTGGTGACCTCCCACCAGCCGAGGCCGGCGATCGCGAGGGCCAGCAGCGGGAAGACGAGGGTGACGAGGGCGCCGGCGCTGGTGCGGGTCATGGCGGCCAGGTGGTGCCGGTCGGGGAACCCGCCGTGTGCGGCGAGGTGGGAGATGAGCTCGGCGAGCCAGGCGGCGGCGACGGTGCCGACGGCGGTGATGGTGAGCGACGCGGCGGCCGTCCCGGCGCCGAGCCCGTGGGCGTGCGCCAGGAGCGTGAGGGTGACGGCGAGGGTGGCGAAGGTGACGTAGACGCGCTCGCGGAGCCGCTCGGCGAGGTCCTCGCGCTCCTCGGGGGTCATGGTGGCGCGGGTGCCGGGCTGGTCCGGGTGCGCGGGGTGGCGCGGGGTGCTCATGCGGCCATTGTGTCGTGTCGCGGTCTCGTGTCGCCGTCTCGCGTCGCCGCAGGTCGTTGCCTGCGTGGGTGCGGCGATCGACTGGCCTGCCGTCAACTAGCCTCTCGTCAACACCGGTCGGACGAAGGAGCCCGAGCATGTCGAACGAGGAGACCCAGGTGGTCGCGATCACCGGGGCGGCGGGCAGGATCGGCCGCGCGATCACGCCGCTGCTGCGGCGTCCGGGGCGGGAGCTGCGGCTGCTGGACCGGGAGGTGCCCGCCGACCGGGACGAGCGGGACCGGTGGTTCGCGGGCGACATCACCGAGCCGGGCGCCTTGGACGAGGCGTTCCGGGGCGCGGACCTGGTGGTGCATCTCGCGGCCCATCCGTGGGAGCGGCCGTGGCCCGAGATCCTCGCCGTGAACATCGACGGCACGCAGAGGACGCTGGAGGCGGCGCACGTCGCGGGCGTGCCGCGCGTGCTGTTCGCGAGCTCGATCCACGCGGTGGGGTACGCGACGCCCACCGAGGCCGCCGCCGTGGACGAGCTGCACCCGCGGCCCGACACGTTCTACGGCATGAGCAAGGCCGCCGGCGAGGCCCTGGGCAGCGTCTTCGCGGACCGGTTCGGCATGACCGTGGTGAGCGCGCGGATCTGCGCCTTCAGCCCGGACGTCGCCGGAGGCCATTCGGTCGCCCTGTGGCTCTCCCCCGCCGACGCCGCCCGGCTGGTCGAGGCCGTGGCCGCGCTCGACCGGCCCGGGCACCACGTGGTCTGGGGCGTCTCCGACAACGGGCCGGGCTGGTTCCCGCTCGGGCCGGGGCATGCGATCGGTTTCCACCCGCAGGACGACGCGGTGCGCCGGGCGACCGAGCGCGACGGCGTCGCGCCGCCGGAGCCGGAGCGCGACAGGATCCTCGCGGGGATCTTCGCCGACGAGGACCACCCGCTGGGCGGGGAGTGGTGACGGGGGTCGGTTCAGGTGTCGGCCGGTGAGGTGTGGGGCGCGCCGATGGTGCGCCCCACCGCGCCGGTCCAGTCGCGCAACGCGGTCGGGGCGATCCGGGCATCGGGACCGGGCAGGAGCGCGCCGCGGTCCACGATCCCGCCGAAGTAGGTCGCGTCGGGATCGCGGACGACGGCGCCGGCCTCGCCCAGGTGCGCCAGCGCGGTGCGGACGAAGACGTCGAGCTCGAACCGTTCGGGTCCCGCGAGGTCGAGGTCCGGCATCGGCGACGGTCCGTCGGCGAGGCGGGCGAGCTCCGCGGCGACGTCCGCCCCGGCGACCGGCTGGACGAGGACCGGGGCGAGG
>NZ_KI911740.1:153999-156770 GCF_000515355.1 Promicromonospora kroppenstedtii DSM 19349 | reverse complement strand
CGCGCGCCGAGACCCTGACGGTCCCCGCGTCGAGCGCGGCCCCCCGCGTGCTGACGACGGCCTGCCCCGTGCGGCCCGGCGCGACGTCGCGCACCACGCGGGCACCGAACGGCGTCCGGACCTCGAAGTCCGCACTGCGGTCACCCAGGTTCCGCACCGTGGTCACGACCTGGGCCTTGTCCCGGGCCACACATCGCGCCTCCACCTCGGGCACGACGACGGAAACCCTCGCACCGACCCCGAGCGCGGGGATCTTGAGGTACGAGCCGGGCGTCGCGAACGTCAGCCGCACGGCCGACGCCCAGATCGGCTCGAACTCGACCGACGTCGGCGCGCCGGTCGCGGCGGGTGCCACGTCCTGGGCCGTGGTCGGGTGCCACGTGCCCTGGGCGTCGCGGTACTCGACGTCCACGGCCGCGATGGTGCCCTCGGTCGTCGTGAAGCCGACCCGGTCGACGGCGCGGGCCTCGGCCGGCTCGACCGTGAACGTCACCTCGTCGCGGCCGGCACTGCCGGACCACGTCGACCAGGAGGTCGCGGCGTTGCCGTCGCACGCGTTGGCCGCCGGCATCGTCTCCCACTCGGTCTGGTGGAAGCTCGCCGAGACCGTGGTGCCCTCGGCCCGGCACAGGTCGACGACGTCGTCGGCGCCCCAGACCTGCACCTCCGAGATCGACTGCCACGTGTTCGTCGCCGTCGTCAGCCGCACGCGCAGGGCGTTCGTGCGCGGCAGGCCGGACACGTCGAGCGTCGCGACCGGCGCGACGGAGGCGGCGTCCTGCGCGAGGTCGACGCGCACGTCCGTCGTCGTCCAGGCGCCCGACGCGTCGAGGTACTCCGCCGCGACCGTGGACGGCCAGGTGGCGCCCGCACCGTCCTTGTAGGTGTGCACCACGACCTGGTCGAGGTCCTGGGCGAGCGGCCAGGTGAACGACAGCCAGCTGTTCCGCGGGTAGCCGGACGACGTCCAGTCGTCCCAGCCCTTGCCCTTGACGTTGCCGTCCACGACCGTCGGGGCGAGGCTCGCCCGGCTGGACGCGGCGACCGACGCGCCGGGCGCGAGGTTGGCGACGCCGTCCTCGTGCACCTCGATCGTGCGCGTGAAGGTGCGGCCCGCCGTGAAGCCGTCGCCGGCGGCGAGCGTGCCGGTGATCGTCTGGGTGCCGCGCTCGGCGAACGACGTCGCGCTCCAGGTCACGGCGACGTCGGAGATGGCGCCGTCGACCTCGACCGGCACGGCGTCGGGCAGGGTCGCGCCGAAGTCCTCGCCGGGGGCCACCTGGTCGGGCACGCCGTCGTCGATCACGCGCCAGATCTCGGTACCGGTGCCCTTGTCGTCCCAGTAGCTCTCGTCCCAGCCGTCGGCCCAGCGGGCCGGATCCTCGGTGGCGGGGTTGCGCATCTCGGCGCGGCCGTTCTCGCCGATCGTGACGGGGAGCCACACGTAGTTGGAGTTCGCGGCCCCGGCGTTCCAGCGGTCGCCCATGTAGACGAAGCGGCCGCCGCCCAGGTCGAGCACGTTCGTGGACTGCGAGCCGAACGTGGTGCGGCGGGTGTCGCCGACCGAGAGCAGGCCGTCGCCGCCCTCGGGGATCGCGTTGTAGGCGACGTTCTCGTGCTGGTCGCCCGCCTCGACGCCGCGGATCCAGGAGCCGAGGATGCTGTCGGCCGTGTAGTAGGTCTGCGGGTTCGGGGCCCAGCCCGTCGCGCCCGACGCCACCGTGTAGTACCTGCCGCCGTGCTGGAACAGGGCGGGCGCCTCGAGCACGCCGCACTCCTTGACGATCTGGAAGTCCTCGCCGCGCACCGGCGCGCCGGAGGTGCCGTCCGCGAACAGGTACGGGTAGCGGCCGTCCTCGGAGTACTGCCCGGCGTCGACCATGTCGACGTCGGTGGTGTGCGTGACGTTCGTGTAGTCGGCGTCGAGCTCCGCGATGTACAGCGTCCGGTTCTCCTCGGAGGAGTAGACGATGTACGCGGTGCCGTCGTCGTCCTGGAAGACCGTCATGTCGCGGGCCTGCCCGGGCACGGCCGCGGAGATGCACGCCTGGTAGTTGGTCCGGTTCGGCATCCGGTACACGCCCGTCATCCTGAACGGCCCGGTCGGGCTGTCCGAGACCGCGACCCCGGCCATCGAGCGGGCGTACATGCTGCCGCCCGGTGTGGTCTGGCCGTCGGAGTGCCACCACAGCACCCACTGCTTGGTCGCCCCGTTGTAGAGCACCTTGGGGCGCTCGAAGATCGTCGTGTGGTCGGCGGCGTCGTTGGTGTTCAGGTGGTAGTCGAGCTCGGCGATGCGGTCCGCGCGGGGCTCGCCGGCGTCGTCGACCGTGTCGTAGAGGGCGTCGAAGTAGTCCGACTCCAGCTCCGCGGCATCCGACACCGAGCGCAGGACGACGCCCTCGTCGGTCCAGTTCCTCGTGTCGTACGACTTGTAGGCGTGGACGCCCGGGCTGCCGTAGTAGCCGTTGCTGCGGTCCTCGCCGTACCAGTAGTAGACGGCCTGCCCCGCCTCCTCGCCCTCGACGACGGACCCGGCGTCGACGCCGAGCTCCTCGGCCGAGACGGACACGACCTGGCCGCCGTGGGCCTGGATGTGGTTGCCGCCGTCGTCGAGCCAGGACGGCGTGAAGTAGTCGGCCGCGCCGGAGCCGGGGTCGAGGATGGGCGGGTACGCGGAGTAGGCGGCGGCGTCCGCCGTGGCTGCCTTGACTGGCGCGGCCGGGACGGCGACCTCTGCCGCGGCCGGGGCCGCAGGGACGGCGACCGCC
>NZ_KI911740.1:153286-153899 GCF_000515355.1 Promicromonospora kroppenstedtii DSM 19349 | reverse complement strand
CGCTGCGCGCGGCGGGGTCAGCGGCGTCCGCGTGCCCGGCGTGGCCGAGCAGCACGGCGCGCAGTCCCTCGCGGATCCGGTGCGCAACGGCGACGTCGTCCGCCGTCATACGGGCGTCCGCGGAGACCAGGCCGCGGGTCGCGAACCAGTCGCGCAGGGCCGTCGCGGAGCCGAGGCTTTCCGCGTCCTCCTGCGGCTCGTAGCTGTTCACGAAGTCGCGCACGAGCCCCGCCGACGGCGGAGCCGGCGTGTCGAAGCCGTTCTCCTCGAGCTGCATGACACCAGCGTAATGGCTTGACCGGTGTGGGGGCCGTGGGCAACCATGACACCGGCCAACGACTAACGGTGGTGTACAACGATGTGCAGGGGGCACGATGACGAACGCGGCAACGGTGCGGCGCACGGGACTGCTGGTCGTGGCTCTCGGCCTGCTCACCACGCTCGGCCCGCTCTCGATCGACCTCTACCTCCCGGCGTTCCCCACCCTGCGTGACGAGTTCGGGGCGGACGACGGCGCAGTGCAGCTCACGCTCGCCGGGATGACCGTCGGGCTCGCGCTCGGCAACCTGGTCACCGGTGCGTGGAGCGACCGGGTCGGACGACGCCCGCCGCT
>NZ_KI911740.1:151457-153186 GCF_000515355.1 Promicromonospora kroppenstedtii DSM 19349 | reverse complement strand
GGCGGGCGCAGCCGCGACCGCGAGCGCCTCTCCCGTGGCCGCGCCGGCGGGGACGGGTCCGGGCGCGGAGCAGGACGCACTGTTCTGACCGGGGCTCAGATTCTGGCCAAGGGCTGTCGGACCAAGGCCTAGATGAGGTCGTCCCGGGCCTGTTCGAGCTGGGCGTGCCACCACGATCCCGGCTTCAGGGCGGGCTTCTCGACCGTCACGAGCCGACGGCGCAGCCGCCGCACCCGGTCGCGATGGGACCGCTCGGGCATCGGCGCGGGCCGAGGCTTGATCTCGCCCGCCCGGAACTGGGCGAGCTTCTCGGCGGCCTCCGCGGCGCTGAGCACGGTGGGCGGCGTCGGGCGCGGACCGCTGTCCAGGTACTCCGCGAAGGCGGCGACGAACTCGTCGAGCTGCTCGCGGGAACCGTTGAGGGGGTGCAGCTCTCCCTGGGCCGTGAGCACGGCGACGGAGCCGTCGTCGGTGAGCTCGACGATCTCGGCCTCCGCGGGGTCGTGGAGGTAGCCGATCACCCGGGCGTCGCGTGCCGCCGGCTCGGCCGGGATCTGGACCGACCATGTGGCGTCCTGGTGCAAAACGAGGCCCAGCGGGGCGTCGTCGACGGCGCTCATGCGGCTCCCCCTGCCGGATGACTGCGCACGTCAGAGCCTCAGCAGGTCACGCGCCAGGCCCTCGCGCAGGCCGGCCGGCGGGTCCACGTAGCCCTCCTCGTGCAGCGCGCCGGGGAACCCGCCGGCCGCGAACGCGTCGTTGAGGTCGTCGACGAACCAGAGCGTCGGGCCCACCAGCCCGTCGACGCCGACGCCCGGCAGCTGGATCCCGTACGGGCCGTCACCACTGATGTTGGCCTTGTGCAGGGCGTCGGGGGCGAAGTCGAGCTGGAACGGCTCGGCGTCGTCGTCGGGGTCCGAGTCGTCCTGCCAGCTCTGCCACTCCTCGGCGTAGTAGTCGCGCGAACCGCCGCCGTACAGACTGTGCTCGAACTCGACCACCAGCGGGTCCGCGAGCACGCTCTGCGGCCAGCGCGGGTGGGCGCCGACGAGCCACACGTCCCCGACCTCGCGGATCCACGCCGACACCGTCATCGGGAACGGCGCGAACGTCTCCTCCAGCCAGTCGGCGAGGTCGGCCGCACCGTCGGACGGCGGGAAGTGCGCCGGGCGCGGCGTGGCCTCGTCGTCGTTGCGCTCGGCCACGAAGCCGTCGGCCTGGAGCCGGTCGACGATCGTCTCGACGTTGCGGCGCGCCCGGACGCCCATCTCGCGGGCCACGGCCCGCGCGTCCTCGCGGTGCGGCCCGTCGAACGCCGCCTGTCCCAGGGCGCGCAGGTCGCGCCACACGTCGTCGTGCTCACCGGCCTGGTACCGGGCGAAGTAACTGGTCACGGGGGCATCCTGGCAGATCTCGCGGCTGTTCAGGGCGGCGCGGCCGGGGCTGTTCTGTCACGCTCGTGCCGTCAGGCGCGCGCCCGCTCCCCCGCCCGCCGGCGCATCTTGACGTAGTTGCCGCAGCCGGCCATGGAGCACCAGCGCCGGGCGTGGTTGCGGGAGGCATCGTAGAACGCCCAGCGGCACGTGTCGCGCGCGCAGACCTTGAGCCGCTCCCACTCGCCCGCCGCCGTGCTGGCGCGGATCGCGTCGAGCACCCCGGCGATCCCCCGCTCGAAGTCGCTGCCCGCGGCGGTGAGCCGCAGGCCGCCGTCGGCGTCGAACGAGGCGCG
>NZ_KI911740.1:150709-151357 GCF_000515355.1 Promicromonospora kroppenstedtii DSM 19349 | reverse complement strand
CCGAGCCTGGAGGCGCTCGCCGTGCTGCGGGTGGTCCAGGGCGTGGCGGCCGCGGGCAGCTCGGTGCTCGTGCTCGCCATCGCGCGCGACGTCAGTGACGGGCCGGGGCTCGTCCGGCTCATCTCCCGCATCACGGTGATCACGACGACGGTCCCGCTGCTCGCGCCGGTCGCCGGGGCGGTGCTGCTGCCGGTGGTGGGCTGGCGCGGGATCTTCGGGGTGCTCGGGGCGTTCTCGGCGGCGGTGCTGGTGGTGACGGCGGTGGTGGTGCCGGAGACGCATGCGGTGGGCCGGATCGACACGGTCACCCACCCCGACCGCGGCCTGCGCGCCCGCCTCCGCGCCGTGCTCCGCGACCGCGGTTTCCACGCCGCGACCCTGCTCGGCGCCATGACCTACGCGGGCGTCTACGCCTACGTCGCCGCCTCACCGCTCCTGCTCCAGGGGGTGCACGGCCTGACCGCCGGTGAGTTCGCGGCCGTCTTCCTGGCCAACTCGCTCGGCCTCGTGGTCGGCGTCCAGGCCGGCGCTGCCCTGCAGCGACGTCGGCCCGACGCGCCCGTCCTCATCGGGTTCGCCGCCCTCACGGCGGTCGCGGCGCTCGCGATCCTCCCGCTGGAACGGGCCGGCGCGGGCCTGCCGGGCCTG
>NZ_KI911740.1:64218-150609 GCF_000515355.1 Promicromonospora kroppenstedtii DSM 19349 | reverse complement strand
GGCGGCTGCTTCGCGGGCGCCGCAGGGCGCGCCCTGCGCGACCAGTCCGCCCAGGCCGGCACCGCGACCTCCCTGTACGGTTTCGGCACCTTCGCCGCGGCGGGGCTCATCGCCCCGATCGCAGGCCTGATCGGCCTGCACGACGCCGCGCCGATCGCGGGTGTGCTGTCGGTGACGGCGCTGGTCGGGACGACGGCGGCGGTGGCGATCCGGCGCCGGGACCGGCGCGCGCTGCTGCCCCACTCCGTCGTCTGATCCACGCAGCAACACGCACTTGACCCTGAACCTGACTGGAGAATCGCACCATGTTCGACCTGCCCGAGCTGCGCCGGCACGTCCCGCTCGCGGTGGCGCTCGGGGTCGACTCCGTCGGCACCGGGATCAGCGGCCCGCTGCTGCTCCTGTTCCTGACCCGCGTCGCCGACATCCCCCTGGCCCAGGCCGGGCTGACGCTCTCGGCGACCTTCGCCGTCGCGCTGGTCGTGCCGGCACTCGTTGGCCAGGTGGTGGCCCGGCTGGGCGGGCGGAACATCCTGATCGCCGCGCAGGTGCTCCAGGCCGTGGGGCTCGCCGGGCTGCTGGTGGCCCGCGACCTGCCCGCGGTCGCCGTCTGCACGCTCGTGGCGGCGGTCGGGCAGCGCGCCTTCTGGTCGTCGGTCTTCTCCGTCATCGCCGACGCGTCCGACTCCGGCCCGGCCGAGGACAAGGACCGCTGGTTCGCGTTCACCAACATGGTGCAGAACACGGGCTACGCTCTGGGCGCGCTGGCGGCGGGCGCGCTGCTACTGCTCCCGGGCGACCTGCCGTACCTGCTGGCCATCGGTACGAACGCGGCCTGCTTCGCGGTCTCGGCGCTGCTGCTTCTGGTCGACCGTTCGGGCCATCGGGTCCATGCCGCCG
Organism: Promicromonospora kroppenstedtii DSM 19349; assembly: GCF_000515355.1. Classification (GTDB taxonomy): domain Bacteria; phylum Actinomycetota; class Actinomycetes; order Actinomycetales; family Cellulomonadaceae; genus Promicromonospora; species Promicromonospora kroppenstedtii. Next base: position 149,709 of record NZ_KI911740.1, on the reverse strand, counting down.
ACGCCGCCCCGGTCCGGGCGCACCGCCTGCCGACGCTGCCGTACCTCGGGCTGATCGGCGTCGGGGCGCTGTTCGCGTTCTGCAGCACTGTCCTCGGTTCGGGCCTCGGGATCTACGTGGTCGACGGTCTGTCCGCGCCGGCCGCGCTCGTCGGACCGCTGCTCGCGATCAACACGATCCTCAGCGCGCTCGGGCAGGCGCCGGCGGTGCGCCTGACCCGCCGCCGGTCGCGCGTCGCCGTCATGGTCACGGCCGGGATCATCTGGTCGGTCTGGGGCATGTGCACCGCGATGCTGGGGCTGGCCACGGCGTGGCTGATCGTGCCCGGCCTGGTGCTGTCGGTGCTCGTCTACTCGGTCGCCGAGCTGCTGCACGGCCCGCGGTCGATCGCCTACGCCGCCGACGCCGCACCACCCGGCCAGCGCAGCACCTACCTCTCGTGGTTCCAGTACTCCTTCGCGCTGGCCAACATCGCGGCGCCGGGCGTCTTCGCGGCGACGTTCAGCGTGGACCCGGCGCTGCCCTGGGCCGTGACGTCGGTGGTGGCGCTGGTCGCCTGCGTGGGGCTGGTGCTCGTCGCACGGGCGCTGCCACCGGAGGCGGCGCGGCCGTGACGGGGCCGACTAATCGTTCGTGCCCGTTTTCGGCCGCTGACATGATGACGGCGTGCTGAGAAACGTTGACATCGCGGAGCGCCTGGCCGAGGGCCTCGCCGCCGTGCGTGCTCGCGACGCCGCATCAACAGCGGTACTCGAGAGCTGGCTCCTGTCGATGCCCGCGCGTGACCTGCTTCGTGTCGATCAAGCCGCTCGACACTGGCGGCTGGCCGCCCTCGGGTCGGCGGAGGAGTGGAGCGACCGCGCGCTCCGCGGCTCAGGTCACGTCGGCGTCGCACTCGCGAGCATGCACTACAACGGCCACGTGCGCGAAGCCGCCCTCCGCCTCCTGGCACAGATGGGCGAGGCTCTGGCCGACCGCATGGTGGCCGTCCGCCTCGACGACAACGTGCCGCTGATCCGGGAGGCGGCCACCAGGTCGTTGCTCAACCGGACGTCGCTCGCGCAGGCGAGCCGTATCGTGCCCGTGCTGCAGTTCCTTGAGAGCCGCGCCCGTGCAGCCGAGGCCCTGCTCGTCTACCTGCACGCGGTTTCCGCCGACCACGGGGAGGCCGCGCTGTGGTCTCTGCTGAGGCAGTCGTCCACCCGGGAAGTCCGCCGGAGGGCGTTCCAGCACAGCCTGACGCAGGGGCTGGTGAGCACCAGCGACGCCGTTGACGCCCTGTCGCTCGAGGAGGACCGCGTCGTGCAGAGCCTCTTGGCTCGCTTCATCGCCGACACCGCGACACCCGATGTCATAGCGGCTGCTCTCTTGCACGACGCATCTGCCGAGAGTCGCGCGCTCGGGCTGGTCCGGCTGACCGCCGAGCAGATCGATCCGGCCGACCTCGAACGACTGCTGGTGGACCCCGGCGAGCTGGTCCGGCTCTGGGCACGGCAACGGTGGACCGAGCAGGGTCGAGACACACTCGCGGCGTACCAGGCGGCCGCGCTCGGACCCGAGCCGGCCCGAGTGCGAGCCCGCGCTTACCGAGGCCTGGTCGAGGCCGGGGGAAGCATCGACCACGCTGTAGCGATCGGCCTGGTCGGCAGCGACGAACCGCCCCTGCAGAAGGCTGGCCTGCGCCTGCTCGCCGACGACGCACGGGCGAGCGACGTTCCCATGCTGCTCCAGACCCTCCTGACCGGCACCGCCCGCGTCGCACGGCTCGCTTCCGAGGACTTGCTCGAGGTCCCGGCAGCCTGGTCCGAGGAAGACCTGCGGCCGCTGACGACCTCAGCCGCGCCCGAGCTGCGACGTCGGGCATGGTGGCTCAAGCGCGGTCGGAGTGGCTGGGACGAGACGATCGCGGACCTGGAGATCACCCTCGACGACGACCCCGCCCTCGCCGCGCTCGGTCGCAACCTGACGGTGCCCCAGTTCGCGGTCCCGACCGAACAGCAGCGAGCCCGGCTCGCCGAGCTGCTGCCCCAGGTCTGGCCTGATACCTGGCGCACGAGCCGTGTCGCGTTCGCCGCGGGCTTCCGGGCGCCGAGCTCATAAGCCCTCTGGCGTTAGTCGGGCCGTTCACCCGAACGCCAGCAGGTCAGCCCGCATCCGCTCCGTCTGGGGCTGCGGCCCGTAGACCCGGTCCCGCGCGTCCAGCGCCCGCAGCACCAGCGCGCGGCCGAAGTCGTCGATCTGACCGGTCAGGCGCAGCAGCGTGAACCCCGCGCCGATGACGACGTCGACCATGTCGACGTCGTCATCGGCGAGCCCGGCCGCGACCGCGGCCTCGTCGCCGAACCACTCGGGGTCGATCTGCGCCAGGGTCGTGCTGCCGTCCAGCTCGTCGGCCCGTCGCGCGGTCAGGACGACCAGGTCCCACCCCTCGTCGTTGCCGAACGGTGCGAAGTCGTCGCCCTGGTCGTCGTAGATCGGGTCGCGAAAGTGCGCGACGAAGGCCGGATGCTTGGGCCCGAGGCCACCGTCGTCGTCATCGGCTGCCGCGTCTGCGAGATCGGAGCGTTCAGTCACCGGACCCACCCACAGCCCCGGCGGGCGCAGCCGAGAGGGCCTGCCGCAGGTCCTCGATCGACGCCTCGACCTTGCCGAGCCACTCGCTCAGCGACTGTTCACTGGCCTCCTGCCACAGCTCGTAGACCTCCGAGCCGGCGCCGAGCACCTGGTCCGTCTGGTCCAGCAGCCACGCGGCACGCTCGTCGTCGAGCAGGTCACGGGCCGCCTCCACGGCCTCGGTGTGCGGCAGGTCGCGCAGCCCACGCGCGGCCAGCGCCACCTCGACGAGCGCGAGGACGGCCGCACCGGCGTCGCTCTCGATGTAGCCGCCCCGCAGCTCGTCGGCGAGGTCGGTGAACGAGAGCTCGCGGTCCGTGAGCGCCCCCAGCGTGTCCAGGGCCGCGTCGTTGCCCAGGACGTCAGTGCTCCATGTACCCATGGCGAGGAACGTACGCGGAGCCACTGACACTCCCCCGGCTGCCAGAAACAGGCCTACCGCAGCAGGCCCCGCAGCCAGGCGATGCTGGCTTCCGCCTGCACGCCCTGGAACTGGCGCAGGTGCGGGATCCCGGGCGGCGGCTCCTGCAGCGAGCCGTGCGTGAAGTAGGCGGCGAGCACCGCGACCCGGGTCGCGACGGCCTCGGGCTCGGTGCCGCGCGGGAGCGGCGTCCGGCCCAGCACTTCCGACGGCGTGGGCCCGCCGAGCGCGTGCATGGCGGGCAGCATCCCGACGAGATCGAGGAACGCCGCGCCCCGCACGGCGTGCGGCCAGTCGACGACGACGCCCCGCGGCCGGTCGTCGGGCCCGAGGACCAGCACGTTGTCCGCGCGGAAGTCGGCGTGGACCAGCCGGTCGCCCCCGAACGCCTCAGCCTGCCGTTCCGGAGCGGCGATCTGCGCGATCAGGTCGAGGTGCTCGGCGAGCCAGGGGTCGTAGATCGCCAGTCCCTGCGGGCGCTCGTCGGCCAGGACCTGCGCCTCGGACCGCGGCTCCTGGGCGTAGTCGGGGAACGCGTCGCCGTCGGGCGCCTGATGCTCGCCGATCTCGAGTGCGAGGCGTGCGAGCAGGTCGACGTCGTCGAGATCCCACGGGTCGGTGCGCACCGCGCGCCCGTGCACGGGTTCGAAGGCCAGCACGGCCCAGCTGGGCACGTCCACGCCGGCGACGCCGCCGTCGTCCGGCACGTCGAGGGACCACAGGAAGCGGGGCGACGGGAGTGTCGCGGGCAGCCGCGCGGCCTTGACCGCCTCGTTCCGGTGCAGCCGACGAGCCTCGGTCTGGTCAGGGGAAGCGGCCTTGACGAAGACCGGGCCGTTCTCGGTGGTGAGCACGCTGGCCAGGCCGGGCGAGTAGCCGCCGTCGTGCGAGACCCAGGAGGTGACCTTCGCGCCCAGGCGGTCCTCGATCGCCGTCCGGATCGGGTCGGGCAGGTCGGGCCAGGTGGGGCGTACGCGGGTCATGCCAGTGCAGCCTGCCGGAGCACGGGTCAGGGAACCAACGGAATTTCGGGACGACGCCGGGGTCGACGACGCGGAGGGTGGTTCAGAGCCGGTGCAGCAGGTCGATGAACTCGTCAGCCATGGCGAGCTTGCGGGCCAGGTCCGCGCGCCGCTCCTGCGCGGAGGTCACGTAGGCCGCCAGGCGAGCCCGGGCCTCCGGTGTGTCGTCCTGGGCCAGGGAGTCGGTGAGGTCGAGCAGGTCGGCCATCTCTTCCAGGCTGAAGCCCAGCGGCTTCATGCGCCGGATCAGCAGCAGGCGCTGGACGTCGGCCTCGGTGTAGAGGCGGAAGCCGCCCTCGGTGCGGCCCGACGGCGTGAGCAGGCCGACCTCGTCGTAGTGGCGCAGGGTGCGCAGCGAGAGTGCCGTCCGTTCGGCGACCGCCCCGATGTGGAACGTGACCTCGTTGATCACCGGTCGCTGCGCCATGGGGCCAGCCTCCCACAACACGACCGTCCGAACTCTACCCTCACGTCAGGGTAGAGTTGCCTCCCGTGCCTCAGACCCCCGCCGCCCCCGGCCCCGCGACCTCCCCCGCATCCGGCGCCCCCGAGGCCGCCGGGTCCGGTTCGTTCCGGGCCGCCTTCCGCTCCGTGACGACGCTGCGCACCGAGGTGCTCGCGGGCCTGGTGGTGGCGCTGGCCCTGATCCCGGAGGCGATCGCGTTCTCGATCATCGCGGGCGTCGACCCGCGGATCGGCCTGTTCGCGTCGTTCACGATGGCCGTCACCATCTCGTTCCTCGGCGGGCGCCCGGCCATGATCTCGGCGGCGACGGGCGCCGTCGCCCTGGTCATCGCGCCAGTGGTGCGCGAGCACGGGCTCGACTACCTGGTGGCGACCGTCATCCTCGCCGGGGTGATCCAGGTGGTCCTGGGCCTGCTCGGCGTCGCGAAGATCATGCGGTTCATCCCGCGTTCGGTGATGGTCGGCTTCGTCAACGCGCTCGCGATCCTGATCTTCCTGTCCCAGGTGACGCACCTGGTGGGCGTGCCGTGGGTGGTGTACCCGCTGGTCGCCGTGGGTATCGCGATCATCGTGCTGCTCCCGAGGTGGACCAAGGCCGTGCCCGCACCGCTGGTCGCGATCGTGCTGCTGACGGTGGCCGTCGTCGTCGCCGGAATCAAGGTGCCGACCGTGGGCGACGAGGGCGCGCTGCCCGAGTCGCTGCCCTCCCTCCTCTTCCCGGACGTGCCCCTGAACCTGGAGACGCTGCGGATCATCGCGCCGTACGCGCTGGCGATGGCGCTGGTCGGCATCCTGGAGTCACTGCTGACCGCCAAGCTGGTCGACGACGTGACCGACACGCACTCGAACAAGACCCGCGAGGCGTGGGGCCAGGGCGTCGCCAACGTCGTGACCGGGTTCTTCGGCGGCATGGGCGGCTGCGCGATGATCGGCCAGACCATGATCAACGTGCGCGGCTCCGGCGCCCGCACCCGGCTGTCGACCTTCCTGGCCGGCGTGTTCCTGCTGATCCTGGTGGTCGGGCTGGGCGACGTCGTGGCCATGATGCCGATGGCGGCGCTGGTCGCGGTGATGATCATGGTCTCGGTCGGCACGTTCGACTGGCGCTCGATCACGACGCTGCGCCGCATGCCGAAGTCCGAGACGACGGTCATGCTCGCGACCGTCCTCGTGACGGTGGCGACGCACAACCTGGCGTACGGCGTGATCGTGGGCGTGCTGACGGCGATGGTGCTGTTCGCGCACCGGGTCGCGCACTTCACGTCGGTGACGCGGCTGGATGTTTCGGACGACGACGGCGAGCGGGTCTACGCGGTCGAGGGCGAGCTGTTCTTCGCGTCGTCGAACGACCTGGTCTACCAGTTCGACTACGCGGGCGACCCGAAGAACGTGGTGATCGACCTGAGCCGGGCGCACATCTGGGACGCCTCCACGGTCGCGTCGCTGGACGCGGTGCGGGCCAAGTACGAGGCGCGGGGCAAGACGGTGACGATCGTCGGGATGAACGAGGACTCGGCGGCGCGGCACGGGCGGCTGGCGGGGGTTGTCGGGGGCGGGCACTGACGCACGGGTTCAGCCCTGGTCGGCGGGCAGCACGGCGACCGGATGGCCGTTCTCCAGCTCGGCCACGCCACCCTCGCTGATCGCACGCAGTGCGGCGATGATCCGGCGCGCGACGAGCGGGCGCATCCGCTCGCGCGCCTCGTCGAGGGTGCACCACGCAGAGGTCCGCAGCTCGTCCTCGGCGAGCCGGATGGTTGCGGTCTGCTGCTCGGTCAGCCGGCCGCCGTCGTACACGAGGACCAAGGCCTCGGTTCGCCCGTCGACGGCTGGTACGTGGTCGACGGCGACGAGGCGGCCCGGGCCAAGGTCCAGACCGAGCTCCTCGCGGACCTCGCGCGCGACGGCGGCCCGGGGCGACTCACCGAGCTCGACGGCGCCGCCCGGGGCCTCCCAGACCTGCTTGTACGTGGGCTCGCACAGGAGCACGCGGCCTGTGTGATCGGTGAACACGAGGGTCGCCGCCATGCGCTTCCGCGGGACGGTGTGGGTGTGCCGCGCTGAGCCGATGTCCTGGGGTTGTTCGTCGGTGGCTATGGTGGCGAAGGTAGACCGTGCCTGGCCGGAGTACTGGCCGGTGAGCCGACGTCAGAAGACTGCCGCCGAGAACCAGTCGAACCCGACCTCGCCGTTGCGCTGGATGAGGATGCTCGCGAACCCCTGGTTCGTCGTCCGGACCCCGACCGGCACCTTGAGGGGGATGGAGCTCTGCCCAACGGTGAGCGCGGCCGGGCTGTTCAGGCCGGTGATGCGCACCGTGCCCGCCGAGAACACCTGGAGGGTGACGTCGACCGTGTGGGTCTGGTTCGGCGGAAACTTGAGCAGGTAGACGATGTGGTACGGGAAGTGCGAGGCGAAGCTCGGGAGCCGGTGGTACGGCGGTTCCGCCTCCGTGCTGATGAGGCAGTCCTGCACGTACATGCCGAGCACCCGTCCGTCCGGCAGGCTCCGCCGGGACTGCCTGGGGGTGAGGCGCCCGATCGGCGTCGCGTCGAGCGCGGCGGCCTCGCCCTCCTCCTCGCCGAAGGTGGCGACGAGGCTCGTCCCGTCCCGTTCGGCCTCGTAGAGGACGTCGCGTACCGGCAGGTCGTCCCCCAGGTCGACCAGCCCGGCCGCCTGGAGCCGTTCGAGGACGGCGCCGTCCGGGCCGGTCGCCGTGATGTCTCTCAGCTGCGTGAGGGGGTCTGTTCCCGAGTGGGTCTCATCAGACATGATCGCTCCTCGTCGAGCGCCGCCCACGGGTGGGTTGCCGCGGGTTACTGACGGTTCGATCGTAAGAGCGGGACGGCGCGGGTTCGCGGTGGCCCGCGTTGTTCACCCCTTGCGGCCGCCCGAGAGGCCCGCGTCTGCAACCGCCCGTTCGAGGGCGTCGACCGACTGGTCGAGGATGTCGCGCAGCAGGCGCGCCTTGTGCAGGGCGTTGCGCGCCTCGGCCGGGGTGTCGGCGTCGAAATCGAGCGTGACGACGCGGCCGCAGTCAGCGATCGACAGACGTGCGCTGACCCGCTTGGCGTCGTCGTCCGGGGTGTATCCGGGCTCGACGGTGAAATCCGCCAGCGCGTACGCGCCCGCGTGGTGGCCGCGGCGGTTGAGGAAGGTGCGGCGGTAGAAGCGTCGGAACGCCATGGGTACCTCGTCTCAGGACAACTCCCGCCTGAGTGGGCGGGGCTGGAACCCGCGGGTGCTTCTCGCCATGTCGGCACTGTAGGTCGGTGGGGTTGGGGTTCGCACTGGAATTCGGCGCCGCCGAACGCACTGAACCTAGGCTGACGGACATGGCGCGCCTCCTCGACGACCCCGCTGCCCTTCGCACAGCTCTGTCGGAAGCCGGCGCGATCCAGCCGGGGTATTCGGGCAGTCTGGAGATCACGCGGATCGGCGCCGAGTTCGGCCTGAGCGGCACGACGGCGAGCGTCCGCCTCGACGACGACGCCTCGCCCGGGCTGGTCGTCAAGCTCGACACCGCGGAGACGATCCGCCGCGAGCAACTCTTCTACACCCGGTACGCCGCGGCGCTCGCTGGCCAGGTCCCCCGCTACCTGGGTTCTGTGCTCGACGACGACGCCGGGCTCCTCGCGCTCGAACTGGTCGCGCCGGCGGAGCAGCTCGACGTGCTCACCGGCTGCGACGACGCGACCGCCGAACGCCTCGTGTCCCTGCTCGCCACGCTGCATGCCGCGACGTGGGTCGCTCCGTCCGACGTCGACCTGCGGTTGCCACGCTGGCGGCGTCGGCCGTACGCGCCGGACGAGTGGACCGCACTCCTCGACACCGCCCGACGCCGGTTCCCGGAGATCATCGACAGTGAGGCGACCGAACGCCTCGCCGGGCTGCCGGGCCGGGTCGCCGGTGCGCTCGACCGGCTCGCTGCCGTCCCGCACGCCTGGATCCACGCCGACGCCCACCTCGACAACGTGCTGCGCCGACCGGGCGGCGGCGTGGTGCTGCTGGACTGGGCGACGTCGTGCGTGGGCCCGCCGCTCGCGGACCTGGCGCAGCTGCTGGCCGGAGGCCTCGTCGACGACCCGTCCACGAGCACGCGCGTGGCGGCCCTGCTCGAGGTCTATGCCGAGACGCTGGGCGCGCATGGGATCGAGACCGACCCCGACGACGTCGCCTCGCTCACGCGCGACGCCGTACTGCCCTGGGTCCAGGGCATGGTCGGCTGGGCGGCGGCGCCGGTCCGCCCGACCGGGCGAACGGACGCGGTGCTCCGTTTCCAGCTCGGCATCGCTGTGGCCTGGAGCTGAGCGGGGCGGCCGTCGTCGGGTCAACCGGTCCGATGGCGGCGCACGGCGGGTAATGCTTCTCTCCACTCATGACACTCGTCGTGATCGGGGCGATCCTCTTCCTGGCCGGCACGGCGGGTGCCTTCATCGCGGGTCGGCCACGGGAGGGCGTCCCGGCCCCGGGCTGGTTCCCGGACCCCGCCTCCCGCGTCGCTCGCCAGCGCTACTGGGACGGCCGGGCCTGGACCGGCGAGACCGCCGACGGCGGCCCGCTCGCCGATCGCGGCCGCCGGTTTCGCAGGAATTTCTGGGGCTCGTGGGTCTGGCACCTGCTGGCGGCCGTCGTCGTCCTGCTGGCCGGGTCGGTCCTGTACCAGTCCTCGGCGAACATCCACGTGATGGGTCTGGCGAGCCTGCTCGGCATGGCCGGCGTCTGCTGGGCCTTCTACGGTTTCGTGAGCCGCCGGCTCGCCCTGCACGACGTCGTCGGCCCCCTCACCATCGTGTCGGTCGTGGTCGGGACCAGCGGCGCCGTGATCCTGATCGCGGCGAACATCAACTCCTGGATCATCGACGGCGCGGGGATCGCGACGGCGACGGCGTGGGTCGGCGTCGTCGAGGAGGGGACCAAGCTCCTGGTCCCGCTGCTGCTGTTCGTCGCGGGCCGCTACCGTGACCCGCGCGCCGGCATCGCGCTGGGCCTGGCCTCGGGCTTCGGCTTCGCGATCACGGAGACCACGCAGTACGCCTACGCCACGGCGACGGCATCGGGCCCAAACTTCTGCGGCACCGGCACCCTGGATTCGACGCCGGCCGCGGTGGTGCAGGAGCAGATCTTCCGGGTGTTCACGGTGTCGCCGCTGCACTGGCTGTGGACCGGCGTCGCTGCCGCGATCGCGTGGCGTCTGTGGCACCTGTACGGACGCCGCGGCATGTGGGGCGCGCTGGGCGGAATCGCGCTGGTGATGGTGGTGCACTCGCTCAACGACAGCTCGGCGACGGCGTTCTGCGACGATCCTGCCGCCAGCACGGTCGCGGTGGTGCTGCGGTGGGTGCTAGTGGTGGTGATGTATGTGGTGTTCCGGGCGTGGGCGCGGAAGTCGGTGCCGCCGCAGCTGGTGGTGGTGGTTGGGCGGGGGTGGGTGCCCCGGCGGTTGCCTGCGGATCGCGGTCGGTAGCGCCGTGCTCCAGCTCAGCGGAGTCGGTACCGCTTGACGTGGGCCTGGATATGAGCTCGGACCGATGCCTGGTCAGCGAGTGGCACTGCCCGCTTGGGCAGCCAGTAGACGAGTGAGGCGAGTCCGTTCGGCACATAGACGTAGTACGCCTCGTTCGTCTCCAGGGCACGCGTGGCGACGTTCCATGTGAAGGACTGGCTGCCGCTGGGGCCCTCGTGGCGGAAACCCTTGCTGTCCAGAACTGCGTGAATGGGTTCGCGGTTCAGCGGCTTGCGCCAGGCGGCTCGGCCGCCGAAGCGCGCGTATCCGAAAGCGAACAGTGTGGCCACGGCGGCAGCCACGGTGAGGGGCACGAGCGTTGTCGCGTCAATGGCGGGTTGGCCGTCGTCATGGACGAGGAAGAAGCCCATCAAGACGGCAACCGCCAGCACAGCAAGCATCCCCCAGGCAAACCCCTTCAGAGTCCGCAACTGGGGCATGGTGCGGAGGAGATCGGCATAGTCCGACTGGGTGGGCGTGAAGTCGTACGCCGCCGCGAAGCTGGTGCTGGCCGTGGTCGGTCGGTAGTCGTCTGGTGTCACGCGGCGCAGCGTAACCATGGAGGGCTGGCCGCTTGGCCAGCGACCGGGGTGAACACGTGGGTGAGGTCTAGGGCTGTGCCGTAAAGCTGCGGCGGGGCCCGACCAGCAATTTAGAAGTTGATCATGTGGTTCGGAGGCGCGGGATCGTTGGAATTCTGCCGGTTTCCAGTCTAGCGGGGGCGGGGCGTGCCTGCTGCGTGCCACTCCGGAGCAGCCGTGGGCGAGAGCAAATCCTAATCGGCTACAACATCATGATCAGCGCGTCGGCTGTCGGGGAGCGACTGGGAATCAAGGCTCACGGTGCACTCCCCGCCGGCGCGGAGGACGGCAGGACCCCGATGTGTCACGTCGCAAAGGACCAGCCGGCCCGCCACTCACTGCGTTAAGTCCGGCGCGCGGAAACGGGCCGGTTCCTCATTTACCACCGCTCAGAGGCCGGCGCCTACAGCGCCGCGCCCGAGAAGCGTTCGGCGCGAATCGCCGCGAGCTTCGTACCGAGGAACCTGCGCGCCCATTCAGCTACAACCCCTTCACCGGCGGAAGCAAGTCCCAGTAGGTGGCCACGGGCTCGACCTGGAGAGCCTTGATTTCGACATCAAGCACCGCCAGCGTCTGCCCGCCGCGGCTCATCAGGCCAGGGGACCGCTCGCTTGTTGTCGACAAGAGAAGGGGGTAGCCGTGCCGGAGGCCGGCACGTATCGCTTCACGGGGTGATCGCGAGAGGTGCACCAGAAGCCTGCCCATTGGCCTCAGTCCTTGCCGACCCTCGATCACTGCTCTCGCCACCGAGATCGTCGTTCCGTGATACCCCTTGGTAGCCGGAGCCAAGACTTGCTCCGATTTAGTTGCTCCTGGAACGGCACGAGAATGGCCGTACCGAGCCCTCACCATGCCGTCTCGGAACTCGAAGCGGGGGTCGGAGAGCGTCGACGCCACGATCGAGATCTCATGTTCCGAAACCCCCTTGCCGATTGCCTCGGAGAGTTCCATGATCGACGCCCAGCCATCGTCGTCAACATCGACTTCCTCTCCGTGGCGAAGGTGGTACGCCATCGACTTACTAATCCGTCGGCGACGGTGCTCCTCAATGACCAGCTCAGCTGTGGTGAGATCCGAGAGTCCCCTGCTGCGACGCCAAGCCTTCAGGACCGACTGGAGCCACAAACGGAGGGAAGCGAACTTGGTATTTACCGCAAGCCAATCGAGCGTGGCCAGAGCGTGCTGCTGACCCCTGACAGATTCTTGGTCCCAGGTGAGCCGGCGGAGACAACGCGCGGCCACGCTCGCCTGGTAGGCGTCCCATGCTCGATCTCGTCGTTCGTCATCGTCCTCACTCACGCCCAGAGCAGCGACGTATCGATCGAACACGGCGCGACGGCTCGTCCAATCGCCATGGCCAAGGACCGGCGAATCGTCGGTTACCTGAGCGAGCTCGTATCCCATCGGCCGCGAACCAACTGCCTCTAAGTCGATTGCAAGGACCCGGCCATCTTCTGTGAGAACCCAGTTGTCCAGATGAGCATCTCTGCGGCGGACGATGTCCACGTGCTCCACGAACGACCACCAGTCTTCAAAAGCACGAAGCGGGTCATCAACTCCAATTGCGCGGAGCCACCAGCCAACCTCCTTTGACTTAAGCTCCTTTCTGACTCCGACACCACTCGCCTGCTCTACTCGATTCATGAATGCTAAGCAGTCGGCGACGCGTTCAAGGAGCGCCGGTCGTTGTGATTCAGGTGCCAGCTCTACCGCGGCGGCAGCTGGCGTGCCCGGCACGAAGCGGCGAACGCTACTCCGTCGGCCTGGCCCTGCCTCGAAGTCCACCAGATGCTCAGTCACCAGAAACTGATCGGCCAGGCCTCCATCGCGGATTGCGTCCTTGAGGTAGTTGATCCGTTCCGCTTCCCGCCGGAGCGCTTCCTCTCGAACCTCTTTGATCGTGAAGTTCTGGCTGACGAGACCGTAGTAGTCGCCGACGGTCTTCACCTCACTTCGCCCGCCAAGAGGGCTTTCGACGAGATCAGCACTTTGCATCACACGACCAGCTGCGATAGCGAACAGTTCCGTCGAAAGCCCGTCCCGTAGCAACTGGGCGTACTCGGCGGTGTCCGCTGGCAAAAGACCCGTCACCTGTGCGGGACCGTGCGCCTCAACGTCTTGTGCCATAAGAAGGACCGGGGCCGGAGCGGTCGGATCCTGAACTGACATCTTGATGAGTACCTCCAGCTGGTGTGAGCGATCCTGCGGACGCTCCAACACCGCTGCCAGGAGCAGCGCGTCCCTTGCACCCAGCAAGACGGACCTCTCATCCTTCAGTCCGGATAGGTGTCGCCCTCCGCCACGGAGCTCAACGACGCGCCGGAGCCTGTCGTGGTCTGCGCCGCTTGCTTCGAGTGCGAGCAAATCGGCGCAAACGCCTCTGGCGAGCAAGTCGCCCGCAAGCGCCCTGCCAATGATCGACTCCGTCAGTTCGACTGCAAGCTCCTTGACGATCCTCGCCGTCCGTTCGGTACGTGCACCGAACGGCAGCCGCAGCCCCACGACGGCATCACCATCCAGCAGATTCAAGTCCTTGTTGGCCTCACTGATCACCGCAGACAGCATGGACGCACGAACCAGGTCATCTGCGTCGGGATCGTGGGAGAAAGCGAGCGCGACACACACCGCAGCTTTCGCCAAGGCACCGACTCGAGCTGCACGTCGTGCGGTCGCCGATGCCAACCTCAGGAAGATGTCACATGAAGCAAGTTGAACGGCCGGATTGCTACGAGAATCGGCCACGCTCATGTACCCGACGGCTCGCTTCATTCCAGCGGCAAGCTGAGCGGCGTCCCGGTCAAGGTCGTAACGCAGAGCTTCGGCCTCGAGCAGGTACGGGACCGCTGTAGCGGGATCGTTGCCCTGTTCAAGCGACCGGAGCAGCGCAGAGATCGCCTCCTCGATGTCTCCTGAGACAGGGTGGTCGAACCGAGCCGCTAGCACCGTCGCGACCCCCAACCGACCGGTGAACTGGTGACGCCGCGGTTCCGGAGTGAGGTCGATGTGTCCGACCACGTCTCGCAGGTATCCACGGGCGACTCGCAGAGCGTGAACGAAGAGTACGGGTCGACGCCAGTTGACCTCGCGAGCGAGGTCATAAACCGCGATTGCGGCTCGTTCACGCGCCGTGTGGAGAGTCTTCAGGTAAGTCATCCCGCCCGGAAGCCGATCGACAACGAGTCGGGCACCAACAGACAGTTTCGCCTCGAACAGGACCGCCTCAGTTACAGACAGCGTCATGTCAAGGCCCCGTTGCCAGTCGGCGACTAGCGACTCCGGAGTCGCGGCGTCGGCGAGTAATGACGCGAATCGGACGCCGTCCATCTCCACCCGCATTGAAGCGTCACTCACAGGCTTTGGCACAATCGCGAGACTGCGAAGAGTAGTGCGAACAGAGTTGTGGGCCTCGTCAGGAAGGACCACTAACATCCTGGAACGACGTCGCGCCAACTCGCCCGGGGTCGGGAAGTGAATGCTCACTCGTCACCCTCGATACCGGGTTTCGACCCACCATCCCTCGGCGCCGACCGCTCGCTGGAGGACTCGCCTGCGCTCGCTCGGCCCGCGAGTCTCTCCTCTTCGAACGTCTTGGTCGCAGCCACCTCAGGCAGCGCTGCCGAGAACTCCAGGTTCTCGACCATCTCGACGAGAACGCGCGGTATGTCCTTCACACGGATTGGGAGGCTTCACCGTAGAAAACGTGACGCCAGCACGTGGGTGAATTGGCCGACAGTTCGGGTCGACGGAGAGTCGGTGGACCGGGCCACGAAGCGCGAGGGTGTACAGATGCACTGTGCTGAGCTCACACCAGCACAGCCGACAAGACGGTGCGACCTCAGCGATGATGAGACGGTACCCGCGGGGCAGCAGCAGGTCATCCGCCACCGCGGGGCGACGCACACATCGGACGACTCACCATCGTGATTACCGTCAAGGCCTCAGCGACCGGTGCTGCTGGTCAGCTCCCTGCGGGCCCGCTCGGCGAATCGCTCGTTGCGTACTGCCTCTCCCAACGGCACCCCAGCCTCTCGTTCGGCATCGATGGCCCGCTGGATCACGGGCAGCAGCTCGTGGACGACCAGCTTCTCCGCGGCCTCCGCGTTCCAGATCACCTTGAGAATCTTGTCGCACTCCTTCGTGGCTGCCCTGCCATTCGCCGGCAGCTGGACTGAACCGACCAGTCTCTGCCGGATCAGCGCCATCAGGTGAAACCGGGTGGGCCGGTAACCGCGATTGAGGCGCTGATTCCGGATCAGCCACTCCAGCCGGTACCAGGTCGCCGCGGCCGTGTAATAAAGGATCGGCGGCTGGCCGGTGACGTAGAGCTCCTTGCCCCGCGCCTTGATCAGATCCTGGAACCGGCCCACGCCGGACGGCTCGTCCAGGAACATCGCCAGGTACGCGCGGCTGAGCTGGGCACGGCTGATGACCCGGGTCTTCTCCACGTCCTTGCGGTCGCTGAATTGTTTCGCGCGACGTTCGTAGAACAGCTGGTGCGGCTTGTCTCGGCCGAGGGTAAAGAAGTCCTCCAGCTCTTTGTGGAAGTCCTGGCGCGCGGCCAGGTCCTCGTCACTGACGGGGGTCTGCTGGTTTGTCGCGGCGACAATACCCTGGATCACGTCCTCGTCCACCGAGTGAACGATGTGGACGCTGACGAAGACGTGGTCCGTGAGCTGATCACGCTCGTGGAACAGGACGTGACAGGTCTGGCATCCATTGACGATCTGGAAGTCGTCCAGCACGAAATCGTCGCCGACCCGGTCCATCTTCCGGGTCACGATGGTGATTCCGTTGTTCATCACGGCGAATCTCTGCCGCTTTTCCGGGTCCCGCAGGGTATCTCTAATACCGCTGTTGACAGGGTTGTATCCCTGGAAGGCACGTACGTTGCTCTCGAACAGGTTCTCACGCAGCTTTCCCGAGCCGTCGTCCAGTATGGTGCGGACCAGTTCGGTTGCCGCAACCAGCCCCACAAACGACTGTTCAACGCCCGGGGCCGCCGGCACAGCGAACTGTTTCGGCACCGGTACGGTGACCCGGACGGTGCTGGTCGCTTGCTTGTACAGCTCGCGCAGATCGCGCCAGTTCACGCAGAGCACGTCAGTCGTCTCGAATCGGTTGAGCCGATCCAGATGCCTCTCGGCCGATCGCGCCTTGCGATGGACCATGTCCGAGACCTGGTCGCCGGTGGTCACATAGCGGACGTGCAGCTGCGGAAGCTGGCCGGCGAGCTGGGCAGAGTTCCCGTAGATGGCGTCCAGGCACCCGCGCAGGTTCTCCACGTCCGCTGACACCTCGTACGGGATGCTCTCGGCCCCACACAGATGACCGAGATTCTCCGCAAGGTCCGAGATCACCTTGGTCTCGAACTTGCTGCTGGTCTTGGCCTGGATGATCACCACCTGCACCTGCGGCCGCCTGCGTTGCTGCATCGCAGCGCGCACCTCCGTCGGGTCCCGGTACAGCTCTCCGTCGATCAGTACCGCGTACGCGTCGATGCCGAGGTCGTTGCTACCGCCGGTGCGGTACGCGTCGGGATTGAAAGGGTCGTTGTAGTAGGAACTGAGCACACAGTAGGCAGCGAACGCCTCGAACGCCTCGGCCTCCGGCAGCTCGGTCAGGTCCTGGTCCTGCTGGAATGCCTCGAGCAGGCTCTGGATTACTTTCTCCACGACAGGTTCCGCCTCTCCACTTCTTGAGCGGGCTTCAGTCTCGTCGAGCACGGTCGATGACCTCTTCGACGGTCAGCGGGCTCGACGGGTGGTAGCTCAGGCAGATGGGGGTGCTGATCTTCTGAAATGCCAGTCCTTCGGCGACGGCGTAGAACTGACCAGTGCCCAGCCGGGAAATGTCCGGCACCGCACTGGATTTCGCGGCCGCCATCTCCTTGGCAGCGGCGATCTGCGGCGGGCTGTTGAGGAACCCGAACAGCTGCGTGGCGGCGTTACCGGTGATCCGGTTGTGGATACCGCGTGGCGCCTGCGTCGCGAACACCAGGCCGAGTCCGTACTTGCGTGCCTGCGAGGCCAGCGCGAGGGTGCTGTGGGTGCTCGCGGTCAGTGAACCGGACGGAGCGATCGTCTGTGCTTCGTCCATGACCAGTAGTCCACCGAGCGGTCGGTCTCCGGCGGGGTGCCGCTTGATCCAGGCAAACAAAGCCATCTGGAGCTGGTTGACAAAACTCTGCCGTTGCTCCTCGGTAGGCAGGCCGACCAGGCTAATCACCGAGATCCGGGCGCGTTTGCCGACTGCCGGGGTGAGCAGCACGCTGGGGTCCACCGGTTCACCGACCCCGCCGAACAACGGATCGTTGATCATGGCTGCGCGCAAGGTCTGCGCCATGTCCGCGGCCATCTCGCGCGCTTTGGCCAGTCGTGTCACCCCATCGGGCAGGTCACCAAGCAGGTCCAGAAAGTGGCTGAGCCCGCCGCCGCTCCTGCGTGCGAAGTACTGCAGCGCCTGGTTGAGAACGGCACGAGACCGTTCGGCCTTAGCGGTCGCGCCGTCGGCGCGGGCACGTGGTGCGAGCATGGCGACGGCCGTGTCGACGGCTTGGCGGAACTCGTCCTGGTCGTCGGCGACCGCAGCGAAGTCAGGCAGTGGACGGAACGCCAGCGGCCGACCGGATTCCCGGCGGGGAGTCCAGACCACGACATCGGTGTTGCGAAGGTAGTCGTCGGCACGCGCCGCGTCGTGGGGTCCCCAGGCATCCGGCGGCTGTGGCCACGGGTCACCGAGACGCGCCAGGTCATTGTTGGGATCGAGCACGATCGCGGACACGCCACGCAGCGCGCACTCCTCGACCAGCCGACGGATCAGCACCGTCTTACCCGATCCGGATCCGGCGAAGATCGCAGTGTGCTTCCGCAACGACGCCAGGGTGATCGTCACAGGTGTGCCAGTGTCGATCCGGACACCCACGTGCAGCATCACCGGGTCCGCTGCCGCCTGGCCCGGAGCAGCCGCCACCGGGTCGGCGGTGTCGTAGTCGGCGATCGGCCAGGATGCCTCGGACGGTTGCGGCGTGGGTGCCGATCCGGGTTCAGGACGCGGCGGTTCTGCGTCGTCCTGTGGGTCGCCGAACACTGCGCGCAGGAGGGCGGTGCGTCCGGCCGGACGGCGGCTGCGCAACCATGCACTGAACCGGGCTGGTGGCTGGGTACCGGCGAGTCGCTCCAAGGACGCGAACGTGCGCAGTCCGGTCTCCAACGTCTCCCTCGACAGCTCGATCACGACCCCGCCGGCCGCCTCGAACTCCTGAACCTTCTGCCGGGTCTTGTGGCCGCTCGACCAATCACCGGTGCGCAAGAGATAGGCCTTGCGTTTCGGCGCCGACAGGTCCAGCCCTGTGGCGTTCAGGACTCGGTCGATACGGTTGATGACAGCTCTCCCGTCCCGCCACGCGATCGCTCGGAACGACCAGAAGATCTTGTCCTCGGTACCCTCGTCCACGGTCCGTTGCAGTTCGGCGTGCAGGGCAGGATTACCAGCGGCCATCGTCGCCGGGGGCAGCTCGTACTGAGAGCGCTCCTCGCCCTGTTCGGCAGTCCACCACGTCAAGGCGGAACGCATGAGATCCGGCATGCACCGATCCTCCTGGCGCGGGTCCAGCGCCCTGGCGATATCCGCGACCACGCCGGCATCGTTCACCAGGTCGCTCAGCTGCCGGTCGATCTCGGTGAACTCACTGTTGTCGACAGGCAGCTGCACGGCCCCCGGCCGTGGCGCCGGTGTCTCTGCACCGCTCGGCTCGGCGAGGCTGGTCAGCTCGATGACTTCGTCCGCGTCCAGGCACGCCCGGACGTGGGTGTCGATCTGACGGATGAGGCCGCGAGCGGTGAACCGGACCGCGTCGGCGAACGCCTCCGGCCGCACCGGCCAGCTCGGATAGGGCGGGGTGAATCCGACCTTGCGAAACTTGAGCGCGAACCGCCTCTCGATGAGCGCCTGCCCGACCGCCGCCGTCGGGATGGTGTCCAGCTGCTCGGCGCGGCGGAAGCGTTGCTCGACGGAGCCTGGCGCATAGTCCGCGATTCCTTGCCAAATCGGATCCATACAGGCAACGAGCACCAATGACCGGCGAGTGACCTCGCGCAGTTCCATGAGGCCGCTGCCAACGTCCTCGAACGACTCTCTCCTGGGCAGTCCCATCGAGTCGGGTATCGAATTGGGTGCGGCGTCGGGCCCCTCGACCGCAGCACTGTCGGTCGCTCGGTCCGATTGCCTGATCAGCGTGTCGATTTGGTCCAGGGCAATCACGCTCGGCCCGGTGAGTGCGATCAGCTTGAAGAGTTCACCTACCGTCTCGTGCGGCTTCCTGGAGGCAGCGCGAATACCCCACTCGGCACGTTCGCCGACCACCGACTCGTCTTCCGCCGACAGATAGGCGGTGGCGACCTCCCTGGCCGCCATCGAACTGCTCGCCAGCAGCGCCACGGCCCGTAGAGTGTGTCCGCATTCGAAGGCGAGCTGCCGATCAAACTGGTCCAGCGCCTCGACGATGCCGTCGAGGCCCGACCGGGTCGGCTTGTCATGTCCCATGAGCTGCCGGTGCAAAGGTTCGGGCAGGTCGAGTTTCCGCGAGAGCCCCAGCCGCAGGGTCTGGCCCTGTTCGACTCCGTTGGTACCGGGCCGGAGCAGGCCACTGAGCAGGTCATGCACGACCCTCTGCCAAAAGGCCCGCTCGTGGCGCAGGTCGAGGGCGAAGAAGTAACCGCCCGCCGCGCTGACCCGCGACCGCACACTCGCGACGAGATGGGTCTTGCCTGACCCTGGCCGTCCGGTGACTACCACGCCAAGAGGGCTCTCGGCGGCACTGGCCTTAGCGGCGTCGAAGCCGGCCATGACCGTGCGTAACGCCTGACCGTTGAGGCCGGCAATGTGTGGCTTCGGCTCCTCCCACACGCCGTCCTTGCCGAGCGCCCAGTTGATCGCGGTCAGTTCGGCCAGTGCGTCGCGTTCGATCTCCTTCATGGGCGTCCGATAGAGATCAGGTGCACATCCTCGCCGCCCGTGTGCAGCGCGGCTGCCCTGTCTGCCTGGGTCAGCGTCTTCTGGTTGAACTCAGGATTGAGCCGCACCTCCGGTTCCAAGACCAGACGCAGAAGGGCTGCGTCCAGGTCGGCACGCGGCAGGTCGGCGACGGCGTGCCGGAGCCGCGTAAGGCTGACCCAGGAGCCGGGCGCGGCAGCCAGCGCGGCATACGCGTCACGGATTCGATCCGTGATGTCAACGGCAGGCACAGCCGGCTCGTCGTCCAGGACGAAAACGTCCGCCACCCGTAGATCGGACCGCGCCATGAAGGCCGCAAACCGACGGGTCAGCGCGTACTGCAGCCGCGTTGCCCGTGCCGCGCCCTTCGGCGTGGCACTGCCCAGCTCGTCCCCGCAGCGCCGCCAACCCTCGTCGGTGAGCTCGTGCATCCATGCCCGGTAGCGACCCGTCTGCCATGCCCTGATGTAACCGAGCTCGACCAGGCGTTCCCGAGCCCTCCTGTCGATCGTGATACCCAGCTCGTCGGCGAGCCCGGCGTTGGACGTTTCCCGGGTCAGCGTCATCAGCGCGAGCAGCGCCGAACGTTCCGGCAGGTTAAGCTGAGTGTCCGCCATGTCGCAAACGTACCTGGATTCCGACATGAGGGGCAGTGCCGTTGCAGGCACCGGTGCAACTCACCCGGCTAGCGAGAGCCGCGCTCGGTCAGCTTGAGAGTGAGCCCTAGCGCTCGCGCGATCTTGCCGATGGTCGCGGTACTGACATCGCTGTCGGCCTCGACGCGTGCGATCGTCGGCCGCGACAGGCCTGCAGCCTGCCCGAGCTCCACCTGTGACCATCCCCGCTTCTTCCGGGCCTCGCGGATGATCTCGCCGAAGAGAGGACGACCGGACTCTGTGCTCACGACCCCGACGCCTCTGGCTTGCCCCCGGACGGCTGGTCGCGATGGTGCTGGGAGTGGAGCGCGTCCGCCGCGATGTTCGCGATCTCAGCAATGAACGCGGGATCGGTCATGTAGGACTGGATCTCCTGGGACTCCTGACAGGTCTTCAGGACCGCCAGGCCGACGGCACTGCTGAAGCCCTCGGACGCCTTGAGCTGGGCCACGGTGTTGTTCTGTGCCATCGCCACCGCCTCCTCGTTGGCGTCCAAGAAGCCCCAGAAGGTCGTAATGAAGCCCGATACGCTCTCGGGACTCATGTCGACGCCCTGGGCCTTGAACATCTCGTTGACGCGATCGATGGCCTCGTCCAGGGGACCGCGCTCCGGTGTACCCGCGGAGCCACGGCGCTCCCCGTCGAACTCCGGCAGCTTGATCCCCTCGGTGCTGCCCTGGATCAACGAGTGGTCCTCGTTGATCGCCGACGGCACCAGCTTCACGCCGGAGAGTTGCACGCCCTCCAAGTAGCTGTCGTCGCCTTCGGCGCCCTCCGCGTGCAGGTTACGCACCAGGAGCGTTGCGAGGATCGCGCGGCGGTGAAGGTCGGGGTCTTGGTAGTCGACGATCTGGCTCAGGAACTGCCATGCGTTGCGGTAGGCGAGCACGTCGGCACGGAACTGCTCCAGCTCCTCCCTGAGCTTCTTGTCCTTTGTCAGCCGCGCCTGCCTCCACTGAGTGGCCCAGCTGACCTTGACCGGCGCGAGTGCCTTGGCGATCGCCTCTCCGCCCGCGTCAGCGAGGAAGGCGTCGGCGACGGCGTCCATGTCGCCCTGACCGTAAAGCCCGGCGGTGTCCATCCGCTCCCCGAGCGTGTACAGCGCGTTGGGGTCGACGTCGCCCTCGACGTGGGCGTCGGAGTAGTAGAGCGCGAAGTCCTTCTGGACGCTGGCGGGCGTGTTGCGGAAGTCGACGACCATCGGCGCGGTCTTGCCCGGGTAGATGCGGTTCAGCCTCGAGAGGGTCTGGACGGTGGCGACGCCGGTGAGCTTCTTGTCGACGTACATCGCCATCAGCCGCGGCTCGTCGAAGCCGGTCTGGAACTTGTTGGCCACGATGAGGACCTTGTAGATCCCCTCCTCGCGGAACGCGTTGGCAACATCGCCGAGCTCGTTGACGGAGATCTCGGTGACGTCCTCGCCGGACTGGTCCTTAAGACTGCCGGAGAACGCCACGAGCGTGCTCATGTCGTGATAGCCCTGCGCGGCGATGTACTCGTCCATCTTCCGCGACCAGTTAAGCGCCTCCAGCCGCGAGCTGGTCACGACCATCGCCTTCGCCTCTCCACCGAGCATTCCCATGACGTTGCGCCGGAAGTGCTCGATGACGACACGGACCTTCTGCGCGATCGCGGTCGGGTGGAGACGGGCGTACCTGACAATGTTGGAGACGGCCTCGCCGGTGTTGACCTGGATCTCGGTCTCGTCCTCGTTGTCCAGGATGTTCTTCACCCGCAGGAACATGTCGTAGGTCGAGTAGTTGGTCAACACGTCGAGAATGAAGTCCTCCTCGATCGCCTGCGCCATCGTGTATGTGTCGAACGCCTCCCAGCGGCCGTCCCGCTCAGTACCGAACAGGCGCAGCGTCTTCGCCTTGGGTGTCGCGGTCAATGCGACGAACGTGATGTTCGCGGCCTTCGCGATCGCTGAGTCCTTGGCCTCCAAGAGATCGTCGGCGCTGATATCCTCGCCCGGATCGAGTTCGACGTCGACCAGCAGCTCCTTCAGCTGGCGCGCGGCTGAGCCGGACTGCGAGGAGTGCGCCTCGTCGGCGACGACGGCCCATCGTCGGCCGCGGAGTTCCTCGGTGTCCTCGATCAGTTTCATGACCTCCGGGAAGGTCTGCAGGGTGCAGGTGACGATGTGGTCGCCCTCGAGCAGCGCCTTCTTCAGTTGCGGGGACTTCGCCTGCGACTTTTTCTCCCCCACCGTGACGACGAGCCCCTTGCTGGACTGCACCAGGTGCATGTCGTGACGGATATTCTCGTCGAGCACGGTCCGGTCGGTGACGACGATGACCGAGTCGAACGTCGACTTCGAGTCCGCGCCCATGTGCCGGATCAGCCGGTGGCTGAGCCAGGCGATTGTCTTGGTCTTGCCGGAGCCGGCCGAGTGCCAGATCAGGTACCGCTTGCCGGTGCCGCTGGCCTCGATGTCGGCGACGATGCGCTCGACGGCGCGCAATTGATGGAAGCGCGGGAAGACCAGCCGCCCGCCGTCCTTCTTCCCCGACTTGCTCGGCTCGAAGAGTGCGAAGTCCTTCAGGATCCGCATGAACATCGGGCGGGCCAGGATCTCGCGCCACAAATAGTTGGTCGAAGAGCCGCTCGCGGAAGGCGGGTTGCCCTCGTGGCCCTCGTTGCCCTGGTTGAAGGGCAGGAAGATCGTGTCCCCACCCTGGAGCTTCGTGGTCATGTAGACGAGGTCGTTGGAGACTGCGAAGTGGACCAGCGCCCGGCCCGGTGCCAGCAGCGGACGGGTTCTGCCGGGCTTGCGGTCCTCGCGGTACTGGCGGATCGCGTGCTGGACGGTCTGGGTGTTGTCGGTCTTCAGCTCCATCGTCACCACGGGGAGGCCGTTGGCTGTGAGGACGACGTCGAGCTCCTCGCCGGTGGTCGTGTCGAACCGGACCTGGCGAAGGACTCGCAGCCGCACCGCATCAGCAGCCTCCACGACCTCGGTGAGGTTCGGGTTAGCTGGCGGGAACTCCATCATCGGACCGAACTTGGCAGCGGGGCGCCCCACCTGGGCGTAGGTAAAGCCCTTGCGAAGCACACCGAGGAGTCCTCCGACCGGGTGCCCGGTGGTGGCGTCCATCTTGGTCGCCTTCGCGAGCTCCTTGGTGATGTGCAGCAGCAACTTCTTCTCGGCGTCGTCCCTTTGGCCGTTGCCCAGGTCGGCCGGCACGGCCTTCTCGTACTCGTCTGGGTATTGGGTGCTCAGCCATCGCAGGACATCTCCGGGGACCATGGCCAGGCCAATGTCCCAGCCGGTCGGCTTGCCGTCGTTCTCGTAGAGCCAGCCGCGCTCGGACAGCTCCTTACAGAGGTTCGTCTCGAACTCGAGCTCCATCAGTTGCGCGTGGCTCATGCGGCTACCCCTTGCTCGATCAAGACGTTCGTGATCAGTGCCCCTCGCCGTTCGATCAGCAGCTGGCGAAGCGTCGAGACCTTCTCCAGCATGCGATCGACGCTGGCGGACACCTCGTCAAGATGACCACCAATCCGCCGTTGCTCCTCCATCGGCGGCATCGGCACCGGCATCATGTCGAGCGCAGTCTTAGTGACTCGCTGAGCGTTCGGACGGACGCCGGTGCCGATCGTCCCGAAGTAGTCGACGTAGCGAGGACTACGCAGCAAGTGATGCACGTAGCGCGGATAGAACCTTGGTGAGATCGAGAAGGCCTTGTAGTCGGGGCTGATGTAGCCGGTCAGTGACGAGACTCCGAGGCCACCGTGGTTCAGCCACATCATGTTGGCGGCCAGCTGGTCCGGTCGAACAACCCTGTAGTTCGACACGTCTGACGACGCCTGCTGACCGTCGGTCCGGGTGTTGATCTCGACGCCCCGATACTCGGAGATTGAGAGCAGCGGGCCGGGTGGGTCGTCGCCGTTCCGCTCGGTGCTCTCGAAGAAGTCGTAGCCGAACTTCGTGCGTTCCCAGTGCTCGGGGATCCCATCCAGCGGGGAGTGCGCGTCCTGCCTGTGGCCGGCGTGATCGTCTGTGAGCCCGAACACCGCCGCAGTGTCCGTGGTCCGTTGCCGAAGAGCCTCCGCTAGCGCCTCAAGTGTTGTGATCATGCTATCGACCTTCTCGAGGCTGCTTGCGATCTCGCGCTGGGTGTCGATGTCGGGCAGGAAGACCCGCATCGAATCGAGCATCTCTGGCTGCAGATCCCACTGATTCGGCCGGATGCCCTTCGAGATGCTGGCGTAGTACCCGACGTGATGCATCGACCGCAACGTGTAGTGAAGGAACCGCGGATCGTCGTCCGTCTGCGGCTTGTAGACGAAGTACGCCGGAGAGACGATGCCGCGGAGAGCGGAGACGCCCAACGACCCCTGCCACGTCTTCATCTTGTTCAGAACGAGATCGCCAGGTTCGACGAGCTGGTACGCAGACATGTCCTCGCCCGCACGGTTCCAGTTGTCACTGCGGTCCGACTTCCTGATGACGCCGTAGTCGCGGTACACCGACAAGAGCTCCTCGGCAGGGAAGCCGGTCTTCTTGCCACGCCGATACAGGCACCAGAACGGCACCGACCTCCAGCTCGCTGCCGACCTCATGACTCGTGCACTTCCGCAAACATGGCGGCAAGGTCACGCATGATGCGTGCGACGTCAGCATCGATCTCGGCCAGAGGACGCGGTTCGGTGGGCACGTAAAAGAACCGCTTGAACGGGATCTCGTTGCCGTGCTTGGCCTTTGTCGCGTCCCAGCGGGCGTCCGGAGCGAACGGCAGCAGTTCGCGCTCCATGTGCTCGGCAACGTCCTCGGTCATCGGAATGCGCTCAGTGAGCTTCCACCCATCGGCGACTACCGGCCGTCCTCTGCGATCGACCGAGAGAGGCTCTGACTCATCGGGCACGGCCATCGCAGCCATGACCGCGTCGACCAGGCCCATCGGTGCTTTCAAGCCCGCCGCCTTCGCCGCCGCCGGGAGAGACTGCGGCAGGTCGTTCCACGCGGTGCCGTCGAGTGACTTCAGCACATCCACGTGACCTTCGACGAAGTCCTTGCGACCTCGGAGGACCTCAACGGCCTCATCGCTGAAGCGAGTAGCCAGCCGCGCCTGCTTGAACACCGGCACATCGCGGAACATAAAGTCCTCAGGAGTAAGGACCCGGGAGATCGCTGGGTCGGCGTGCTCGAAGGCCTCGTAAGCCTTGAGCAGGATCTCGCGGTGGCGCTGCTCCATCTCGCGACGCTTCTCGCCCATGGGCCTGCGGAGCAGCTCCCACTGCCCCGAGCCGTCGATGAGCTGGATCTTGCCCTTTCGCTCAGGGGCCTTGTTCGTGTCCAGGAACCAAACGTACGTCGCGATCCCGGTGCCGTAGAACATATCAGCGGGCAGGGCGACGATCGCGTCGATGAGGTCATCCTCGAGCAGCCACTGACGGATCGCACTGGGGCCGTTGTCAGCTGCGAACAACGGTGAGGCGTTGGAAACAACCGCGGCCCGGCCACCCTGACCGTTCCTCGATGCGGGGGTCAGCTTTGATGCGCAGTGCGCCAGGAAGAGCATCTGGCCGTCAGCGGTGCTCGGCAGGCCGTGGCTGAAGCGCGAGCCCGGCACCTTGGCCTGGTCCCGCACCGTCTTCTCGTCCGCCGACCAGTCAGTGCCGAAAGGCGGATTCGACAGTACGTAGTCGAACGTCTGGCCCTCGTAGAGGTCCTCGACGAGCGTGTTGCCCTGCTTGATCGCGTCCGGCCGGCCGCCCTGGATCAGGAGATCGGCCTTGCCGAGGCCGAAGGCTGAGGGCATCAGTTCCTGGCCGTACAGGGTGACGTCGATCTTCTCGTTCATCCGTCGCAGGGCCTCTTGCGCCACCAGCAGCATGCCGCCAGAGCCGGCGGTAGGGTCGTAGATCGAGCGCAGCGCGCTGTCTCCGGCGAGGGTTTCGTCGTCGTTGGTGATCAGGATGTCGACCATCAGCTTGATCGCGTCGCGCGGGGTATAGAAGTTGCCGGCAGCCTTTCCCTTCTTGTTGAAGGCGCGGTACATGACGTCCTCGAAGACGTCGCCCATGGCGGTATTGGCGAGGCGACCAGGAGCCAGGTCGATGGTCGAGAAGTGCTTGACCACCGCGTGCAGGCGGTTGGAGTCAGCCAGGACCTGAGCACGCCGATTGAAGTCGAAGGCTACCCAGATGTCAGCGATGTTGTGGGAGAAGCCGTCGATGTAGGACTTCAGTGATTTCGCGACGTTGTCATCGACGGACGCGATCGTCTTCAGGTCGAGCGGCGAGGTGTTGTAGAAGCTGAGCTTGAACCTGTCCTTGACCGCGATGTCGATCAGATGGGGCGGCATCCCACCTAGCGCGGCCACGAACTTGGTGACTTCGTCCTTGGAGCTCGCCAGCATGCACTCCAGCCGGCGTAGGACCGTGAACGGCAGGATGTAGTCGCCGTAGTCCTCCTCGTCGACCACGTTGCGCAGGAACTTGTCCGCTGTATCCCAGACGATTCGTGCCGTCGTCGCCGTGCTCGCTGCCGTGGGTTCTGCCATGTTCACCTTGATCCTAGATCTCCGCGCCTGTGTATCAGGAACATTACATGCCCCATCCCGTTCGAGGGCGTCAGTGGGTCTGAAGACACCGGCCGCTGGGGCCGCGGGTCCGGTCCTGGCACCGGCAGACGGCGACCAAGTGCAGGTAGACGCCCAAGGTCGCTTCAACCGCTCCAACTGGACCCGGCGGCGGGTCTGCTCCAGAGCGCCACCGGCCAGTCGCGCGACGCGGCGCCCACTGCCGGAACATGCAGGTCGAGCCATGCAGATCAGCTCTGCGGTCCGCCGTTCTCCCGCAGCCAGGACTCGAGTCCTTGAGGCACCCCGGTGCTGTCGATGTTCGCCAACTCGCCGGCAGCGACGAGCCACTCGCGATGAGCCGCCGGAAGGATCGCCGCCGTGGCGTCGATGGCGTACGCCGACTGCACAGTGGCGGGCAGGTCGCCGTCCGCAGCTGCCTCGTGTGCCGCAGTCAGCGTGGATCCGACACTCTCGGCCGCATGTCGCAACGTGTCCCCCGCGCGGGTCACGACCTCCTTGAGCACAGCGGTGAACTCCCGCTGTATCTCGTCCGGGATCGCGCCAGGGCCGCTTTCGCCGAGGTGGCCCAGAACGTTGCGCGTGGTCGCGGGTTCCAGCGGCTCAGTTGAAGAGGGCGCGGGGAGCAGGTCCCGTTCCTCGACACCCGCACCATGGCCGGCGGCGAGGCCCGCCTGAGCTTCCTTGAAGACCGTGAGCTTGATCGCGGAGATCGCCGCACCGCGGGCCGCTGCCGCAACCTCGTCGACCGCAGACGCCACAGCCGCGGTGTCGGTTTCCGCGAGACCTTCGTCGAGGGCACCGCGTGCGTCGTCGATGGCGGCTGACCGGTTGTCGAGGTCTTCCTCGAGGAACGCGACGTTGTCGTCGATGAAGGCGTCGGTTCTCTGCCAGTCCGGCACGCGGCCACTCCCCGGTATGCGTCGATTACGGCGGTTAAGCGGCCCAGGCTGTCACAGCAAACACCTGGGACCCCGTAGGTGACCGGCGGGCCGCGGGCCATCCACAGTTGCTCGCTGGACACCCTACCGACGATCGTGCCCGACAGGCTGCGCGAACACGCCCCCACCCCCCACCTGGGGTTCCGTTCCTGGTAGACAGCCTGTCGTGACGCCGAAGCCGACCATCGCCGACCGGATCCGAGACGACGCCGCCCTCATCGATGGCACACACCAGGGCGCGCAGATGCTCCTACATCTCCTGGGCAAGCACCGCGATGCGGCCACTGACGACATCGAGCGTGACTACTGGCAGACGCGGATCGACGTCACCGACGAGGCCGACCGTGCCATGCAAGCCGATCTGCACAGGCAGCCGTTGAGGGTCCTCGCTCTCCAAGAGCGCTGGATCGCCGAGATCAAGCAACTGCGCGACGGCGAGCACGTCTCGTAGCCCTGCGGCTTGCGGATGTAGCACCGAACCACCACCGAGCCAGTCGCTCAACACGTCCAGGGGGGCCAAGCGTGTCGTTCTACACGTCATCGAGAGCGCTGGACGAGATCGAGACCAGCCGCGTCAAGGAGACGACCAGGTCGTTCGGGCTGAGCAAGATCCTGACCGGCAGCACCAGTCGAACTGTCGAGACCGGATTCCAGGACCAGGTGGACCACGCGCTCGGACGTAGCCGCAGGCGCGGTCGAGCGGTGCTCACCAAACCCGTGGACCACGGTCGAAGAGGGCCAGATCCTCGACCTTCGCCTGAATGCCCTGAACTCGGGGATCATGCCCTTCCTCAGGTTCGGCGATATCCGCCGCGGCGAGAACGTCAGCGTCGCCGCGTTCTGGGCTCACGCGGTCATCTCGCCGCTCCACCAGCCGACAGGCTCCCCCGATGGCCAGGAGGCCTCTGGACTCCATCTCGTGCTCGTCGGGTCGCTCGACAACGTCTGCAGAGCGAGCTGGGCGTCGCAGGTGCCGGAGACAGTCGGACACGTACCCCTCCGATCCGGGATTCCTCTCCTCGTTCATCGCGGCAGAACTCGGGCTCGACAGCCCGCACGCGCGTCAGCACATCCACATGAGCGAGAAGAGCCAGAACCTCGACCCGGGGATCGCGCCGCGTTCGCCTGGCGGGAGACCGAACGCGCCTCGAAGGGGGGTGCCGTGGCACGGGCCCCGGACAGCTGGATCCGTCAGCGCCACTCCGCTGCTCGTGTCGTGGCGACCGTCATCGACATCACGTCCGAGCCAGTCGAAAGCGCCGAACGGGTCGTCCTTGCGCGCCCGGTCCTCATCCAGGACTTCGCATGACCAGCCCCCCGACGAACGAAGGGCCGCACAATCAGAACGGCGAGGCCGAGTGGGACACGCCGAGCGCTCGAGACAACCTCGAATACCTCCTCACCGAGGTTCGTGCCCGCCGACCACAGCTGATCCGCGACCCGGGCGAGCTCGACGTCCGCGTCTCTCCGTCCGACGGCGTTCCCGACGCACCCGAGCCACTGGGCCTTTTGCACCTGCTCGAAGGGCGCGCCCCGGCCGAGGCTCTCGAGCTGGCCATCCAGCAGTGGTACGACAGCCGCTACCCGGATCCGACGAAGACCAGCCCGGCGATCCGGCACCTGCCGCAAAACCACGCCGGCGACGTCGCGCTCTGGATCAAGCGTGAGCAGGGAACCCGGCCCTAGCGATGCAGGTTCTCGACTACCTAATCGCCCTGCGCAACGCACAAGACACCCTCGTGCTTCCCCGCTCGACCGCAAGCGCCGTGGCGGCCGGATTCGACCTGACCACGAACGGAACACGCATCGACGCCCAGACCGCACAGGAACTCACCCACCTGGTCTGGAGCCTCGACTGGGGCGAGGACGCAGCCGAGACCGTCGTCGGCGACGACTGGGGCCACATCAGCCGACGAGGGGACGGCCCACGACCCGTCATGTGAGGTCCGGCGATGCGGGCCTGCGGTGCTCGTCCTCCCGGCGGGTGCTCCCAGCGGCAGCTCGTGCGTCAAGGGCCATGCGTTCGTCGTCGGGCATCGGACCGGCCGTTTGCGGGATCCCGCCGGGCAGGACCCGGACCCCGCCTGGGCCTGACTTGCTGTGGCGCGGGTGAGGCGGTGCTTGAGGACGGCGCAGATGTCGTCGGCTCTGAGGAGCGTGCCGTAGGCGGCGACTGCGGGCAGGACTCGTTCGACGTCGCGCCCGTGGTCTTCGGCGCGGCGGAGCTCGCGGCACATTGGCCCGAACGCGTCCGTCGTGATCGCGCCGGCGGCTTCGTCCTTGGTGAGTCGGCCTGCGCCGGTGAGCACTCCGAGCATGAGGTGGGTCCAGCGTGGGAGTTAGGCATGGTCGGCGAGGTGCTCGTACTCAGCGATGAGCCGTTCGCGGCCGGCCCACTTCTGGTACTCGGCGCGCAGGGTCTCGTGGGCGGAGAGCTCGGCGCCCGTGCGGGTGAGGACGCCGACCGTGGTGGACTATGGCAGTACGTCACGCCGATGCCCGCCCTCAGTCCATCCCGCGAGGTTTCCGGCCTCGATCTCACATGCCGATCGATGGCGAAGGTATGGATAGCGCAGGGATCAGGGGCGCGACCTGTGTCGTCCTGTGAGCCTTGCTGACCGCGGCGCGGACCGTCTCGCGGTCGTGTCCTTGACGCGGGTCGTTCGCCGCTGGGCCGAGCGGTTCGCGCCCCGTGATGCCGTACTTGTCGCGGTAGGCGGCAACAACGACGAGTTCGCGTGGCACCGGCCCGTGGCCGTACAGCCTGACGCCGTATCCCATGCGGTGCACCCATCCGGCCCGGTCTTGGATCGCGGTCCGTGCCAGTGTCGTGGCGCGTTCTTCGAGCAGGCGAGCACGTTCGTCGAGGGCTTCGCGCACGTCGTCGGGCATCGGTCCGCGGGCAGGCGGGATCAGGCCGGCGATCAGCGGTACCGCGCGCTTTGACGGTCGTGCGTTGCGACGCTCGTCACGGGCGAGTCGGGTCAGGACGACGGCACAGGGGTCGTCGGCGTCGATGAGGTTGCGCTGCCTGACGACCCGCCGCAGTGTCGCGTGGACGTCATGGCCGGTGGCTTCGATGCGGCGCAGTTCGGCACACAGGGACCAGAACGAGTCGCTGTCGATCGCGGTGCGCGCTTCGGCAGGAGTGAGCCTGCCGTCAGTGACGAACGTCCGCAGAGCCACATCGGCCCAGCGGTCGCGTTGGGCGAGGCTCGCGATGACTTCGTACTCGGCCGCGAGCTGCGCGATGCCGGTCCACTTGTAATGTTCGACGGTCCGGGTCTGGTGGGCGGACAGCTCGGCGCCGGAATGCTGGAGCACCCCGAACAGGATGCTGCGGGCGGTGGTCTTGTCGTCGGGGCGTGGGTTGTGGTCGGTGGTGGGCTGGTCCAGCGCGACGTACGCCATGTTGGTGTCACGGCCGCGGGTCATCGCGACGTAGACGTTCTCGCGGGTAGTGGTGCGGGTGACTAGGACGTGGGAGGTGTCCACGGTCAGGCCTTGGGCACGGTGAGCTGTGACCGCGTAGCCGAGGTCAAGGTGCTCAGCGACGTAGTCGGCCGGCAGCAGCACGCTGGCACCCAACTTCTGTCCTTCGCGGTGCGCCTCGACCGACCCGTCCTGGTGCACCGCAATGATCTGCCAGCGGTCGCCGTTGCGAACGAAGCCGCCGTCGAGCACGTCCCGCCTGGTGGTCAGCGTGCGGTCGTTGCGGCGGGTGATGACAAGGTCCCCCACCGAGGCACGGCCGCCGTCGGCCAGGGGGACGTCGCGTCCAGGGCTGGTGAGGCCGGTCAGGATGCGGTCCGCGCGGGCGCGCTGGTTCAGGTTGTGCACGACGTTGATGGCCTCGGCCACCAGCACACTGGTCTCCCCCACCGCGATGGACCGTTGCCAGGCGGCATACGCCGTGTCGATCATCTCCGCGGTGGTGCCTTCGCGGATGCGGTCGTGATGGTCGTAGGTGTCGATCACCGAGGCGTCTCCATCGCGGAGGGCGAGGGAGGCCGTTTTCTCCCAGTCGTGGCGGAACCGGTGCACCCCGGACAACGTCGGCGCACCCCTGGCTACGAGGGTTGGATCCTCGACGGCAGCAGTGTTGCGTGCTTCGACGAGCATGCCGAACGCACCGCCCGCGTCCACCGACTGCAACTGCGCGGGGTCTCCCACGAGGAGCACCTTCGCGCCCGCTTGTTCGGCAGCGGCAGTCATGCGGTCCAGGTCCATGGTGCTTGCGAGGGAGGCCTCATCCACGATCACCATCTGCCCCTGCGTGAACTGCGTGTGCCCGTGGTGATAGGAAGTGAGCCACCGGGCGGTGGTGTCGCACGGGATACCGAGGTCCTCGGCCAGGACCTTCGCGGCGGCGGCCGAGGGCGCCAGCCCGATCACTGACCCTGGCCCGTGGTCGTGGTGCCAGGCGGTCAGCAGGGCGGACATCGCAGTGGTCTTCCCGGTCCCTGCTGGGCCGACCAGCACGTCCACCAGTCGGCCCGATGTCGCGATTGACGCCAACGCCGTGGCCTGCTCCATGGTCAGGTGGTGGCCGCGGTACCGGGCCCGGACCGCGACCCGCAATCCGCTCTGACCGGTCACCGGACCGGAGGTGTCCTCGGCACGGGTCAGGAGCCGGGTCTCGGCGGCCATGACCCGGGTGTTGGAGTACACGACGTGGTGCCGTGGTCGTAGTGCGCTGGACCCGTCTGCCCGCAGCAGCATCTCCGGGGTGGGTGCGAGCTCGGGTGGGGTCAGCGGCAGCGACCGAGCCTGGGCGGCTGCCACGACCCGGGTCACGAGCAGTTCGCGCTCCTCGTGAGATGCCAGGCGCACGCCCATCGTCTGGCGGGTGGCTTCGGCCCACAGGTTCCAGTACGTCCACGTGGCGCGCTTCTGGGAGACGACGTCGACGGCCCGGGCGGCGAGCTTGTCGACGAGGTCCGCCGGGACGTCGTCGGCGCGGAAGACGTGCCCGAGGCCGGAGGTGATCACGTCCTGCGCCCACCCGGCGGTGCCCCCCACCAACTGTCCGGCGCGGTGGTGCCATTCGGTGGTCAGGTCGGCCAGCGACCGGATCTGCTTCCCCGGCCGGGTCTCCAACGTCGCCTGGGAGCGGAGCTTGTTGATCGTCTCAGGCGAGGGCCGCCGCCCGTGCCGGGCTTCGTACTGGGCGATGAGCTCGTCGGTGCGGACGTCGACATCCCGCGACCGGGAGGAGAACTCCCTGATCAGGCTCTCGGGGACACCGGTGATTTCCCATGCCTTGGTGCGCCGCTCGCCGCGGTCGCGCTGGTCCCAGCCGATCCCGAAGGTGCCCGTCAGGCGGTCCATCAGGACGGCGTTGTAGTGCTCCGAGAGCGCGACCTGCGCCCTGTACATCGCCCGAGAATCCAGAGTGCGCCACTGGCCGTCGATCAGGGTGCGGACCTTGTTGGAGATGACCAGGTGGGTGTGCAGCTGCGGGTCGTGCGCCCGCGAGTCCCAATGGTCGTACGCGACGGCAGCTATCCCGGCGATGTCGACCTGCGCGGTGCCACCGTGCCCAATCCGGGTGGCGGCGATCTCCCGCTCGAAGAACTCCACCACCTCCGCCAGCGCGGCGTGGTGCGCGGCCAGGATCAGCGCCTGGCTCTGGCGGTCGGCCAGGCCCCACAGCACCGAGACCGACTTCGGCGGCGAGAACGTCAGATCGAATCCGGCTACCACCTTCCGGTCACTGGCCCCGGCGGCCTCCGGGAACGTCAGCCCAAGCGGCTCCCCCGTGACCGGGTCCAAGCCCGCGCCGATGAGGCGTTTAAGGTGTTCCTCGGTCACCGCGTCGCTGGGCTTCAGTTTCCCGTCGCCGAACTCCGTGACGCCCTTGCCGAGCCACCGCCCCGGCGGAGTGCCAGCCTCTGTGTAGTAGCGAAGCACCGACGACGGCTCACCCAGGTCGCAGTCGCCACGCACGACCGATCGCAGCAGGTACCCGACTCCGTCCCCTGCTGCGACCACGCTGATCGACACCGCCACACCAGTCAGGTGTGCGGCCCGTCCCAGGCCCGGCACGATTGTCGGAACGCACCTCAGCATGCATTCGGCAACCGCTATCAAACGACTCAATCCGCCATTGGTGCCAGAGGTGTGGTCCTGCCGAAGCGGCCCGCGGGACTTGCTGTCCCTCAGCTCGACGCCCGCGCCGCTGCCGCGACGTCGCGGCTTTCGCGTGCCGGTGAGTCGCCTGTGCCCGTGTCGACGTCGCACCAAGCCAGTCGGTGGCTGCCATCGGGTAGCGCCTCGGACGCGGTTGCGTTCGCCTGGTCCCTGGCTTGGCACATCCCGCCCATCCCCGAGGGCGGGCGGGCCTAGGTGTCGCCATTCCGTACAGCAGTTCCGCTTTCCCATCCTTCTGCGGAGGTCTGGTTCCCACATCCAGCGGACGGTGTGCTCGTGCCGCGGCTTGAGTCGCCTGTGCGGCCCGCGTCCCGCCGTCGTCTACTGTGACTGCACTGGTCCGGATCGGTGTCATGGAGGTCGTCGGCATGTGCGCTGCTGAGGCTCCCGACCTCCACCTGCCCTCGCCGTTGACGGAGCTGCACGACGATCGCCTGTCTGACGCGGGTGTGCGGCTGCTGCTCAAACGGGACGACCTGATCCACCCCGAGCTGCCGGGCAACAAGTGGCGCAAGTTGAAGTACAACCTGGCCACTGCGCGCGACGCCGGCGCCCGCCGTCTCCTGACGTTCGGTGGCGCATACTCCAACCACATCCGTGCCGTAGCGGCCGCAGGCCAGATCTTCGCGTTCGACACGATCGGCGTGATCCGCGGGGAAGAGCACCTCCCGCTGAATCCATCGCTGCAATTCGCCGTCGAGCGCGGCATGCGGCTGACCTACCTGGACCGAACCACCTACCGGTCCAAGACCAATCCGGCGGTGATCGACCGCCTGCGCGAGCAGTTCGGGGACTTCTACTTGATCCCCGAGGGCGGCAGCAACGCGCTCGCGCTGCGGGGATGCGCCGAGCTGGTCGACGAGATCGACCAGGACTTCGACGTCATCTGCTGCGCCAGCGGCACCGGCGGAACGCTGGCCGGAATCGCCGCGGCACTTCCCGCTTCACGTGCTGCCATCGGATTCTCGGTGCTGAAGGGTGGCGACTTCCTGCGCGACGACGTCGCCTCCTTCCAACGCGACGCCTACGGCCGCGTCACAGAAAACTGGTCGATCGAGACCGGCTACCACTTCGGCGGGTTCGCCAAGACGAACGACTCTCTGCGCGCTTTCATCGACGACTTCGAGAGCAAGCACGGCTTACGGCTGGAGTGGGTGTACGTCGCCAAGATGATGTACGGCCTGTTCGACCTGATTCAACAGCGGCGGTTTCCACCGGGCACGACCGTGATCGCGGCCATCACCGGACCAAACTTCACCGCCGAGGGATGACCTGCCAGCCGTGCAATTGGTCAGACCCGCTCGTGGTAGCGGCGCTGGACGGACTTGGCGGTAGAACCTTCTTCCCAGGTAAGTGTCCACTCGCCGGTGTTGACGGTGAAGTCCCGTCCGAAACCGAGCCAGCGCCCGCTCATGCGCCGGCGGCTCGGGTCGATCACAAGCTGCAGAGCCCCATGGTAGGTCGCGCCTCGGTAGTACCCGTCGGGCGCCGTCGTCTCGCTCCAGCTCCCCGTGGCGACGGGCGGGTCGAGCGCGAGCTCGACCCGTACGCGGGAGCCGGTCGAGTGCGGGAGGCTCTGCGCGATGAGCTTGTTCGCGCTCTGCCTGGCCACCAGGTAGTGCTCATCGACCAGATCGTCCTCCGTCCTCGCGCTGCGATACACGTACCGGCTGTGCCAGATCCCTTCGAAACCGGCCGATGCCGGCGAGTGCGCGCTCGTAGTTCCGCCAGACGAGGCTTGCCCTGTGAACTCAGGTGATGCAACGGCGAGAGAAAGCCCGGCACTGAGCTTGAGCAGGAGCGCGCGGCGTTCGTCCGGGTTGCCCAGCTGGCGCGACCACTCAGTCGCCAGGCGAGCGATCTCGCCCATGTCTGAGTGCTCCAGCAGAGTTGCCAGTTCTTCGGGCGCCTCCGCGCCGGCGTCACCGGCGCTCGTAAGCCCAGCCAGCTGGGCGGCATCAAACCCCGCGGGACCGCCGAAGGCCTGGTCCCGCGTTCGGAAGTCTGCGCCGTCGGCGACGAGGTCGGCCACACTGCACTCGTACAGTTCCGCGAGCCGCGCCAGCACGTCCAACGATGGTGCGTGGCCTGTACGGCTGGGCCACAGTTCCCAGTATGAGAAATTCTTGTCCGTCTTCGGGTCGTCGGGCCAACGCTGGTTCCAGCGGTCGGCGGCGTCCCGCTGACTCCAGTCGCGTGCCATCCGCAGTCCGGCGCGGAGGTTGACGTGATATCGCTCGCGGAACACTGTGGCGACTTGAACCCAGGTCTTGTGCTCGGCGCGCAGGGCCGCGGCGAGTTCCCGCTGCTCCTGTCGGACGCTCCTCGCCCCCATGGCCGGCCCTCTCGTTCGGTGTGGCTCCCACCGAACACGTTATGGCGACCCACCGCAAGATATCCCGGTTGAACAGGGAGCGTTCGTACGGCATGTTCACCGACCTGTGGGGTGTTTTGAGCGCCTGACCTGCGATTTCGTTAAGGCATTGGATCTTCGCCAGTCCACGTCGATACCGCAGCCCGTCAAGGGAGCACTTCCGATGGCCCACACCCCAGCAAGCCCCCCTCGCATGAGGCCGGTGACACCGCGCAACGAGACCACTGACATCGTCTCCCGGCGCATGGTCGCCCTGGACATCGACGGAACGCTCCTTGGGCGTGACGGCAGAGTGCCGACCGGAACGGTTGCGGCGCTGGACCTGGCTCGCGCGGCCGGGCACGAGGTGGTGCTGGCGACGGGTCGGTCTCTCGTGGGGCTGAGTCCGGTCGCCACGCAGCTCGGCCTGATCGACGGGTTTGCAGTGTGTTCGAACGGCGCTCTGACGGTGCGTCTGGACCAAGCTGTCGCCTCTGGCTACGTGATCCAGCGTGCGCAGCAGTTCGACCCTGCTCCGGCGGTCCGGCGTGCTCTCGACCTTGCGCCTGGGGTCCGGATCGGTGTCGAGGACGTCGGGTGGGGCTGGCAGGTGTCCGAGCCGTTCGAACCTGAGTTGCTGAACGGCGAACAGAAGCACGTCCCAGTCGTGGATCTGTGCAGGATGCCGGCAACGAGGATCGCGCTGCACGCGCCAGGAATCAGCCAGCACGTCGAGGACCTGGCCGCTACCGGAGTCACGGTGACCCCCGGCGGGCAGGACTGGCTGGACCTGACGGCGCCTGGAACCGGAAAAGCACCCGCCCTGGAGCGCCTCCGCACCCAGCTCGGCATCGGGCCCGCGGCAACGGTTGCGGTCGGCGACGGGCACAACGACTTGGGAATGCTTACCTGGGCGCGCCGCGGTGTCGCGATGGGACAGGCCTCCGATGAGGTGCGACAGGCGGCGGACGAGGTCACCGGCACCATCGACCAGCATGGGGCCATCACAGTTCTCCGCTCTCTGCTTCCCAGGGACATCCATACGGATGCACTCTCACCGCTCGCGGGGCAGCTCGCGGTCGCTGCTCATACCTCATCGGGCCTTATGGCCTTGCGGGTATGGCACGAGGACCGCTCAGAGATCTCGCGTTGCGACACCTGGGTCCTTCGCGACGGCGTCTGGGTACGGCACGGCCCGATCCCCTCTGCCACCGGGGCGACCATGCGTGCGATCGAGCTGGCCGCCGCCGAGGCCGGTCTCGCTTTTCCACGCGGCGATGTCGGCCGCCGTCGTGCGCACTGGCGCAGCGTGCACGACGGCGGAGGCCGGACCGGTTTCGAGCTGCCTCTGCACGAGCGGCTCGAAGCGCTGACTTCCACGGCCGCACACGACTTCCCGCACTGACACGCCGCGCCCTGGTCGCCTGCCGAGCGGATCCGCCGGCCAGTAGTCGGCCGTGGCCCCACAGTTGTCCGGGACCTACCCGGACCCGATGAGAGGAGAGATAGCGATGGAGAGCGACGCGATCACGACGGCGGCCGAGCCCACGGAGCAGGAAGTGACTGACCTCGGCGGCATCGTCACGCTCACAGAGGGCAGCAAGAAGAAGGCCGGCACAGAGGACAAGCGGTACGCCTACCGCTGATCTGACGGTGGTGGCTCGGCGACTCCGTCGGGCCACCACAACCCGGCACCACACAAGGTCGGGCATGACGAGCGCAGAGGGGATACAGATGCATTGGCTCGCAGGATCGCTCTGCACGGATACTGCTCGGCGTCCGGCTGGCAGCGTACCCGTCGACGGCGTGTCGGACCTCTGGCTGGTCGGCGACCCACCCCGAGCATGGGTTCGCACCGCGAACGCTCCAATGCGGTGTGTCGTTGTCGTCGGGACGTGCGGCGCCAGCGATGACGAGCTGAGCCACCTTGCTGCATCCGGTGTTCCGGACGACGTCGTCCTACGGTGGCCGGGCGCATACGCCGTCGTCGAGCAGACGACGGTAGCCACCACCATCTGGACGGACCTTGCGTCCTCCGTCCCCGTCTACACCACGGTGTTCGACGGAACCACGTACTGGGCAACGTCGGCGCGCGGCCTGGCCGGGCTGATCAATGCTGCTGTGAGCAGCGAGCGCCTCGCGGTGGAGCTGCTCGCCCCAAGCAGCCCCCTCCTTGCGGGCACCACCACCTACTTCGAAGGGGTCGACCTGGTGCCCGCCGGCCACCGGATGAAGATCAGCAGCAGCGCGACGGCTGTGGCCCGCGTGTGGTGGCCGGGTGGGGCACCGGATCCTGGGGTTTCACTCCGTGCGGAGCTCGACGCCGCCGTCGGGGTTCGGGTGGACGACACCGAGTCGCCGTCGTCGGACCTGTCCGGCGGCCTCGACTCCAGCTCCCTCGCACTCTTGGCCGCACACCGACTCAGCCCCGACCGGTCCGTGGCTGCCTTCACCGTCCATGCACCGTTCGACCGCCCAGCGGGCGACCTGCGCTACGCCCTCGAAGCGGCCGAACGGCCCGGGCTCGCACATCACCTCGTCCCGCTGGAGGCGGGGCACCTCCCTTACGGCGGCTTGGACACCATCCCGGCTACCGACGAACCGGCGCCATCGACATGCGCCTACGCTCGATTCGACTACCAGATGACCGCGATGGTTGACCGAGTGGGCACCGATGCACACTTGACGGGTGACGGCGGAGACTCGTTGCTGGGTACGCCGGACGCGTGGATCGCTGACCTCTTCGCAACCGGGCGGTACCGCGAGGCTGTGGAGGAGGCAGTTCGCCTTGCCCGTATGCGCCGCCGCTCACCGGGTCGAGTCCTGAGCGATGTCCTTGACTCCCTACGCAGTGACCCTGCCGACGCGCTTGAAGCATGGGCACGGCTGGCACGCGGGCAGGTTCCAAGTCCTCGCGCAGTCCGGCGCCTGAGGCAGCTGCTGCCGCTAGTCAACCTGCAACCCTGGGCTACCCCTATGGCTCGGAACCACGCCGCAGTACGCGCGGACCAGGCGGCCGAGTCAGCTCTGGCGGTACCGGCGGGCCAGCGGGCGGTCTGGGACGTCGTCGAGCAGATGGGCGAGGTCGGACGCACGGCCTACGCTGATGCTCAGCTAGCGGCCGAGTCCGGCGTCCACCTGCATAACCCGTTCGCGGACTCCCGTGTCATCGACTCTTACCTGTCCGGGGTCGCTGGAAGGATGCCGAGCCCGGCCGCGTACAAACCAGTGCTTCGAGCAGAGATGGGCGGCATCCTGCCGGCCTCGTTGCTGACACGAACCACGAAGGGCGTTTACACCCCCGACTACCACCTCGGGCTGCGCACCCACCTGAGCGGTCTCAGCAGCATCGCCGACGGGCACCTCGCCGCACTCGGGTTGATCGACCCCGCGGGCTTGGTCAACGGCTTGCGTCGGGCCGCGGCCGGACTCACCGGCGGCCTCTGGCTCTTGGACGCCGCGATCGTCTGCGAGACCTGGCTACGGGCTCACCACTCCACTGCACTTCCCGTCTGGGAGAGCACCAGCGACAACGTCAGATCGGAGGTGCTCACGCCATGATGTCTGCATTTGCGATCCCTGACGTAAGGGTCTGCGTCTTCGACGGCGTGACCATCCGGGTCGATTACGCGACCGGTCGTATCACCGCCGCTACCGGCACCACAGCCGAAGCGTGGGCGGCGGCACCCGGGGCTATCCATGGAGCCCGCTGGGGGCTGTCGTTCGGCACCGAGGAGGCCGACGTCGAATTCCCCCCTTCTCCGCCGCCCACTGTCCGCCACGCTGTCGCTGCTGCAGCGGCACTCGTCGTGACGCTGGTGGTCCGCTCGCTCGGTCCGCCCGAGCGAGCGATGTCACGGCTGACGAACCTTGTGGCGACGGCAGCCGGCCTCACCACCACGCCGTCGGCGACAGGCGAGGCGGAACAGGCCGTGTGCGCCGTCCGTTGGGCGTCGCGCTGGGCGCCGTTCCGGGTCGCGTGCCTTGAGGAGTCGGCCGCCGCCGTACTGGTCCTCGCACTGCGTCGACGCAGCGTGACCTGGTGCCATGGCGTTGCGCCGGATCCGGTGCAGTTCCACGCTTGGATCCAGGCTCACGGCTCCCCCGTCGCGGAGCCCCCGACAACAAGTCGCTACACCGTCCTACGTGCCATCCCCTGACCCACTTGGAGCTCGTCATCAACAACACTGCAAGCCCCGACCTGTGGCTGACCCACGACGGAGTCGGCCTCGGCCCGCTCCGCGCCGACCTGGCCGAGACCTACTGGCGCTGGGAGAACTCCGTCCCGGTCATGGCCGGCTACGCCCGCCAGACCCCGGAATCCCTCACCGAACGCACCGCCGGCCTCGAAGCCCAGCTCGAAGGCAGCGCCGACCAGACCCGCTTCACCATCTACCGTCGACACGACGACACCTGGACGCCAGTCGGGATGACGTCCCTGCTCATCGACGACCGCTACCGCACCGCCGAGTTCTTCATCTACATCGGCGAACCCGACCACCGCGGGCACGGCACCGGCACTACCGCAACCACGATGGTCCTGGACTGGGCCTTCCACGTCACCGCGCTGCGCTGCGTCTACCTCGAGGTCCTGGCCAACAACACCG
The DNA here is from genome assembly GCF_000515355.1 of Promicromonospora kroppenstedtii DSM 19349. Classification (GTDB taxonomy): domain Bacteria; phylum Actinomycetota; class Actinomycetes; order Actinomycetales; family Cellulomonadaceae; genus Promicromonospora; species Promicromonospora kroppenstedtii. The sequence continues at coordinate 108,852 of NZ_KI911740.1, read as the reverse complement.
CCGCGATCCGCGTCTACGAGAAGGCTGGGTTCCGCACCGTCGGCACCCGACGCCGCACCGGCTCCTGGCTCGGCCAACCCGCCGACGAGATCATCATGGACGCCATCCCTGAGGAGTACAGCGGACCGCAACTCGTCGAAGCCGCCGTCCTCGGTACCCAGCGACCCCACCCATGACGGGTACTTCTCGGGACGCTCTGAGCGCAGTCCTACCGACATTCGGATTGCGGGTCCGTTGGGATGACCTGGAGTTGCGCCTGCCCGACGACGTCGAGCTGCTCGCGCTCGCCAGTCTCGCCGCCGATGGCGTGCACAACCCCGAGGTCGCCCCGTTCTCCTGGCCATGGACCCGTGGCACCGACGAAGAGGTCAAGCGGAACGTTCTCGCGCACCAGTGGAAGAACCGGAGCCGGACCGCCGCCGACGACTGGGCGCTGTCGCTTGCCGTGTTCCGCGACGGCGAGATCGTCGGGGAGCAACAGATCTCTGCGAAGAACTTCCAGGTCACCCGATCGGGAAGTACCGGCTCCTGGCTCGGGCTTCGACACCATGGCCAGGGCATCGGCACCCGGATGCGACTCATGGCGCTGCACCTCGCGTTCGAAGGGCTCAGCGCGGCAGAGATGGTCAGCGAGGCATACGACGACAATCCCGCCTCGAACGCCGTGTCCCGCCGTCTCGGGTACACGGCAAACGGGTCGCGGGTCACCGCCCGCGAAGGACGCTCGGTTTTCGAGAACAGTTACCGCATGTCCCGAGCGCTGTGGGATGCCCGCCCGGACCACCTGCGTGCCGAGATTGCACTCGACGGAGCCCCGTCGGTCCGCCAGTTGTTCGGAATCGATCAACCGAAGCAGTCAACTGACAGGGGGAACGCATGACACAGACCGATGCGCAGAGCGGCATCGACGCCGACCCGACGTTGAGTTCCGAAGCCTTGCGTGAGCGGATGATCGCTGAGCTCATAGAGTCTGGCGTGCTCTCGGACCCGAAGATCGAGGCAACGTTCCGTGCAGTACCCCGCGAGGTGTTCGCACCCGCTGGCACCCCGGCAGACCTGCCATACGCGATCCACGATGCCTTGCGGACGCGGTTCGGCGACGACGGCAAGGCCCTGTCCTCGCTGTCCGCACCAACGATGCACGCCGGCAACCTCGCGCAGGCCGAGGTCCAGGAAGGGCAGCGCGTGCTGGAGATCGGGTCCGGCGGCCCCAATGCCGCCATGCTCGCCCACCTTGTCGGACCCACCGGCACCGTGGTCAGCGTCGACATAGACGAAGACGTCAGCTCCCGCACCCGCACCGGCCTCCAAGATCTCGGCCTGACCGACCGGGTCGAGGTCATCACCGCCGATGCCGCCGAACTCCTCGGGCGCGGCGTGTTCGACCGGATCATGGTCACCGTCTCCCCCTGGTCCCTCCCGCAAACCTGGATCGAGCAGCTCGCGCCCGACGGGATCCTGGTCGTCCCCCTCCAGATCGCACCAGGACTTCAACGCATCATCGGGTTCCGCAACAGGCACGGTCGACTCGTCTCGGAGTCAACAGTGCCGGGTGGATTCGTGCCCCTACAGGGCGCGGGGATTTTCAACCCGCCCTCGGTCCAGCTGACCGGCCCGTCGGGCAAGCCCGTCACGTTCACGTTCCCCGGTACCAAGGTCCCCGAAGGATTCGCGGTGTCGGACGACGTCCTGGCGACCGAACCGGTCGAGGCCTGGTCCGGCGTGATCTACAAGAACCGCACCATCTGGCTCGACCTGCTCACCTACGTCCTGGTCCAGCCGGGCGCCTGCGCGATGGAAGCCGAGGACCCGGCGGACCGCGGCTCAGACATGTCGTTCTACCCGGCCCTCGTCGACGGGGCTTCGTTCGCGGCTCTGCACCGCCGTCCCGCCACAGAGACCACGCTCGAAGTCGGCGCGATCGGCAAAGGCCCCGACGCAGCCCGCCTCACCCGACGGCTCGCCGACACGATCGCCCGCTACGGCGCCGACTACCGAGGCGCCGAACCGCTGTTCCAGTGGTGGCCCGTCGGTACCGAGCCAGACGAGGATGTCTCATCGTCCGTGGCGGTCCTGCCACGCCCGCACGGCACGCTCGCGATCAACTGGCCCGTGCTCATCACCTAAGCGCTGTCTACGGCGGAGTCCTCTGCCGGTCCACCCCGCCGACAGGTTCGACCAAGCACGAACCCATTACTGACCTCAGGAGTAGCAGACGACCATGACCCGCCTCGCCCAGTCCGTCCAGACCGCAACCATGCTGCTGCGTGGAGCCGACCTGGCCGGCTATCAGGCGGTCAGCGACCTGCTCACCGAGACGACGGCCCGCCGCACGATGGACCTGTCGGACCTCTCACCGTCCGAGCAGGCCGAGCTGATCGCAGCCCGAACCCAGCAGCTACAGCCGTCGACGCCCGCGCTCGCCGAGCGCGTCGCCAGGGCCGCTGCCGAGGATCGGAAGTTCATCGCGAAGTTCGGCATCGACCCGACCGGCTCGGAGGTCCACCTCGGCCACTCCGTACCGATGATGCTGCTGTCCCGGTTCCAACGGATGGGCCACCAGGTCGTCTTCATCGTCGGCGACATCACCGCGAAGATCGGCGACCCCTCGGGGCGGTCCGACGAGCGCCCGACGCTGACCGACGAGGACATTGCCCGGAACCTGGCGACCTACAAAGATCAGGTCACCCCGTTCTTCGACTTCTCGCACGCCCAGTTCCGCTACAACGGCGACTGGCTGCGCGATGTGAAGCTTCCGCAGATCATCGAGATCCTCACGAAGATCCCGGTCTCGATGCCGCTGCAGCGCGAGGACTTCCGCAAGCGGCTCGAAGCTGGCCAGGGGCTGTCGATGGCAGAGCTGATCTACTCCGTCGTCATGGCCTTGGACTCGGTCGAGATCAACAGTGACGTGGAGATCGGCGGGATCGACCAGTTCCTCAACATGCAGATGGGCCGCAAGGTCATGGAGATCAGCGGCCAGACGCCCGAGATCGTCGCGGCGACCTCGCTCATCGAGGGCACCGACGGCACAGGCGCGAAGATGTCCAAGTCGCTGGGCAACTACGTGCCTGTCGCGGCCCCGGCAGGCGAGATCTTCGGCAAGCTCATGTCCGTGCCGGACCGGTTGGTCGAGCCCTACTTCCGCGCGCTGTCGGAGTGGACCGATGCCGAGCTCGCCGTCGTCATCGAGCGGCTCGAGGCCGGGACCCTGCACCCGATGGACCTGAAGAAGATCCTCGCGGGCGAGGTCACTGCTGCGATCCACGGCGTCGACGCCGCGATGAAGGCTCGTGAGGAGTTCACCGCCCAGTTCTCGAAGCGCTCCTTCAGTGACGTCTCCGATCTCCCGGTAGTGGCGGACCTCGACGTGCCGGTCACCGAGATCGTGAAGAGCCTCGGATTCGCGAAATCGAACGGCGACGTGCGCCGCGTGGCAGAACAGAATGGACTGCGGATCGTCGTCGAGACCGATGGCGGGCGGGCGCAGACGACGCTGACACCGGACGATGCCCGCGAGAGCCTGGCGACGGTCCTCGCGGGGATCGACACGACTGCGGGCAAGGTCTTCCTCAAGGTCGGCCGCAAACTCGCCAAGATCGCCGGCTGAGCCCATGGCCGGCGGCGCCCCGGGGAGCGCACCGTCTTCTTCGATCTCTTCGGAACTCTGGTCGTGGCGCTGACCGCAGTCGGTCGCTCCTCGACGGCAGCGTGGCTTGCTGGAACTGCCGTTCAGCCTGGCGCTTCAGAAGCGGAGTTCGGGGATCGCAGCCAGGTCGATGCTATACCGGTCGTAGACCTTCATCGTGTTCTCCCCGGTGAGGTCATCGGCGCCGAAGCCGAGCAGGCCGGCGATTCGGATCACCTCCTCGGCTGTTGCGGCTTCGATCTCCAGGTAGGTGGGAATCCGCGGCCAGCTGTCGATCTCGATCTCGGCGCCGTCCAGAACGAAGCTCACCCGCTTGTTCTCCTGGTACGACTTCGCGGTGAAACCGAGCATCCCGAGCAGCGCATTCGTCTCCTCGAAGCTGTCGACGACGACCTCGGTCTCATGGGTGCCATCGATCGCGTCGCTCTTGATCTCCTTGACCGTGAGTGTCGTTTCCTGGCCTGTGTCCCGCAGCCTGATCCACTTGGACATGTCGCCAGGCACGATGTCATAGACATACCGGCGCATCAGCTTCTCGCCGAACTTCTGGCCACCTTTGTCGAGGATCGTCCGCTCGACGGCGGCTGGGTCGATATCGAGGATCTTGCCCTCGTGCTCGATCGGCACAACGGGTCCATTCGTTAGCAGAATCACGCTCGGTCGAATTGCGATGGGTTCATCGCACCATGCGGATCAGGGCGAAGCCGAGACTGTCGGTAAGGCCTGCGCCGTCCGGCATGAACCCGTGCTTCTCGTAGAACCTACGGGCACGCGGGTTCGCACCAGCCACCCAGAGTTCGGCGGGCCGGTTGGGCGGCAGAACGGTGTCGAGCAGGAGGCTGCCGATCCCGGTGCCATGGTGCTCACCGAGCACGTAGAGCGACCACAGCTCATCGGCCCGGACGGGCGGCGGCACGTCCTGCTTCTTCCGCGTCGGACCAGCCTTGGCGAAGCCCACCACGAGTTGGTCGACGACGGCGACGAAGGGGTACGCGGCAGCGTCGTTGGACAGTCGTTCTTGCCACCGCTGCGCACGGCGCTCGACCGTGTCGGTCTCCCAATGCTCGGCCGGGAGCAGGTTTGAGTAGGTCTCCACCCAGGAGGTGTGGTGCACGACGGCGATCGCCTCGGCGTCATCGAGGACCGCGGGTCGCACCAGTGGCTCGCTCATCGGCTCACGATGGCACCTGACGCGCGTTGGCCGCGAGGCATTTGCGAAGCATCGCTTGCGATCCAGCCTCCGGCCGTTCGTCCAGCGACTCGACCGCGCAGGTCACCCGCGCTCACGAAGACGTTCAGCCGCGGATCGGCTTCCGCCGGGGCACCGCCAGTCGAGAGTCTCCAGCCGCGAGTCCGAGCGGACTGCTTCGATGAGGGCACGCGATCCGGACACTCGGGTCGCGGTGAGGTCGTAGTCCGTCCACACGAACCAAGATCGGTCCGAGGGCCACCAGTTCGACGGGCTCAGACCGCGGAACAGGTCCTCATTTCGCGTCAGACTGCCGATGGCCGACAGCGTTCCCTCCAGGACGGTGAGCCTCTCGTACTCGTTGGCGGGCACCATCCCGTAGTAGGCGAAGCAGGCCACGTCAGGTCCGGAGAACTCACTCACGATGTCGAGCAACGCTGTCTGCGACTCGCCATCGAAGACGCCCTCCTCAACCTCTACGTCCGGCCAGTGAAGTTTCCTGATCAGGTACATGGCGTTCGGCGGCCATCCCCTTGCCTTCGACACTGCCGCCAGATCCTCGTCAGTGACGTCATGCCATCGACGCCGGACACGTGGCCCTTCCTCACGATCTGCAAGATCGATCGGAACCGTCAGGTCGTGCAAGACCCACGTGTCGTCCTCCCAGCCGGAAGCGTCCATTCCACAGGTAACCCCGTCCTCACGAACGTCCTGCGGGATCCACGCGAGCGCTGCCTGTGGGTCGGCTACCGGCCCGAATCCGCCGACCTCATCGGCGACTTGCGTCATGACCGTCCTTCACGTTGCGAGTTCGCGTCATCGGTATCGGCGATGCGCCTATTGGCGGCAGTCAATGCCTGTGAACGCGCTGTTTGCCTGGGGACGTCCGGCTCTCGTTCCGCAATCGGACCGCCCGCTGGAACCCGCAGATCCGCGAAACCGACGGAACATTCGATCCGGCCGACGGCGTAGCGCGGCCAGTCACAGCAGCTCCAGACCTCGCAGCCATGTCGCGATCTCGGCGACGCCCTCGGCAGTCAGCCCGACAGACGATTCGACCTGGAACAGCAGCGCGGGCCCAGGATGTTCCCGCTCGACGAACGAGCAGTCCGTCTCCGTGATGACGTCGTCGACCCACACGAACGGTCGGCCCGCCGCGACCCGGACCAGGGCACGCGTCTTCCACCCCAGACTGTTCGGGTCGCCATCCCCGTAGGGCGGCAGGTCCGCGACCGACAGCTCTGGTAGCCCGACCCGCGGCGCGATCACTTCGTTCGCGTCATTCATCCAGGCCGTCGCCCACACCAGGTCGCAACCCAGACCCAGCAGGAGCGGACCAAGGGCCGGATCGATGAAGTCGAACTCCGGGCGCGGCATGTCGGGGTCCTCAGGCTTACCGTCGCGAGGCTGAGGCAGCATCCCGGGCCCGCCGAACGGCAAGAGGGTCCCGTCGACGTCGAGGAACAACAGCGGGTGGGCAGCAGTCACGCATGCACGATAGCGGCCGGCGAACAGCGGCCGGCGCCGGTGTGCCCCCGCCTTCGCAGACGATAGGAGGCGGACGATGCGCACCGACGCGCACCGCCCGGGGAGATGCAGCAGACCAGGATGCCAATCTCGAGCGACTGTGCCACGAAGCGGGCCCCACGACGACAAATAGGTGCGCGCTCCTGACCAGGGCGTACGCCCCGCACACCAACAGGTGTGCGCTCCTTGGGTGTGCGGAAAGTGCGCGCACGGTCTGCATGATCGCGCCCATGAACACGAAGCCAAACGTTCCCCCGACAGATCCCGCGTTGCACGGTGACCCATGCACTTCGTGCGGCCCGCGACCACCAGACACCGCGGCCAATCTGCACGAGTTGGGGGACATGGACGACCCACACATCGACCTGCGTGAACGCCATGTCCCCCAACCGCCTGGACTGCAGAATGCGCGCCCAGGGGGACGTCGCGTGGTACCTCGACGGGTACAGGTGCATGTCACGGTGCAGGACATGGACGCCACCGATCGCATGACGCCGCCCGCCCCGCTCGGCCGGACGGCAGAGCCACGCGGATTCGCTTCACCAGAAGGCCTGCGCCAACTCTTGCTTCGACTGCATGCCGCAGGCCCCGACGTCTGGGCCACCGATCCGGAGGCAGAGGCCCTACTTGAGCACTGCGCCCGCCGGTTCGGTGCGCTGGCGCGCCGGTACCGGCAGACTCCGCACGACGCCGCGGTGGCCGCGTTCGAGGTGCTGCGTGCCGCTGCGACGGCGCGTGCCGTGGATCCGTGGGCGGTGGTGACCAGAGCGGTGGAGCTGACCTTGCAGGCGAACGAGCGCGCAGACGCCCTGCTGTGCTCCACGGGCAAGGCTCGGCGCCTGATGTCCGGCGGGCACCATGACGTGGTCCGATTCGGCGAGCGCGATGACGACGACCGCTCCTGGACGGACCACCTCGACGCGACCGCTGATGCTCGGCGCCGGTCGTCGGACAACGCTCCCGCCGACCCGAGTCCAGTCAACGGCGTCGCTCCCGGGGAGGTTCCAGTGGCCGTGGCGAACATCGTCGAGCTGCTCGTCGCGCTCGGCTGGCCCCGCGCCGTCTCCACGAACGGCTTGGACTACATCTGCTCGCGTCTGGTCGAGGCCCGCAACCCAGCCACCGCGTTCGAGTACCTGCGCCGTGACCTGACGCCGCTGACCCTGCTGGACATCTCGCACCGCTCGTGGACCGCTCTGTGCCGCATCGTCCTGGGACCCGACGATGGCCTCGGGCAGGTCTCCGGTCTCCTGCGCCGTGTCCTGTCCGGCGAACCGATCGCCACTCTGCTGACGGATCAGAAGCTCATCAGCCAGGTCACCCATTCCTGGCTGTCAGGACGCGAGGCCATCACGCCCGCGACAGATCGATCGGGCATGACACGGACGGTGCGCAATGCCTAACGAAGCCGACGCCCTCGCCGGGGCGCTCACCGTGACAGTTGACTCGATCATCGTCGGGGCTCGCCATCGCAAGGACGCTGGCGACCTTGATTCGCTCGCCGCGTCGATCGACCAGCTCGGGCTGCTGCAGCCCATCACCGTCACGCCGGACCGGGTGCTGGTGTGCGGGTGGCGGCGTCTGGAGGCCGTCAAGCGTCTGGGCTGGAGGTCGGTCGAGGTCTGGGTGCGCTCTGGGATCTCCGACCCGGTCACGGCTCTGCTCGCCGAACGCGATGAGAACACCCAACGCAAGGACTACACCCCGCTGGAGAAGGAAGCCCTCTATCGCGAGATCAAGGAACTACTCCGCGAGGATGCCGCACGCCGCCAAGCCGAGACCCGCTTCGGGGGCACACGCCGCAACGAGAACAAGAAGACCAGCCAGGTCGACGCCGACGGTGGAGTCCACCGGACCCCACCAGGGCAACCTGCCGAACCGACGAAGATCGCACAGGAGCACCCTGGGCAAGGCAAGGTCCGAGAGCAGGCTGCGCTGATCGTCACCGGCCGCAAGTCGCAGAACACCCTCGAACGCCTCAGCATGCTCGTCGACCTCACCCGCGACGCCACCCGGCCTGACCACATCCGCAGCCTCGCCACAGCGGCCCTGGCGCGGATCCAGGACGGGCACCCGGTCTTCCCCGAGTACGAGGCCGTACGGGCAACTCTCGCCGCCACCGATCCCGACCAGCAGACCATCGAACCCGTGACCTCTGAGGACGTCCAAGAGCTACTGGCCACGGTCAAGAAGAACGAGAACCGCCACCGCGCCTCAGACAACAACAGGAGCAAGGCCGACAACCACGACAGCGACCACTCTGGCGGCACGCGACGCAGCGTCCCGTCGGCCAGCCTGCGGCAGTGGGCCGCGATCTGGCCCGGCCTTAAGGGCTGGACCACTCAGTACAACCCCACCGTCATCGCCGAGGCCGCCTCTGAGACGGACTGGGACACCTTTCGTGAGGTACTCGCCGAGACCAACGCCTTCGCCCGCGCCGCCGAGGCCGCCCGAACCACGAAAAGACCGAACGCCCGGTGATCGTCAACCGGGCCGCGTCCTGGAGCATGATGACCAAGAACGAGGCAACCGCGATCGCAACGCTGCCACTGCTCGCACCGCTCACGTTCTTGGTCTGCCTTCTCCTCGCCCGGACTTTGGTGCCCGCTGGACCTGGAAGACGCGGCTAGGCTCCCGGCGCCCCACGAGCTGCCGGGTCGCACCCGATGGCATCACTGTAGAACAAGACGTCGTGACGTCGACGTACACGTGGGGTGCGGTTGACCTCGCGATCGTGTCCACGACGGCGTTCGTGCGCTACGTCTCGCCAGCCGTCCTATCGAAACCCGTCCTGGTGCCGAAGCGAGCGCTACGACCCGAAGACATCGCGCCAATGCAAGACCTCATCACGACGCACGCATCGCGATTCCGCAAGCGCTGAGCCGGTTGCGCACCACGCCTGCCTGATCGAGCAGCCCGCGCGCGCCAGGCTTGTCAGCCCGGTCTCGACACCCGTGAATGCTTGCCTCGCAGCGGCAAGAGGTTCGACGGTCGCCCAGAAGGCCCGAGCACGACATGCGCTATGGGAGCAAATCCACCACCATAGAGTTCAAGAAATATAGCCATCGAGAGCCCGAGATAGCGCGCTAAGCGCCGACTCAACCATCCATTTGTCGAGCCGACTGGTGCACCTAACCGCAATTTCAGTCGACGTTATCGTAATTTGAAAGTGCAAAAGAGACAGCACAAGCGCTCCATGCGATGCAACATCTGGCTGGCCAGGCACCACAGAAATCTCGAACGGTGCGCTCTCTGCGGACCCACTCGTAACCTCGGACGATCGCGCATCGAATACGAAGATCGTGACGTCACGATAGAAATTGGGCTCCAACGATACATAATTGCCGGCTGTTTCCAGTTCCGCGAAGTCGTACAGTCCGTTCAAGTACGCGACCATCACCTTCCGGTGAAACCCTGACCAGTATTCCGGGCGTCGCACGCCAGCAGGGTCGGGCGCAACGAACGACACATCGTCTGCCAGACATGCTCCTGGTTTACGTCCGCGCAGGATTGTCGCGTTCGAGAATACGGTCATCACCGTCGGCGCGCTGATCGCACACAAATCGGCCGCTATCCGTGTACATTCGGCCATCAAGAGTGACGGCACCGATACGCCCGAATCCGCGGCCAGACGACCATAAGCGGGCCGATTCGGGATACGTAACGAGCCGCTCCAATTCTCCGTCCTATACGTCGTCGCACGTACGTCCCTTCCCACCCATCGCGGGCTAGCATGAAATTCCTGCCAGTACTCGGTTGTGGAGCGCGCTCGGGCCGTCGTCTGCGCACGCGCCAGTTCGGACGGCTGCAAGATCTCGGACTCGTCGCAGGCGCTACTGAAAGACGCCCCACTTGAGACAAAAAGTGCGATCGCGTTGATTGTCAGGAGATCTGCCACGCTGTGATGAACCCATATTTCAAGACCCCTGGTGCTGATCAAGAATCGTGAGCAAAAGAAACCGGAACTGGAGGGCCGAACAGCCTGGATCCTTCCACGGGCAACCGCCTCTCTCGTCGGCAGCACCGCCGAGTGCCAGTTACCGTTGTGGTTCCACGCGAAAATCCGAAGGCATTCGAAGACCTCGACAGCCCGGTACAGACGATACTCAGCATCTTCAGCACCTAATTTGATGGTCGCAGTCAGCCACTGGTCGCGGCCTTGTTCGGACCTTCGGAGATGCTTAAGCTGAGTCCCGATTGCGCCAGCTTGCAAATTATCACACATATCGTGCAAATCCCGATCGGCTAAGAACGATGCGGTTCGAGGAACTCGAACCAACACAGTTCGATTCTTGCGCGACAAATAAAGGGGCCATTCTGACATTGCCATGCCCACAGGCGAACCATGGCCGCACCGAGCACGTGGTTCCCTCGGCGCCGGCACGAGCCGCCGACCGTTCCACGCCAACAGAAACGCAAATAACACCGGCACGCCTACGCGTCCCCGAAGGCTCAAGTGATCGGTTCACGCCAGAGCCAGCGAAGCGCGTCAGGCAGGAGCACTCCCGCATGGTTCGCGTTATGCCCGCCGTCCCCGAGGACGAGATGGAAGTCGTACCCAGCTTCGGCCAGGGCGGCACCGACTCGTAGATTCTCTGCGAGCCAGTTCCTCTCAGGCTGATTCCAACGCAGGTCACGGTGGCCAGCCTGCATCACGATCCGAAGCGGCTTGCGTGGTGTGTTTGGAATGAGCTCGGGGTACGGATTACCACCGGGAATCTGCGCGAAGCTCGAGAGAAAACACACTACGCGACGAAATCGGTCGGTGTGGTGCCAGGCCGCGGTAAAGGCGCAGTCTCCACCGCTGCTTCCCCCGATGATCGCCCAACGGTCCGGGTTGTCGCTGACATTGACATGGCTTCTGACCTCACGGACGATTTCATCAACGAGGAAACTGCCATAGCGGGAATCAAAGGCGTCGTACTCGGCATTACGGTTCTTGCGCAGCGATGGGTCCCCGACGGACTCGAAGACGCCGGGGTCTACGAAAACTCCGACTGTCACAGGGATGTCACCGCTGTGCACGAGGTTGTCCAACACGATCGCGCCTCTGACGTCACCGTCTGGGTCCAGGTACCACCACCCGTCTTGAAACACCGCGAGTCCTGCAGCTTCCGCTGGGTCATACGCGTCAGGAATATGGATCCAAACTCGGCGCGACGTTCCTGGGTAGATGCTGCTCGAATCCCAATGCAGCTCGATTGTCCGTCCTGGCGGAACGCCCGGACGCCGGAAGGAGTCTGGGCCGTGGTCGTACAACACACCCTGCGAGTCAAACCTGAATGGGCGATATGCCGCATGATTAGTCAATCTACACTTCCTGCTCTATTCGCCGGGAGTGGAGCGTCCGCCCCGGAACAACGGTTGCATTTACTGGTCTGGCGAGCCCGGCTGGGCCGCGTCATGAATGAGCAACGTTCAGCGCCGCAGCGGCAACCTCCGATGCACCCTGATCCGTGCCGAATACAGAACTGAGACGGCCTCCTTGCAGTCTCGCCAGGTCGGTCCTCTCCACACCGGGAAGCGACAGGTGGGATGCAAGAGTTTCGACTGCTAGATCGTGAAGCCGGCCACCGCGCCCGAACTGCGCGGCAACGTCCTGAAGGATCAGCGAGGTCAGCTCGGAGATTTCGCGGTTCTGTCGTTGAGAACCCACGTCAATACCCGGAAATACCTCATCGGTCCCCGCCCGAAGGCGACGAAGAATGGAGCCATGGGCGTAGTGCTGACCGGGGAGCGCGAAGAACGGAACCTTGGCGGACCATGCCTCCGCGATAGATGTGATTCCAGGCGGTGCAAAGAAGAACTCACAAGCACTCAGGTCACTCATGAACATGGCATGTGTCGGCCAGGCATGAACGAGACGACTCGTGGCGGCTATGGACTGCCCGAGCACGATCGGGTTCCCCCCGACTCGCACTGCGCCGTCGCCGACACCACTGATCTGCGCCGCCTCAAGGACCAACTGAATTATTGTGTCTGCCCACGACACCGCGGCCATGCTGTCAGTCAGCTCGTTCGACAGGCCTCCAACACTGACCATCACACGAACATCACCAGACGTTGAGGATTCACCGTCCGATGCCGGGTCGATGATGGCACCAACCGCCAGCGTCCTGCAGCGTTCTCGAGCCGCAGAAATGTGGGCTCGTGCGCCCTCGTCATACCGCTGAAAACACACGAGCGTTGAGACCCTGTGAGCGACGTACTGCGCTTCGTGCATCGGGAGTGCGCCAGCCGCCTCTAGGGCCTGTCTGCGCGCGCCGGGGCTACTACTGGATACGAGGTCCTTGATGAGACCCTCGTGCGGGCCGTCGATCTCGGCCAGGTCATCCGGCCAGTCCCACATCCAGAAGAGAGAGTCGACGTAGACACATGGCACACGTGAGAAGGCTGCCGCGAGTGCGATCGACGGCTCCATCACCGAGACCACCAGGTCGCGCCCTTCTACCATGCCGACCAGCGTGTCGAGGTCGAACGTACTTGTAGGCGCGACCGACGCAAAGAGGTCTGCCTCGCGTTGAGCCGCTGCCAACGCAGTGCCCGACCCCACGAAATCGACGCGCTGTTCAAACCTCCGCCCAAATATTCGTGCAATCGCGATGGCTTTGGATGAAGGACCGAACCCATAGGGTTCGGCACCCATGAGAATGTTCAACGGCATTACTTCAGGCCTCCTTGTGCGCTCCGGTGCGCGATCGGTGGATCAATGACTCGAGCCGTAAAGTGTCCACCTTTCCGGCAACCGAACGTGGGATGTCGTCGACCATCACCAGGCTTACATGCTCTCGAGGAATCCCGATGCGATCTGCGATTACGGAATTGATCGATGTCAAAGACGAAGATTGATTCGACACTTTCACGCAGACATACAATCGGTCACGGGTCGCATGTGCCGCAACTTCCGGACCCAACAGTTGTCTTGCGATATCTCGAACGTCACCGAGATCCACGCGGTATCCGGATATTTTGACCACGTCGTCAGTGCGACCAACGAGCCAAAGAAGGCCGTCATCATCAATTGACCCCCGATCCCCCGTCGGGCGGGAAGCTTTGCACTCACGGGGCTCAAATAGGTCGCAGGCACTCGCAACATATCCCGACATGTTGTAGTCAGTCTTCGCGACGATCCTGCCAACTACGCCATTAGGAACCGGACGACCGAGGTCATCGACGATCTCGAGGGAGACACCCGGGATCGGGCGCCCACAACTACCCCACTTCTCTCGGGCGAGACCGGGAGGACTGATTGAGATTCTTGGCCCGGTCTCAGTTTGCCCATACATTAGGCGCAGGTCGATCCCTCTAGCACCACACAGCTCATATAATGGTGACACGAGTTCTTTTGGCACGGCCCCCCCGGCGAACATAATCCGTCGGACCCCGGACAGGTCTCGTCCGCGCTTCATGGCCGCTAAGACCATGGGGGCGGAACCTGCGGCAAACGCTAAGCTCGTAACCCCTCCGTTCTCCACAGAATCCCAGAACTCTCCCGCCGTCACAGACGACGAAGAAACGACCAAACGCGCGCCGACCAGCAAATGGGCTAATAGGTTCGAAAGGCCATAGGAATACGCAGGCGTAAGCGTGGTCATACCGACGTCCTGCGAATTCAGCCCGAGCTTCTTAGCTACCGACAGGGCGTTGCCTACTATTGCGCCTGCCCCCATCGAGACGTACTTTGGCCGCCCGCTCGATCCCGACGTCGGAAGTATTACCCTTCTATCCCGGTGCACGGCAGTATCCGTGCTGACGCCACTCGGGGCTATTTCGCCACGAGAATATATATGTGTGGCGCCAAGATTCCGAGCAGCGATCGCTGCTTGACCGGTATTGGCGGCGTCGACAAGTACGACTGGCAGTCCCTCGTCCAAAAGCCAGAGCAGCGCAGTCAAGTCCTCGACATTTCGGTGCAAGGAGCAGACCACGAGTGACTGCGAATCAGCCTCGTTTAAAGTCGGCCATGAGGAGTGCCCGAAACTCTCCAGCAAATCGACCACCGGGGTCGCGTCAGTCCCATCTGCCAACCGCTGCAACGAGGCTGACCTCGGAGCGAGATTCAGAAGGACACCCGAATTCGTTCTCTTGTCCCGATTGATTATGGCCTCCATCTGAGACGACTTCTGCTGACGATTTGTGAGTACTTCGCTCCGCTGAACGCGGCGTATCGGTGATCTCGCGCGAGCAGCGCGTGCCTTCTCCTTTCGCGTGCGTGCCACGATCGACGGCTCTACTAACGGAGCCAGACAACGGGCCTATGACATAGCCGCACTAATAGCGAGCCTCTTCGCCGAGTTCCGATATCAAATGGACGATCGATTCGCTCGCAACCAGCCTCTCGATCGCAATCGTTCGCCCGACGATCGTCTCGAATCGAGCGATTAGGTCAATCGCCTGTAATGAGGTGCCTTCTAGACTGAAGATGTCGTCGCCCGGCTCAGGTGACCTCCCGTAGACGTCACGAACTGCTGCCTCAAGTTCGGAACGGACACTGCTCATGTTCCACCTAACTCTCTGTCGAGCTCTGCATGTCGACTACAGGTGCGCTAGGCCTCTCGCGCTCCAGTGTCTGTTCACGGAAAAGACGCGCGAAGTAGCCCTCCCGCGAGAGGAGTTCCTCGAAACTGCCAGCTTCGACGATCTGACCGGCCTCCATCACGTAAATACGTTCCATTTCCCGGAGCGTCCATGCCCTATGGGAGACCACGATGGTGGCGCGTTCCTTACGCGACCGTCGCAACTCATCGAAGATCTCCACTTCGGTCTCGGCGTCGATGGCAGACGACGGTTCGTCCAGCACCCAGATATCCGCATTGCGCAAATAGACCCTTGCGAGTGCAAGTCGTTGCCATTGCCCGCCAGATAGACCTACGCCTCCCCACACCTCGCCCAGCTGGGTGCTCACTCCCTGCCCCAGACCATCAACGAAATCTTCGGCTCGTGCCGATCGAAGCGCGTCCATGACTTCGCTGTCGGTCGCTCCACCCGAGCGGCCCAATGCCACTGATTGAGACACGGTGAGTTCGTACTTGCCGAAGTCCTGGGCCATGGCGCCAAAATTGGATAGCCACCAGTCTTGTGCAGCCGGCGCCACTGGCCTGCCGTTGACCAACACCCGCCCACCCGCAATGGGCAGCATTCCGAGGAGCCCGTTGAGCAGCGTCGTTTTCCCTGCGCCATTGCGCCCGACGATCGCAATCATCTCGCCTCGACTTAAGGACAGTGAGGCCTCGCGAACTGCTGGCCGCGAGCTTTCAGGATAGAACAGGGTGAGATCACGAACTTCGAGGGTCTCAATTGGTCCGGCCTCTTCGGAGGCGAATCGACTTACCTGGGGTGGGACTGGCCGACTGAGGAATACGACGAGAGACGCCACCGTGGGCCCGTATTGGACCAATAGTGCAATCTTCGATCCACCCGTTGCGACAGCATTCACAGCACCGAAGACTCCATAGACCGCCGCAGTCGCCACCGGTGTGAATCCGACACCTAAGAAGACTGCACCAATTGCCAGCGCGAACAACGTGCCGTTGACTGCAGCTGCGATTCCGGTAGCTTGAAGACCTGCTCGGATCGGACCTTTGCGGACCTCGCATATTCGGGCTTGTGCTTCTTTCTCAAGCTCACCGATGCGATCGACTGTCCCGAATGATGTCAGCTCGAGTAATGCGGACCTGCTGCCAAGTGTTTCTCTCAGGTATCGCTCGCGCCTGTAGATCTTCCCGAGGAGGAGCCACATCCTCTTGTGGGCGCGGCTAATGTATACGCCGATTGTGACTGCTGGGATTATCGTGAGCACTGTCAGTCCCGCAGCAGCTAGGCTGTAGTTTGCAAGGGCAATCACTACGCCGATAGCACCCAGGATTGATTCAACGGCCATAAGCGCATCGCCGTAGACGCGTGAGATGTGATCGACTATCGCCCTGCTGTGTCCTTCGATCTCCGACGCGAGGTCCTCTGTCGCAATCTCGTGCGGTTCGAGTTTCGCGGTGCGGTCCGCCAGCTGACCCTGAAGGGTTGCTCCCGTCTCCAGTTGCACGATCTCGGCGATGAAGTCGCGAACTGTTCGCAGCGAACTGACAAGTCCCACCAGGACTATTATGGACGCGATTTGCGGTGCGATCGTCTGATATGTGGCATTATCTGTTCCCAGTTCCTCAATCAGCGAAGCCATCAACAGGACTTGTGCGGCGGGCACGCAAGCGAAGGCAATCGAGAATAGCGCGACCAACGCGCCACATACTGGAGAAGCCTTAAAGCTTGCGCCAACGATGAAAATGCTGTTCCGGATCATTCAAGATTCCTTGTTCTCGCGATCGCCAGAGGTGGGCAATTCGTGAGTTTCACTCGTTGGTAGTCCACGCCGAACTCGACACCGGCCGCCTCGATCGGAAGAGGCGTCGCCACCATGGCCCCTCGCATACCAACTCCGAGCGATTTCGCCACCGATTCGCGGCAAGCCCAGCGCCACGCAAATTCGGCAAACTGTGCCTCCAATCTGCCCATCGCAGTTAGTTTGGGAGCAAGCAGCTGCCGAAGCCGCCACGAAACTGGCCGGGAGCACTGAATGTCTACGCCAATTCTCACGTTCACCGGTGTGTAGGCGACGGCACACCATGGCCCATCGTGCGATATGGAGATCGATCTGCCTGGGACACCGCGCAGAAACGGCCTCCCGCTCGACTCGTGGCCCACCATCTCCTCATAGTTCGAGTAGTCATACCCCTCACCTTGCAGGATGCCCTCGAAGAGCTCGAAGCACCGCCATCTTTGCGCCTCTCGGTCGGGTTCCGCGCCGCCGACTAGTTCTGCGACGGCAATGAAGATCGTTGACACTGAGCCTGGCAGGCGGCAGACAATAGGTGGTGTAGTTACTGCCACGGCTATTTCGCCCTCGCAACGACGCCTGTCACGGCATCGAAAAGCGTTCCAGCCGTTGCGAACGTGTCCCAGTTAAGGGCATCGAGCGGCAGTTCTACATCCCACTCTGTCTCGATCACGACGACCAGCTCAACGAGCGACAGCGAGTCCAGTCCCGCCGCCTCGAGTTCGGTTTGACGCGAGATTCCGCCGGTAAGCCGGGACATATAAGGTTCGAGAACTTCGGCAAATCTCTCCCACGAAACTCCAGCCACAGGATACGCCTCCATATTCACATGTCGCCCATTGTCACTAGAATTCGACGATTCCCCTCGAAGGGCATTCGTCCATGCATGTGCTGTTGGTTGTCGAGTGCGATCACGTCTCCGCGCGCCCACTTCGGTTTTGCCGCCAGGTTCAGCGCTAGATCCCGGACCTGCCTAAGGTCGTGGAGTTCGATCTCTTCACCATCGCCATAAGACACGCTGTGGGGAATAGCGTTAGGCCCGAACATGCGCTCGAAGACATTACGCTCACGTTCACTCATGCTCATCCGAGGATCCCACTGGTCTGCTTGGTTGAACCATAGAGCGCTTCCCGTCTCGCGGTGCGCGCGCAGCCCCGGGCGGTGCCTGATAATGCGCAGGTCGCCATTCTCCTCCCACAAAAAGGAGACCTTGCGCTTTGCGAGGTGTGCCTCGCATTCGGCGCGAGAGTCCGTTTGGTATTGTTCCATCCAAGTTTTTCCGGGACGGCGGCCGTCGTGGGGGAGCAGCTGTGAGTAGCGCACACCCCTGGAAGCGAAATCACTGACGATGCGTCGCGGTAAAGCTTCGAGCAGTTCGGATGCGTCACAAAGGGGAGTCTCACCACCCGTGGACGGCGGGTCGACGCAGACAAAGACGAGTAGTTGCGGAACCTTAACCTCATAGGATAATTCCTGGTGAAGGCTGAGAGTCTGCCGATTTGGGTACTCCGTTGAAGTGTAGACAGCGTCTGCAAGTTTCTTCCGCGGTGAGTTTCCGCCGATGTACTCCATGGCCTCGAGACCTGCGCCCTGGCTCAGGGTTTCCAGCCACGTCTCGGGCTCCCCAAGATGTTTCACGTTCCTGATCAACACGGGACTGCGCAAGCGATTTCCCTCTTGCGTCCATCTGTCACGGACAAGCGCGCCTGCGTCTCGATCGCTCAGGCGTGTTCCGTCGACTACGTCAATCCGCATCGCTGCTGAATCCCTCCGCAGTTCGGGTCGCACTACTATTGAGAAGGCGCTCCCGTATCTTCATCCGGTCGACCTTTCCATTTGCGGTCGTTGGCAGGCGGTGCATGTTGAGCCATCGGCGCGGCACTGCCGTCGGGCCCCACCTCTTCCCAATGATTGGCGTCAGTTCGCGGCGTAGGAGCGAGATGTCCAAGGCACCGACGATTGCTACACCGAGGCCGCGGACGTACTCGTCATCGCTGGCGAGCGGGACGACCGCCGCATCTTGAACGCCCCGGACCGAAAGCAACAACAGCGTCAGTGCGCGCACATCGATGTTCTCCCCGTGCACTACGACCATTTCGTCGACTCGCCCTGCAAGAAAGACGTACCCATCGGCATCGATTCTCGCCAGATCCCCGGCGCTCCGGTACTCGTTGAGTGCTCCTCGGATTCGCGAGAGAGATTTGATAAAGAGCTCGCCGACCACGTTGGGCTCCGTGAGGCGGCGCCCATCGCTTGTGCGCACTTCCGCACGTCCCCAAACGGGCCGTCCTGAGGTCCCCGGTCGCACACTCTGATCGATCCCGCTAGCTACGAGCGTCCCAATCCCTTCTGTCGTCGCATACATATCAAACACTCTCGATGCCCCCAGGTGGTCCGTCCATGCCTGACGGGAATCGGGAGGAGTGGGGCCACCTGTCGTCACGACGTTCTCTATTGTTCGGGGACTCCATTTTTGGGTGTCTAGGAGGCTGGCCAGTGCCTGGAACTCAGCCGGAGGAAACAACGCCCACGTCACGTGGCCGGTATCAATGAGCCGCGCAACACTCGCCGATCGGAAAGTGTCGGCGACCACGACGCGCAGGCGTCCCTCGAATGCACAGTAGAACGCCCAGAGAAATGCCGAATGCGTCCATACGCCACCGATATAGCAGACTGAGGAATCTGTCAGGCCCGTGACCTGGTACCCCGAGGGCATTGGCGAGAGCTGGCCGACCGGTATCTCGCCGAGCTTCTTGGCGCCTGTCGTTCCCCCGCTCGCGACATACACCGCGTCTTCGCGCTGTCTCAATCGCTGCGCTAGGTGCGGAGCGCTCGCGATCCGCAGATCCGCCGAACGATAGCCGGCTACTCCGCGTTCCACATGAACGTACGCTTTGAGTTCAGCTCCGGCGGAAGACCCCTTCTCATCCGCAGCTGGCGTGGTCAGGAATCCCTCCGGAACCACGGCCACGACTCCCGGATGGAGCGCGGCCGCAATCAGGTCAACGATTCCGTTGAGCCCGCGCCTTGGCGTCATCACAACGAGCTCGCGATCGCGAATGCTTTCATGCCATCCGTGTAGGACGGCACGCGCCTGGCGGACCAGTTCATCCCAGGAGCAGAGGACGGCGCCATCGATCTCGGCGATCACGACCCCTCCGTCATCGGCCGGATCAATCAATTCGAGCCTCCGTCGATCTGCCGACCAAATTCTCGAGAAGTGAATTCAGCACACCGCCAAAGGACTTGGTTGCGTCGCGAGGCTCCCTTGCCCTCGGCAGATCCCAGCGAAGTGAGATCCATTCGTCGGCGAAGCTCAGATCGACGAACGCCCTTGCAACCTCCGGCACGATCTCCAGTTCGAAGCTTGCGCCCTGGACCTCCAAAACTTCCCCGCTCGATGCGCGACCAAGTTCGTTCGCATTCCGCCTGACATTTAGTCGGAGGCTCCGCGCTCTGAGCGACCGGGCGCGGTCTAGGTTTAGATTCGAGTCAAAGTCAAGCGGATGGTGCTCGCTGGCCCGGGCCTCGTTAAGTAGTGTGCGCCACAATTTGGATGCGAATACTCCAGAGAGCACCGGCAGTTGGAGCTCCGTCGCTGGCAGTGTGAGGTTCACATTGCCGGGGCCCATATATGCTGCACCGGGCACTGGACTCGCCCGGCGGTGGAGTAGACTCATGGGTACTCTGAGGTCTTTGGGTGCCCGAATGCATTCACGCCACGCCGCGCCGATGCACATAAGCAATATGCTCGTGGGGTTGGAGTTAATTAACCTACTGGTTCTGGATATCGGAAGACTGTAAATCGCGGTGCCCTTCTCGCGCACCCGCAGTCTTTCCCATTCGAATCCTGACCAGTACGACTCATACTCAAGAAGCGACGATGCACTCTGCTGCGCGTTCAACTTACTCCGCCGTGAGTGAAGTCTTCTATTCTCGTGCTCCAATACACTCGAAAGCGGCAGAATCTGCATCGTGCGGCCGGCCTGGGAAGTGTTGGCGATGCGCCGCGAGAGCTGTTGTGTGAATGCTTTGAGCCCTGCCGCATCAGCAAACATGTGCGACGCGGCGATCACCGCCGAGTAGATTCCATCCTCGCGTTCGTATGTGAAGAACTGGACCGGTGCGGCATCGAGTTGGATCCGCCAGCTGCCGACCGTGAAACGATTATGTATTACACGGACCGCCCAGTCGCGGCTGCCGCGCAGTGTTGTATCCGTGACGGGAATCGGAAATGAACCCGCCTGCAGGCCGGCCATACCCGACCTGGTCTGCACCAGGACCCATCTCTGCAGTTCGAAATCCGCGCACAACTCCCGGATGTGCATCGCCAGCTCGTCTTTCGATTTGGTGCCTTGTGGCAGTACGTCCCCTACAACTACCCATCTTTCTGGCTCACGATTCATCTCTCGTATCCAGGACCACTCCTCGGCCTGGCCCCAGGACAAGTCGATCATCATCACCAGCCTCCCGAAACGTCGTCTCGTGCAAGGGCACGCAACGTCGCGCGGTCCGGTTTGCCGTTTGAGGTCAACGGGATCGCGGCCAGTCTGACAAACCGTTGTGGCAACCGCTCTGTGCCGAGAAACGACGCCATGTGCTCGATGAGCGTTGCTCGTGAGACATCGTCTCCGCAGACGGCAAATAGCGTCGACCTGCCGGCCTCATGTGGTGGCACGCAAACCGCCGCTTCAACGCCGGCACACGATCGTGCTGCGACCTCGATCTCAGCGACGGACACTCGGTGGCCCCGTTCCTTGTAACCATCACCGAGTCGCCCGACCACGTGTATCCGACCGTCGAGATCTAGCATGCCAAGGTCCTCTGTATCGAGCTCTCGGACGCCGTCAATTGTTGGGAACTTCAAGCTCGTCGAGATTGGGTCCCGCCAATACCCGACCGCGAGGTGCGGCCCTCGCACATGTATGCGTCCAACCGTTCCAGGGCTCACCGTTCTGCCACTTCCGTCGCGTATAACCACTTCTGTGTCCCTGAGCGGCGTGCCGCTGCTGGTGGCCGACACCTTCCATTCATTTGGCTCAGATATCGAGACCCTCTTGCACTCCGTGATGCCGTACATCGTCACGATTCCTGCGTTCGGCGCGAGGCTCGCGATTCGCTCAAGGACCGATCTGTCGACGGGTTCGCCGGTGAGTGTCACCAACCGCAACACATTGCTCATCGCAAGAGGGTTGCTTTTCACTGTTGCCAAGCGCGCAAGCGACGGCGTCAGGGCCAACACGGTCGCGGATGACCATTCAACAGCCCGCTGGAACCAGCCGAACTCGCCTGAGGGATTGCACAGGAAGAGAGTGGCACGAACCGAGAGGCTGAGCAGCATCTGGTACAAGCCGTAATCGAACGATAGACGGATGGGCGACAGAACATGATCGCCATGGCTATACCGAAGTCGCTCATTGATCATTTCAAGGCAGAACTCAATTTGCTCACGCGCGAGCATGACCCCGCGCGGAATCCCTGTCGAACCAGATGTATACATCAGCAATGCGAGGGCGGACATCGCCTTGGTGTCTACCTGTCGACTGCTGCGCAACGCCACCGGAACGACCTCACCCTCGAGCAGCTCTACGCTCGCACCCGCATCCTCGACGACAGCACGGCGGCGAGAACTGGGCCACTCGCTGTCATACGGGACGACGGTTGCGTCCACGGACATAGCTGCAAGTAGGGACACGACGTCCCCGCACGAGTGGGTGGTCCGCACAGCGACCCGGTCCCCGGCCCCCACGCCGGCGTCTCGTAGCGCGGCTGCCATCAGTTCCGCCCGGTCGATCAGCTCCGGGTAGGTGAGCGTCGCTGTTCTGTCCACAACGGCTACACTCCCGTTGTCGCTCTCTGCGCGAGTCAGAATTTTGGACAACACGTCCCATGGCATGCCTACCGACCGTCCTTCCGGTGCCACCCAACTCCAACGGTGTACAGAGGTGTCGCGCTCCGACGGGCCTGCTCGGTAAGCACCGCACTGTCGTGAACTTCGCCGTGGACATCGATCAGGCAGTCCAAGTTGGACAGCGCTGTCAACTGTCCGTCGGCTTCCAATTCGAGAACTTCGGCCCCACGTAGCCGGAGCTCCTCGGCAAGCCACACTGCCCGTGATCCCCGCTTATCACTGGAGCCTCGCTTGAACCCCATTCCGACGATGCCCACGGCCTTTCGATGGAGTTCGCCGATCTCGCGCTCGATACGTCCGACTACCCATTCCTCGTATCGCTCGGACAACTTGATCGGAGCCCACATAAAGTCCGCGGCACCGAATGGGCCGTCGAGCACCGCGAGGGCTTTGGCATCTTTCGGCAGACAAGGTCCCCCTACGAAGCCCGCTCTACTAAGCCCGTGCGCACGAGGATAACTCGCCCGCAGAGCCGTCCGAATCTCATCGAACGAACATTCATACTGAGTAGCCAGCACCTCAAAATAGTTGGCAAGTTGGAAGTTAAAGTAGCGATACCCATTAGTTATGAGTTTCGAGAGTTCGGCCGCCTCCCAATTCGGGAGCGAGATGCAGTCCATTCCCATGCTCTCAAACCACGACGTTGCACGTTCCACAGCAGGAAGGGGACCACCCAGCAGCTGTGGGATCTCAAGAACCTCCCGCTCGACTACCCCTTCAAGCGATCGCTCTGGCGCGACGACGAGGTCGCACGCGACGCCGCGCTCGGCGAGATATTCGCCAATGCCCCGCGTGGTACCTGGCGAGACCGTCGATCGAATGAGGAGCAGATGTGATGAGTTCAGGAATGGCGCCAATTCCTCGACCACACCATTGATACTTCCCCTTGTCGCGCCGTTGTCGCCTTCAGTTCCCACCACAACGACAATCACCGTCGCGTCTGCGACAAGTTCGATTTTCGTCGAAACTTCGCGAATTCTGAGGTCTGGCCGCTCGTCAAATCGCGCTCGCCAAAGTTCAACGCGATCGGCATCCTTGTCAATTACCAACGTCTCACAAAACCCAGCGATCGCGGCCGAGAGCGACGATCCAATCTCGCCACACCCCCCGACTACTGCGACGCGTTGTTTCTCCCCGTGTGCGCTCCCCGATTCATCTGCCATCTCAAAAGCGAATCCGTCGAAACTCAAAGCCGCCCCTCCATGAATTGGTTTGAGACCCATGGAACTAAATCATCGAGAACTTCGGAGAGTTGCTTCTCTGCTCGAAAATTGAGCAGGTCTGCAGCTTTCGAAACGGACGGACTGCGTTGTGCCACATCTCCGTCGATAGCCGGATCAAACACGACATCGAACCCAACATCCGGCCTCATTCTGCGCCAGATCATCTCTGCCACCTCTATGATCGAATGTGACTGTTCGATCGAAAGATTGAAATCCTCTCCCCTACCCTTTTCGGTGGTCATCGCCATTGCAATGCCCCGTGCAATATCCTCGGCGGCAGTAAAGTGCCTTCGCTGCTGACCGTCGCCGAGAATATGC
Source organism: Promicromonospora kroppenstedtii DSM 19349 (assembly GCF_000515355.1). Classification (GTDB taxonomy): domain Bacteria; phylum Actinomycetota; class Actinomycetes; order Actinomycetales; family Cellulomonadaceae; genus Promicromonospora; species Promicromonospora kroppenstedtii. Next base: position 84,708 of record NZ_KI911740.1, on the reverse strand, counting down.
AAAGGCGCCTGGCCGAGCAACACCTTGTGAATCAGGTCCGGAATGACATGGCCCATCACCAGTTTGACGCTTCCGGATTCTCGGCTAAAGCCGCGGACCGCTCGGGTCTCACCGGTACCCACGCAATTGAACGGGCGAACGATCGTGTACGGCAAGCCATAGTGGTGCCCTGCGGCACGCACATATGTCTCCATGGCGCGCTTTTCCATTCCGTAGGAGAGGTGGGGCGGGGGCAGTTTCGACTCGAGGCCTTCAGGAGTGGGCCACGTCTTAGCCTCGGCGAAAACTATCGAGGAACTGACAGCTACGTAGCGCTTCAGCCCACGTGTCCGCTCGTGATAACGGATAGCTGCGCCGAGAGTGGCCGCGGTAAGTCCAGAATTATAAAGGCCGACTGAGCCGTCATTAACAGTCAAGTACGGAAGCCCTCCGACCGCCGCGGCGTTAGCAACGACATAGTCCGCGCCATCCATCAGCCCGCTCAGAAGACTTTCGTCGAGGACTGAGCCTCTAACGTGCGTGTACGCCTCGTGAGCAAACGGCTGGCGTTCCCCGTACTTCGAGTCATCGTCCACCCCAACCACGTCGAAACCGCGCTCGATTAGGTGCGGTATCAAGTGACTCGCCACGAATCCATTGGCCCCCGTGACTAGAACGCGCACGCCTATCTCCCGTCATTTCTCGAACTGAGGACACTTCTATATTCGTCGAGCATTCGCTGCGCGTACGCTGACCAGGACTCCCCGATGCGCCCATCCCTCAACGCTGGTGGGATGTGGTGACGCACGTTCTCAGACATATCGAGCGCACGATGGATAATCGCCTCAGTGATACCTCCGTCATACGTGTTTAGCATCGGCTCATCGATTTCGTCGGCATCGTCGATTGCCGCCCCACGCCGGGGAACCCAGACAGGAGTGCCGAGCGACAGGGCCAATCCCGCGACACTCGACTTCACGGCCTGAACCGTCCCAATCAAAGCCAGACTCGCGGCGCGGAAGTAGAGCGCGACGTCGCTCTCCGGGACAAAATGCAGGTCCAGTCTTATGCCCCGGGGGTCACGCTCACCAGCCTGTCTGATCTCTCGTTCCAGCGCGCTGTCTGTTACGCCACCGGCGACGAGTAGGGTGCACGCGCGGTTCGTCCGCTGCCTGTAGCGTGCAAACGTATCGATCATGCCGGGAAGGTTCTTGTAGTGGCGGGCGGATCCGAATGCGAGTGCTATGGGCTCGTCCGTCGGCAGGCCCAATAGTCGCCGTGCGTTCTCGCTCGATTCGGTCTCGTGGGCGTAGACGCCTACATAGTTGCGGTTTCCTAGCAGCCGGCGCTTCTTGCTAATTAGAACTGGGAACTTTGCGATGAATTCGTCACCTAGGGAAGCGTTGCAGGAGACGAATAGGTCGGACATCGCGGCGAATCGCATCATGAACTTGTCAGTCAGTTCCCGGAATACTGGTTCGTGCGGCATGGTGTTGTTCGCATCCCACACAAGTTTCGTACCGCGCTTCTGCGCGGCCGCAAGCGAATTAAGTACCCACATGGCTGACAACGCCGCTAGCCAGGGTGTCTTCTCTCGTCTAGGCAGCCATTCCGGCCAATGGACGTGGATGATGTCGTAATCCCCACGTCTCGCGGCATTTAGCGAGAAATCTCTTACTTCTACACTCGCGATCCTCTCGAACTCTCGAAAGAGCAGCGTAACGTCGACGTTCCCAGCTGAGTACCTGTTGTAATGTGGCGACGTAATGACAATTGGATCGCGCAACGCCTCTCCCTTGCTTCTTTGCGGACGCGGCTCAACTCGATTCCGGCCTCCACGCGGGTACTCCGGCGCCTCCTTGCGACGTGGCCCTTTGTCCAGGTCGTCGTAGAGAGAAAGGGCCTGCAGTATTCCCATGGCGACACTTTCAGGTGCCGACCGCAGCCTGAGGAACCAGTGCTCTTCACGGTCAGTGCGCCCCCCTCTACGTGGCGGCGGATCCTCCTAACGTCGTCGTAAGTGATCGATCACCTGAACCAGACGTTACCGAGTGATCGATCACACTGCAAGGGTTTGCCGCAAATCGCCGGATTATGAAGCTCGCCGTCGAGCGCCTCGCTCGTCGTGGTCGACGTGCGGTCGTTGCGCCGGCTAGTGACCAGGTCTCTCACCGACGCGCGGTCACCATCGGGCAGGGGGACGTGACGCCCGGTGCTGGTCAGACCAACCAGGATGCGATCGAAGCGGGCACGTTGGGTTGGGTCACGCACTGCGGTGGCCGCCTCGGCGACCAGCACGCTCGACTCCCCTTGCGACAGCCCGCGGCCAGGACCCGTACGCGCCGTACCTCACCTGCTCGGTGCCGAGTTAACTAGCTCGGTTGTGCTCTGTGGCGACTCAGCGCCGGAGTTCGCTGCTCACCTCCGACGTAGAGCCCGAACTCCCGAAAGGAGCGATCATGCCGCGCACCAGCCCAGCACCTGCCCATTCCGCCCGCCTGGTCCCGCTGACTGAGGCCGCCGCGCACTTCCACGTATCCACCAAGACGCTGCGCCGCCGTATCGCCGACGGCACCATCACTGGATATCGCGTCGGTCGTCTCATCCGGGTAGACCTCAACGAACTGACCCAACGCCTTGTCGTCACGATCCCCTCAGCGCACTCCGTGTGAGCGCTCGCTGATCAACGACCGCGGAGACGGCTGGACGCGCAGCGGTGCGGGCCCAGCCGTTGATGCGTCACGCAGCGTTGCCCTCCGGTGTGTTCGCGCGCTCCTTCTCCAGCCGGATCTCCTCCCCCACCGCCGCACTCATGCGCGCGGCGAGCTCGATATCCCGGGCCATCGTCGCCTTCTGGTACCGCAGCACCACCGAGACGTCAGAGTGCCCGCCACGTCGCATGAGCTCGGCCAGGGTCGCCCCCTCCTGCGCGATCCGGGTCAACCCCGTGTGCCTCAGGTCATGGAACCGGTAGCCCTCCGGAAGTCCCGACACTGCGCCCCGAGCGCCCACCCAGATGCCATTCCATCGCGACGCCGACAGGTACTGGCTACCTCGCGCTTCACTCGGTACCACCGGCGCCGTCCGCCCCCGCCCCACGTGCTGGTCGAGATGGTCGCGCAGCCGCTCGATCATGAGCGGAGGCACAGCCATCGACCGGCGGCCGCTGTCCGACTTCGGGTCCGTGAGCTTGCCCGTGCTCCCGTTCTTCTGCCGCCGCACGTACAGGGTCGCCGCAGTCCGGTCGCCGTTCCAGACGATGTCGTGCCGCTGCAGCCCCAGCGCCTCCCCGCGCCTGAGCTGGCACCACGCCGCGAAGAGCACGGCGATCCGCCAGGGCTGCGGCACGGCCGCGTAGAGCGCGTCGACCTGCGTGGGTGTGGCGACGTCGTCCTCGGGTGTGTGGGCGTCGTTGTGCCGCACGGACTTCCGGGTCGGCGTCGGCGCGTCCGGCATCGCCGCGAGCAGCCCGTCGCGCACCGCCGCCCGGAGGACCATCTTCAACACGTCGACGGCGTCGCCCGCGATGCCGTTGTGCTTGGCGCCCTCCTTGAGCACCGACGGCATCGCGACGAGCTTGATCACGAGGGCACGCACCCGCTCGGTGTCGATCTCCCGAACCTTCACGTCCCCGAGCGGCGCCAAAAGGTAGTTGCGTACCCGCCCTCGGTAGGCGATCACGGTCCCCGGCCGACGGAGCTTGCCACCCTTGCCAGGCTCGGTCGCGATGCGCTCCAGCCACCGCTCGGCATACTCGCGAAACGTCACGTCCCGCGCGGCAGCGGCCTCTGCTGCGGCCCGACGCCGTCGCACAGCCTCGTCGGGCGGAAGCCACTCCCCTCGGCTGATCTTCGCGTGCACCCCGTTGAGCCACTCGCGAGCGTCACCCTTCGTGAGGAAGGTCAGTGGCTTGTCGTCCTCGGTGCGCGCCGAGTAGACCCTGTCGTCCGGACCCACATAACGTGCCTGCCAGCGCTTCGAGGGCAGCTTGCGCAGCCTGCCCCATGCCTCTCGCTTCTGAGGCCGTACCTCGGTTTTCGTGCCCATCGTCGGTTCCCTCCTGGTCGTGTCGGCGTGCCTCCTGCGTGCCTCTCGGGGAGGCAATTCGGGGCTCCTCACGTCCATAGGTGTCCACGACACCCCGGCACGCGAAAAGGCCCGGATCCGCGGAATTCCGCGGATCCAGGCCTCTGACCAGGCCGACCGCCCAAAGGCGGCCGAGCGACCAACTAGAAGTTGATCATGTGACCAGACGTCGCCCAGACATCAGCGACCGAAGAAACGCCCGCGTCTCCTCATCCGTCGAATAGATCAGTGTCCCGACCATCCCCCGTGTCAGCAGAACCTTGTATGTGTTCCGAGTGAGCCGCTCGAACTGACCCTCGGTGACGCTCTTCTTGGTCAGTTCCCCGTCACGGCTCTCGGCTCGCCGCACAACCCAGCCCCCTCCACCCCCATCGGCCGCCTGCCGCCAGATGAGATCCGGCCCGAGAATCACTCCGTTCCAGTCGTACTCGAATCCTTGCGCCGTATAGACGCATCCCACCTGACCAAACCCAGCCGGATCAGTCGCCCACAACGGAGACGGCGGTGCTCCGCCCACCGAGCGTTCGCCACGCAGGTTCCACGGACGTTGCCACGCACCGATCGTGACGTCCGGAACCAGAGACCCATCGTCACGCGGATCGGACCACGGCCAGCAGTAGCCGGCCGTCATCCGCGCGCCCTTGCCCGCATTCCGGTAGGCCTGCAACCGAGCCTCGAGCTCCTCCGGCGAGTCCACGACGTCGACCTCGAAATTCTCGTCGACGCCGTCCCAAGGCTGCGGCCCGTCCTCGACATCACGCAGGCCGAGCAGCCGCTCGACCCACTCGATGTACGCGAGGCTGCCGCCGGAGCGGAACTGGTCGGTCAGATCGATCTGCCGAACCTCGAGCCCCTTGGCCTCAGCCGCGAGACGAATTTCGTCGGGTGTACCCATCTCGCCGGGCCGTACCACCTGGTTCTGATCCAGAAGGAATACGGGCACGCGAGCGGCGTCGAGCAGCTCGTCGACCTGCGCACGTGCCTTCTCCCGGAGTTCCTTGCGTGCGTACCGGTCCACCGACTTCTCCCGAATGCGGTGAGCCTCGTCCAGGATCAACACCTCGAGGCCGTTGCGCTCTGCCTCCATGAAGTTGTTGAAGTACTTGAACAGGCCCTGCGTCCGCGTGGAGCCCTTGCCCGCGACCTTCCGAAGCGTCTGTGTGAAGCTGCGCGACCCCGTCGCGTGGATCGCCGTCCGACCCTCACGGGCAAGTTCCCCATGAGCGACAGTGCGATCACGGACTTACCCGAACCCGGGCCACCCGTCACCAGGACCACGGACTTGGAATCAGAGGAAACTGCCTTCTTCACCTGGTGCAGCACCAGGTCCCGTGCGGTCTTCTGCTCGTCCAGGAGAACGAACTGCTCCTGCTCGCGAATCTCCTTGGCCACCACCGACATGAGCTGCTTCGAGGGTGCGGTCTTGGAGCCAATCAGCCGGTCCGCCGCCTCCGCTCCCGACGCATCCTTCGCCAGCAGCGACTGCAGGTGAGCGATGAACTGGCTGCGACGCTCCCCCGTGAACATGGGAGCCTGAGCCAGCTCCTTGCTGGCAAGCAGATCGCCGACGCCGAAATCGGTCGCATTATGGAGGTACACCACGCCTTGAAGCTGGTCGGGGGTGTGCTCGAAGGCCTTCGAGAAGTCGCGCAGGTACTGGACGTAGCCTGCGACCTGGGTGCTCGGGTGCGACGAGAGGTATCGAGCGCCATCGACCTCGACGAGCGCGTCGTTGTCCTCCCACAGGTGCGCCTCGCTCCACTGCTTGAGCTCGACAACGACGTAGGAGTGATCGCCAGTTCGCGGGTGCACTCCGGCGAGGATCGCGTCGGTACGCTTCGAGGTCAGCGGCAGCCGATGTTCCAGTACCACCTCAACCTGATCCAGGCCCGCATCACTGAGGTCCCGTGCGAGGGCTGGCAGCGAGTTGCGCCACGAACGCCGCTCCCCCTCGCCGACATGCACGCCCTGATGCGAGAGCTGGTCTGCGAGATGCGTCTCCACGGAAGAAGAGTCTGAGTTGAGCGACGACGACAACGACGCCGCCGAATAGCGGATGACCGACAAGTACGTCCCCTGAGCAGCACGAATGAACGTGCGGCGGGGACATGTCCGCAGGTCGAGCCGGAAGTCCGTCGATGCCGCGTAGGCAGGTCGAGTCTAGGCAGGTCAGGAGCCGACGGGTCGGTAGAGCGCGGGCGATTCGTCCGATCAGGACGCAGAAATGGCCGGCGGAAAACGTCCGTCGTTCCGCGTGATCTTCGCGTGACCGGCCTGCACGAGGTCGACACCGCAGACGTCGGCCAACTGGACCAGGTAGAGGAAGACGTCGGCGAACTCTTCCTCGACCTCGCCTCGGGTGTGCGGGTCGGCCAACTTCTCGTGGATCTGGTCGTCCGTGAGCCACTGCATCTCGGCGAGGAGCTCGCCGACTTCGCCACCCAGCGCCATCGCGAGGTTCTTGGGCGTGTGGAACTGGCCCCAGTCACGGACACGAGCGAAATCGCGGAGTCGGTCCCTGACGGACTCAATGGTGGTGGCGTCATCCATGAGGTTGATTCTGCCCCGCCCGTACCGCTCCCCTACTTCGATCCGTTCAGGGGTAGGAAGTAGGCATCGTCGGTCGCCCCTCAGGCACCTTCGACAAGTACGACCCGGAAGATAGCTCCCCTGAACCGGTGCTCCGCCGCAGACTTGTAGGCGGGGCTGTCGTACCACGCACGCGCTGCGGCCGTGGTCGGGAACTCGATCACCACGACCCCCTCGGGCGCGGTGCCTTCGAGTACCTGCTGCTCGCCATAGGCGGCGAGGATTTTCGCGTCATGCCCCTCGAACGACTTCCCGACATTCTCCAGGTAGGCATCGACCTCGGACTGATCGTGCGTGCTTTCCTTGAAGAACACGACGTACGCACTCATGACGGGGCCCTTTCGAACGGCTTCTGGCGATGCGTGTCGTTGAGGCGTCCAACCATCAATCCAGCTCGCACCCGTGAGAGCTGAGCATAGCGGCTGGTCAGAGATGCCGACCGCGTGGCGCGAGCGTATTTGCAGATCCCGACGATGCCGAGATCGTCGGTCAGAAAAGCACCGACCACCCCACCGCTAACCCTCCCGAAGAAACTCCCTCAGATGCGGGACGATCGCCTGCGGCTGCATGGTGGGCGTGCCGTGATGGGCACCACTGACAGTCACGGCCCGCCCGCCGGTCGCGGCAGCCACAGCCTTCGTGCCGGCATGCGCCCAGGGCTTGCTCTTCTGCCCCACGAGCGCCAGGACCGGAACGCTGATCGCCTTCCACCGGTCGCCCGAAATCGGTCCGCCGTCCTGGAGGCCGGCGCAGAGCTCGACGTCGTACACCGTGGTGTGGGCCATCGCGGTCATCTGGCGCCATGCCGGGACCATCATCCGCATCGCGAGCACCATCGCGGCAGGCGCCTCAAGGGCGTCCCGCATGAACCGGGTCACCGCCTGGCCCCGACGCTCCTCGCGGACGAGCTGGTCCAGCTGCCGGGACAGCTCGCGCGGGACGGGTGGCCGGCCGTCGTCGACGATCACCGGTGCCTCGAAGGCCACGACCCGTTCGACCATGCCGGCAAGGCTGTTCGCGGCGTCGAGCGCGAGCACGGCGCCCGAGGACGCTCCGAAGAGGGAGGCCGAGCCGCCGTGGGCAGCGATCAGGGCGGCGAGGTCCTCCACCTCTCGGCCCGGGCTCCACGGCGAGGCTTCGGTGCTGCGCCCGCGGCCTCGCCGGTCATAGTTGATCACGGTGTGGTCCCGCGACAGGAGCGCGGCGAGCCGCCGGTGGTCGGACCGGTCGGCAAGGGCCGGTGCGACAAGGACGACGACGGGGCCGCTTCCGGAAAGGTCGTACGCGATCGTCGACCCGTCGGAGGAGGTCACCGTCCGGTCCTGGGTTACGGTGGCGGAAGTGCTCATGGCCGTGCCTCTCGTGATGCGGGTCGGACGTACACATCGAGTCGTTCGAGTGCGTCGGTGAAACCTTCGATCATGCCGGTCGGTTCGGCTTGCTCCAGCGCCTGGAGCGAGGGGAACCGGACGACGATGCCGACCTCGCAACGCCGCGGTTCCAGTTCCTGGATCGTCACGCGGGTCAGCTGCTCGGTTCCGGGGATCGGGGTTCCGTCCGGTGTGCAGGAGCCGTCGAGGAACTGCAGCGATGCGTACGGGTCGATCTCTTCGTAGACGGCGCGGCCCCAGTGCTCCGCCTCGATCTCGTGGCTCTGGTCGGGACGGAGGCGGTAGCGCCAGACCCCGCCAGGGCGGAGGTCGAGCTCGAAGACGTCGGACCGCCAGCCCTTGGGGCCCCACCACTGTCGCAGGTGCTCGGGCTCGGTCCAGCAGGCCCAGACCAGCGCAGGGGTACCCCGCACCGTGCGTCGGACGATGAGTCGTTTGTTCGTGCGGTCCCGCACGACGGTCGCGGTCATCGGGTCCCCTCCTGTCGGTGTGCGTCGCTCGGGTCCTCGTCGAGGTCTTCGAGGTAGTCGCCGAGCCGGTCGGCGCGCTCCTCCCAGACGACGGCGAACGTGTCGAGCCACTGTTCGAGCGAGGCGAACGGGCTGCGTTCCAGCCGGTAGATCCTCGACTGTGCCTCCCGGCGTGCACTGACCAGACCGGCGTCGGCCAGGATGCGCAGATGTCGGGACGCGTGCGGCTGAGCGATCTTGACGTGGGCGGCGATGTCCCCCACCGCGCGTGGTCCGGCGCGCAGCAGTCCCACGATCGCGAGCCTGTTCGGTTCGGCCAGGGCCGTCAGGACGGCGAGCGAGGGCGTAAGCGAGGAGTCCGTCATCGGGCCGCTCCTGCCGTGTCGGCCGGCACCGGGTCGACGTCCGCCGTGTGCGACGTCCGGGCCACGGCGAGCGCGCAACCCGCGGTGATCGCCACCCATGCGGCAACGGCGACGAGAAGTCCACGCGCCTGCCAGCCGATCGGCACATCGGGACCGAGGCCTCCACCCTGCGGCAGGAGGATCCCCATGCTGACCGACAGCAGGACGACCGCACTCACGACCAGCCCGGCGGCCGTCCACAACCACCGGCGTACGGGCCGCCAGCCTTGGCTGCGCCGTACGAGTGACACCCCGAGCAGGATCGCGGCGAGCGGGACGGCGTCCAGCAGCACCGGCGCGACATTGTGGACCATCCCGGTCGCGGTGGGCTCCGAGGCGTCCCATCGATCGGTCGGAAACACTGCCCCGAGCACGCCGCCTGCCGCCCCGACCAACAAGGCGTAGCGCCCGACGTGAGCCGTGCGGGACGCCGGTTGCCCGCGAAGCGCCGCAAAGAGCAGCACGCACGCGAGGCCGAGGAGGGCGAAGCCTGACGTCATCGCCCACCCCGTCGCCCCCAGCGCCAGCTCACTGGGCGGCTGCCAGCTCGGTACCACCTCTGGCTGGGTGGCCTGGGCGAAGCTCATCAGCAGCACGAACGCGGCGGCGCAGACGATCGACGAGACCGCCGCAGCGGGTCGGATCAGGCGTGGATCGGTCTCTCGAATGGACATGACCTCAACATACACATCACCGTATATACATACAAGCGTATATGCAGTGCGGGTTGATGGAGCTGCTCATCACCAGGCGATCGCCCCACGCAGGCTCCCGACATCAGCCCCGCCACACCCCACTGATCGCGATCACCACACCGATCAACGCGAGCACCCCGTAGAACGGCAGGATCGACCACGACTTCCAGATGCTCCAGCCGGGCAGCCATGCCCTACGCGCTCCCGACAGCCGGCCCGGCGGTGAACCGGGTCGCGACGGCGGCACCGCGACACCGGATGGGTCCAGCGAGAAGGCCCTGATCGGCGCGGCGTTCCGCGCGACGGCGTCGTAGAGCTGCCGGTACTCACGCTCGACACGCAGGTAGTTGGCGTCGATGTACATGAGCAGGAGCACCGTGGCCAGCCCGAGCAGCGCCAGTCCGGCGGACCGTTCGGTCACACCGAACCCGTACAGGGCGGTGACCACCGGCAGCAGCCAGGTCTTCACGTTCGCCGAGGCACCGGCCATGCGGGTCACGACGGCCTGGACGAGCTCGAGATGCTTGCGACGGTCCTCACCGCTCGGTCCGTCCCCCAAGGCCACTCCCGTCTGGCACGCCGCGCGCAGCAGCGCCCAGGCCTCATCCTTCTCAACCTCCGAGTAGCTCGTCCCGACGGGCCAGATGCGTCCCATCGCGTCCCCGGCCCGTCTCGGCACGAGGTGCACGTGCAGGTGGAAGACGGTCTGCGTGGCGGCCGCGCCGTTCGACTGGATCACGTTGAGGCCTTCGGGGCGAAGCACCCTTCTGACGACGCCGGCGAGCCGCGCGCAGACCCGCCCGAGGTAGGCGGCCTCGCTCTCGTCCAGCGTCCAGATGTCCGGTACGTGACGGCGCGGAACGACGAGGACGTGCCCGACGACCGCGGGCGTGGTCGGGAAGAAGGCCACCACGCGTTCGTTCTCGTAGATCACACGGGCACCCGGATCGTCCCCGCTCACGATCCTGCAGAACGAGCATCTGACGGACGTCGTCAAGGTCGGCACCTCTCCGCGCAGGGCAGGGCACGGGCGTCACCGCCGACCGTGTCCCGGATGTCACCTTCGCGACGATCCTTCCAGACGGTTCGCATGACGGAAACAGATGCCACCGAGTGGTGGCGCCGGACGACGCCGGTCGGGGAGGATGACGGGCACCGAGCATCTCCACCCAGGTGAGGAGTGCAATGACGCGGGACGTGTACCAGCTCGCCCAGGTCTTCAACGAGTCGCAGGCGTCGGGCATCACCTACGTAGCGCCCGCCGAAGCACAACGGCTCAAGGGTTCGCTTATGACGCCGGGTAAGCACGTCACGCTCGTCGGACCGTCCGGCAGCGGCAAGTCGACAGTCGCCGAGCGGGCACTCGCTGCGGCCGGGTTCGATGCCGACCGGATCCTCTCCTTCAACGCGCGGGCCCACACCAGTGCGCAGAGCATCTTCACCGTCCTGGGCGCCGAGCTCGGCGTCGGACGGACGGTGAAGGCGGTGGAGCAGGGGCTGCGGGACTTCGACCTGATCAAGATCGAGGACGTCCACCGCCTCTCGCTCAAGGCGCGCACGCAGCTCGCCTCGCGCCTCAAGCTCTGGCACGAGAGCGGCATCCGCCTGTTCATGATCGGGATAGCCAAGACGAGCGACGCCATCCTGGGCCACGACCCGGAGCTCGCGATCCGGAACGACACCTGGTACCTGGGCACGCAGAGCGACACGTTCATGGACGCGCTCATGACACAGGGGGAACGCGCCCTCAACATCCGGTTCGACGACGCGACCCGGGGCGCGGCGATCAGAGCCGCCAGGGGGTCGCCGTCGATCTTCCAGGCGATCTGCCGGGCTGCCTGCGTCGAGGCCGACGTGATGCGAACCGCCGCGGAGCCGCAACAGGTCGCCATCGACCTCGCCGTCGTCACCCCCCAGATCGCCAAGCAGTTCGACGGTCGCTACATCCGCAGTCTCGTCCACCTGACACAGGGGCGGCGTTCTGTGCATGACGTGTACTTCAAGCTCGTCCAGCGCGCCGCGGCCAGCCCGGGATTCCGCACCGCCTACAAAGAACTGGAGGCCGCAGTCGTCGGAATCGCCGACCCGGCCGACAGAGGCCGGGTCAGGAGTGCGTTCAACCGCGCCATCGACGTCCTCCCGACCTTGATCGAGGAGAGCGGCCTGAACGAGACCCTGACCTACGAGCACCGGACCCTACGGATCGACGACCCGGCGTTCCGCTTCTACCTCGACCATCTCGACCTCACCCGGGTCAGCTCCGGGGTAGTCCCCCGTCGACGCAGGTACGAGTACGACGTGGCGGTGTCGTTCGCGGGGAACGACCGGCCGGTCGTCGACAAGTTCGTCGAGGTGCTCGAGGAACGGCACATCAAGGTCTTCTACGACTACAACCAGCAGGCGGAACTCTGGGGGAAGGACCTGCGCCGCGGGCTCGCCCGCATCTACGGGGAGCAGGCACAGTTCATGATCATCTGCCTGTCCGACGACTACCCCGAGCGCGACTGGACGACGTTCGAATACGAGGTCGGACGGAACGCGGCGAGCAAGCGCACCGAGGAATATCTGCTGCCCCTTCTCGTCGGAAATCGGCCACCCATCGTCGGACTGCCCGCGACCTTCGGCTTCCTCAGCCTGCAGGACCAGCCGATGGAGAAGGTCGCGGATTTCGTTCTGGAGAAGCTCGCCTCGGCGCAGGAGATCTCCCCGAGTGCCCTCCGGCTACGTCGGGCGCCCTAAGATCGATCGACGTCATCCTCACCGGATCGGTGGCCCGCGTCAGTCATCACATCATCGCCGCCCTACCTCTCAGGATCCCCGTGCTGATCTCCGACTCCACCCGGGACCTAGCCCGGGACCTGATATCCCGTAGCGGTGACGTCGTGGACCACATCGAGGTCGACTCGCGCGAGGCTCGCGCCCTTGTGCGCGTGTCACCTGAGCTGGCACCCATCGAGTTCGTCGTCGACCTGGAGGGCCTGCAGCGTTTCATCGAGTCCGCCCAGCAGGACGCACGCGACGTCTTCCCGGACGCCGACCCGAGCGAGGGCGGACTCCGACTCATATCGGTGCAGCTGTGGGAGGAGATCGATACCGCAGCGACTCAGGTCGTAGCGGTGGGTATCGATCGACAGGGTGCGACCTGGCACCGCACGGAGCAGCAGTGTCGGTGACGGCTGCTACGTTCCGGCGCATGACGCTACCGAAGCTGGTCGAGACCACCCCCGGAAGGTTCTCGCTGCTGCTGCACGCAGGGACGACGCCGGTCGACGCACTGGTCGAGGAACTCGGGCACGAGCCGAACGGATACTTCTGGGAGGGCGTCGCGCGCAGGCTGGTCGCTACCGAGGCGCCTTCGCTCGAGAGCCGGTTCGGCTACGACCCGGAGGGCGACATGTTCTGCGCCTACGGCGAGGACAGAGCCGCACTCGAAGCGTTGGGCGAACTGATGGACGGCGTCGCCAAGGACGACAACAGGATGCGGAGCCTGGTCGCTGCAGCCGATGCGGACGGGTTCGACTTCGACGACTGAGCGCGGCCTGACAGTGCCGAAGGTGCCCTCACGACCGCTCAGACGGGTCGGTATCGTGCCCTCGCCCTAGGCTCGACCCGATGCCCACCGCACGTACCACCCCCGCCGCGCCACCCGCGAGCACCGCCTTCCGCCCCCGCCTGAACGACGCCGCCCTCGTCGCCATCGCCGCAGCCCTCGCCCTGATCTCGTTCCAGATCCAGACCAACGAACCAGACCCTCTCCCCACCGCCCTCCTCATCGCCGACCGCGCAACCGGCCTCCTCGGCTGCCTCGCCCTCTGGTGGCGCCGCAAGTACCCGGTCCAGATCGGTATCGCCCTGGCCACGGCCAGCGTCTACTCCGAAACGGTCACGGGCGCAGCGATCGTCGCCCTCTTCACCGTCGCCATCCACAGCTCGATCCGCGCCACCGCGACCGTGACCGCGATCAGCATCACGTCCCTCAGCACCTACCAGCTCCTCTGGCCCGACCAGACCACCCCACCCATCACCGTCTTCGTCATCATCGCCCTGGGCCACGCCGCGACCGTCGCCTGGGGCCTGTCCATCCGCAACCGGCGAGCCCTCGTCGCTTCCCTCCGCGACCGCGCCGCGGCCGCCGAGCGTGAGGCTCAGCTCCGCGCCGAGCAGTCCGAACGCGAGGCCCGCCAGGCCATCGCCCGCGAGATGCACGACGTCCTGGGTCACCGCCTCTCCCTGCTCAGCGTCCACGCCGGCGCCCTCGCCTACGCCCGCACCGCACCGCCCGACGACGTCGGCCGCGCCGCCGAGGTGGTCCGCGAGAACGCGCATCGCGCCCTCCAGGACCTCCGCGAGGTGATCGGCGTCCTCCGCGCCCCCGTGGGCGAGCTGCCGATGCCGGCCGTGGCAGACGTCCTCGAACTCGTCGACGAAGCCCGCAAGGCCGACACAGAAGTAGAACTCCACGACGAAGCCGGCCTCACCACCGGCCATCAAGCGATCCCCGACCTCCACGGCCGCACCGTCTACCGCGTCGTCCAGGAGTCCCTGACCAACGCCCGCAAGCACGCCCCGGGCGCCCCCGTCAGCGTCCGGATCACCGGGCGGCCCGAGGACGCCGTCGTCGCCGAGGTGATCAACGCACCCCCGACCACCCGACCGAGACAACCACAAGGAAACAGCACCGGACTCCAAGGGCTCCAGGAGCGCACCCGCCTCGTCAACGGCACCCTCGACTACGGCCCGACCGACCTGGGCGGCTGGCACGTCCGCCTGCGCCTACCCTGGCCGTCGTGAGTGATCCCACGCCCGGCGCCGAGCCGGCCATCAACGTCCTCATCGCCGACGACGACGCCATGGTCCGCTTCGGCCTCAAGATGATGCTCGACGGCGCCCCCGACCTCAACGTGGTCGCAGAGGCCGGCGACGGCGCCGAGGCGATCGAGCTGGCCCGGCGTCACCACCCCGACGTCGTCCTCATGGACATCCGGATGCCCGGCACGGACGGGCTCACCGCGACCGAGATCCTGCGCAAGGACTCCCCCGCCCCGCAGGTCATGGTGCTCACCACGTTCGACGCCGACGCCCACGTGCTGCGCGCGCTCCGCGCCGGGGCGGCCGGGTTCCTGCTCAAGGACACCCCGCCCGACGAGCTCGTCGTCGCCGTCCGGCACGCGGCCCAGGGTCGGCCCGTGCTCTCCCCCGAGGTGACCCGACGGCTCATCGCCAAGGTCGCCGAGTCGGACCAGGACGGCCGCCGCGCCACGGCCCGCGAGCGCCTCGGCGTCCTCGGGGAGCGTGAGCGGGAGGTCGCGGTCGAGATCGGGGCCGGGAGGTCCAACGCGGAGATCGCGGCGCGCTACTTCCTGGGGCTGACGACGGTGAAGACCCATGTGTCGTCGATCCTGTCCAAGCTCGGGCTGAACAACCGGGTGCAGGTGGCGCTGCTGGTGCAGGAGGCGGGGCTCGGCTCGCCCGCCGACCCGGAGTAGCGGGCACGCTCCGACTTCCGGTCGGCGGGTTCGGACCCATCGGCCGATGCGGGGAGCGGGTGAGATTTCTAGGGTCGTTGGCATGCCTTCACCCACACGACCATCCCGCTCGTCGCACGTGGTGCTTCGGATCGCCGCGGTGCTCGCCGCCGTCTCCCTGGCCGCGACCGGGTGCGCCAGTGGCGCCAGCGTTGCGCTGACGGCGTCGGCGAACGATGCCGCGCCCAGCCCGACCGCGCAGGCCCCGACCCCCGACCCGATCGACTGGACCGAGTGCGGCCCGGGCCTGGACTGCGCCACCGTCGAGGTTCCACTGGAGTACAGCGACCCGGACGGCGAGCAGACCCCGCTCTCCGTCGTCCGGCACCGCGCCACGGACCCGGACAACCGCATCGGCAGCCTGTTCATCAACCCGGGCGGCCCGGGCGTGCCGGCGTCCGACATGGTCCGGTCGATCGACCCCACGGGTAAGACCGGCCCGTTCTCACCCGACGTCGTGGCGCGCTTCGACGTCGTCGGCATGGACCCGCGCGGCGTCGGGGAGTCGGACGCCGTCCGCTGCCTCACCGACGAGCAGCGCGCCGAGCAGGCGGCCGAGGACCGCGACCCGACCATCCCCGGCGGCAAGCCGTTCCGGCGGCTGGTCCAGGACGCCCGCACCTTCACGAAGGGCTGCGCCACGCACCAGGACCGCGTGTTCCTGGCGAGTCTGTCCACCGACAACGTGGCCCGTGACCTGGACCAGGTGCGCGCCGCGATCGGCGAGGAGCAGATCACGTTCTACGGCGCCTCGTACGGCACGGTGGTCGGTCCGATGTACGCCACGCTGTTCCCCGAGCGCGTGCGCCAGATGGTGGTCGATGCCCCCGTCGACACCGACCTGTGGCAGAACGACCCGCTCCAGCTGCTCGACGACGTCGCCCGGTCCAACGAGGAGACGCTCGACCTCTGGTTCGAGACGTGCCGCGCCGAGGGCGTGGAGGCCTGCCCGTTCGGCGACGGCGACCCGGAGGCCGCGTTCGACGCCCTGATCGCCGACCTGGAGCGGGAGCCCCTGCAGGTCCCGCCGATCGAGGGCCTCACCCCCGGCGGGACGCTCGACGGCGCCATGGCGCTGGAGGGTGTCCGGGCCGCGGCGGGCGTCCGCACGCTCTGGCCACAGCTCACCGCGGGCCTGCTCGCCGCGCAGCAGGGCAACGGCGCCTTCCTTCACTTCATGGTCGTGAACCTGACGGTCGCGCCGTTCGGCGGCCCGTTCGCCACCACCCTGCAGGAGCCCCACACCGCCGTCCGCTGCGCTGACTGGCCCTCCCTCCGGAACCTCGGGGAGCACCGCGCGGCCGCTCGCGAGATCGACGCCCGCGGTGAGCGCCTCGGCAGCCGGGCCGCCTACAGCGCGCTGAACTGCGCGTTCTGGCCCGCCGCGAACAAGGACCGGTTCACCGACGAGCTCACGGGCGCCGGTGCCCCGCCGATCCTGGTGGTGGGCGGCAAGGTGGACAACGTGTCGCCGTACCACTGGGCGCAGGCCATGACCGAGCGCCTGGAGGGCGCCGTCCTGCTCACCCGGACGGGCGTCGGCCACACGTCCTACCGGACGAGCGGGCCGTGCATCGACGACGCGGTGGATGCCGCGCTGATCGACGGCGTGCTGCCGGCTGAGGGAACGGTCTGCGAGGCGGTGCCGGCGGGGACGACGCGGGTGCCGGCGGGCCGGTAACGCGCCAGGTGCCGACCGGGGCGTCCGCTGTCAGCCAGCGAAGCGGGACTCCCCGGTCGGCACCCGTGGACATCGTGCGTTAGAAGAGGCCTCCGCCGCGCTTGGAGCGCTTGCTGCTTCCCCACAGCCGCTTGGTCAGGTTCTTGCTCCGGCCCTTGGTCGTGCTTCCCCACGTGCCGCGCTTCAAGCTCTTCGCGCGCGACTTCCTACCCCACAGACCAGCCATCAGCGACCCCCTCGTATGCAGACAGGCCTGCGAGGATACGCAAATTTTGCGATCACGTGAATCACCGCAGACGTTTGACCCGCCCGCAGCCATGGCCGGGCTCGACGACGCAAATGACCCCGCGGTCATTCATTTACGACGGCGTCCTGTGGGGCGACGTCGGCACGCTCTACTGGCTGGCCCGCACCAAGGACCTCTCGCCCGCGGCGACCTGTCCGACACCCGGTTCGTCATGCAGTGCTGCTGAGGTCGCCGCGGGACTGAGCGGAAGCGGGCCTGGACCCAGGCGGGCAGGTCAAGCAGCACCTCACACCGAGCCCACCGTCCCCTTCTCCAGCCGCTCCACGCTCCACCACTCCACCGCGCGCCCCTGACTGTCCGAGAAGCCGACGACCGTCTCCTCGGGATCGACCAGCGCGATCCGGTGCCCCTCGTCGATCAGCTTGGTCGCCGTCTCGGACGCCGTGCGGCGCGCCACCGGCAGCACCTCGTCCACGCGGCTCAGGTCGAACACCACGAGCTCGGTGGCGGGCGGGTCCTCGATGAGCACACGCACCAGCGACTCGATGCTGCTCAGCACCAGGTCACCCTGCAGCACGTAGACCGTGGCCGGCTGCCCCTCGACCGTCACCTCGCGCGTCTCGCGCAGCGACGACCGGGCGGGCCGGCTGGCCTCCATCAGGTGCAGCCCCAGGTCGTCGGAGAGCAGCTGCATCATCTCGACGCCGCGCGCGCTGTTGCCGTGCGGGTCCAGGCGCGGGGAGAAGACGGCGACGCCGATCTGCCCGGGCAGCACGCCGATGATGCCGCCGGCCACGCCGCTCTTCGCGGGGATGCCGACCGTGGTGAGCCAGTCGCCCGCAGCGTCGTACATGCCGCACGAGGCCATCACGCTGAGCAGGTGCCGGGTGCCGGTCCTGCTGAACAGCCGCTCGCCGGTGTTGGGCTGCACGCCGCCGTTGGCGAGTGTCGCGGCCATCAGGGCGAGGTCGCGCACGGTGACCGACGCCGCGCACTGCCGGATGTAGCCGGTCACCGCCGTGCGGGGTTCCTGGCGCAGCGCGCCCGAGGAGTGCAGCAGGTAGGCGAGGCCGAGGTTGCGGTCCCCGGTAGCCAGCTCCGAGGCGGCGACCGCCTCGTCCACCTTGATCGGCCGCTCGGCGAGCCGCGAGAACAGACCGAGCATGCGGTCCACCGCCGACTCCTCGTCATCGTCCAGGAGGGCGTGGGTGGTGATGGCGCCCGCGTTGATCATCGGGTTGCGCGGCTTGCCGGTCTGCGGGTCCAGGGAGAGCTCGTTGAAGGCCTCGCCGCTGGGCTCGACGCCGATGTGCTTGAGCACGGTCTTCAGCCCACGTTCCTCGATCGCCTGGGCATAGGCGAACGGCTTGGACATCGACTGGATGCTGAACTCGTGGTCGGTGTCGCCGCTGGCGTAGACGGTCCCGTTGACCGTGCACAGTGCGACCGCCACCCGGTCGGGGTCGGCCGCCGCCAGCTCCGGGATGTAGTCGGCCAGAGCGCCGGACTCGATGTGCGCCGTCTGCTCGATGATGGTGTCGAGGTAATCGAGAATTGGTGATCGCATCAGGTCTCCCCCGTGGTCCGTGCCGTCCGGCAGGTCAGGTTGTCACATTTCGCTCCTACCCGTGCGGCAGGGTGGCATGGATCGACCGCCACCCGGCGGACTCGAAGACGCCGACCGGCGACTGTCCCGGGTGGTCGGCAGTTTGCAGCGCAGAGTCGGCAGTTGGCATCGAGATCGGTCCAGGCCTGTACCGACCTGGATGCAGACTGCCGACGCCACATGAACGCGCGACCTCAGGCAACCATCACCCCAGCACAACAACCCCCGGCCCCGACACGGTCACCCTCGTCCCACCGGCTCCGCGCTCCACGACCGCGGGCTCACCCCCGAGCACCACTTCGGAGTCGAGCACGACCTCCGCCTCGCCGTCCCGCTCCACCACCACCGACACCGGCCCCTCACCCAGCGCCAGCACCACATCGACCGGCCCACCACCAGAAACGGCCGCACGCGTCATCACCAGCACCCCGTCCCCAACCCGCACCGACGTCCCGAAAGAATCCCCCGAAGCCACAGCCGCCTCCGCCCGGCGCAACCCCACCAACCGCCGGTACAGCTCCAGCATCCGCCGCCCATCACGCGTCGAGGCCTCCCCCCAGTCCAATCGAGAAGCCTCGAACGTCGAGAGGGCTTGCGGATCAGGCACCACAACATCAGCCCCGTACAGCTCGACCCACCCGTGCCCGCCGAACTCCGCCGCCCGCCCGCGCGAGATCGCCGCCGCGAGCTCCGGCTCCTCGTGGTCCGAGAAGTACTGGAACGGGGTGGTCGCGCCCCACTCCTCGCCCATGAACAGCATCGGCGTGAACGGCCCGAGCAGGACCACGGCCGCGCTCACCGCGAGCGCCCCCGGTGTCAGCACGCGCGACGGCCGGTCGCCCAGCGCGCGGTTGCCGACCTGGTCGTGGTTCTGGGAGCAGACGACGAAGCGCCGTCGGTCCAGGTCGGCGGGCACGGGCGCGCCCCAGTTCTTGCCGCGGAAGGTGGACCAGCCGCCGTCGTGCACGAAGACGTCGGTGAGCGCCTTGGCGAGCGTCTGCGGGGTGCCGAAGTCGACGTAGTACCCCTGCCGTTCGCCGGTCAGCAGGGTGTGCAGGGCGTGGTGGACGTCGTCGGCCCACTGGGCCGTCATCCCGTACCCGGCCCGGCCCTGGAAAGCCTCGCGAGTGGGCGTAACGGTCCGCGGATCGTTGGCGTCCGACTCGGCCACCAGCAACAACGGTCGCCCGAGATCGGCAGCAAGGACAGCAACGGCGTCCGACAGCTCCGCCAGCACATGCCGCGGCGAGTCATCGACCAACGCGTGGACGGCATCGAGCCGCAGCGCATCCACGTGGAAGTCCCGGAACCACCGCAGCGCCTTGTCGACCACGAAGGCGCGCACCTCGGCGGAGCCGTCGCCGTCGAGGTTCACGGCCGCGCCCCACGGCGTCTGGTGCCGGTCGGTGAAGTAGGGGCCGAACTCGGCGAGGTAGTTGCCGGACGGTCCGAGGTGGTTGTCGACGACGTCGAGGCACACGGCGAGCCCGCGCGCGTGCGCGGCGTCCACGAAGCGCTGGAGCGCGGCCGGGCCTCCGTACGGTTCGTGCACCGCCCACAGGGCGACGCCGTCGTACCCCCAACCGTGGTGCCCGCCGAACGCGGCGACCGGCATCAGCTCGACGACGTCGACCCCCAGGTCGGCGAGGTGGTCGAGGCGCCCGACGGCGGCGTCGAGCGTGCCCTCGGGCGTGAACGTGCCGACGTGCAGCTCGTAGACGACGGCGCCGCGCACGTCCCGGCCGGGCCAGTCGCCGTCGGACCACGGGAAGGCGCCGGCGTCGAAGGTGCGCGACGGCCCGTGCACGCCCGCGGGC
>NZ_KI911740.1:60902-64118 GCF_000515355.1 Promicromonospora kroppenstedtii DSM 19349 | reverse complement strand
CCCCAGCCCCAGCCCCAGCCCCAGCCCCAGCCCCAGCAGCCTCCGCCACGAGCAGTGCCACCGGCCAGTCCCCCAGCAGGTCGCCGAGCCGCACCGCCCCGGCGCCGCCAACATCCCCGGTCAGCACGGACCGCCACACCTCCCCAGGCGCAGGCTCCGGCAGCACCACCAACGCCTCCAGGAGCCCCGGCGCGTCCCCGAGCCGCGTCGCGACCACGACCACCCGAGGCCCGGCGGCATCCGACCGCACGAACCCCACCGCCCGCCCCGTAGTGACGGGCAGCGGCTCGTACCCGGCGTCCTCCCCGACGAACGCCCCGGGATGCGCCCGCCGCAGCCGCAACGCGGCGGCCGTCAGCGCCAGCTTCTCCTCCGCGAGCCCCACAGGCGTCCGCCCCGCGTCGAGCGACCCGAGCACCGTCGCGAGCCCCTCCAGGTCCACGGGCCGCCGGTTGTCCGGATCGACGAGCGATGTCCCGGTCATCTCGGTGCCCTGGTAGACGTCGGCGACGCCGGGCACGGTGAGCTGCAGCAGCTTGGTCGCGAGCACCGAGCGACGGACGGTCGGCGTCACCTCGGCGACCCACTCGTCGAACCCGGCGACGACCTCGGGGTGCGTCAGCAGCCCGGTCGCGTACTTCACCAACGCGTCCTCCCGGACGGCGTCAGGAGCCGTCCACGTGGTCCACGCCTTCTGCTCGCGCGACGCCTTGACCAGGTACGCGGCGAGCCGCTCGGGCTCGATCGGCCCGTCCGGTGTCCAGGTCCCGGCGAGCGTCTGCCAGAGCAGGTTCTCGGTGCGCCCGTCGAGATCGGCAGGCCGCACGTCCGACGTCGCCTCCCGCAGCCGCCGCACCAGCCCGGTCCAGGCCTCCGCGTGGGAGGACACGGCCCCGATCCGCGACCGCACGTCCTCGCCGCGCTTCGTGTCGTGGGTGGACCCGGCGGTCATGGTCGCGGGCCACGACTCGGCGGTGTGCCGCGCGTGCGCGTGCAGCTCGTCCGGCCCGACGCCGAACCGCGCCGGCGCGCCGCCCACCTCGCACAGGCTGACCAAGTGGGTCCACCGGTAGTACGCGGTGTCCTCCACGCCCTTGGCCATGACGGCGCCGCACACCTGCGGGAACCGGACCACGAGCTCGGCACGCCGCTCCTCGTCCCGCCGCCCCGCGGACCCGGCCTCGCGACCGAGCACCAGGTCGACCACGAGGTCCAGCGTGTCGTGCCGGTCGGGGTCGAGGCGCGACCGGGCGATGTCCGCCGCCTGCCGCACCACGCGCTCTGCCTCCGCCGGTGCGGTCTCCCCGGGGACGACGTACGCGCGGTACCGGCCGAACGCAACGATCAGCTCGACCACGCAGTCCTGCAGGGACCGGAACGTGTGGTCGCGCAGCCGCACGTCCTCGCGGCAGATGTCCGCGAGCATGGTGGTCAGCAGGTGGATCTCCGCGTACAGCGAGGTCTCGACGATCTGCCGCTTGGCCTGCTCGATCACGTCGTCCAGCCCTGCTTGCTCGCCCGTCACCTCGTGCATCAGCCCGGCGAGCGGGGCGGCGCCGTCGGCGTCCACCTGCAGGGCGTGCAGCCGCCACGCCGTGTCGTAGCCCGTGGTCCCGGCGACGGGCCAGTCGTCGGGCAGGGCCTCGTCCTCCTCGAGGATCTTCTCGGCCACGACCCACGCCCCGCCGGTCGCCTCGTTCAGGCGCCGCAGGTAGCCGCGCGGGTCGGCGAGCCCGTCGGGGTGGTCGATCCGGAAGCCGTCGATCACGCCCGCATGGAAGAGCTCGAGCAGCAGCGCGTGCGTGGCGTCGAAGACGTCGTCGTCCTCCACGCGGATGCCCGCAAGCGTGCCGACGTCGAAGAAGCGCCGGTAGTTCAGCTCCTCGTCGGCGACGCGCCAGTACGCGAGCCGGTAGTGCTGCCGCCCCACGAGCTCGGCCAGTGGCAGGTCCTCCGTCTCGGGCCGCACGGGGAACAGGTGGTCGTAGTAGCGCAGCACGGGCTGCTCCTCGTCGCCCTCCCCGGGCACGACGGCGCGGTCCAGCACGAGCTCCCCCGCCGCGAGCACGGTGCCGATCCGCGCGCCCAGCACCGGCATGAGGAGCCCCTCCCCCGCGGCGATGTCGAGGTCGAACCAGTGCGCGTAGGGGGACTCGTGACCGTGCTTGAGCGCGGACCACAGGGCGCGGTTGTGCCAGGCCGGCGTCGGCACGGCCATGTGGTTCGGCACCACGTCGACGACGACGCCCATCCCGCGCGCGTGCGCCGCCGCGGCGAGCCGTTCGAGGCCGTCCCGCCCGCCCATGACGTCGCTGATCCGGGTGTGGTCCACGACGTCGTACCCGTGCGTGGAACCGGGCGCGGCCTGCAGCACGGGCGAGAGGTAGAGGTCCGTGATCCCGAGGGCGTCGAGGTACGGGAGCGCCTTCTCGGCGTCCGCGAACGTCAGTTCCGGACCGAGCTGGAGGCGATACGTGCTGACCGGGGTGCGGCGGCCGGGTCCAGGGAGATGGGAATGCACTGTGCCTCCGTCGCTCGGTGGGGGCTCGGACGTCCCGCGCGCTTCACACGATGGCTGATCCCGGTGCATATCGCCAGGCCACCCGGGTGAATCTCTCATCCTGGTCTCACGTACTTCTCATGATGGGCTGGAAGCGTGGTCCTTCCGCCCGACGGAAGGAACGGACCGCATGTCCAAGTTCTCGAACATGATCGGCCTCGCCAAGAAGGTGCTTGACTCTCAGTCCGGGCAGCAGCAACAGCAGGGCGCGCCGCAGGGCGGAGCCACGGGCCAGCGGTCCTGGCAGTCCACCCTGCAGGACGTCGCGAACGCGGTACGGGGCAACCAGCAGCAGGGGCCGCAGGGTCAGGGCTACCCCGGCCAGCAGGGTTACTCCGGCCAGCAGCAGGGCTACCCGCCCGCGCCGCAGGGGTACCCGGGCGCTCAGCAGGGCTACCCCGGTGCTCCCGGCACCGCCGACGCCGACCGCCAGGCCATCGCCCGCTACGACTACCTCATGCAGACCGCCGACCCGCACCAGGTCGAGCGCATCCACGCCGAGTCCTTCGCGCGCCTGACGCCGGCGCAGCGCCAAGCCGTGCTGCAGCGCATGCAGACGGAGCTGCCGCCGCACGAGCAGCCCCGCTCCGCCGACCACGCCGAGCTGGCCCGGGCGGCAGCCCGGAGCGAGGCTCGTCGGCCGGGCTCGATGCGGT
>NZ_KI911740.1:49454-60802 GCF_000515355.1 Promicromonospora kroppenstedtii DSM 19349 | reverse complement strand
GGCGCCGTCGCGGGCGTTGCCGTCGGCGCAGTCGGCATCCTGGGCGCTGTCGCCGCCGGGGCGGTCGTCAGCAGCGTGGCCGGGCCGCTCCTGGAGAACGCCGCGAGCATCGGCGTCGACTTCGAGTCGCTCGCGGCGGGGGTCGACGTCGAGGGCCTGACGGCGGCGGCCGGCGAGTACGGGGCAGGCGCTCTGGGCGAGGCCGCCGCCGGTTTCGAGGAGTACGGCGCCGGTGCGATCGACCAGGCCACGGCGGGCGTCGAAGGCTTCGGGGCAGACGCTCTGGGCCAGGCGACCACGGGCGTCGAGGACCTCGCCGGCACGGCCGAGGGCGCGGTGTCCGGCGTCGGCGACCAGGTCTCCGGCGTCGGCGACCAGGTCTCGGAGGCGGGCCAGTCGCTCTCGGACATCGCGGAGAAGTTCGACCCGCGCAACTTCTTCTAGGCCGCTCTCGTCGCGACGACGGCGCCCGTGGAACGCACGGGCGCCGTCGCGTCGTCATCGGCCTAGACGGTGACGACGACCTTCCCGCCGCTGCGCCGCCCGGACTCGACGTGGCGGTGCG
This sequence comes from Promicromonospora kroppenstedtii DSM 19349, assembly GCF_000515355.1. GTDB lineage: Bacteria > Actinomycetota > Actinomycetes > Actinomycetales > Cellulomonadaceae > Promicromonospora > Promicromonospora kroppenstedtii. The sequence continues at coordinate 60,237 of NZ_KI911740.1, read as the reverse complement.
CGTCGGCGACATCCGCCAGGTCGAACACCGCGTCGATGGCCGGGGCCAGGGCGCCGAGCCGCACACCGGCGGTCAGGAAGGCAGCCATCCGCCGCACGACCACGGGATCTGTCGAGTGCTCGAAGCTCCGATACCGATTGAGCACGCGGGACTCGTCCGCCGAGGGCGGCGTGGGGCGCGCGTCGAGAAAGCCGGCCGGGACCAGAACGCCGCCAGGCCTGGTCGCCTCGGCAAGTTCGCGCTGCCCCGGCCCCGTGACGAGGTCGAGCGTGATGTCGGCACCAGTGCCGTCGGTGTGACGACGCACCGCGTCCACGAGATCCTCGCGGTCGGTGGCGACGACGGCAGCAGCACCAGCGGCGAGCAGCTCGTCGACGGCCGCCGTACGCCGGGTGACGGCGATGGGCACCGCGCCGATCTGGTTCGCGACCTGGATGGCCGCCCTGCCGACGGCACCGGAGGCAGCGGTGACGAGCACCCGGTCGGCGGGCCGCATCCCCGCCGTCTCGACCAGAGCACCGTATGCGGTGGAGTACCCGACCCAGACCGCGGCCGACTCCACGACCCCGAGACCTGCCGGGCGTGCGACAACCAGGTTCGCGGGAACCGTCGTGTACTCGGCATAGCTGCCTCGGACGTGCGCGTCCGGCACGGCCGCCAGGATCACCGGATCGCCGACGGCCCACGAGTCGACCCCGGCACCCACCGCGTCGATGACTCCGGTGCCTTCGACGCCGAGCCGTGCGTGGGGTAACGGAGCCGACGTCGGCGGCAGGCCCGCTCGCGTCATGACGTCGAGCGGGTTGACCGCGAACGCCTCGATCCTGACCCGCACCTCGCCCGCTCCGGGGTCGACGACCGGCTCGTCGACGATGCGCAGGACGTCCGGGCCGCCCACCACGTCGAACACGACGACACGTGGCATGGTTCTCTCCTTCGTTCGCTCCAGGTGCTGCTCCGGACGACGCTACGGACCGTTGGGTTACCGACTGGTACCTTGTGACGCCATGCAGGACTCTGGTGGATCCGCGTTCCTCGCCGACTGCCCCACGCGCCTGGCGGTCGAGATCATCTCCGACAAGTGGGCCGCGCTGGTGCTGTTCGGACTGAGCAGCCGGCCCCGGCGGCACGGCGAGCTCATTGACCTCATCGGCGGCATCTCGCGCAAGGTCCTGACCCAGACGCTGCGCCGTCTGCAGGACTACGGCCTCGTGGAACGAGACGCCCCGACGCGACGGCAGGTCGAATACAGCCTGACCGAGCTCGGCAGGACGCTGATCGAGCCCATCGAGGTCCTCACGGACTGGGCCAGGGATCACGGCGACGCCGTCACCGAATTCCACGAAGCCACTGAAGCGGCATACCCGGCCGCCGCACGCAGGACGAGCTAGGCGTTCGTCCCGGCCGCCTGCGCCGCTCTGATCGCCGACGCGAAGTCGGGAGCGGCCCCGAGCTGAGCGAGCCACACATTCGCTGCGTTGTAGCAGTTGAAGGTCTCGATCTTTCCGTCCCGGAGATACCAGAGATCCGCCGTCGGCACATCGATGCGGCGACCGGTCGGCGGGATCTCGCCGGCCGGCGTCGGGAACCCACCGCGATGCGTCCCCTGAATGCGCAGCTCGACAGCGACGACATCGCCCATGGCGTGCACGCCGGCCAGCTCACGATGGATGTCGGGAAAGGCAGAGGCGAGACCCGCCAGCGCCTGGGGAATCTGGTCCCCGCGAAAAGTCAGCCCGTTCGGCACGTCGTTGAACGTTCCGTCCTCGGTGAACAAGGCACGGAAACCAGGTCCGTCGAGAACATCCCCTTCCGCCAGCCGGTAGGCCTCGCGCACGATCTCTTCGCTCTTCGTCGTCACTTCTGCTCCTTCTTGTCGCTGGGCACCCACGAGACGTGGCCCGGGGCTGTGCACGTTCGGCGCGCCTGAGGCGCGGTCCCGTCAGGGGAAGACCTGCACCTCGCCGCCGTCCACGAACAGTTCGCTGCCGGTCATGAAGCTGGACTGGTCAGAGGCCAGGAAGAGGACGGCGTTCGCGATCTCGGCGGGATCGGCGGTGCGGCCCAGCGGTGTGCTGCCGGCCATGCCGTCGAGCATGGCTCCCGCCTGCTCCGGGTTCGCGGCGAGGCCGCGGAGTCCAGGGGTGTCGGTGGGACCCGGCACCACGGTGTTGACGCGCAGGCCACGGGGCGCGAGCTCGGCCGCCCAGACCCGGCTGAACTGCCGCAGTGCCGCCTTGGTGGCGGAGTAGACGCCGAAACCGGCGACGCCGCGGCTTGCCGAGCTCGAGCCGGTGAGCACGATGCTGCCACCGTCGTTCAGCAGCGGGAGAGCCTTCTGCACCGTGAAGGTCGTGCCTCGCACGTTGATCCCGAAGGTGTGGTCGAAGGCCTCCGGGGTGAGCGAGTCCAGAGGCTGGTTCGCCTCGCCGCCCCCGGCGTTGGCGAAGAGGACGTCGAGCCTGTTTCCGTCGTCTGCGATGCGGCGGAAGAGGCTGTCCAGATCGGCCAGGTCGGAGACGTCGCTGCGGATCGCTATCGCCTGGTCGCCGAGCAGGCGAGCGGCGGCTTCGAGCTCCTGCTCGCGGCGTCCGGTCAGGTAGACGAGCGCGCCCTCGGCCACGAATCGCTCGGCCGTGGCGAGCCCGATGCCCGTGCTCGCACCGGTGATCAGGGCGGTCTTGCCGGTCAGCTGGCCCATGAGTGTGCATCCTCCGTAGCGCGGTGCGTGCGGTCCCCGGACCGTGATGCCGGCCCGGGAAGAGGTCACGCCGCGGCCGTTCTTGACCGCTCGGTCCACCATATGCGTGGTGGACCAGACGGTCAAGAACCTCTACGCTGAGCACATGGCAAGGCCACGACAGTTCGACGAGGACGAGGTGCTGCACGCGGTCTGCGACCAGTTCTGGGACGCGGGCTACGCGGCGACCTCGCTGCAGGACCTCATGCGGGTCAGCGGCCTGGGCAAGGGCAGCCTGTACGCCGCCTTCGGCGACAAGCACGAGCTGTTCCTGCGGGTGCTGCGCCGGTATGTGGCGTCGCTCGACCGCGCGGTGCGCCGGTCGATCGATTCGGCGCCGACCGCGCTCGGAGGGCTGCGCTCCTTCGTGATGATGCCGGTGGGAGACCCCGAAGGCGTGGCCGCCCGGCGCGGCTGCCTGCTCGCCAACAGCACCACCGAGCTGGCTGCCGCCGACCCGGCCGTCGCCACCGAGGCGCGACAGGCGTACGAGGGAACCACGACGATTCTTGCCGAGGCCGTGCGACGAGCGCAGGCCGAGGGCGACCTGAGTGCCACCATCGACCCGGTCGGCACGGCCCGGGCCCTCCTGGCCGCACAGCAGGGTCTGACCTTCATGGGGCGCACCGGCATGGATGTCGCCACACTGGCGGCGACCGCCCGCTCCCTCGCGGACCAGCTCGTGCCCGCCTAGCGAGAGCCTCCGTTATCGGAGGGGCTCCCAAATGCCCGAAACCTCGGTCGAACGCCAAGGGGCACCGGGAAATCCCGCAGAGAACGGCATACGCGTCGGGCGACGGACCACGCCCGACGAGGTCAGCCGTGCGCCGCCGCGAACCGCCCGAGCAGCAGCTTCAGCCGCTCGTCGTGCAGCGACATGGGAAGGCGGCCGCTGCGCTCCAGCATGGCCAGGCCGTGCAGGCTTGCCCAGAAGGTCTCGGTGAGGACGCCGGGATCGTCGTCCCCGGCCAGCGGCTCGACCGCCTGGAGCAGCTCGCCGAACCCCTCACGGAGGTAAGCCGGGCCGTCCGCGGTAGCGAACTGCACCTCGACGGCGTGAGTGAACATGGCGTCGTACAGCGCCGGGCGCTCCCGGGCGAAGTTCGTGTAGGCCGTCGCGACCGCCGCCAGGGCCCCGGACCCATCGCGGACGGCGCCGCGCGCGGTGCGCAGCTCATTGACCAGCTCCTTAAAGCCCTGGGCCGCGACCGCCGTCATGATGGCGCCCTTGCCCTTGAAGTGGCTGTACAGAACAGGCTGGCTGTACTCGATCTCGGCCGCGAGCCGGCGGGTCGTGACCGCGTCCCAGCCCTCTGCCTCCGCCAGCTCGCGCGCAGCCTTCACGATCAGCGCCTCACGCTGAGCCCGCTCGCGCTCGCGGCGCGTCCCTGTTGCCATGCCCAGATCCTAGCACTGCTAGGAATTCTGTCCCCGCTCTGCTAGCGTCGCTACATCAGCTATCAGTGCTAGCAAGGAGATCCGACATGACCGTCGTCGCGTACGCCCTGGCCGTGGCCCTCAACCTGTTCATCCTGTTCATCGGAGCGCGGTTCCTGATCAGCCCCTTCCCCGCCGCAGCCGGCTACGGTGTTCCGGCCACGCAGGACCGGGCCTACCTTGAGATCAAGGGCCTGCGGGACGCCACGTTCGGGATCGTGGGGCTGGCGCTGCTCGCGTTCGCCGGGGCGCACGCCACCGCCTGGTTCATGCTCGCCGTCGCGGTGGCCCCGCTCGGCGACACCCTGATCGTGCTGCGGCATGGCGGGCGCAGGTCCGTCGCGTTCGGGATCCACTTCGCCACAGCCGTCGTCGTCCTGATCAGCGCGGGGCTGCTGTTCGCCGTCTGATCAGGCGGTAGATCTCCGTGAGCAGCGGCGTCGAACGTAGGGGTGGTCGCACTCTGGGCGCTCAGAGTGCGACCACCCCTACGTTCGACCATCTTGGGCCAACGGCCCGCACGGGCAGGCGGTCCAGCGAGGCGACACCGTCGTCGCCACAGCTCACACGCCGAGAACTAGTAGAAGGTGGGCCCGGAGGGATTCGAACCCCCGACATCCACGGTGTAAACGTGGCGCTCTAACCAACTGAGCTACGAGCCCCGGCAGTGCCACCTCAGCAGCACGCACCAGCAGCGGCCAACAATACCTGCCCGGCACCCGAAACCCGGCCAGATTTTCGACCTGCGCGGATCAGTGCAGGGTCAGATCTCCGCGACCGCCCGCCGGTAGTCCTCCAGGTCACGCGCCTGCCCGCGCGGGTTGACCACGCACCACCGCACGATCCCGTCGGCGTCGACGAGGAACGAGCCCCGCAGCGCGATGCCCGAGCCCTCGTCGAACACGCCGTAGTCGCGCGCGACCTCGCCGTGCGGCCAGAAGTCCGACAGCAGGTCGAACTGGTAGCCCTCGGCCGCCTGCCACGCCTTGAGCGTGAACACGGCGTCCGTCGAGATCACGAACAACCGCACGCCGGCGGTCTCGAAGTCCTCGATGTTGTCGCGCAGCTCGCACAGCTCGCCCGTGCAGGTGCCGGAGAAGGCGAACGGCACGAAGACCACGAGCACCGGCGTGCCGCGCAGGTCGGACAGCGTGGTCGGCGTGCCGTGCGTGTCGGGGAGCGTGAAGTCGGGTGCGGGGTCACCCGGCTTCAGCGTCACCTCGGCAGCGGCCCGCGCTCCGGAGGACTCGGTCATGAGCCGCTACTTGCCACGGCCCCGGTAGCCGAGCTTGGTGGCCGACCAGTCGTCCGCGATCGCGAACGTGCTGGTGGTCTGCAGGCCGGCGGTGGTGGCCGCCTCCTGGATGTCGCCGTGGCCGACCTCGCCGTCGCGGCCGGGCTTGGGCGTGAAGATCCAGATCAGACCGCCGTCGTCCAGGACGGTCTGCACGTCGACGAGCGCGTCGGTGAGGTCGCCGTCGTCGTCCCGCCACCAGAGAATGACGCCGTCGGTGACGTCACCGAAGTCCTCGTCCTCCAGCTCGCTGCCGATGATCTGCTCGATGTCGGACCGGAGCGCTTCGTCGACGTCGTCTCCCCAGCCGAACTCCTGCACGACCTGGCCGGCCTCGAAGCCGAGGCGCCCCGCGCCCTGGGTGTCCGTGCTCACTTGGTTGATCGTTCCCTTCTCTGTCCGGCAGTACCTGCCGGGTCGTCTCCGTCTTCTTCTGTCGGCCCTGCGTCGGGCCCTCCGTCGCCAAAGGTAGTGCACGGACCCCCGCCATGCCTCGTAGCCAGGACGTGTGGTGTCTTTTTGATGAATCGATGAGCCCCGGGCAACGGGCAAGTCATGCACTCAGTCTCAACATTGCGATACCGCGTATCAATAAGGGTGCGAACCGGCACAGACGTAACGCAGATCACGCAGTCTTGACCGCCCTATGGTGTGGGCGGAGGCTGTGAGGGGACAGAATAGATAGGACCACCTGTGCGTGGGCGTGCACAGCCGCAACCCCAGCTGTGGCGACGCTGCCGACGCGACGGGTTCTGACGAGGCGGCGAGGAGCGCGAACCGCGACCGCGCCGCGCGACACCGAGAGAGGTAGCTGGTGGCTTCGTTTGACGAGACCGGACCGCTGATCAACGGTCTGCTCAGCGCCGTACCTGACATCGACCCGGCCGAGACCGAGGAATGGGTCGAGTCCTTCGACGGGCTGATCGACGACAAGGGCGGACCCCGCGCCCGGTACGTCATGCTCAACCTGCTGCGCCGCGCGCGGGAGCGGAACGTGAGCATCCCCGCGTCGATGGCGACGCCCTACGTGAACACCATCGGTGTGCACGAGGAGCCCTACTTCCCGGGCGACGAGGCGATGGAGCGCCGGTACCGCTCGTGGATCCGCTGGAACGCGGCCGTCATGGTCACGCGCGCCCAGCGTGAGGGCCTCGGCGTCGGCGGGCACATCTCCTCCTACGCGTCCGTCGCGACGCTGTACGAGGTGGGCCTGAACCACTTCTTCCGCGGCAAGGACCACCCGGGCGGCGGCGACCAGATCTACTTCCAGGGCCACGCCTCCCCCGGCGTCTACGCCCGAGGATTCCTCGAGGGCCGCCTGACGGCGGAGCAGCTCGACGGTTTCCGCCAGGAGAAGTCGCACGCCGGTGGCGGCCTGCCGTCCTACCCGCACCCGCGCCTCATGCAGGACTTCTGGGAGTTCCCGACCGTGAGCATGGGCCTCGGCCCGGCGTCGGCCGTGTACCAGGCCTGGACCAACAAGTACCTGCACAACCGCGGGATCAAGGACACCAGCCAGCAGGACGTCTGGGCGTTCCTCGGCGACGGCGAGATGGACGAGCCGGAGAGCCGCGGCATGATCCAGCACGCCGCGCAGCAACAGCTGGACAACCTGACCTTCGTCGTCAACTGCAACCTGCAGCGCCTCGACGGCCCGGTCCGCGGCAACGGCAAGATCGTCCAGGAGCTGGAGGCCCAGTTCAAGGGCGCCGGCTGGAACGTCATCAAGGTCGTCTGGGGCCGCGAGTGGGACGCCCTGCTCAACGCCGACAAGGACCGCGCGCTGGTCAACCTGATGAACGTGACCCCGGACGGTGACTACCAGACCTACCGTGCGGAGTCCGGCGCGTTCATCCGCGAGCACTTCTTCGGGCGCGACCCGCGCACCAAGGCCCTCGTCGAGAACATGACGGACGAGGACATCTGGAACATGAAGCGCGGTGGCCACGACTACCGCAAGCTCTACGCCGCCTACTCCGCGGCGCGCGCGCACACGGGCCAGCCGACCGTCATCCTGGCGCACACCGTCAAGGGCTACGGCCTGGGCGCCGGCTTCGCCGGCCGCAACGCGACGCACCAGATGAAGAAGCTCAAGGGCGACGACCTCAAGACGCTGCGCGACTCGCTGCGCATCCCGATCTCGGACGCCGAGCTCGAGGCCGACCCGTACCTGCCGCCGTACTACCACCCGGGCCCCGACGCACCGGAGATCCAGTACATGCTGGAGCGCCGCCGTCAGCTCGGTGGTTTCGTCCCGGAGCGCCGTACGACGGCGAAGACCACTCTGACGCTGCCCGAGGACAAGTCCTACGAGCTGCTGAAGAAGGGTTCGGGCACGCAGCAGGTCGCCACGACCATGTCGTTCGTGCGGCTGCTCAAGGACCTCTTCAAGGCCAAGGACTTCGGCAACCGCATCGTGCCGATCATCCCGGACGAGGCCCGGACCTTCGGTCTGGACTCGATCTTCCCGAGCGCCAAGATCTTCAACACGCTCGGCCAGAACTACCTCGCCGTGGACCGCGAGCTCATGCTGAGCTACAAGGAGTCCGAGTCCGGCCAGATCATGCACACCGGTATCAACGAGGCCGGTTCCGCGGCCGCGTTCCAGTCGGTCGGCACGGCGTACGCCACGCACGGCGAGCCGATGATCCCGGTCTACATCTTCTACTCGATGTTCGGGTTCCAGCGCACGGGCGACCAGTTCTGGGCGGCCGGCGACCAGCTCACGCGCGGATTCATCATCGGCGCCACCGCTGGCCGCACCACCCTGACGGGTGAGGGCCTGCAGCACGCCGACGGCCACAGCCCGCTCATCGCCGGCACCAACACCGCGATCGTGCAGTACGACCCGGCGTACGGGTACGAGATCCGGCACATCGTGCGCGACGGCATCGAGCGCATGTACGGCCCGGGCGAGAACGGCCACACCCCCGACGGGCGTGCGCAGGACGTCATGTACTACCTCACGGTGTACAACGAGCCGATGGTCCAGCCGGCCGAGCCGGAGGACGTCGACGTCGAGGGCATCAAGCGCGGTATCCACCGCATCGCAGTCTCCGACGCCGAGGGCCCCAAGGCCCAGCTCCTCGCCTCCGGCGTGGGCGTGCCGTGGGCCCTGGAGGCCCAGCAGCTCCTCAAGGAGGACTGGGGCGTCTCGGCCGACGTCTGGTCCGTGACGAGCTGGAACGAGCTGCGTCGCGACGCCCTCGCGGCGGAGCACGACGCCCTCGTCGACCCGTCGGCGCCGCTGCGCACCCCGTACGTGACCGAGAAGCTCTCGGGCGCGCAGGGTCCGTTCGTCGCCACCAGCGACTACGACCACCTGGTCCCCGACCAGATCCGCGCGTGGGTCCCCGGCGACTACGCGGTGCTCGGTGCGGACGGCTTCGGCTTCTCCGACACCCGGGCTGCCGCACGGCGTTACTTCCTCATCGACGGGCCGTCGATGGTGGTCAAGACGCTGCAGGTCCTCGCCCGCCGTGGTGAGGTCCCGGCCGACGTCGTCAGCAAGGCCGTCGAGAAGTACAGCCTGCTCGACGTCAACGCCGGCACGTCCGGCAACACGGGCGGCGACAGCTGACCTGAGGTAGACGACAAAGAGCTGCGGCGCACCGGGTCACCGGTGCGCCGCAGCTCTTCTGTCCGTCCGGGGTTCTACCTCGGCGTCGCCTGCTCCGCCGCCGCGATCGCATTGGCGAGCTCCTCCTGCAGCGGCTTGACCGCCTTCGTGTCCGGGTGCAGGTCCAGGGCCCGCAGGTGCTGCTTGGCCTCGAACACCCGGCCGGCCTCCAGCGCGGCGAGCACGAGGTGCTTGCCCACGACCGGCGAGTGCTCCCGCACCCGCCAGTGCCCGATGCCGAGGCCCAGGGCCTCCACGGGCATCCCGGCCTCGCGCAGGATCGCGAGCCCCTCGGCCAGCGCGTTCCCGTCGGGGTCGCGCTCGGCGGCGGTGATCAGGCGGCGGACGGCGCCCTCCGGGTCGTCGGCCAGCGACAGCCGACCGAGCTCGATCAGGGGGTACCAGCCCCGCGGGTGCCCGGCCAGCTCCTCGGCGAGCGACCAGACCGCCAGGTCGGCCTCACGCTGCTTGGACTCCGGGATCTCGTCGGAGTCCCGCAGCGGGTCGTCCAGCGTCGGGTCCTCCGCGGCGCGGCGACGGACGATCTCCGCCAGGGCGGCGAACGCCTCCTCGTTGTTGGGATCGTCGGTGAGCTGCGCGCGTAGCGCGTCCTCGTGCCCTACGTCCCCACGCCGGGGTGCCGACGGTGACTGCCGGCGCGTGCCGACCGTGGACGCGGACAAGGGCCGACGGATGAGGCGACGGAGCCGGTGCATCAGGGCCATGCCTCGACCCTACAGTTTCTCACCCGCACTCACTGGAATACCAGTGTCGTGAAAGTCCGTTTGTGGACTCCCCACAAGTCGGGCTCGTATGCTGCCGGGGTGCCAGCAACACGACGGGCCGCTCGAGCCAGTGCCCAGGAGACCGACCAGGAGGCCGGACAGGTCACCGACCGCAGCACGGACCGGGACGCCGGCCAGGCACCCGAGACCGACGCCGGCCTGGATCCTGCCGGCTTCCCCATGAACCTCCAGCGGGTCCGCGAGGCCAGCGGCCTGCTGACCGCCGCCGCGATGCGCCGCCTCGACGAGGACCTGAACTGGTACCGCGAGCTGCCCGCCGAGGACCGCTCCTACGTGGGCCTCGTCGCCCAGGCCGGCATCAACGCCTTCACCTCGTGGTTCACGGACCCGGACCGCCCGCCGCACGGCGTGAGCGAGATCTTCGCGGCCGCGCCCACCGAGCTGACCCGCTCCATCTCCCTGCAGCACACCCTGCAGCTCGTGCGTGTGGTGGTCGACGTCGTCGAGACGCACTCCGACCGGATCGCCGCTCCCGGCGGCGAGCGCGACCTGCGCGAGGCCGTGCTGCGCTACTCCCGCGAGGTCGCGTTCTCCGCGGCTGAGGTCTACGCCCGTGCCGCCGAGTGGCGCGGCGCCTGGGACGCCCGGCTGGAGGCCCTCGTGGTCGACGCCCTGGTGCGCGGCGACGGCGACGACTCGCTGCGCTCCCGCATCTCCGCGCTCGGCTGGAGCGGCAAGGGCAACGCCCTGGTCGTGGTCGGGGTGGCCACCGAGGAGCTCGACGAGATCCGCACCGCCGAGATCCGCCGCGTGGCCCGGCGCGCCGCCGGTGACGCCCTCGTGGGCATCCACGGCGACCGCCTCGTGCTGGTGCTCGGCGGCGAGGGCGACCTCGTGGCCGCCGCCGCCTCGCTCCTGTCCCGGTTCGGCACCGGCCCGGTCGTCAT
>NZ_KI911740.1:43609-49354 GCF_000515355.1 Promicromonospora kroppenstedtii DSM 19349 | reverse complement strand
GCCGCGGCGCCGTCGGGCATGAGCGCCGTCGTGGGCGGTGACCCGGACGAGGTGCTGGCCGCGATCGAGGCCGCCGGCCTGTGGCCCGCGAACGTCAACGGCGCGGGCCAGACGGTCGCCGCCGGGTCCCTGGAGAACCTGACCAAGCTCGCGGAGAATCCGCCGACCCGCGCCCGCGTGATCCCGCTGCAGGTGGCCGGCGCGTTCCACACGCCGTTCATGGACGCCGCTCGGGCCGAGTTCGAGCCGGTCGCCCTGGGCTGGGACGCCGCCGACCCGACGCTGCCGTTCCTCGCCGACCTGGACGGGACCGCCTACACCGGCGGCGCCCACGGCCACGGCACCGGCGCCGACGTGCTGCGCAACCTCGCGGGCCAGGTCACGGCCCCGGTGCGCTGGGACCTGATCATGACCGAGCTCGCCGCGCGCGGTGTCACGGGCCTGCTGGAGCTCGCTCCCGGCGGCGTCCTGACGGGTCTGGCCAAGCGCGGCCTGAAGGGCGTCGAGACGGTGGCGGTCAAGTCGCCCGCCGACCTCGACGCGGCCCGCGAGCTGATCGCGGCACACAGCAACGCCCTTTCCAGCGGCACGAGCGCGACCGGAGCAGACCAGTGACCTCCCTCCAGCAGGCCCAGCCCACCCAGTTCTCGCGGATCCTGGCGATCGGCGCGGAGCGCGGTGAGCTCGTCGTCACGAACGACGACATCGCGGGCCCCATCGACTCCTCGGACGAGTGGATCCGCCAGCGGACCGGCATCGTCACCCGGCGCCGGGCCGGCGCCGACAAGGACATGCTCGACCTCGCGGAGGCCGCCTCGAACCGCGCGCTGGCCGCCGCCGGCCTGACCGGCGCCGACATCGACGCGATCATCCTGTCGACGATCACGCACATGCACATGACGCCGTCGGGCGCCGCGATCCTGGCCGAGCGCATCGGCGCGACGCCCGCCGCGGCCTACGACGTGTCGGCCGCGTGCGCCGGCTACGCCTACGGCATCGGCCAGGCGGACGCCCTGGTCCGCGCCGGGCTCGCCCGCCACGTGCTGGTGATCGGCGCCGAGAAGCTCAGCGAGATCATCGACCCGACCGACCGCTCCATCTCGTTCCTGCTGGGCGACGGCGCGGGTGCCGCGATCGTCGGCCCCTCGGACACGCCGGGCATCGGCCCGACGGTGTGGGGCTCGGACGGTTCCAAGGCCACCGCGATCCGACAGACGCACTCCTGGACCGAGCTGCGCGAGGACCCCTCGCTCGGCTGGCCCACGCTGCGCCAGGACGGCCAGACGGTCTTCAAGTGGGCGAGCTTCCAGATGGCCCCCATCGCCGAGAAGGCGATGGCCGAGGCCGGCGTCACCGCCCAGGACATCCAGGTCTTCATCCCGCACCAGGCCAACATGCGGATCATCGACCAGATGAAGAAGCAGCTCGGTCTGCCGGATACCGTGGTGATCGCACGGGACATCGCCGAGACCGGCAACACGTCCGCCGCGTCGATCCCCCTGGCCGCCGAGCGGCTCCTGTCCGAGGGACAGGCGAACTCCGGCGACCTGGCCCTGCAGATCGGGTTCGGCGCGGGCCTCGTCTACGCCGCACAGGTCGTGGTGCTGCCGTAGCCGTAGGACGGTCCACGGACATGACCCGTTGTGCATTCCGGTCACGGGATGCGCCAAGATCTGACCAGCAAGACTCCGGTGCCCGACGGCGCCGGTGACCGTTACCGAAAGATAAGGAAGTCCCATGGCCAACACGGACCAGGAGATCCTCGAGGGCCTCGCCGAGATCGTCGCCGAGGAGACGGGCCTCGACACGGCCGACGTCCTGCTCGAGAAGTCCTTCACGGACGACCTCGACATCGACTCCCTGTCGATGATGACCATCGTCACGCACGCCGAGGACAAGTTCGGGGTTCGTATCCCGGACGAGGAGGTCAAGAACCTCGCGACCGTCGGCGACGCCGTGAGCTTCATCAAGGGCGCCCAGGACTGAGCCGCCCCCCGACGGCGGCCGCGCGGCCGGCTGAGATCCACCGGCCCGCGCCGCCGTCGGGCACCGCTGCCCACCGGCAGCCCCCTTTGGCACCTGCCCCCATTCGTCCCACACCCTCGGGAGCATCATCATGACCTCCGCACGCGAAGTCGTCGTCACCGGCCTCGGCGCCACCACCCCCATCGGCGGGGACGTGGCATCCACGTGGGAGGCCGCGCTCGCCGGCGTCTCGGGGGCGCGCACCCTCGAGAACGACTGGGCCGAGAAGTACGGGATCCCCGTGAACTTCGCCGCCACCATCAAGGTGGACCCGGCTGAGGTCCTGACCCGCCCCGAGACCAAGCGCATGGACCCGTCCGCGCAGTACGCGATCGTCGCGACCCGTGAGGCCTGGGCCGACGCGGGCAGCCCCGAGGTCGCGGGCGAGCGGCTCGGCGCCGTGGTCTCCTCGGGCATCGGCGGCATCCAGACCATCCTGGACGGCTGGGACACGCTCCGTGAGCGTGGCGCCCGCCGCATGCTGCCCATGACCGTGCCCATGCTCATGCCGAACTCGCCGACGGCCTACGTGTCGCTCGAGCTCGGTGCCCGCGCCGGCACGCACGCGCTGGTCTCGGCGTGCGCCTCCGGCGCCGAGGCGGTCGGCTACGCCGCCGAGATGATCCGCTCCGGCCGCGCCGACGTCGTCGTCGCCGGCGGTACCGAGGCGTCGATCCACCCGATGCCGCTCGCCGCGTTCGCGGCGTCGCGCACGCTCTCGCTGCGCAACGACGACCCGCAGCACGCCTCCCGTCCGTACGACATCGACCGCGACGGCTTCGTCCTCGGCGAGGGCGCGGCGGTCCTGGTGCTGGAGAGCGCGGAGCACGCCGCCGCCCGCGGCGCCCGCGTCTACGCCAAGGTCGGCGGCGTGGGCCTGTCGTCCGACGCCTACCACATCACGTCCCCGGACCCCGAGGGCACCGGCCAGGTGACCGCCATGCGCTTCGCCATGGAGGACGCGGGCGTCACCACCTCCGACGTCGTGCACGTCAACGCGCACGCCACCTCGACCAAGGTGGGCGACCTCACCGAGACCGCCTCGATCCGCAAGCTCTTCGGGTCGGACGCCGACCACGTGCAGCTCTCGGCGACCAAGTCGATGACCGGCCACCTGCTCGGCGGCGCCGGCGCCATCGAGTCGGTCTTCGCGGTCAAGGCCGTGGCCGAGCGCCTGGCCCCGCCGACGATCAACGTCGAGAACCCCGACCCCGAGCTGCAGGTGCCGCTCGTGCGCGACGAGCCGGTCAAGCTGCCGGGCGGCGACATCGCCGCGATCAACAACTCGTTCGGCTTCGGCGGCCACAACGTCGCGCTGGTCATCCAGAGCCACTGAGGTCCGTGTCAGACGCTCAGGTCACCCCGGTGACCTGAGCGTCTGACATGTCGGGGCGCCTCGCGGCTCCCCTCCTCCTGACATGGGAGAATGTCACCATGGCAATGCGTGAGATCCGAGTGGTTCCCGACCCTGTGCTGCGCACCCCGTGCGACACCGTGACGACGATCGACGACCGCGTGCGCGGGCTCATCGCCGACCTGGTCGAGACCGTCGACGACGAGGGGCGCGCCGGGCTGGCCGCCAACCAGATCGGTGTCTCGCTGCGGGCCTTCTCGTGGAACATCGAGGGCGAGATCGGCTACGTCATCAACCCGCGCATCGTCGAGCTCGGCGAGGAGCTGCAGGACGGCGGCGAGGGCTGCCTGTCCGTGCCCGGGCTCTGGTACCCGACCGTGCGCGCGAACTACGCGCGGGTCGAGGGCATCGACCTGGACGGCCGGCCGGTCACGATCGAGGGCACCGGGATCATGGCGCGCTGCCTCCAGCACGAGACGGATCACCTGGACGGCATGGTCTACCTGGACCGCCTGCAGAAGGAGACCCGCCGGGCCGCGATGCGGGAGCTCCGCGCGCGCCTGTGAGGGGCCCGTGCTCCATTTAGTACATATCGCTCATGTGGGATGGGTCATCAGGAGATTCGTCCGGGTACTAGTGGCGGTACGTCCCTTTAGGCAAGAATGTGCCGCACGAACTCGTCGTACGAAGTGATTCTTTCGACAGCATGCGCACCGTTTCGCCTCGCATGTCACGGATGGATCGGGCAGGATGTGGTCCGAAGCACCGCTGTGCAGCCGACCACAGCGTCACCGCCCTGGTGAGGACGTAGGGGAAGACGTACCTCGATCCAGGGAGGAAGACATGGCCGGTGTCATCACGCGGGGTGTGCTTTTTGTGCATTCCGCACCTCGTGCCCTGTGTCCCCACATCGAGTGGGCCGCGGGGAACGTCCTTGGCGTGCGCGTTTCCATGGACTGGACCGCGCAGCCTGCTGGGCGCAGCCTGTACCGCGCCGAGTACTCGTGGCAGGGTCCGCAGGGCACGGGCGCCAAACTGGCGTCCGCCCTGCGCGGGTGGTCCCACCTGCGGTACGAGGTCACCGAGGACGCGAGCAACGGGGCCGACGGCGCCCGCTGGTCGCACACGCCCGACCTCGGCATCTTCCACGCCATGACCGACGTGCACGGCAACGTCGTGGTGCCGGAGGACCGGGTGCGTGCCGCCCTGGAGCTCGCCGACCCCCGCGCCATGCGCGACGCGCTCGATCTTGCCCTGGGCGCCGCCTGGGACGACGAGCTCGAGCCGTTCCGCTACGCCGGCCTGGGTGCCCCGGTCCGCTGGCTCCACCAGGTGGGCTGACCCCCGCTGGGCGGCGGCCTCCGGTCGACCGGCGTTGAGCACAGCAGTTGCTGCCAGAACGCGGCCCGTTCTGGCAGCAGCTGCTGTGCTCAGTGCGTTCTGCCCCGGCGCGGGCGGACGAAGACGCAGTCGCCCGCCATCATGAAGAGCGAGAAGAACGGCAGGCCCATGACGACGGCGATGCCGGCGTGCATGAGGAGCGCCCCGCCGACGGCGGCCAGCCGCAGGTGCCGCTGCAGCAGCAGGAGCGGGAACGCGAGCTGCAGCGCGAGCGTCCCCCACGTCACCGCGGCGACGAGCCAGCCGCTGCTCGCGAGCAGGTCGGCGACCGGCTGCCACGGCCGGAACTGCGGCAGCGACAACGGGTAGTACACCGCCGAACCGTCGCGCCACTCGGATCCCTGGAGCTTGAACAGCCCCGAGAGCACGTAGACCAGGCAGATCTGCGCGCCCACGGCCAGCACGGCGGCGTTGTGCAGCAGGTTGCGGAGCTGCGTCCGGCCGGGTCGGCTCCGCCGGCGGCAGGCGTCCAGGGACAGGCGGGCGGAGGAGTCCGCGACGCAGAGGTAGACCAGGAGGATCCGCGAGATGTTGTCGCCCTGGTCGGCGACCAGGGGGTTGATCGCGGTCAGGCCCCACCAGCCGAGCAGGAGCACCGGAACCAGGACCCGGGCGCGCCAGCCGAGGGCCACGAGCACCGCCACCAGGAACAGGGCCACGCAGCCGGCGGTGAGCAGCGGGCCCGCTGCCAGGGCGTGGGCGCCGAGCGGCACGGCCCAGCGGGCGCCCGTGCCCCACAACGCCTGCCGGTCAGAGAAGTTCACCGCGACGTACCCGGCGATACCGAGACCCAGGACGATCCGCATCAGGGCGACGCCGTAGGTCGCGTGGGCGCGCAGGGTCATCCAGCGGACGCCGGCGTCGAGCAGGCGGGTCGGGTCGGGCAGGCGGGTCACGGGGCGGGCTCCACCTCGCCCCGCAGCGCCGCCCACGTCCGCCGGAACGCGGTGTCGTCCTGGCCGGGC
>NZ_KI911740.1:42718-43509 GCF_000515355.1 Promicromonospora kroppenstedtii DSM 19349 | reverse complement strand
GCCCTCGCCGGGCTCACGGCCGCCCCGGCGTGGCCGCAGGCGCCCCGCCCGGTGATGGCCGACGACCTGCTGCCCGAGCGCGTCCTGACCGGCGACTACACCGCCCGCGCCACCCTGATCGCCCAGGCCTTCACCCCGCTGCAGGACGCCGGCGGCGCCGTGCTGGAGACCCTCTCGGCCTATCTGGGCACGGGTCGCTCCCTGGAGGCCGCCGCCCGTCATCTGTACGTTCACCCCAACACGGTGCGCTACCGGCTCCGCAAGGTCTCGGAGATCACCGGGTGGGACCCGCTCGACGCGCGCGAGTCGTTCGTGCTGCAGGTGGCGCTGGCTCTGGGCCAGCTCGGCCGCGGCTGAGTCCGCCGAGACGTACGTCACTAACCTGCACCCAAGATGAGCGCCTTGTAGGTTCCCGACAAGGCCCCCCGACCAGGTTGGTACGGGTCGCGACGTCCCGTGAGCGGCCTGGGTTGGCAGAGTGGACGCGTGCTCGCCGTCGTCTGCCCTGGACAGGGCTCTCAGACCCCCGGGATGCTCAGCGACTGGCTTGAGCTGCCCGGCACCGAACAACGCCTCGCGGCAGCCTCCGAGGCCGCCGGCCTGGACCTGGTCGCGCACGGCACGACGTCGGACGCGGACACGATCCGCGACACCGCCGTGGCCCAGCCGCTGATCGTCACCACCTCCCTGCTGGCGCTGCGCGCCCTGCTCGACGGCCGCGCCGCCGCGGACGTCGTCGACGTCACCGCGGGCCACTCGGTCGGCGAGCTGTCCGCCGCGGCAGTCGCGGG
>NZ_KI911740.1:12419-42618 GCF_000515355.1 Promicromonospora kroppenstedtii DSM 19349 | reverse complement strand
GAGACGAGCAGCACCGCCCGCCCGTCGGCGGGCAGCGCCAGAAAGGCCGTGCGCAGATCCGTCGCCAGCCGGCGGGACGGGCGCTCGGTCGCCGCCGGGAGCACGTGCCCGGTCAGTGCCCGGACCTCGACCGCCGTGGCGTCGATCCAGGGCCCGGGCACCAGGTCGCCGTCGGGTCCGTCGGCGTAGACACCCCGCACGCGCAGGGAGTACTCGACGTGCAGCGGCGAGGGAGCGAAGAGGGACCAGTTCTGCGCGAAGACCGGCGTCATGTAGCTCGCCAGCACGTCGTGCGCACCGGCCGCGGGCACGCCGGTGCTGCGCTCGCCGTCGGACCGGCCGGTCAGGTAACCCGGCGCCGCCCAGACGAGCGTGGCCGCCAGGTGCGCGAGCAGCACGACCCAGACGACGACCACCAGCCCGCGGACCCGCGCCGGGACGGCCGGGGCCTCCGGCCGCGCTGCCGGGCGGAAGCGGGCGAGATTTTCGCCCGGGGTGGTGCTCACCGCGCACAGGGTGCCAGAGGAAGGGCCCGCGGTTCCAGTCCCGGTCGACCCGGCCCCTGGCACCCGGGGCCGGTCAGCCCCCGCCCGACCGCCCCCGCTGCACCGCGCCGAGGAGCACCCGGATGCCCAGGCCGAGGATGACCAGGTCCAGCAGGATCTGCCCGGAGACGAGCAGCCGGACGGCGTCCGTCCGCGCCACGATGTCCCCGAAGCCGACGGTCGCGAACGTCGAGATCGTGAAGTAGAGGGCGTCGGTCCGGCTGAGGGTCTCGCTGAACGTCGCGGGCTCGCGATCACTGAGCGTGAAATAGGTCGAGGAGAACAGGAGCAGGAAGAACGGGACCAGCGTCGCGAGGGCCTGGACCGCCCGCATGCCCGGGAACCGGGACCGGACGATCGCGCGGACCTCCCAGTACGACATTGCCCCGAGCACGGCGAGGCCGACGGCCAGGACCAGCGCCAGTGACGGGACCGAGAACCGGTCGAGCGGCAGGACGTAGTAGAGCGCCACCAGGAGCGCCGACGTCGCGAACGCCCGCAGCAGGCCCAGGGCGATCAGGGTCCGGCGGCGCCGCTTGGGCAGGGACCGCACGTCGTGGTGCTCGGCGGCGCCGCCGTCCTGCTGCGGTTCACATTCGTCCACGTCGGTCACCTCCCGCACCTGGACTCCACTGTGGCCCCGGACGCGAGAGGCGGCCACCGCGACCCGGACTCCCGGGATCACGATGGCCGCCGCCGCAACGCCGTGAGCGCCGCTCAGCCCTTGACGCAGAGCACCGTGCGCAGCCGCGCCACGACCTCGACGAGGTCGGACTGCGCGGCGATCACGGCGTCGAGGTCCTTGTAGGCACCCGGGATCTCGTCGAGCACGCCCTGGTCCTTGCGGCACTCGACGCCCGCCGTCTGGGCCGCGAGGTCGTCCAGGGTGAACTCCTTCTTGGCCCTGGTCCGCGACATCCGCCGGCCCGCGCCGTGGGACGCCGACCAGTACGACTGCGGGTTGCCCAGGCCGCGCACGACGTAGGAGCCGGTGCCCATCGACCCGGGGATCAGGCCCAGGTCGCCCTGGCCCGCCCGGATCGCGCCCTTGCGGGTGACGATCAGCTCCGCGCCGTCGACCTGTTCGCGCGCCACGTAGTTGTGGTGCACGTTCACGCCCTCGTCGAAGGTCAGCTCGCGGCCGCCGTCGGGCATCTCCGCGAACTCGTCGCGGACCGCCTGGACGGCGAGCGCCATCATGACCGCCCGCGACCGGGCGGCGTACTCCTGAGCCCACCAGAGGTCGTTGAGGTACGCGTCCATCTGGGGCGTGCCGGCCAGGAACACGGCGAGCTCGCGGTCCACGAGGCCCTTGTTGTGCTCCAGGTCCTTGGCGATGCGGACGTGGTGCTCGGCGAGCTCCTTGCCGATGTTCCGGGAGCCGGAGTGGAGCTGGAGCCAGACCTGGTCGTCCTGGTCCAGGCAGACCTCGACGAAGTGGTTGCCGCCGCCGAGCGAGCCGAGCTGCTTGCGCGCCCGGGTCTCGAGCTGCCGAACCTTGGGGTTCAGCGTCTCGAACCGGTCCCAGAACGCCTGCTCGCCTCGGAGCCGCTCCTGTCCACCAGAGCCCTGGACGGGCCGCAGCCGGCGCAGGTCCACCTGCTCGTCGTGCGAGTGGAAGCCGACCGGGATCGCGGCCTCGATCCGCTTGCGGAGACGGGAGAGGTCGTCGGGCAGGTCGGCGGCGGTGAGCGAGGTGCGGACGCCGATCATGCCGCAGCCGATGTCGACGCCGACGGCGTTGGGCGACACGGCGTCGCGCATGGCGATGACGGAGCCGACGGTCGCGCCCTTGCCGAGGTGGACGTCGGGCATCACGCGGACGCCTTCGACCCAGGGCAGGGCGGAGATGTTGCGCAGCTGGTTCAGGGCCGCGTGGTCGACGTCGTGCTCGTGCGCCCACATGAGGGTCTGCGCCCGGGCGCCCGACAGGGCGACCGGGAAGTCCGAGGACATGGGAGTGCTCCAGTTCTGTAGGGGATGGCTCGCAGAACCTATGGGCGGACTGCGGAGGTGCGCCAGGACATTTCGGCGGCGGCGCCGGCGTCAGCCGAGGTCGGTCCCGTCGAGGGACGACGACGACTTCTGGTCGGGCAGCCGCATCATGCGCACGGAGTTGCCGAGCCCGACGAGGCCGGCGAGCAACGGGACCAGCAGCGCCACCTGCAGCGACCGGTTGCGGGCCTCCTCGTTGATGGCGAGCACCTCGGCCTCGACGGCGGGCGGGCGGCCGGTGATCTGCTCGGCGAGCTGGGTGTTGCTCATCACCTCTGCGTCGGTCTCGAGCGCGTCGGCGATCTGCTGCTGATCGGCGGCCGGGATGATCTGGCTCTCCTGAGTGAGCTGGTTGAAGCCGAGCGCGAGGGATGCGAGCAGGATGCCGCCCGACATGGCCAGGCCGAACGAGAGCCCGAAGGATCCGGCGGCCGAGTTGACGCCCGCGGCCTCGCTGACGCGCTCCTCCTCGACGGGGGCGAGGGTGTAGTTGTTGAGCTGCGAGACCAGCAGGCCCAGCCCGCAGCCCGTGATGGCGAGCGGGAGCACGAGGTACCAGCCGCTGTCCACGCGCGGTACGAACGGGATGATGAGGGCGATGCCGAGGCTGGCCAGCAGGAACCCGGTGCGGATGATCGCGGCCGGACGGCGGTTGCCGGCCTTGCGGCCTGCCACGAGCGCGGCCCCGAACATGGTCAGCGAGAGCGGCGTCAGGGCCAGGCCCGCTTCGAGAGCGTTGTACTCCAGCGTCATCTGCAGGAACAGCGGCAGGGCGATCATGGCGCCGCCCAGGGTGACCTGCTGGAGCATCTGGCCGGTGACGCCGGTGGTGAAGCCGGCGTGCCTGAACAGCCCGGGGTCGAGCAGGGGGACCCTGTGCTCCCGGACGCGGCGCACCAGCCAGAGCGCGAGGGCCACCAGCGCGACGACGCCGATCAGCAGGAGCACCCCGACGAGCTCGCCGCCCTCCTGCCAGACCAGGATGCCGAGCACCACGCCGCCCATGCCGATCACGGACAGGATCGCGCCGACGACGTCGACCTGTCGGTCGCCGGTGTACGGGACGTCACGCACGAGCCTGATCTGGCTCAGGACGATCGCGATGATGAGCGCCTCCAGCCCGAACCCGACCCGCCACGACAGGTAGGTGGTGACGAACCCGCCCAGCAGCGGGCCGACGGCGGCGGCGATCGCTGCCGCGGCGCCGACCATGGCGTACGCCTGCTTCTGGGCCGGCCCCTCGAAGTTGCCGTGGATCAGCGACTGCATCGCGGGCAGCAGCAGCGAGGCACCGAGCCCGCCGATGATCGCCCAGAAGATGATGATCGCCGTCAGGCTCTGTGCCAGCGTCATGGCCAGGGCCCCGGCCGCGTAGGCCAGCAGCCCGAGGACGTAGGCGCGCTTACGCCCGATCAGGTCGCCCACCTTGCTGTTGATCAGGATGAACGCGGCCGAGACCAGCGCCTCGAGCGCGATCGCGGACTGCACTCCCCCGGCCGTGGTGTCGAGGTCCTGGATGACGGCGGAGATCGACACGTTCATCAGCGAGGTGTCGACCACAAGCACGAACATCGCGGCGGAGAGCAGCAGCATCAGACGCCTGCTGTGCGCGGTCACGGCCTCGACGCCGTCGCCCGGTGGGGTGCTCATATAGTCGCCCTCAGCTCACGGGGCGGGTCGGCAGCCCCCGGCGATGCCACCCGTCGCTCTTCTCGAGAGTACCCAGGCGGACGCCGTCGCGCCGCGCGGGCCCTCACCTGCAGGAACCGCCCGAGGCAGTAGGATCCTTGCGCGGCTCGGTGCCGCACGCCCCGTTAGCTCAGCTGGTCAGAGCAGGAGACTCATAATCTCTTGGTCCTCGGTTCAAGTCCGAGACGGGGCACCGTAGGACGCGATCACGCAGGTCAGCGCTGTGCGGAAGCATGCAGGGGCGGCCGTACCCTGTGTCCGTGCAAACGGAAGCGGCATCGTCAGTGCCCTGGGAACTCATCGGAACGGCCGCGACCTCACTGCTCGGTGTGGTCGCTCTCTGGCTGAAGCGTGCGCGGAACACCCATGTTCGCGACGAGATCGAGCAGGACCAGAAGATCCTCGCGAACCTGCACGAGCAGTCGGCCATGCGGGCGGTCCTGCAGGAGTCGATCGATGCCAGGGTTCGGCAGATAGCGGCGTCGGCCGACAGGGCGAGCCGGGCGAGGCGCGACCCGTTCGGAGTAGGCCTGGCGATCTTCCTGCTCACCCTCGCCGTCGCCTTCGGCTGGTGGGCCACGCAGGGTGGCTGGTGGCTCCTCCTGTTGCTGCCCGGTGCGTTCTTCGGCTTGCTGGGCCTGGTCGGTCTGTACCAGGACGGCAGGAAGGTGCTGCGCGACGGAAAGGGCAACGAGATCACGGAACCCAGGGCGTCGCGCAAGGAGCGAGCCGCTCGAGTCTGAACGTTCTGACGACGCTCGCGGGCTCGATACCCAGCGCGCTCCCCGATACCGGTCAATAATCTCCCCGACATGACAACGACCAGGATGATCGCGTGCGACATCGACGGAACCCTGCTCCGCACAGGGCAGCCGCCGACGCCGGCGGTGCGGCACGCGGCGCAGGAGGTGCTGCACGCCGGGCATCACATCGTCCTGGCAACGGGCCGTTCGGTGAAGGGCGCGGTGACCGCGGCCCTACAGCTCGGCCTGCGCGACGTCTGGATGGTCACGAGCAACGGGGCGGTCACCGCGCACCTGGTCGGTGAGCACTACCAGGTCGTGGAGCAGCACTCCGTCGACGCCGCGACCGTCATCGACGTCGCGCTGCGGGAGGCGCCCGCCGTGCGGGTCGCCGCCGAGATCGTCGGGGTCGGCTGGCGGGTGAGCGCCCCGTTCCCCGGGTACGAGCTCAACGGCGCGCAGCGCCAGGCCCCGCTAGACGAGTTCCCGCCGAATCCCACGCCGCGAATCGCCCTGCACGGCCCAGACGCCTACCGGTTGGTCCCCGAACTGGTCGCGCGCGGCCTGACGGCGATCGCCACCCGGCTCGACTGGGTCGACGTCACCCCGGCCGGGATCTCGAAGGCATCGTCCCTGGAGAAGGTCCGCATCGAGCTCAGGGTCGACCCGGAGCGCACGGCGGCGATCGGCGACGGGGAGAACGACATCGAGATGTTCGGGTGGGCCGCGCACGCCGTCGCCATGGGCCACGCGTCGCCGTTCGTCCTCGCGGCCGCGACCCACCGCACGGGATCGTTCGACGACGAGGGCGCCGCGAGCGCTCTGCGGTCGCTGCTCGGGTAGCGTCGGGGCCACCCAACCGGCGTCACCTCCGCGCCTCTTCGCCCCTCCCTACATGGGTAACTCACCCCTCATCCCAGGGAGGCAAGCCAATGCGTACCCCGATCGCCGCGAGCCTGAGCGCCTTAGCTCTAGCCTGCTGCCTCACCGCCTGCTCTGTGCCGGCGGAGCCTGCGACGGACGATGCAGCGACCGCCGAGACCACGACCTCCGCCCCGGCATCGAAGCCGAAGGAGTCGACCGAGAAGAAGGAGAAGGAGTCCACCGAGGAAGCCGGACTGGAGCTCACCGAGTCCCAGCAGCAGGCGATTGCCGCGGCGCAGGGCTACCTCGACTACCAGGCCTTCTCACGACAGGGCCTGATCGACCAGCTCTCCAGCGAATACGGCGACGCCTTCCCCGTGAAAGATGCTGAGTTCGCCGTCGACTCGCTCGACGTCGACTGGAACGAGCAAGCCGCCAAGGCGGCTCAGGACTACCTGGACTATGACTCGTTCAGCCGACAAGGCCTCATCGATCAGCTCTCGTCCGAGTACGGCGACCAATTCACCGTGGAGCAAGCGACCTACGGAGTCGACCAGACCGGCCTGTAGATCGCACGGGCCTGTCTGACGGCGCCGCGAGCGCTCTGCTGTCGTTGCTTGGGTGAACTCTTTCGGGGTGAACCTTGCCACCGGCTTCGTGGCCCCGGTCTACCGCTACCGTCATCCCATGCGGAAGAGGTACGTGATCGCGAGCTGGGTGTCGTCGGCCGCCTACGTCGTCGTCGGGCCGCTCCTCACGATCTTGTCGCTTACCGCGCAGACCGACGCCGCAAACCCCGAGGAGGACTTCTTCCCGATCGGGGCGGCGGCCGGCTGGATTCTCGTAGCGGTGCCGCTCACCCTGATCATCGCGACCGCGGCCTTGATCGGAGAGGCGTTCGCGCGCAAGGTGCACCGGTCAGGCGGCAAACTGCTGGTCGTCGCCCTGGTGTCAGCCGTGCTGGTCTTCGGCACCACCACCCTCCTGGGTGCCCTGGTCCGCCTGCCGCTCCAGGAGTGGGCGTTCATGTCCCTGACGCTCCTGCCCGGCTGGCTGGTCGCCGCCGTCGGACCGCGGTTCTGGTGGTGGATCGCTGAGCTGGACAGCAGGCTCGCCCAGCTCGACGCCGAGCCCGAACCCGCACAGGGCTGAAACCCTGGGAAGCGCGCACCGCGCTCCCCAGGGCTCCCCCGTCAGCCTCTCGCTCCCGAGCGACCTACAGGTCCACCTCGTTCCCCCCGAGCGTCACCACGAGCCGCCCGTCCGAGGCGAACGACCAGTCCAGCGCCCCCGAGTACTGCGCGCAGCGCGACCCGTTCGAGCCGGACCACCACTGGTTGCCGCCCGCGTCGTTCCCGATGATGCGGTCGTTCGAGCCGCTGTTGCAGGACGTGTTGTCGCGGAACGTCGACGAGCCGCCGTCGAAGTTGAAGTTGCGCTCCGCGCTGCCGATGCTCAGGTTGTTCGAGACCGTCAGCGATCCCAGGTTCCGGTTGTAGCCGAAGCCGTGCTTGCCGTTGTCGTAGGCGATGCTGCGGCGCACCACGTGGTTGACCGCGATGTCCTCGCCGCCGAGCTTGTAGCCGTTGCGGTCACCGTTGCCGGCCTGCGAGCCGTCGGACAGGGTGCCGTTCTCGTACGAGAGCGAGTCCTCGATGGTCACGGCGCCGATGGGACCGGTGTCGTCCTTGGTGTACAGGTCCCAGCCGTCGTCGATGTTGTTGTGCGACACCGTGTAACGGAAGACGTTGCCGCTGCCCACCGTGAGCTTGGGGGCGAACCCGTCGGCGTCCTCCCCGTCGGAGTCCGCGTTGTCGTGCGACTCCGAGGAGACGACGAGGTTGTTCGACGGCCACTCGCTGCTCGGTGCCCCGGCGGTGTACCGGGAGATCTGCAGGCCGGAGTCGTGGTTGAACCGCGTCACGACCCGCTCGATGATGTTGTTGTCCCCGCCCAGCAGGATGCCGTTGTCGCCGGCGTGCTCGACAACGAGACCGCGCAGGTGCCACCAGTCGCCGCCGATCGCGATGCCCCGGTTCGCGGGGTCCTCGCTCTGGGCCGAGAAGTTCAGCACCGGACGCTCGCCCGGGTACGCGAACAGCTCGGTCCGGTTGCCGGAGGTGCCGCTGTTGCCCGGCGCGATGTCGAGCGTCTGCGACAGGTTGTACGTGCCGCCCCGCACGGAGATGGCGCCGCCGGGCTCGATCCGGTCGATCGCGGAGGCCAGCGTCGTCGGATCGGACTCGGTCCCCGCGGCGTCGGCGGTACCGTTCGGTGCCACGAACAGGGCGTCGGCGCTCGGCTGCTCGCCGGGCTCCTCGCCCGGGTCCTCACCACCCGGGTCCTCACCGCCGGGGGCGGCGCTCGCGTACGTCTCGAGCTCCGCGACCCGCGGCGTGGCCGAGGAGCTGGTGATCTCGAAGTTGATCTTGGTCAGCGAGGTGGCCGCGAAGCTGATGACGCCGGCCCCGGTGCCCGTGGCCAGCACGGCGCCGTTGCCGTTGTTCACGACCCGCCAGGAGCCGATGTTCCCGACGGCGCCGGACGCCTCCCGGACGTTGATCGCCGACACCGTCGTGGCGCTGCCCCACTTGACCGAGATCCGGCCCGTGGCGCCCGCCGGCGACCAGTACGTGCTCGTGTCGCCGTCGAGCACGTTGCCGTAGCTCGTGCCGCTCGCCTTGCTGGAGCCGTCGGCTCCGGCGCCGAGGCTCAGGTTGGCCCCGGTCGGCGGGTCCGTCGGGTCGGTCGGATCCGTCGGATCCGTGGGGTCGGTCGGGTCCGTGGGATCGGTCGGGTCCGTGGGATCGGTCGGGTCCGTCGGGGTGCAGCTGCCGTCCGAGACCTGCAGCCCGTTGTTCGCCCCCGCCGTCTCGGCGACGACGGCCGGCACGCAGCTCGCGGCGTCCAGCGGGTAGGAGTAGGGGATGCTCACCGAGGTGTTCGACGTCGGGTTGGGTCCCGCGGGGTTGTTGTCCTCCCCCGGGCTCGACCACGTCACGTTGTCGAAGACGTTGCCCGCGACCTGCCAGTAGCCGGCCTGGTCGGTGTAGAACGTGCCCAGCACGTCCTTCGAGTCCTCGAAGTAGTTGCTGTCCACCTTCGCCTTGGCGCCGGCCCGCGAGTTGATGCCCGACTCGACCAGCCCCACGTAGTGGTTGTTGTACATGTGCGCGACGCCGCCGCGGAGCAGGGGCGTGCGGGAGTTCAGGTTCTGGTAAAGGTTGTGGTGGAAGGTGACGAAGCCGTTGGACAGGTCGCTCTCGCTCGACCCGATGAGCCCGCCGCGCTCCGAGTTGCGCAGGATGCTGTACGACAGCGTCACGTACTTGGTGTCGTTCTTCATGTCGAACAGGCCGTCGTAGCCCTCCGACTCGCCGCCCGAGGCCAACAGGGTGAGGTGGTCGCCCCACACGTTGCGGACGCCGCTCTCCATGCCGATCGCGTCGCCGCCGTTCGACGTCGGCGAGCCCGACTTCTTGACGTTCTGGACGGTCACGTTCTGGATGATGATGTTGCTGGCCTCGCGGATGTGGATGCCGATCTGGTCGAACACCGCACCGCTGCCCACGCCGACGATCGTGACGTTGCTGATCTGCTTGAGCTCGATCACGTCGTCGGCCGTGCTGCAGCTGTCGCCCGAGACCTTGCTGGTGTTGCCGTGGTTGATGGTGCCCGACACCTCGATGACGATCGGGGTGTCGCTGCTGGCGCGGTTGCACAGCGCCGTGTGGATCGCGGTGCCCGTGGTGGCTCGCACGGTCTGGCCGCCGGCACCGCCGGTGGTCCCGCCGTTCTGCGTGGCGAAACCCGTGGCCGGGCCCGTGGCCGCCACCGCGTCCGGGGCGGACTGGGCAGTCACCCCGAT
Organism: Promicromonospora kroppenstedtii DSM 19349; assembly: GCF_000515355.1. Taxonomy (GTDB): domain Bacteria; phylum Actinomycetota; class Actinomycetes; order Actinomycetales; family Cellulomonadaceae; genus Promicromonospora; species Promicromonospora kroppenstedtii. The sequence continues at coordinate 32,914 of NZ_KI911740.1, read as the reverse complement.
CGTGACCGCGAGGGTCACCGCCGCCACCGCCGAGAGGAACTGGACAGCTCTGGGTCGTCTCATCGTCATTGCCTCACGTTCGTCGTTGAATGCGGGACATTGCTGTGTTGCGCGCAGCGGGTGAATCCGAGTAACCGGTTTCCCAGATCCTAGTAACCGGTTTCCCGGATGGCAACCCCCTACCCGCGGCCGCTGAGAGAGACCCGGGAAAGACGCCGGTCCGGCGCCCTGCAGCGGGCGCCGGACCGGCGAGGTCGAGCAGTTCGTTCCGGGACGCTAGACGCGTCTGCGGCCCACGAGGCCGATGATCAGGCTCGCCACGAGGACGATCACGCCGATCCAGATCAGGAACTGACCGATCTCGGTGGCTACACCGAGGATCACGAGGACCACGCCGATCAGGATGAGGATGAGCCATCCGGGCATGTGCTTCTCCTTCCACCACGCGGGCACTGGGTCGCGCCGCGTTGTATCGACCCTCCCCCGTTCCCAGGTCACTCGCACGTCGAAAACGACAAGACGGTCAAACCAGGCCGATATCCGCGGAATGGCGCGGGTCAGGAGCTCTCGCGCGCGAGCACCGACTGCCAGTGCCACGGCTCCGGCACGCGGCCGTTCGGCTCCGCGAACGCCGGGTGGATCCAGCCGTGGGCCTCGGCGTGGGACTTGAGCCAGTTGTACTGCGGGGTGTCGAACGTCTCGACGCCGCCGCCGATGTCGACCGCGAGCCCGAGGCCGTGGTTCGAGCAGCCGGGCGCTGCGGCGATGGGCGACGACGGGTCGTACAGCTCCTCCTGGGAGGCGTACGAGCGGTAGGCCGAGTTGATCGTCAGGTGGGTGCCGAACTCCGCCTGGTAGGCCTTGTCGAGCGCGATCAGCCCGTCCAGCACGTCGGCCCGCACGACGAAGTCGGGGGCCCACGGGATGCGCGCGAGCTGGTCCTTCTGCAGCTTGCCGCTGTCCGGGTCCCACACCTGGTCCGGCGCCGGGCAGGTCACCGCGTCCTGCGCGGTGGCCATCGCCTCCGTGGCCGCCGTGACGACGGAACGCTTGGTGGTCAGGTCGTACTCGGCCTCGCTCAGCCGCTCCAGGTCCGTTCCGGTGAAGGCCGAGCTCGCGGCGGCGTCGGCCGCGGTGCCGGTGTCCAGGGCGGCGCGCAGGCTGGACCGGACGGCGTCGTCGGCCCCCTTGCCCTCCGTCGCCGCGTAGATCTTCTCGCCGCGGCCGGTCGCGGCCGCGAGGCTCTTGCGGGCCGCGGTCACCTCGTGCCGGGCGAGGTCCACCATGGACGCGCGGACGGCGTCCGACGCCGCACCGAGCGCATCACCCACCTCCGCGGTGCCCATGGTGAGCCGGGTCAGGAACGGCTCGGCGAGCACGGCGTCGGCCGCCGCGATCTGCTCCGCCAGCGCCTCACGGGTCGCTGGGTCGGCCACCCGGGACTCGGACGAGGCCAGGAGGTGACGGGCCGCGACGTTCTGCGTGCCGAGGTCCTCGACGTCGGACACCAGGTACCAGGCGAGCCCCGCCAGGCCGAGCAGGACGACGACCACGATGGTGGCCGCGAGGGTCCTCCGCAGAGCGCGCCGGCGGCGGGCCTTCGCCTCCCGGCGCTCTCTTGCCGAACCGTCCGGCCTCCCGTCCGTCGGCTGGGCGGGAGGCACGGTGTTCGTCAAGGTCACGAGGCTCGAACCTACGGCACCCGGGGGGTCTCCGCCGACCGTTCAGGGGGTGAACTACGTCGCGTCGGAGATGCTCACGCCGACGGCCGGTGACTCATCCCATGTTCGGCAGTTGGCCTCGAGATCGGTCCATCTCCGGACCGATCTCGATGCCAACTGCCGACTTCGCCCAGCACCCTGCCCGGTCAGCGACGCACGGGCCACTAGCCTGGGTGTCATGGGGTTCAGCTCGTGGTTCGCGCACCGCCCGCAGAAGGCGGTCCGCCGCGCCGTCCGCTCGCACCGCACCGACTCGGTGCTGGCCCAGGCGCCGCTGGTCACGTCGGCCGGGGATGCCTGGGCCTTCGCCACGCGCGCCGAGCTCCTGCTGATCTCCGCGCCCGAGGTGCCCGCCGCGAAGGGCGACACGGAGTCGCGGGGCGCACCGTCCGTCGTCGTGCACCGGGAGTGGGCCGACGTCGACCGGGCCACCTACGACACCGAGTCCAACGTGATCCGGGTGCACTGGGTGGACGGCGACGAACCGACGCCGATCGCCCTCGACGGCCGCCGCACGGTGCTGCCGCAGGTGCTCCGGGAGCGGGTGCAGTGGTCAGTGGTGCTGGCCGAGCCCGTGAAGCTGCCCGGCGGGCGATCCGCCCGCGTGGCGGTGCGGCGCCGGGTCGACGGCGAGCTGTTCTCGCAGGTGATCGGCGGGAACGGCGTGGATCTCGCCGACCCGGAGACGGCACGGGTGATCGACGCCGCCGAGGCGCGGGTACGCAGCGCGGCGGGGCTGCCGGCCTGACTCCCCGGGTCGTCGGGCCCGGGCGGGCTCGGCCGGTCAGTCCTGCGGGACCAGGCGGAGCGTCGTTCCCACGACCTGCGGGCCCACGACGGTGCCGACGATGCTCTTGTCGTGCTTGGCGTACTTGCGGCGGTAGACGTCGTCGAGGGCGGGGTGGACGTCCTCGACCGGTTGCTGGAACCGGACGTCACGCTCGACGTCACCCACCTTCACGCGGCCCGTGCCCGAGGCCCTGGCGCGGCGGAACCACCCGTTGTCCGGGCCGTACGCCGAGCGGACGTATACGTCGCCGCCCAGGCGGGCGGTCCAGATCGTCACGTAGGGGCGCAGGGTGCCGTCCGGACGGTAGGACGAGACCTGCAGCTCCTCGGTTCCGTCGACCTGCACGAGCTCGTGCTCGGTCCACTGGGTCATCGCATGCTCCCCTCCGGGCACTGCCGGCGCCCCCTGCTGCCGAACGCGCGATGCGGCCGACCACTCCACCGTGCAACACCGGGGCGTGTCCCGCGAGTCCCGGGACTACGGTGTGACCGCTGACCAACCGAAGGAGACCGTCATGCACCACCGCACGCTGGGCCAGGGCCTGGAGGTATCCGCCGTCGGCCTCGGCGCCATGGGGATGTCCGCCGGCTACGGCCCCAACCCGGGCACGCGCGAGGAGATGATCGGCGTCCTGCGGGGCGCCGTGGAGCGTGGCGTCACCCTGTTCGACACCGCCGAGGTCTACGGCCCGTATGTCAACGAGGAGCTCGTCGGCGAGGCGCTGGAGCCGGTGCGGGACCAGGTGGTGATCGCCACCAAGTTCGGCTGGCGCATCGAGGACGGCGCCACCGTGGGCCTGAACAGCCGGCCGGAGCACATCCGCGCCGTCGCCGACGCCTCGTTGCGGCGCCTGCGCACCGACGTGATCGACCTGTTCTACCAGCACCGCGTGGACCCCGACGTGCCGATCGAGGACGTGGCCGGCACGGTCAAGGAGCTGGTCGAGGCCGGCAAGGTGCGCCACTTCGGACTCTCGGAGGCGAGCCCGGCCACGATCCGCCGGGCGCACGCGGTGCACCCGGTCACGGCCGTGCAGAGCGAGTACTCGCTGTGGACGCGCGACCCCGAGCCGGAGGTGCTGCCCACGCTCGCCGAGCTCGGCATCGGGTTCGTGCCGTTCAGCCCGCTCGGCCGGGGGTTTCTGACCGGGTCGGTCGACGCGTCGACGTCGTTCACGGCCGACGACATGCGGGCGTCGATCCCGCGGTTCACCGCCGCGAACCGCGACGCGAACCAGGTACTGGTGGAGCATGTGCGCGCCCTCGCGGAGGCGCAGGGTGCGACGCCGGGCCAGGTGGCTCTCGCCTGGCTGCTGGCGCAGCGGCCGTGGATCGTGCCGATCCCGGGGACACGGCGTCTGGCGCGGGTCGAGGAGAACACGAAGGCGACTGCGGTGGCGCTGTCGGCCGACGACGTGGCGGACCTGAACGGGCTGGCTGCACGAGTCGGGGTGCTGGGCGACCGGTACAACGAGGCCGGGATGGGCATGGTGGGCCGGTGACCGGTCCCGCCAAACGGGAGCATGCGTAAAAGTCACGGTCTACCCAGCGATTACGCCGGAATCTGGCGGCTTTTCGACGCCGGATGACTGGGTAGACCGTGACTTCTGTGCCCGGGCCATGGGGTGTGATCGAGACCGCTGTCATCCGAGGGGGATTCGAGTCGGGACTACCCGCTGAGACCTGTTAGAGTTTTCACCGGTCGCCCACCCGGTCAACGGGACGGGTGAACACGATCCCGCGTAGCTCAGCTGGCAGAGCATCCGACTGTTAATCGGACGGTCGTTGGTTCAAGTCCAACCGCGGGAGCCTTTCCTTCAATCGACCGAGGTCGTACCCACCGGGTACGACCTCGTCGTCTATCCCCCACCGTGCGGGGTCAACGTCGAGAGCGACGAGCAGCAACCAGACCCGGAACAGGTCCTTGGGTCGCAGGTCGTCCGGCGAGTCCACTCGCTGGTACTTGGCGAACGTGTTGCGAGACCCGATGCCGGGACCCAGCTCACGGTGAATGGACTCCACCGCTCCGTTGAGCCCTCGCGGGGCCCTGAACGCGGCGACGACGATCGCGTCGCCCCAGGTCACCTCTTGCGCGACGACGGTCACTTGTCGCCCTCCTTGTTCTCGAACCACCAGGTATTCGCCCCTTTCGGGCGGTGAGTGTTGAACATGCTCGCCCACGGCGTCCCCCGCAGCCTTGCTAGTGCCTGACTAGGACGCTCAGTCGGCGGCAAGCAGCTTCCGTCACCCCAGAACTCGCGGTGCACACCAACGAAGGTGAGAACCGCGAGGCACGCGCCGCAGAACGGCATGGTCGCGGCCTGCTCGGGTGGCGCCGTTTCGACCTCCCCACCCATGCACGCAGCCCGGCCGTCGTTGAGCGGCCAGTGAACCCGTGCCACCTGCTCAGTCTGTGACATGTCAGAAATGCTAAGCGGTCTGGTTTGACATGTCCAGCAATACCCTGCACGATCTGCGATATGGCAATTCGGACGGCAGGTCAGTTCGCGCGAGAACGCAGGGAAGAGCTTGGACTCTCACGCGAGCGGTTCGCGGTAGAGACAGAGGTATCTGTGAGCACGGTCGTTCGGCTGGAGAATCACGATCACCTTCCCCGCGTCCCCGCTCTGATCCGGATAGCAGCGGGCCTCCGTTGCTCCCTGGACGAGATCGCCGGGGTGTCCCGATGAGCCGCCCTCAGACACCCGCCGGCGCCCCCGTGACCGCCCCGGTTGCGCCGGCGGGTTCCAACTCGGACGCCAGGACGTTCGTCTTCAAGACGCCGCCCCCGTACGGGAACGTGCTCGCCGAGCCATGGGTGTGCGCCCGCGGCGAGTTCGACTACTCGTGGTACCCGACGTGGGACGACGCCATGGCAGCGGCAACCCGCCCGGAGCGCGCCGCGTGACCGGCTTCCTGCCGGGCCGCTCCGCCCTGTCGCTCGAGCAGCGCGCTCGAGCTCGGCGCTACGTCGCCGTGTACCGCGAGCGGTTCGGTCGCGATCCGCGCGCTGTGCCGGAGACCGTCTACCTCGAGGACGCGCCCGATCGTGAGGCACTGACGTGAGCCGCACCAAGCCGCGCAGGGACTACGGCAAGGGATGGGACGCCCCACTGCCCAAGCCGTCACCGCTCGCCCTCACGCCGCACCTGATGACGTCCCTCGCCAACGCCGGCTGGGGCGAGCTGTCGGGCCGCGCCATGCAGGGCGTGCGCTCGACGCTGCACGCGCTCGTGCACGCCCTGCCGTACGGCTCGGCCGCCGGCAAGGCCACGGCCTACGACATTGCCGGCCGCGCCGGCCTGTCGCTCAAGTGGACGACACGGTGCCTGCACCTGCTCGAGGACCTGGGCGTGCTCGAGTGGACGCGCGGCGGCATCGACATCAACAACGCCAGCGACCGCAAGGGCCGGCCGGGCTGGTTCCGGATCGTCAAGACCCGGCTCGTGGAGCTGGTGATGCTCGCCCGCCCGATCAACGACGAGAAGGTGCGCGCCTACCGCGCCGAGACGCTCGAGCGGATTCGGTCGATCAAGACCCGGTACACCCGTACTCGGCTCCGCAATCAGACGCGTGGGAAGCATCTTCCCAGGTCAGAACATGTGGCACTGAGCGGTGACCCCACCCCCCAAGTGGGAGGGCCGGGAGGCGCGCCTCCCCGCTCAAAGGATCTTCCTACCTCTCAGGCACCCTCAGGAGCTGCTTCGCAGCCCTCACAGGAAGCGCCTACGGCGCGCGGGGACGGTCCCGAGGTGCCAAGCACCCTTCCCGGCTCTCAGGGCGCACGTGCGGCCCTGGCGGCCGCACTGCTCGCATCGCCCAAGGCCGACCCGCACACGCGGGCGCGGCTACGCGCTCAGAGGCTGCTGTGACCCGCCCGGGGCCTGGCGAGGTGACGTGCGAGCACGGGTACGACTCGTGGCGGAAGACGCGCGACGGCCGGCCGCTGTGCCCGTTCTGTCGGCGTCTCGCCAAGCGCGAGGCGACCGAAAAAGCGGCCCGGAGGGCAAGGTTCGCGCAGCCTCACCTAGACATCCCTGCTCTCGTCGCGCACGACGACAGCCTCAACAACGTCATCTCGCTCACCGCCGCCCGCGCACGCCGGCGCCGACCCAAGGAGATCTGATGTCCCAGCACCGCCCCGCACTGATCAACCCGGACACCCGGGGCGCTCTCGCCGTCGCCCTGCTTGCGACCGCCGCGCTCGTCGGGATCAGCTTCACGCTGTCCTACGCCGGCCTGTCCGCGCTCGCCCCGTGGGCCGCCGTGCCGCTCGGCCTCGCCCCGCTGATCCCGGTGTTCATCGATGGCGCGATCGGCGTGTACACGTACTCGGCGCTGGCGGCCACGGCGCGGCGCGAGTCGGCCGCGCGCCCTTGGACGTGGGTCGCTCTCTGGACCCTGGTGTCCAGCTCGGCGAACGCCGCTCACGCATGGAGCTACGGCCCTGGCGGATGGGAGGGCCTCGTGGGCGCCACGCTCGCCGGCCTGTTCCCGATCGGGTCGCTGCTCGGCACGCACGAAATCGCCGCTCGGATGATCGGCCGGCCCGAGCCCGAGCCCGCGCCGTCGCCGCTGTCGGTGCTCGAGGGGATCGAGTCCGCGGACCTGCACCTCGTGGAGCCCGAGCAGCTCGAGCGGCTCCGCGCCAAGGTCGCTGACCAGCGCAAGCCGCGCGGCGGCCGGCGTCGCGTCACCTCGCCCGCCCGCGCCGCAGCTCGTGAGCGAGCACGCGACCTCCGCGCCCAGGGCCACACGGTGCGCGCCATCGCCGCAGAGGTGGGGCTGTCGCACTCCACGGTGGCCGAGGACGTCCGCGACGTGGTGCCGGCATGAGCCGCCCCATGCTGTTCGTGGCCGCGTCGATCCTCGCCGGCGCGCTCGTCGGCGTCGTGCTCGGCGCCCTCGTCCGGCTGTTCATCCTGGCGTGACCTGGTCAGGCCGGAAGGTGGAAGCCGCGCGCGCCTACTGGCGCCCGCGGCTTCCGCTGCCGTGCTGGCGCTGTGGCCGGATGCTCACCGCGTCCGGCCCGTGGACCGTGGGCCACCTCGTGGACCGGGCGCTCGGCGGGTCCGAGACGGACCCGAGCAACCAGCACCCGGAGTGCGGGCGCTGCAACACCAGCGCCGGCGGGAAGCTCGGCGCCAGCATCACGAACCGCAAGCGACAGAGCAAGACACAGACCAGCACCAACCACGCACCGACGCTGACACGCGCGACCGAGAGAGACCGAGGAATCAGGGGATGGTGAACGGCATCACCGAGCACCGGCGAGCGTTCGAACAGCTCGCACTCGCCGGTTTTGAGCCGGCGGTGGGAGCCCTCGCTAGTCGGCCACTCCCTTTCTCTCCCCACGGGGGAGCCGGCGCGACGCCGGCGCCCAAGCTGCCCAACCTGAAATCCCCGTTCGGCCGGCGCTACTGCAAGCCGCTGCACAACTCGCCGGCCAAGGCCGACGTCGCGATTGACGACCTGATCCACGGTGCCGCGCTGCTCGGCTTCGTGCCGTCGCCGCATCAAGAGCGGTTCGGCCGGATCATGAACGCGACGAAGCCGGACGGCCTGCCCCGGCACCGCCGCATGGCCAAGACCGAGCCGCGCCGGTCCGGGAAGACGGACGGCATCCTCGCCCTCGCCGTCGGCCGCTGCACGACCCGCCCGGACTACTACACGGCGTTCTCGGCGCAGAGCGGGAAGAAGGGCCGCGACCGGTTCCTCAAGATGGCGGTCAAGCTCGAGCGCCACGACCCGTGCCTACGCCCCTCGAGGACCCGCCCGGACGGCTGCACCCGCACCGACAACGACCACGTCCACTACCGGATCTACCGCAGCAACGGCGGCGAGCGGATCGAGTGGGCCAACGGCTCCGTGTTCATGGTGCTGCCGCCGGATGCCGAGGTGTACCGCGGCGAGGAATACCACCTGATCATCCTGGACGAGGCCCAGGAGACCGAGGACGACGAGGCCGCGGACGAGCTGCTCGGCGGCATCAACCCCACGATGGACACCGTCCCGGAGGCGCAGCTCGTCGTAGCCGGCACCGCTGGCAAGCGTCGGTCGGGGCTGCTGTGGCGCTCGCTCGAGAAGGGCCGCGCCGGCGTCTGGGGCATCCTCGAGTACGCGGCGCCGCTCGAGGCCGACCCGACCGACGAAGCGGTGTGGCTCGCCGCGCACCCGGGCATCGGGACCCTCACCACGCTCGAGGTGATCCGCGAGAACTTCGCGGACATGACGCTCGTGGAGTTCCAGCGCGAGTATCTGGGACAGTGGCCGGCGGACGCCGCCGTGTCCGCGATCGACGCCGAGCAATGGAAGAACGCCGGCGCCGACACGATGCCCGTCCGGCCCCGCCGTGTCGGTGTCGCGTTCGACGTCGCGCCCGACGCGTCGGCGGCCGCTATCGCGTGCGCGTGGCGCGACGAGGACGGCCGCGCGCACGTCGAGGTGCTCGCCTACCGCTCGTCCGTCGCGTGGCTCCCCCTCGAGGCCCACCGGATCGGCCGGGAGTCCCGTGCGCAGATCGCCTACGACGTCATCGGGCAGAACACGAACCCGGCCGAGAGCATCACCCGCCGGACGCCGCCAGTCCGGCTGGCGCCGATGAACATGAAGGACTCGCAGGGCGCCGCGCAACGGTTCGTGTCCGAGCTCGCCGCCGGCAACCTCGTCCACTACCGCCAGAAGGACCTGGACGCCGCCGTGGACGGCGCGAACTGGCGCAACGTCGCCGGCGACTCTGCGCGCCTGTTCGGGCACAAGGCGTCCGCGCACGGCATCACCCCCCTGACCGCCGCCGCCCTGGCGCTGTGGCACTACGACAAGGCCACGCGACGAGCCCGCACGACGCGCGCCCGTCCCACCGTCCGCACCACCGAGAGGCCGGCCGCATGAGCTACTTCCACGACGAGTCGGTGAGCTGCACGGTCGGCGGCTGCAAGACGTGCGGCGTCCGCTGGATAGCCGGCAGCCGGGGCGGCTCCCGCGCCCTCGCGATCGACCACGAGCTACGCGCGCACCCGGGCGAGACGATCGCCCGCAGCGCCGGCTACACGGCCAAGTCACGCCGCAGGTGATTCCGAGTCGGCCGATGTAAGGGTTCTCCGGATGATCGTCTCCCGTGGGGATCTTCTCTGGACTGATGCGCCGGTTCGAGACCAACGGCGGGCACGGCTCGTCGCGTCTCGCCCGGCGCTCGAGCGTCCGGCCGGCGACGCCGCACACCACGTCCAACCTGCAATCGGTCGTCTACGCGGACGCGCTCGGCGCGGAGCACACCCTCGTCTCACGTGAAGAGGCCATGCTCGTCCCGGCCGTCGCGAACGCCCGGTGGCTCATCTGCTACCCCGTGAGCGGGCAGCCGCTCAAGGAGTACGACGGCACCACGCGCAGCGTCACCGACGCCGCCGGCGCCGCACGGGACATTCCGGTCCCGGTCGCCGACCAGCCCGAGTGGCTCACCAACACCGGTGGCCAGGAACCATGGCAGTTCCGCACCGCGGACACCCTGGACGACATGCTCTTTGAGGGCTGGTCCCTCTGGAAGCTCGAGCGCTCGACCAAGCCCGACGACGGCTGGCAGTCCCGCGACGGCTCCACGTTCATCCCCGCCATCACCGGCGCCGTACACGTCCCGCTCGACCGCTGGGACTTCAACAGCGACGACGAAATCACGATCGACAGCGAGGTGCAGGGCGAGCTGGACGTGATCCTGTTCCGCTCGCCCACGGACCCGCTGCTCGTCGCCGGCCGCCGCACCATCCGCGGCGCCGCCGAGCTCGAGGACCGATGGTTGCGTGCGCTGGCCGCCATCCCCGTCGTGGAGATCAAGCAGGACGAGGACATCGAACTCGCCGAGCCCGACGACGAGGACGCAGATCCAGAGTCCAGGGAAGCGATGGACGAGGCCCAGGGGATCGTGGACGACTACGTCAAGGCGCGTACCGACCCCAACGGCGCAGTCGTGTTCACGCCGTACGGCTACTCGCTCAACGCGGTCGGCCAACAGGCGAACCACGAGCTGTATATCGAGGGCCGCAATTTCCAGGCGATCGACGTCGGCCGGCACACCGCCATCGCCGCGAACATGCTCTCCGCGTCCGGCGTCACCGCGTCCCTGACCTACGAGACGAAGAAGGACGGCCGCTCCGACGTCCGCGACCTCGTCCAAGGGGTATGGGCCATGGCGCTGTCCGCGCACCTCTCCCTGGACACCGTGTGCGCCCCGGGCCACTCAATCGCGTTCGACCTTTCCAACCTCGCCGAGCAGCCCGACGACGGCGCCGGCCCCAACGTGGAGGACTGACCCGTGACCAACACGCTCAAGGTGTCGGGGACGCTGCTCACCGCGTCCGCCGAGGACCGCACCCTGACCTACCGGCTCGTGAAGTACGGCGAGCCCGGCCGGACGAGCAAGGGCATCGTGACCGCGCGCCGCGGGTCGATCAAGCTCCCGGCCGACGTGACCACCCTGTTCGGCAACTACCAGCACGACCAGGACCGCCGGCTGTCCCGCGCCGAGTCCATCACCGAGGACGCCGAGGGCCTGCTGCTCACCGCGTCCGCGCTGCCCACGCCGGCCGGCGACGAGCTGCTCGCCGAGGCCATGGCCGGCGCCCGGCCCGGTGTCTCCGTCGAACTCGAGCGCCCCACCATCCGTGCCGGCGAGCTGCTCGCCGGCGAGCTGATCGGGTTCGGCCACGTGGTGAAGCCGGCCTACCCGTCGTCGCTGCTCACCGCGGCCGACGTCGGCGAGCTGGACGACGAGGACGAGACCGACGACGAGGACCAGGACGACGACGCCGGCGACGAGCCGGACACCCAGACCACGGACGCGGGGGACGCGCCCGAGAACACCGACCCCGGAGAGGCAACCATGACCGCCAGCACCAAGCGCCCCGCCAAGCGCCCGACCTTCCAGGGCGTCAAGCCGCGCGTGGAGAACGCAGACCCCGACGTCCTGACCGCGAACGAGGTGTTCACCCTGCTCGGCACCTCCGCCAAGGAGGGGACGCCGGCGCTCACCGCCGCCCTGGCGCAGGTCACCCAGGCCGGCGTGTTCGACGTCGTCCACCAGCCGCAGTGGCTCGGCGAGCTGTGGGACGGCGTGGACTACGAGCCCGAGTACACGCCGCTGATCGGCTCGGCGTCGCTCACGAGCATGAAGATGCAGGGCTTCACGCTCACGGCCAAGCCCAAGGGCGCCGCCTACGCCGGCGGTGGCGCCGAGGTGCCGACGTCGCCCGTGACCGCCGGCATGAAGGAGAAGGACGCCGAGCGCTGGGCCGGCGGCTGGAACGTGGACCGCGTGCACGTGGACTTCCCCTCGCCCGAGTTCTGGGCCGCGTTCTGGCGCGCGGTGAACGACGACTACGCGGCGGGCACCGACGCCAAGGTGCGCACCTACCTGACCACGGCCGCCAACGCGTCGCCCCTCGTGATCCCGTCCGCCGACATCCCGGCCACCGTGCCCGAGGCGCTGTTCAAGCTCGTGCGCGGTGTCCGCTACCTCAAGCGCACGCTCAAGGCCGGCAAGCCGACCTTCGCGCTGTTCGGCGAGGACCTGTACGACGACTGGCTGTTCCTCACGAGCGACAGCGCGCCGGCGTACGTGCAGGCCACGCTCAACGCGCTGTCGGGCGACCTCGAGGGCGTCACGATCATCGGCGACGAGGCCGTGGGCGACGGCGTCGTCCGGGTCGGCACCAAGAACACGGCCAAGCTCCACCAGCTCGGCGGCGCAACTCCGATCCGCGTGTCCACGCAGGACGTCGCCCACGGCAACATGACCGAGGCCGCGTTCGCCTACGACGGGATCATGGAGAACAGCAAGATCGGTCTCGTCGCGGTCACGACCGGCGCCTGATCCGATGACCGAGCCGCTGCCCGATCCGGTCGTGATCGGCTGGGTGGACGTGGACGCCCTCGTGGCGTCCGCGTCCTGGGCCGCGCACGCGGACCCGGACGACCTTGCCGACGCCCTGTCCAGCGCGTACGAGGAATGTCTGCTGTACGAGCCGCTGGACAACAACCGCCGAGTCTGGACGCCGGACACGGTCGGCCCCGTGCCTGCCCGGCTCGCTCGAGCACAGGCCCTGCAGGCACGTGCCAGCATCCGCGAGTCCGTGAGCAACGGCGGCGACGCCCAGGGGTTCGACGGTGTCCAGGTCACCGTCTTTCCACTCGACTGGCGGGTCAAGCAACTACTACGTCCGCGTAAGGCCGTCCGGAAGGGCCCGCGATGATGGAAGCCCGCGCCCTGCTGCGCGACGCCCTGCAGGCGGACGGTGTCTTGCCGGCCAAGTACACCCTGCTGCCTTACCCGGACGAGCCGGACAGCGTCCCGCACGTCACCGTCGTACTGGCACCGCAGGGCATCGAGCCCGAGCCGACCATGCCCCTCGTCTACTGGCGCGTGCCGTGCGCCGTCTACGTGCTTGTCGGGACGGACCTGGACCCGGCGGCCCGGGAAGACCTGCTCGAGGCTGCTGTACCCCTCGTCCTGGCCGCGCTGGACAAGCACGAGTTCCTCGGCTGGTCCGGTGTGGAACGCACCACCGTGAACGCGTTCCACGCCTACAAGATCAACGCATTTTCGCTCACTGAAAGGCAGCAGACTCCATGACGCAGACTGTGGCCCTCGTGCCGCTCGTAATGAAGAACCCGCACATCGAGCTCGGCGGCGAGGAGTACGACAAGTCGTGCAGCTCGGCGACGCTCACCCCGAACGCCGTCGTCGTCACGTGGGACGGTTTCGGTGACGCACAGATCGCCGACGTCGGCACGGTCACCTGGACACTGGACCTCATCCTGGCCCAGGACCAGACCACGGCAGACAGCTTGCAGGGGTTCCTGAACGACCCTGCGAACATCGGCACCAAGGTCCCGTTCGAGGTACGCCCCACTGGTACCACGGGCAAGGGCTACTCCGGCGAGGTGCTCGTCATCCCGGTTCCGATCGGTGGCGCCAAGGGGGTTGTCGCGACCGCGACTGTGTCCCTGGCCGTGGTCGGACAGCCGACGCCGATCGCCGCCGGCGCCTGACATGGCACGTGTCCGGGTCGAGGGTGTCCGCGAGGTGACCGCCGCGGCTACCGCGCTCAAGGCCGTGGACCGCACGGTGAAGAACCAGACAGCCCGGAACCTGCGCTCTGCTCTGCCTGGCATCTGGACACAGGACGCGATTATTGGACAAACCCGGACACGCATGGACAGGGCCGTTTTCAACGGGGTGCGCGTCGGCGCGTCTTCGTCCCGGATCACGCTGCAGGCGGGCACGTCGCCGCTGATCCGGGATGACATCGCGTCGGCCCTCGAGTTCGGCGACCCGGCCAAGGGCTACACGACGTACACCGAGCGCCGGCGCGGTCAGTCTGTCCATGTCCGACGACGCACACAGAACCAGCTACCCGGCCCGGTTCGCAAGGGCCGCGTCGTTCACCCGGCGCTAAGTGCCGCCATGCCCCGGCTCGTGTCCCTGTACGTACAGACCGTGGTCCGCACCATCTATGAGGCGTGGGAGGGGAAGAGGTAGTGCCCGTCAAGATCGACGTGCTCGCCCAGGCCGACGCGTCCAGCGTTGCCGACCTCGGCAAGACGCTGGACGACGTCGCCGCCGGCGGCGAATCGATGGGTGCCCAGATCGAGGCCGGCCTCGAAAAGGCCGAGGCCGCGGCTCGCCCGACCAAGTCCGAGTTCCGTGAGCTGGCCCGGACCCTGGACGACCTGGCCGCTGCGTCCGGGAAGACCAAAACCGAGGCTCTGGACGACCTCAAGCGCGCCGCCGCAGAGGCTGGGACCGAGCTCAAGCAGGGCACGTTGGACGCCCTCGAGCGGCTGGCCGCCCAGGGGCCCCGCGACGTGGACAAGGTCCGCGAGGCCGTGGACGAGCTCAAGCGCTCGCTGGACGACGTCGAAATCGACATCGACACCGAGGGGCCTCTGACAAAGACGCAGGACCTCCTGAACGAGGTCAAGGCGTCGGTCAACGAGACGATGGGAGAGCTGGCCGGCTCGTTCGCTGAGAACGGGTTCAACATGGCCGACGCTCTTGACGGTGTCGTTGAAGTAGCTGCCGAGGCCGCGACCCTCCTACCCGGGCCGTGGTCGCTCGCCGGCGCCGCGATGGTCACGGTGGCCGCCGGCGTGTACGGCGAGTGGAAGCAGCGGATGGAGCAGATCGCCGAGGACGCCTCGGCGATGTACGAGGACCTGCTGAACTCCGGTCAGGACTACCTGTCCGATGAGTTCTTCCAGGGCCAGTTGCGGTCACTCTTCGACCCCATGGGCGAGTCGTACGACGACAACATGAAGCGGATCGACCTCCTCAAGGATCTTGGTGTCCCCGCAGAGGACGCCGCCCTGGCGCTGATCGGTTATGGCGACACGTCCGACCGTGTACTCGGGAAGCTGCGCGCCGGGCACGAGCTCTTGCACGACGACATCCGGGGGAACGCCGGCGCATACCAGGATCTCGGCCTCACCGGCGAGCAGCGACTGAGCGACGTGATCCGGCGCATCGAGGACTCTCAAGAGTCGTTCGACACGGCCAAGGGCGCGGCGAACCAATACCGCGATTCGATCAGCCGCATCCCGAACCAGAAGAACACCGAGGTCAAGGTCTCCGACAAGGGCACCACCGCCGCGACACAGCGCAAGATCAACGGCATCGACGGGCGAGACATCCCCGTCCAGGTCCGCGCCTACCTCGAGCGCGCCAACCAGGACGTCGCCGCGTGGCGCGCCGCCACGGCCGCGCTGCCGGTAAGCATCCAGATCCGCGCCTACGGACAGGCCGCAGTATGACGACCATCACGACCCCGAACGGTCAGACGCACCCCGTGGACCTCGTCCTGACGCTTGACGTCGGCCGAGACTCCCGGACGATCATCACCCAGCCGCCGAGCGGGAACCCCTACATCTCCCGTCGGCCGGCTACGACCAAGAGCGGGTCGGCGACACTGCTCGTGCGCGACTACGCGACTGCCAGGGCGATTGTGGACGGATTCGCCACGGCTGGCCCTGCAACTCTCGCAGTGCGGGAAGGCCGCGAGGTGCACACCAACTTCGTCACCGACCCTCGAGCGATGCAGGCGCCGCCCTGGACCTCTGTTCCTGGTACCGGCGGCGTCACGTCCGAGCTGATGGTCACCGGTGCGAGCGACGGTCCCGTCCTCCCGGACGGGACCATGGTCACGACGTACGCCCGGTACACGTTCACGACTGCCAGCACAGGCGGCGCAAGCTCGTTCGGGTACGCGATTCCCGGCGTGGACCTCGGCCTGTGGCCGACCGGCACCGACTTGGCCGGCAGTATCTACGTGCGCACGAGCATCGCCGTTGCGTCCGGCCGCGCGAACGTAGCTTGGCAGGCGCCGGCGCCAAGCTTCGCCGACACAGGGGCCAATGGTGCGGCGTCACCAACGGCGCCTGGCGTCTGGCAGAGAGTCGGGCACGTCGCCACCACCACGAGCCCCGCCGGCAACTTCGGCTGCCGCTACTTCGCTACCTCGCAGGTTTGGCCCTTGGGCGCCACCGTCGACGTGACGTGCGCTCTGGCGGTCCCTGACGCGGCAGCGCTGCCCGGCCACTTCGACGGCGCGTACGCCCCGCCTGGCTTCACGTCGTCATGGGACGGCGCGGTGAATGCGTCTACGTCCACGGCCGTGTCCACGGGCGGCGTGACCGAGACCTTGGTGTTCGAGCTCGCCGGCCGCGCGCAGCTCGCCAGCGACCGCGCCCGGAAGTGGACGGTGCAAGTCCCGTTCGCTCTGGCGAGCTGAGAGAGGAACCATGCCCGACGCACCCCGCATCGCGACCGACACGGCGACGTTCACGGCCTCCGACCTGGGCACGCCGTCTATCCCGTACTCACTGCCCATCCTGGACGGTGAAGTCACGCAGAGAGAGGGCCAGACCCCCCTGTACCAAGGGCGTGTCGTCGTCCCCTACGACTCCACGCTGTGGGGCGTGAACCCCCTCTACCGCGGTAGCGGACCGTTTGGCCCGCTGTGCACCGTGAACCTGGCCCGCGACGTCGCCGGCAACACAGCCATGAACAGCACGTTCTACTTCGCCGCCCGCGAGAAGACCCGTAGCCGATCCCGTACGACCATGGAGTTTCGGCTCGCCTCCAAGGACTCCCTCGCCCTGGACGGCCAGGTGCTGCACTCCGGCACGACGCAGACCGTGCTCTCGCAGATCACCTCCGCGCTGCGGACAGTGCCGTTCCTGGAGGGCGTGCTCGTCACGGCCGATGAATCCCTGAACGCCGGCGCCGTCAACGGCCTGGACGTGTTCGACGAGGGCGTGAGCACCTGGGACACGGCACAGGCTGCCGCGGACCTCGTCGGCGGCATCGTGCACCCGCAGGGCTCGTTCTTCCACATCGGGACCCGCATCGGATCGGCCGTCTTCTCGCAGTTCCACAACGCGTTCGACCCCGCCGGCCTGAACTACTTCGAGCCGCTCGAGCCGATCGACTACACGTACACCCGGGACAGCGGCTACGCGGACGGCACGTTCCTCCGCTGGTCATGGACCGACGCGAACGACGTCGAGCGCACACGCACCGGCCTCTACCTGTCCGGCTCGCCGTCCCTCGTTCAGCGGGTCGAGCGGCGCGGCGCACCGCCGGCCGGATCGACCGAGGCCGCGCGGAACCTTGCAGCCCAGCGCATGACCGAACGCGCCATCCGGCGCGGGTCGCGCATCCGGCTCGTCCTGCCGTTCCTGCCGGCTATCCGCGTCAACCACACGATCAGCATCCCCAGCGACGCCGACGAAAGCGTCTCCCAGACCATCACCGTCCAAGAAGTCGTGCACTCCATCGGAGCCGCGACAACGACCGTCATCGGAGCCTGACCATGACCGAAATCATTTCCCGCGCTGCGTGGGGCGCCAAGTACGCACCCGGTCCGTACACACGCAAGCTCGGCCACCTCGAGCAGTGGTTGCACCACACGGTCACTGTCGCGCCCAACGTCACGCCGCCGTTCACCGACGACTACGCCGCGGTGCGCGCCGTCGAGGCGATCACCGAGTCTCGGTTCGGCTGGGGCATGGCGTACACCTTCCTCGTCACGCCCGCTGGCCTGATCTTCGAGGGACACCCCATCGACCGGGTCGGCGCCCACACAGAGGGCCACAACACCGCCGGCGCCGGTATCGCATGGGTCGGCAACTACGACACCAGTGAGCCGCCGGCCGCCATGGTGAGGGCTACCGCAGCGCTGCTGCGCCACGGCAAGGCCCGCGGCTGGTGGGCCGACGTGAAGCTTGACGGCGGCCACCGCGACACCAAGGCGACCGCCTGCCCCGGCAAGCACGCGTACACGCTCATCGACGACATCAACCGCGCCGCCGCGGCGGCCGGCCCTGTCCCGACCCCCACCCCTCCTACCCAGAACGAGGACTACGACATGGACACTCTCGACCTGTCCAACGCCCACAAGAAGCCCGTCAAGGCGGACGACGTCGGCAAGCTGCAGGGCTTGCTGCTCGCCCACGGCTACGGCCCGCGTGGACTCGTCGGCCGGCACGGCCGCCCGGACCGCGTCGCCGGCAAGGTCACGCGCCAGCTGCTCGGCAAGTTCCAGGCCAAGACCGGCACCGGCAGCAAGGCCGGCGCGGACTACATCGCCGGCGGCCGGACCTGGCGCGCCCTGATCGAGGACTAGGAGAACCCCGTTGGAAATCAACGTCAACGACGTCGTCACGGTGCTCGAGGCCGTAGGCGACTCGTGGCCGGCCGCAATCGTCCTGGTCACCCTCGTGGGCGGCTTCGTCGCCGTGCGTGCCCTGCCCCGGCTCAAGGACATCACCGAGTCGCTGCAGGTGTTACGGCACGAGATGGCGCCGAACAGCGGTAAGACCGTCCGCGACGCCGTGGATCGCATCGAGGACAAGCTCGGCACCCACATCGATGAGGACAAAGCGTGGAAAGGCCAGGTGGAGGACCTGCTAACTCGCGGGGAGTGACTGGTGTGAACCAGGGGTGTCAGGCAGTCGCTTCGCACTCGGCCAGCGCCGCCGCGTACAAGGCGCTGTCGCTGTTCGGGTTCCAGTCGTACCCCTGGACGGCTAGGCACGCCTGGACGTCCTCCTGAGACGGCGGCGCGAGGGCCACAGCGACCCCAACGGCCGCGGCCACCAGGACGGCGCAGCCGACGACCGCGAGGACGATGCGCGCACGTGTGGTGGTCATGGGGGGGACGATACTCGGTCGCCGTCGGGAGGGGAGTCGCCGGCGACCGAGTTCACCCCGGGACTGCTCAGGCTGCCGCGCGGGCGACGGCATACAGGGAGTCCATCGGGAGCTGGATGTACCGCATCGTGGTCTCGGGTTTCGCGTGCCCGAGCAGCCGGCCCACGGCAAGGATGTCCCGCGTGCCCCGGTAGGCAGCCGTGCCGGCACGGTGCCGCAGCGTGTGCGCCGTCCAGTGCTCCGGTAGCAGCTCGCTCAACAGCTTGGACACGTAGCCGGGCGACAGGTGCCCATCCTGGCGCCCAGGGAACAGCCATCCGCCCGCGCTCCGGATCGCCGCCTGTAGGTCCGGGTCGAGGACTGGTACCCACCGTTCCTTTCCGCCCTTGCCGACGACGAACAGCAGATCGCCGTCCAGTCTGTTCGAGTGCACGAGCGCCATCTCACCGACCCGCAGCCCGCAGTGCCCACCGAGCAGCAGCAGCCACCGCGAGCGGCCCGGCAGGTGCGCCGTCAGCAGCAGATCCAAGATAGGGTCCGGGATCGGCCGCGCGACGCCAGGAGGCACCCGCACGGCTGGCAGCAACAGACCCGGATCGGTCGGGATCAGGCCGCGCGCGTGCAGCCACTTCGTCAGGCCCCGGAACACGCTGGCAGCGCTCCGGATCGTCTCGGGCGTCCAGTCTCGCCGTGCCGCCAGGGCGCGCTCGAGGACGCGAACCGTGATCTTGAGCGGGTCGCGGGCGAACCGCTGGAGGTGGCGTAGGTAGTGCTCGTGGAGTCGTACGGTCATAGGCCGGCGGCCCGCCGCGCGCAGACTGTCGAGGTAGTCACGCACCACGGGCCGCCACGGATTAAATGCATTCGCATCGGTCATGATTCACCCACGCCGCTACTACATGCCCGGAGCATCAATATGACGCAACGACACGGGTGAAACGGAGTCCCGACCAGCGCTATCACCCGTTAGACCGGGTCGCACCGGCAGAATCCGCAGCTCGTCCGCGGCGAACATGACCGCGCGGCCGGCGACCTGCACCCGCACCGGGTAGAGGCCGATGTCGCGCACCTCGAGCACGACGCCGGCCTTGCCGTGGTGCGGGTGCGGCGCACCGTTGGCGAGCGTCTCGGCGATCACCTCGACGCCGTCACCCCGCTCGAGCGGGATCACGCTGGCACCGCCCGCAGGCGACGGCCGTGCTCGTCGTCGTGCGGCATGGGCGGCTCGAGGGCCGGCCACCGCCACACCTCGAGCTGGTCGCCCTCGTCGCCGCACGTGGGCTCGGGCGCCGGCACGTACACGGTGCGCAGCCGGCCGGTCGGGCTCACGGTGATGACCGAGCCGTCCCAGTCGCTCACCGTGAGTCGGGCCGACTTGGGGAAGTACTTGCGCCGCAGCGCTTCCTCGTCGGCGTCGATCCGGTCGCTCTTGGCGATGTGTGCCGCCACGCGCTCCCCGGTCAGCCGGTCCAGCTCGGCGAGCCGCGCCAGCTCCGAGGACCCTTCGCGCCACCGCCGGCGCTCGTCGGCGAGCCGCTCCACCTCGAGCGCGGCCTCCCGCGCGAACCGCTCCAGAGCCCGGCTCATGCCGCCACCTCAGACCCGACGACGCGCATGTACCGCCCGTACGAACCGCCCTTGACCTGCGGCTGGACATAATCGGACGGTCGTTGGTTCAAGTCCAACCGCGGGAGCCTTTCCTTCAATCGACCGAGGTCGTACCCACCGGGTACGACCTCGTCGTCTATCCCCCACCGTGCGGGGTCAACGTCGAGAGCGACGAG
>NZ_KI911740.1:7783-12319 GCF_000515355.1 Promicromonospora kroppenstedtii DSM 19349 | reverse complement strand
CCGACGACGCGCATGTACCGCCCGTACGAACCGCCCTTGACCTGCGGCTGGACATAATCGGACGGTCGTTGGTTCAAGTCCAACCGCGGGAGCATCCAGAGGCCCCGAACACCCAGATGACCTGGGAGTTCGGGGCCTCGATCGTTTGCCCGCACGCCGAGTCGTAGAGTCGACCCATGGCCTTCGATGTCGCGGCCGAGTCCTACATGCGGTTCATGGGCAGGTACTCCGAGCCGCTCGCGGAGAAGCTGGTCGACCTGGTCGACCCGCGGCACGGCCAGCGTGCGCTCGATGTCGGGTGCGGGCCGGGGGCAGTGACCGAACGGCTGGTTCGCCGGCTCGGTCCGGACGACGTCGCCGCCGTCGACCCGTCGGTCCCGTTCGTCGAGGCGGCCCGACGACGTTGCCCCGGCGTCGACGTCCGGCACGGGGTGGCTGAGGCGCTGCCGTTCGAGGACGGCGCCGTGGACCTCACCCTCGCGCAGCTCGTGGTGCCCTTCATGACCGACCCCGTGGCAGGTCTGCGGGAGATGGCGCGGGTCACCGCGCCGGGCGGCCCCGTCTCGGCGAGCGTCTGGGACTTCGGAGGCGAGCGGGCACCCTTGTCCACGTTCTGGCGCGCGGCGCGGGACGTCGACCCGGACGCGGTCGACGAGGCGGCGGAGGTCGGGGCGCGGACCGGCCAGCTCGCCGACCTGTTCCGGGCCGCCGGGCTGGAGGACGTCCGGTCCTACGAGCTCACCGTCACCTCGGCGTACGCGGGTTTCGCCGAGTGGTGGGAGCCGTACACCCTCGGCGTCGGGCCGGCCGGGGACTACGTCGCCGCCCTCGACGCCGGAGCCCGGCGAGCGGTCCAGGCGCGGTGCCGCGAGCTTCTCTCCGCGGGGCCGTTCGAGGTATCGGCTACCGCCTGGACGGTCGTCGGCCGGGTCCGGCCGAGCCCCACTGCCTAGTTGAGGAGTCAGCCCCCGACCAGCGCCTCCCCCAGCGGCGTGCGGACGTGCAGCACCCGCGCCCCGTCCCGCCGGGCGTCGACCAGCCGGGCGGCGCTCAACAGCGCGAGGTGGTGCGACGCCGTCGACACGGCGAGCGCGCACGCGGTGGCGACCTCACTCGTGGACAGCGGCGCGCGCAGCGCGAGCAGCACGCCTGCCCGGCCCGCACCGAGCAGGCGGGAGAGCGCCTCGGCGGTGCCAGGTCCGTCGTCGGCCCAGCGTTCGGAGACGCCGAGCGCCGGGTAGAACAGGGTGGGCTGGGCCGGCGGCTCGGTGACGACGGAGCACCGGGGCGCCATGACCGACGGCACCAGCACGAGCCCGCTGCCTGCGCAGTCGAGGACCTCGCCGTGCATGCGCAGCCGCACCCGGACGGCATGCGGGGCCCAGCTCACGGCCTCGTGCAGGGTCTCCACCATCGCGCCGAGGCCGTCCGTCGTCGCGCGCCGGGAGCGCACGCCGACGTCGGCCCGCAGGATCCGCTCGAGCTGCGGCCAGTACGGGGCGAGCAGCGCGTCCCAGCACTGTTCCCAGGCGTCCGCGGCAGCGGTGCGGGTGCGCTCCGGGTCGTCCGCCATCGCCCGCAGCAGGCGCTGCTCGGCGCCGGTCGTGCGGTCGACACGTTTCAGGACGTCGACGCGCAGCGGGCCGAGGTCGGCGTCGCGCAGGCGGCCCAGCTCCTCCTCAGGGCCGAGGTCCCAGCCCGGTGTCGAAGTGAGGAAGTCCGGCATGTACCCGTCCGGTCCGACGAGCAGGCGCATCAGGTCGAACGCGCGCGCCGGCGCCTGGTCACGCGCCCGGCGCAGCCAGCCCCACTGGAGCGGGTGGTACTGCGGCTGCACGAGCACCCGCACGGCGTGGGCGAGCTCGTGACCGGGCGAGACGCCGAACCGGATGGCCGAGATGTCGTCGGGCGCGAGCCGGAACTCCACCATGTTTCGATGCACGTCGAAACCGTAGTGCGCCGAAGCGACCCCGACGAGGCTGGGGTCACGCCGGCCGCACGGGCCGGCTCCAGAATCTCCAGGAGTCAGACATGGCCGCGATCGTCACCGCCGACACCATCCGTATCTCCGGTTCGCGCACCCTGCGCTTCGAGGGCCGCGACCACGGGTCCGGCGTCTCGTTCTTCCTCGTCACCAACGACCCCGGCCAGGGGCCCGGGCTGCACCGTCACCCGTACACCGAGACGTGGTCGGTCCTGGAGGGCGAGGCCACGATCACGGTCGGCGACGAGACGGTCGTCGCCCGGGCGGGCGACACCGCCGTGGTCCAGCCGGACGTCTGGCACGGCTTCAAGAACACCGGCACGGGCACGCTGCGGATGATGTGCATCCACGCGTCGGCCGAGATGATCCAGGAGAACCTCTGAAGTCGTTCCAGGCTGACATCGGCAAGGCGAGACCCGGACGGGGCTGATGCTACGTGAGGCGCAGCAGGCCGGCAGCCGTCGTGCGAAAGCCGCAGGCGTCGAGGTAGAACCGGGCCCGGCTCGCCTCGAAGTCGACGTGCAGCCACTCGCAGCCGTGGTCGCGGGCGGCGTCGGCGGCCGCCGCTACCAGGGCTCGGCCGAGGCCCTGTCCCTGGTAGGCCGGGTCGACGACGGTGTCGAGCAGCACCGCGTGCTGTCCGCCGTCGCCGATCACGTTGACGAACCCGATCAGCTTTCCCGCGGGGTCGGTCGCCGTGATCCAGGTCAGGCTGTGACGTGCCAGGCGTTCCGACCACGGCGTGACCGACTCGGCCGAGCTCGCGAACGCGCGGGCGTGCAGGGCCGAGAGCACGGCGTCGTCGACCGGGCCGCGGAGAGCCAGTGCGAAGTCCATCGCGGCACCCTATGCCGCCCCCTGCCCTGGGGGACCTTCCCGGTGGTCAGTCCCGGAGACGGGCGCCGTTCCTCGGCCGTCGCCGTCGTCAACGAGGCGATGTGCTTCTTGGGCACGACGACGATGTGGTTGGCCCAGAACGGCCTGGTGTGGTGGAACGCCAGCACCCAAGCGCCCGCACGAGCGGCGCCGGATCCTGGCCGGCCGGCAGGTCGCTGACCTGCCCGTCCCCGACCTCGATCACACGCCAGACGCCGTCGGACCGCAGTGCGAGGTCCGTCGTCAGGGGTTGCGGCCTCCCGTGGCGACCAGACGCTCAAGGGAGTGAGGTCCGCGAACGTGTCGTACCAGCCTGGTAGCTCGTGCGCGGACCGATAGGCGGCGGCAGCCGTGCCGAGCCGGACGTCTCGGGTGGCCAGCTCGGCGGCGAAGCCGGCGTACGCGGCGGAGGGAATCATCCAGCCGCGATACCAGGCGCGCCGGACGCCGTCCGACGTCGGCACGCGGTGTACCGCGGCGCGGACGTCCCCGGCGAGGATCGCGTCATGGTCCACGACCGCGACGTCCAGGCCGGCCTGCTGTGCGGCGGCCGCCTCCCGCGCGAAGTGCTGGTCGGGCGATCGCGGGGCGAACGGGTCCGACGGGACCAGGAACAGGGGCGCGGCCATGCGTAGAACGTACCGAGCCGCGAGCGCCGCCAGCCAGCACTCCCGGCGCGTCGGGCACGTCCAGTGTCGGGGCAGCACCGATCCAACTCGCCGTCGGCGTCGAACTGACTCAAGTAGCCGTGCGGTCTGTCCGGTATCGACTGTCGACAAAACCGCTTCCTGTGCTTGAATATAGCCAGGCTAGCGAAAATCACCGGAGGGGTGACAGTGACGACCGAGAGAGTGGTCCTGCTCGATGACGACGGGAAGCCCGTCGGCTCGGAGCTCAAGAGTGCGGTGCACTCCGAACGGACGCCACTGCACCTGGCGTTCTCGTGCCACGTGCTGAACTCCGCCGGCCAGGTGCTGGTGACGCGCCGTTCCCTGCACAAGCAGACCTGGCCGGGGGTGTGGACCAACTCGTTCTGCGGCCACCCCCAGCCCGACGAGCCGAGCGAGGAGGCCCTCGTGCGCCGCGCGCAGGACGAGCTCGGCATCACGCTGCGCGACGTCCGCCTGGAGCTCCCGCAGTTCCGGTACCGAGCGGTGGACGCCAGCGGCATCGTGGAGAACGAGATCTGCCCGGTCTACGTGGCGGTGTCCGACGACGAACCGCAGGTCAACCCGTACGAGGCCATGGCGGCCCGGTGGGTCGACAGTGCCGCGCTGGGCGAGGCCCTGCGCACCGTGCCGTGGGCGTTCTCCCCGTGGTTCGTGGAGCAGGGCGCCGAGATGCCGCTGTACGCGGCGCCGGCCGCCAGGGCGACCAGAGACGGTGTGTCGGGGCCATGACCGAGACCCTGACCCGCGACCCGGTCGAGGTCGTGCTGTCCGACTTCTTCGCCGAGCGGACCCGGCGCGCCGCTCCCCTCGCGGAGCACTACGCGCTCCTGTGGCGGCGGCTGGCCCGGTCGAGCGAGGGCGGCAAGCGCCTGCGCCCCCGGCTCCTGCTCGACGCGCACCGTGCGTTCGGCGCCCCGCACCCCGAGGACGCCGCGCTCGCCGCGGCGGCGTTCGAGCTGGTGCACACCGCGCTGCTGCTGCACGACGACGTGCTCGACAAGGACC
>NZ_KI911740.1:4582-7683 GCF_000515355.1 Promicromonospora kroppenstedtii DSM 19349 | reverse complement strand
CGGCCCGACGACGGCGCTCGCCGAGCTGGCCGCACGTACGCCCGGCGGGCCGCGGGTGTTCGTCAGTGCCTCCGCGATCGGCTTCTACGGCCCCGACCGCGGCGACGAGGTGCTGGCCGAGACCAGCGCCCGCGGCGACGGTTTCCTCGCCGACGTCGTGCACGACTGGGAGCAGGCCACCATGGCCGCCGCCGAGGCGGGCGTGCGCGTGGTCAACGTGCGCACCGGACTGGTGCAGTCACCGCGCGGCGGCACGCTGCGGCTGTTCCACCCGCTGTTCGCCGCCGGGCTGGGCGGCCGCCTGGGCGACGGGCAGATGTGGCAGTCCTGGATCGGCATCGACGACCTCGTCGACGTCTACCACCGCGCGCTGTACGACGAGCGCCTGACCGGGCCGGTCAACGCCGTCGCCCCCGCCCCGGTGCGCAACACCGCCTACACCGCCACGCTCGCGGCGGTGCTGCGCCGCCCGGCCCTGCTGCCCGTGCCGGCGCTGGGGCCGAAGCTGCTGCTGGGAGACGAGGGGGCGACCGAGCTGGCACAAGCCAGCCAGCGCGTCTCCCCCGAGGCGCTGCTCGACCTGGGCCACCGGTTCCGGCACCCCACCCTGGAACCGGCGCTGCGTCACCTGCTCGGCAAGGACCCGCGGCCCCGGGCCTGACCCTCCGGCGCCAGGGCGCGCGCGTCAACGAGCTGGTAGGGGGCGGCCTTGCCCGACAGGCCCCGCCGACCGCGGGTGAACAGCACAGCCAGCACTAGCACGGTCGCAACCGTCGTCGCCAGCCCCTGCGCGGGGTCGAACCTGTCGGCCAGCGCCTGGAGCAGACCCCACAGCGCGCCCCCGGCCAGCCCACGCCGCAGCCGGGCCGACGGCGCCAGGCGCGTACCGCCGTCGGGCGGCACCACCGCGAGCCAGACCGTGCGCTGCCCCAGCGACTCCCCCGCACCCGTGACCAGCGGCAGCACGAAGACCAACACCCACGCCAGCACGCTCGTGGCCAGCCACACGGCCAGGGAGTCCGCCGGAGCGCGGCCGGTCACGAGGTAGTAGCCCAGGCCCAGGGTCAGGGCGAGCACCCCGCCCAGGACGGTGTAGGCGAGGTAGTCCACGACCATGCCGAACAGGCGGCGCCACAGCGTCAGGGGCCGCGGCGTACCCCGGCCCGCCGCCAGCGTCCGCGCGCGCGGCATCCAGCGCAGCACCCACGGCGCGATCACCGCGCCGAGCACCCCGCCCAGGGTGTTGGTGAGCAGGTCGTCGACGTCGGCCAACCGGTACGAGCACGGGATCAGGCCGAAGATGCCGGTGAGCTGCGTGACCTCGATCAGCAGCGACGCCCCGAGCGCCGACGCCGCGGACGCGAGCAGCCCCCAGCCCAGGTAGCGCCGCACCAGCACGCCCCACGGCACGAACAGCACCACGTTGAACACGCCCTGCAGCACAGAGATGTCGCGCACCGCGGCGCCCGGGGACAGGCCGGCGGTTCGCTCGCGGATGTCGGCGACGATCTGCAGGGGGCGCAGCTGCGCGCCGTCGTACCCGTAGCTCGCGCACCAGGCCGCCAGGTCGCCCGACGGCAGCGGGAGCAGCGTGTACGCCACGAGGGCCGTGCCGTAGACGGCGAGCGCCGCCGCACCGAGCAGGCGGGCCGGGCTGGTGGTGCCGTACCGGCGTACCTGGACCAGGAGGATCGGGATGAGCAGGGCCACGAAGAGGGCAGTTCCGACCAGCACGCCTATCCGGGCGGGCCAGGTCCACACGTCGGTCACCCGGAAACGCTATGCGCCGGGTGAAATCCGCGCGCGCCGGGGGCCCGTACGCAGGGCACTTGCCCGGCGCGCGCTCCGTCCCGTACTTTGTCCGTACTTTCTTGTCCTGACAATTGCGACCACCGCCGGACGCGCACAACGAGAGGTTCCGCCATGGATGCCGGACTGACACCGAGATCGACCGTGCCCCTCTACGACTGGATGAACAAGATCCCGGGTGGGCTGATGCTCGTGCCGCTGATCCTGGGCTCGGTCGTCGGGACGTTCTTCCCCGGCTTCCTCGAGCTGGGCTCGTTCACCACCGCCCTGTTCAAGGACTCGGCGCTGCCGCTCATCGCCGTCCTGATCTTCGCCACAGGGATGCAGATCACGGCGCGCACGTCGGGGCCGGTGCTCGCCGCCACAGGGACGCTGCTGCTCACGAAGTCCCTGATCCCCGCCGCACTCGTCGCGCTGGCCGGCGCCGTCTTCGGGATCGAGGGCTTCCTCGGGGTCTCGATCCTGGCCCTCATGGCGACCATCGACAACAGCAACGGCGGCCTGTGGCTCGCCTTCACGGGCCGGTACGGCGACGAGCGGGACCGCGGCGCCTACATGGCGTCCGCCATCAACGACGGCCCGTTCATCTCGATGCTGTTCCTCGGCGCGTCCGGCCTGGCCGACATCCCCCTGACGGCATTCCTCGCGGCGCTCGTCCCGCTCGTGCTGGGCTTCGTCGTCGGCAACCTCGACCCGCGCTGGACCGAGATCATGCGCCCGGTGCCGAACATCGTCATCCCGTTCTTCGCGTTCGCCCTCGGCACCGGGATCGACCTCCGCGACGTCGTGACCGGCGGTGCCTCCGGCATCCTGGTCGGCGTCGTCGCCGTCCTGCTGACCGCGACCCTGACCTACTCGGGCTACCGGTTCATCCTGCGGCGCGGCATCAAGTCCGGCATCGCGATCTCCGCCGCCACGACGGCCGGCAACGCCGTCGCGACGCCCGCGATCATCGCCGGGGTGGACCCCACGTTCGAGCCGTACGTCGCGGTCGCCACCGCGCAGGTCGCCTCGGCCGTCCTGGTCAGCGCCGTCCTGGCTCCGCTCCTGGCCACGTTCGTGCTCAAGCGGCAGGGCGGGCTGGCTCCTTCGGACGACGCCACCGACGTGGGTTCGCCCACCGAGGCCCCGGCCGGCGAGGGGCGCGGCACCGCATGAGCGAGCACACCGTCGGCGTCGTCGCGGACGACCTCACCGGAGCCGGGGACTGCGTGGTGCAGTTCGCCCGCGCCGGCTGGACCAGCCACCTGGCCCTCGGCCGGGCACTGCCCTCCGGCGAGCGCGCCGCGGTC
>NZ_KI911740.1:3355-4482 GCF_000515355.1 Promicromonospora kroppenstedtii DSM 19349 | reverse complement strand
ACCAGCGTCGGCGCGCCGATCTCGCGCAGCCGTCCGCCGTGCCACCGGGCGCGCAGGAGGCGGCCCAGCGCCGTCAGATCGCGCGGCCCGGCGTCGAGCCCGCGCTCGATCCGCTCGCGGGCCGCGTCCTCGTCGGTGGGGTTCGCCGGGGACGCCATGAGCTTCGCGACGGTCAGAGAGGCCGCGACGTCGCCGGCGCGTCCCTCGGGGTACCGCTTCGTGGCGAGCCGCGCGGCCAGCCCGAGGTGCAGGTAACGCGGGATGTCACGCCACGACATGTCGCTCGGCGGGGCGTCGCACGACACGAGCCCGAGCACCCGGTCCGGATGTCGCAGCGCGAACCGTTGCGCCACGATGCCGCCCAGCGAGTGCCCGAACACCACGGCGCGGTCCCAGCCGACGGCGTCGAGCACCGCGGCGGCGTCGTCGACGACGTCCTCCGACGTGTACGGCACGGTGCCGGTACCCAGCAACGCGGTGAACGACCCGCTGCGCTCGCCCGGCCGGAACCTGGTCGACGCCCCCGTGTCCCGCTGGTCGTACCGGACCACGTCGAAGCCCTCGTCGGCGAACGCCTGGCACAGCCCGTCCGACCACCAGCACCGGGAGACGGCGAGCCCCATCACCAGCAGGAGCGGGACGCCGCCGCCCGGACCGAACCGGTCGTAGGCGATCTCGACGTCGCGACCACGCGCGTACGCCGTCGGCGACCACATGTCTTGGGCCATCAGAACAGTCTCACCCTTGTCCCTGGACGGCGCCCGGGCGACACCAGGCACGGCAACCGTGTTGCGCAGCGTAGACGTTGTCCACTCCGTGCAACATCGCCCGCAGACCATGTGTTTTCCCTGGCCCGTGGCACCATCGATCTCGTGGACACCCAGTCGTGAGCGGGGCGACGCCGTGAGCGGCGCGCTCAGCGCTCCCGCAGCGCCCCCGCCAGCTCACGCCGCGAGGTGATCCCGAGCTTGCCGAACACCTTGCGCAGGTGCCACTCCACGGTGCGCGGGCTGAGGAACAGCTCCGCGCCGATCTCCGGGTTGGTCCGCCCGGCCACCGCCAGCCGCGCGATCTGCGCCTCCTGGGCGGTCAGCGCGTCCGCCGCGACCGCGCCGCGCCGGCGCACC
>NZ_KI911740.1:0-3255 GCF_000515355.1 Promicromonospora kroppenstedtii DSM 19349 | reverse complement strand
TGTGGCTCGCGCGCTACCGGGGCGTCGCCCGGGCGGCCGTGATCGCGCTCGCGGTGCTCGTGATCCTGCTCGCCGGCAGCCCGACGCCGGCGCTGATCGTCGGTGTCGCCGCGGGGGCCGTGGTGCTCATCCTGCTGATCGAGCTGATAGCGCGGCCGGGAGCCGCCGAACCACCGCCGTGACGGCCTCGCGGCCCGCCCGGTTGGCGCCGACCGTCGACTGCGACGGCCCGAACCCGATGAGGTGCACCCGGGGCTCGACGGCCGGCTGGGTGCCCTGCATGGTGATGCCGCCCAGCTCGTTGCGCAGGCCCAGCGGGCCCAGGTGCGCCAGGTCGGCCTTGAACCCTGTGGCCCACAGGATGGCGTCGAGCGGGGTCAGGCTGCCGTCCGCCTCGCGGACGCCGTCGGGCTCGATCGCCGTGAACATGGGCCGCCGCTGCAGGGCGCCACGTTCCTTGGCGGCCAGCGCGTACGGCGTCCAGACCAGCCCGGTGTAGGAGACGACGCTCCCTGTGGGCCGGCCGGCGTCGACGTCCGCCATGACCTTGGTGATGGTCTCGCGGCCGAGAGTCTCGCTGCGGAACTCGTCGTGGAACACCGGCTCGCGCCGGGTGTACCAGCGGGTGGTCGCCACGCGCGAGATCTCCTCCAGGAGCTGCAGCGCCGAGATCCCGCCGCCGACGACGGCGACGCGCTGCCCCGCGAAGTCCTCGGCCCGCACGTAGTCGCGTGTGTGGAGCTGCCGGCCGCGGAACGTGTCCTGCCCCGGGTAGCGCGGCAGCACGGGGTTGGTCCAGGTGCCGGTCGCGTTGATGACGGCGGGCGTGGTCCACGACCCGTGGTCGCTGGTCACCACGAGGTCGCCGTCGGGGTCGTCGTCGGCGCGCCGGACGGCGACCACGCGCACCGGGCGCAGGATCGGGAAGCCGAACTCCCGCTCGTACCCGGCGAAGTAGCGCGGGACGGCCAACCGGCTGGGCTCGGCGGCGTCGACCGGGGGCTGGGCCAGGCCCGGGAGATCGAAGATCCCGTTGACCGTGGCCATCCGCAGGGACTCCCAGCGATGCTGCCAGGCGCCGCCCGGCGCGGGGTTGGCGTCGAGCAGCACGTAGGTGCGCTCGGCCCCCGGCTCGTCGAGAGCGCTCACGAAGCCCCGGCGCCGCAGGTGGTAGGCCGCCGACAGGCCGGCCTGCCCGGCCCCGATCACCACGACGGTCGCCCGCCTCATCTCGCTCACACCAGGGACAACAGTCCGCCGCGGCGGTTGTTCCGGCTAGGCGGGGGTTGTGATGCGCCGCACGGCCTCGGTGACGGTCCCGGGCTGCGGCGCCTCGGTGTCGAGGGCCCGGTGGATGGTCAGCCCCTCGATCAGGGCGTCCAGCAGCCGCGCCGTGACCGGGTCGAAGTGCCGCTCCAGGGCGGCCCGGGACCGCGCCATCCACGCGTTGGTCAGCTCGCGGTAGGCGGGCTCGCGGGACGCGAGCGTGTAGAGCTCGTGGGTCAGCACGAGGTCGCGCTGGGTGCCGAACACGTCCTGCGTGATGATCGCGACGACGGCGGCCCGCGCGCTCTCCAGGTCGGTCGCCTCGCTCATCCGCTGCTCGAACCCGTCGCTCCCGGCGCGCGCGAACCGGCCGAACGCCTCGCGCAGCAGCTCGTCCATCCCGGCGAAGTGGTAGGTCATGGAGCCGAGCGGCACGTCGGCGGCGGCGGCCACCTTGCGGTGCGAGACACCGGCCACGCCCACCTCGGCGATCAGGTCGAGGCAGACATCGATGATCCGGCTCCTGCGATCGGGGTCGTGCCGTCGCCCGGTCACGGTCAGCCCTCGGTGATGTCGCGGACCACGCGGGCGGGGTTGCCCACGGCGACGACGTTCGCCGGCAGGTCGCGGGTGACGACGGCGCCGGCCCCGACCACGGTGTTGTCGCCGATCGTCACGCCGGGGCAGACGACGACGCCGCCGCCGAGCCAGACGTTGTCGCCGATCGTGATGGGCCGCGCGGCCTCGAGCTTGTCCCGGCGCGGGGTGGGCTCCACGGGGTGGGTCGGCGTGAGGAGCTGCACGTTCGGCCCGATCTGGCAGTCGGCGCCGATCGTGATCGTCGCGACGTCCAGGGCCGTCAGGTTGTAGTTGGCGAAGGTGCGCGGGCCGACGTGGATATTGCCGCCGTAGTCGACGAACAGCGGCGGCTTGACGTAGGCGTCCTCGCCCAGGGTGCCGAGCAGGTCGTCCAGGATGGCGCGGGCGCCGTCGTCGCCCGCGACCGATGCGCGGTGGTAGGCGTCGGCGAGGGCGACGCCGCGCTGGGCGAGACGCACGCTCTCCGGGTCCTGACCGCCGATGTACAGGTCGCCGGCGAGCATGCGCTCGTGGTGGGTGCGGGGGTCACCGGCGAAGTAGTCGTGAGGCATGCGCACAGCGTAGCGGGCGATGTGTACGACCGTACGTAACGCGGGTACGCTCGTCGGCATGTCGCTCTCCCCGGACACCCGTCCGCCGCTCGCCCTCCGGCGCGCCCGCGCCGCCGTCGGCGCGCTGTTCCTGACCAACGGCGCCCTGTACGCCAACCTGGTGCCGCGCCTGCCGGAGATCAAGACCGCGCTCGACCTCGACAACGCGTCCTACGGACTGGCCATCGCCGCGTTCCCGACCGGCGCCATCGTCTCCGGGCTCGCGGCGGGCTGGATGGTGCGCCGGTTCGGCTCGGGGCGGGTCGCCGTGGTCGGCACCGTGCTGACGGGCCTGGGCACCCTGGCCGCGGGACTCTCCCCGACGTTCGCGCTGCTCGTGGCCGCCCTGTTCCTCGGCGGAGCGTCCGACTCGATCACCGACGTGGGGCAGAACACCCACGGGCTGCGCGTGCAGCGCCGCTACGGGCGGTCCATCATCAACGGCTTCCACGCGGTGTGGTCCATCGGCGCGGTGCTGGGCGGGTCCATGGCCGCGGGCGCCATCGCGCTCGGCCTGCCGCTGCAGGTGCACCTGGGCATCTCGCTGGCGATCTTCGCGACCGTCGCGGTCGTGTCCCTGCGCTTCCTCCTGCCCGGGAAGGACGACGAGACCGCCGACGACGACGCCGCGCCCGCCTCCCGGGCGGCCGGGATGCGCGCCCCGCGCCTGAGCGCGCGCACCCTGGCGATCATCACGGCGCTCGTGCTGATCGGGATCGGCGGGGCCCTCGTGGAGGACGCCGGCAGCTCCTGGGCCACGCTCTACCTCTCGGCCGGCCTCGGCGCCCCGGCCGCGCTG
>NZ_KI911739.1:9890-12065 GCF_000515355.1 Promicromonospora kroppenstedtii DSM 19349 | reverse complement strand
GCCGGCGCCGCGGAGCCGGGGCAGGAGGCCGCGGACGGGCCCCTGTCCGGCGCCGCCGCCCGGGCCACGGCCATGGCGCAGTACGTCGCGGAGCACTACCGGGAGCCGATCACCGCGACGGACGTGGCCCGCGCCGTCCACCTGAGCCCCAGCCACGCGATGACGCTGTTCAAGCGGGTGGTCGGCACCACGGTCGGCGCGTACATCGCGCGGTGCCGGGTCGCGGAGGCGCAGCGGCTGCTGATCACCTCCGACCGCACCGCCGCCGAGATCGCGCACGCCGCGGGGTTCACCGCGCAGAGCAGCTTCTACGACACGTTCCGCCAGGTGTGCGGCGTCGCCCCGGGTGACTACCGGCGCGGCCTCCGCTGACCCGGAACGCGCCGGCGGGCTCCGTCGTCGGACCCCAGGGGTTAACGATCATTAACCGGCGGGCTATGCTGCGGCACATGACCACCGACGTCGGCGTTGGACCGGATCTGCGCACCCTGACCGCGCAGCTGCGCGAACGGCTGGCGCGCGTGCGCCAGGGCGGTTCGCCCGAGGCGCGCGCCCGCCACACCGGGCGCGGCAAGCTGCTGGCCCGTGACCGGGTCGACCGGCTGCTCGACCCCGGCAGCCCCTTCCTGGAGATCGGGGCCCTGGCGGCCTACGACATGTACGGGGGCGAGTGGGCGGTGCCCAGCGCGGGCATCGTCACCGGGATCGGGCGCATCGCGGGGCGGCAGTGCGTGGTCGTCGCCAACGACGCCACCGTCAAGGGCGGCACGTACTACCCCGTGACGGTGAAGAAGCACCTCCGCGCGCAGCAGATCGCGGCCGAGAACCACCTGCCGTGCATCTACCTCGTCGACTCCGGCGGTGCCTACCTGCCCATGCAGGACGAGGTGTTCCCCGACCGCGAGCACTTCGGGCGCATCTTCTACAACCAGGCCAACCTGTCGGCCCGCGGCATCCCGCAGGTCGCGGCCGTCATGGGCTCGTGCACCGCGGGCGGCGCGTACGTGCCCGCGATGAGCGACGAGGCCGTCATCGTGCGCGACCAGGGCACGATCTTCCTCGGCGGGCCGCCCCTGGTGCAGGCCGCCACGGGCGAGGTCGTCACGGCGGAGGAGCTGGGCGGCGGCGTCGTGCACACCACCACCTCGGGCGTCGCGGACCACCTGGCCGACGACGACGCCCACGCCATGCGCATCGTGCGCGAGATCATCGCGACGACCCCGGCGCCCGCGCAGGTGCTGGACCGGGTGCCGCCCGAGGAGCCCGAGGCGGACCCCGACGGGCTCTACGACGTGCCCGCCGACCCGCGCACCCCGTACGACGTGCGCGACGTGATCCGGCGCATCGTCGACGGCTCCCAGCTGCAGGAGTTCAAGGCCCGCTACGGCGAGACACTGGTCTGCGGCTTCGCGCGGATCGACGGCTACCAGGTCGGCATCGTGGCCAACAACGGCATCCTGTTCTCGGAGTCCGCGCTCAAGGGCGCGCACTTCGTGCAGCTCTGCGACCAGCGGCGCATCCCGCTGGTGTTCCTGCAGAACATCGCCGGGTTCATGGTCGGCAAGGAGTACGAGCACCGCGGCATCGCCAAGGACGGCGCCAAGCTGGTCACGGCCGTGGCCTGCACCTCCGTACCCCGGTTCACCGTGGTGCTCGGCGGCTCGTTCGGCGCCGGCAACTACGGCATGAGCGGCCGCGCCTACGACCCCCGGTTCCTGTGGATGTGGCCCGGCGCCCGCATCTCCGTCATGGGCGGCGAGCAGGCCGCGTCCGTGCTGGCCACGGTGCGCAAGGACCTCGCCGACGCCCCCGCGGCCGACGTCGAGGCGTTCAAGGCCCCGATCCGCGCCCAGTACGAGACCCAGGGCAACCCCTACTACGCCACGGCACGCCTGTGGGACGACGGCGTGATCGACCCCGCCGACACCCGCCGCGTCCTCGCCCTCGGGCTGGCCGCCACGGCTGCCGCCCCGATCCCCGAGCCCTCCTACGGCATCTTCCGGATGTGATGACGATGCACACCCTCCTGATCGCTAACCGCGGCGAGATCGCCCTACGGATCATCCGCACCGCCCGCCGCCTCGGCCTGCGCACCGTCGCCGTCCACTCCGACGCCGACACGGGCGCCCCGCACACCCGCGCCGCCGACGTCGCCGTCCGCCTCGGCCCGACGCC
>NZ_KI911739.1:8995-9790 GCF_000515355.1 Promicromonospora kroppenstedtii DSM 19349 | reverse complement strand
CACGGTCGCGGTCACGGCCGGGTCGAGCAGCGCGTCGCCGGCCGCGACCACGCGGACGGCGCGGCGCAGCTCGGCGGGCGCGACGTCCTTGAGCAGGTAACCGGCCGCGCCCGACCGGACGGCCTCGAAGACGTGCTCGTCCTCGTCGAACGTGGTCAGCACCAGCACGCGGGTGCCCGCCAGGGCGGGGTCCGCGACGATCTGCCGGGTGGCGGCCAGGCCGTCCAGCCGCGGCATCCGGATGTCCATCAGCACCACGTCGGGGCGCAGCTCCCGCACCCGTGAGACCCCCGTGAGCCCGTCGGCGGCCTCGCCGACCACCACGATGTCGTCCTCGCTCTCGGCGAGCGCGCGCAGCCCCGCCCGCACGAGCTCCTGGTCGTCCACCAGCACGATCCGGATCATGGCGCTCAGCCTTCCAGACGCAGGGGCAGGTCGGCGGCCACGACGAACCCACCGCCCGGGGCGTCGCCCGTGGTCAGGGTGCCGCCGAGCACGGCAGCGCGTTCGCGCATCCCGGAGATCCCCGAGCCGGGCACCGGTGCGGGACCGGCCCCGCGTCCGTCGTCGGACACGCGGATCGCGAGGCGGCCGCCGTCGACGCGTGCGGACACCGTCACGCGTGAGGCCCCGGCGTGCCGCAGCGCGTTGGTCAGGGATTCCTGCGCGATCCGGTAGGCGGCGGCGTCGATCGCGCCGTCCAGGACGCCGCCCGGCACGTCGAGCGTCACGTCGACGGCGAGGCCGGTGGCGCGGGCGGAGGCAGCGAGGGCCTCGACCCCGGCCAGGCCGGTC
>NZ_KI911739.1:3779-8895 GCF_000515355.1 Promicromonospora kroppenstedtii DSM 19349 | reverse complement strand
CCTGCGTGGCGTCGGCGGGCCGGAGCGCCTCGCGCTGCCCCACGGTGAACAGCCCCGCCACGCAGGCGAGCACGACGGGCAGCCGGGCCTCCCGGGCGTGCTCGTCCGGCACGGCGAACTCGCCGCGTGCCCGGGCCAGCGCCGACTTGGCCCTGGTCAGCCGCGCTGCCGCGGTGGCCTCAGCGATGCCGAGGTGGCCTGCGATCTGCCGGATCGTGAGCCCGCACACCACGCGCATCGCCAGGACGAGCTGCGCCCCGGGCGCCAGGGCGTCGTCGCACGCCACGAACATCAGCGCGAGGCGGTCGTCCAGGTCGTCACCCGGGGCGTGCGGCACGTCCATGTCGGCCACCTCCGGGCGGGCGAGCTGGGGCTGGAGCCGGTCGAACACCGTCCGGTGACGCAGCGCGTCGAACCAGGTCCGGCGCCCGACCTGAACGCACCAGCCGACCAGGTCGTCGATGGTGCCGTCGGGCTGCGCGGCGGCGCGCGCGAACGCCTCCGCCGCGTACTCCTCGCCGCGGTCGAGGCTGCGCGTGGTCACGGCGAGCGACCGCACCACCTGTGGCCAGGCGGTGCGGAACGCCGCGGGGTCGATCACCTGTCAGGAACCGAAGTGCAGTACCTTGCGCCACTCGACCACGTGACCAGAGGGAACCAGCGCCGCGATCTTGCGGGCCGTGGCCTCGTCGCAGTCGACCTGGTAGAAGCCCGTGATCACCTCGTTGGTGTCGGTGAACGGTGCGTCGGTGTAGACCGGTTCGGCGCCGTCCTTGCCGACCGCCACCCAACCGCCGTACTTGGCGTTCTGCAGGGCCGCGGCGCCGGAGATCTTCGCGCCGAGGTCGGCCACGGCCTCCTGGAAGCGACCGTGCGCGGCCATGTCCTCGTCCGCGCGCCGGTCGCGGCCCTGCGCGTTCTCGGGCAGGTAGGCGTCCGAGTCCCAGTCGTTCTCGCGGATCAGGAAGACCCAGGTGTCAGTCATGGCGAGCTCCTCTTACGGGAATGTTGACACGCCTTGGACGCGCGAGCGAGACCGGAATCGACAGTCTCGGGAGAATTCGTCAGCCGATCACCGCGACCGGGACCGAGATGGGCGTCCCGGAGCCGTCCCGGCGCTGGTCCTCCTCGGGCAGCTCGACCGGCTGGCCGCCGGCGCCGAGCGCACGCGGGGGAGTGGCGCCGACCCAGGCGAGGATCAGACCGTCCTCGCCCTTGAGCAGCCGCTGCGACCGCACACCGCCGGTCGCCCGGCCCTTGCCCGGGTACAGCGCGAACGGCGTCACCTTGCCCGCGCCCGGTTCGATGCCCGGCAGCGCGTCGCCCGCGCCCGCGATGGTCACCACGGTCGCCTCGACCCCGGCCGGGACCGCGCCGAAGAACACCGCGCGCCGCCCCTCGGCGAGCTTGATGCCGGCCATGCCGCCTGCGGCCCGGCCCTGGGGCCGGACGGCGGAGGCGGGGAAGTGCAGCAGCGACGTGTCGTCGGCGACGAAGACCAGCTCGTCGTCGTCCGAGACGACCGCGGCACCCACGACGGTGTCGCCGTCCTTGAGCGCGATCACGGGCCACTCGTCGCCCTTGGCCGGTGCGTCGGACGGCGCGATGCGCTTGACGACGCCCTGCGCGGTGCCGACGGCGATGGTCGGCGCGTCGGCGCCGAGCCCCGTCACGCCCAGCACGGACTCGCCACGCTCCAGCTCCACGAGCTCGCTGACCGGGATGCCGCCCGACAGGGACGGCGCGCCGTCGGTCGGCGGGAGCGACGGCAGGTCGAGCACCGAGATCCGCAGCATCCGGCCGGCCGACGTCACCAGACCCACGGACCCGCGGGTCGTCGCGGACGCGTCGCCCCGCAGCGCGTCGTGCGCGGCGCGGTTACCCTCGCGCGGCACGGGGACGTCCTCGGGCAGGCGGGCGAGCAGACCCGTCGCGGACAGCACCACGCGGGTGGGCTGGTCCTTGATCTGCAGATCGATGGGTTCGACGTTCTTCTTGCGTCCGTTCGCCGGGGCCACGGCCACCGAGCCGACGGACCCGCCCGCGGCGTCGAGCAGCACGGTGCGGCGCGGCGTGCCGTAGGTCTTGGCGACCTCGCCCATCTCGGTGCTGACCAGGCGGCGCAGCAGCTTCTCGTCGCTCAGCAGCTGCTCCAGCTCCGCGATCTCGCGGCGCAGCTCCTCGGCCTCCTTCTCCAGCTCGATGCGGGAGAACTTGGTCAGCCGGCGCAGCTGCAGGTCGAGGATGTACGACGCCTGCGGCTCCGACAGGTCGAAGATCTCGCGCAGGCGGTCACGCGCGATGGCGGCGTCGTCGGACGAGCGGATCACCTGGATGACCTCGTCGATGTCGACGATCGCGATGAGCAGGCCGTCCACCAGGTGCAGGCGCTCCAGGCGCTTGTCCAGGCGGTACTGCGAGCGGCGCCGGACCACCAGGATCCGGTGGTCCACCCACACCCGCAGCATCTCCAGCAGGCCGAGCGTGCGCGGCTGGCCGTCGACGAGGGCCACGTTGTTGATGCCGAACGAGTCCTCGAGCGGCGTGACGCGGTAGAGCTGCTCCAGCACGGCGTCCGGGTCGAAGCCCGTCTTGACCTCGATCACCAGCCGCAGGCCGTGCGTGCGGTCCGTGAGGTCCTGGACGTTGGTCACGCCCTGGATGCGCTTGGCCTTGACGCCGTCGGCGATCTTCTCGATCACCTTCTCCGGGCCCACGAGATAGGGCAGCTCGGTGATGACGATGCCCTTGCGGCGCGGGGTCACGTTCTCGATCCGCGCGGTGGCGCGGGTGCGGAAGGTGCCGCGGCCGGTGCGGTAGCCGTCGCGGACGCCGTCCAGGCCCACGATCTTGCCGCCCGTGGGCAGGTCGGGCCCGGGCACGAACCGCTGCAGGTCCTCCAGCGTGGCCTCGGGGTTCTTGATCAGGTGCTGCGCGGCGGAGACGACCTCGACGAGGTTGTGCGGTGCCATGTTCGTGGCCATGCCCACCGCGATGCCGGACGCGCCGTTGACCAGCAGGTTCGGGATCGCCGCGGGGAGCACCTCGGGCTGGGTGAGCTTGTTGTCGTAGTTCGGCACGAAGTCGACGACGTTCTCGTCCAGGCCCGTTGTCATCGCCATCGACGGCGCCGCGAGCCGCGCCTCGGTGTACCGGGGGGCGGCGGGGCCGTCGTCGAGGGAGCCGAAGTTGCCGTGGCCGTCCACGAGCGGGAGCCGCAGCGAGAAGTCCTGCGCGAGACGCACCAGCGCGTCGTAGATGGGCGCGTCACCGTGGGGGTGCAGCTTTCCCATGACCTCGCCCACCACGCGCGACGACTTGACGTGCGCGCGGTCGGGCCGCAGCCCCATGTCCGACATCATGTAGAGGATGCGGCGCTGCACCGGCTTCAGGCCGTCGCGCGCGTCGGGGAGCGCCCGCGAGTAGATCACGGAGTAGGCGTACTCGAGGAACGAGGTCTCCATCTCCGAGGCGACGTCGATGTCCACGACCTTCTCGTGGATCTCGCTCTCTTCGAGCGGCTGCGACGGCTTGCGCGCCATGGTTCGTGGGGCTCCTGGACTGAAGGGGGCGGACGGGACAGGCAAACGGTACCCCGCGCCACCGACACCGAAGCCCGCCCCACACCGCGCCTACACCAGATCTCACACCAGGTCACGGCGCTGGAGCATGTGCAAATGGGCCCTGTCACCTGGCAGTATTCAGGTATGCCCGAATTGCCGCTGGTCAGCAGGCCGACCGCCGTCCCGGGCTGGCTGGTCCGGATCGGCCTCGCCTACGGCGTCGTCGGGCTCAGCGTGGTGCCCGTGCTGGTGCTGGGCGCCCTGGTGACGTGGTGGATGCAGTCCTGGCGGTGCGCCCAGCAGGAGTGGGGCTGCCTGGAGCAGGGCATCACCATGTGGGCCGGCCTGGCGATCCTGGCGGCCGTGCTGCACATCGTCGTCGCCATGCGCGTCGGGCTCGGCGTGGTGCACGGCCTGGTGGTCGTAGCCGTCGCCGCGGTGTCGGCGAACGTGGCTCCCGCGCTCGGCGCGTGGCTCCTGCTCGGGGCGGGTCCCGCCCTCGCCGCGATCCTGACGGCGTCGGGCCCCAACCGCCGCCAGCGCCTGGTGCTCGTGGGCTTCGCCGTGATGCTGCTCGTGGGCATGGTGCTGGTGGGCTGACGCCCGCCGACCTAACCTTGGTCCCGTGGACCAGCCAGAACCGGCCGACCGACGGGGATACCCGGTCGAGTGGGAGGCCGACGTGGTGCTGCGTGACGGCTCGACCACGCACGTACGACCCATCCGGCCCGACGACGCCGATGCGCTCCAGCGCTTCCAGATGGCGCAGTCGGAGCGCTCGACCTACCTCCGGTTCTTCGCGGCCCTGCAGCGCATTCCCGACCGGCTCCTGACCCAGCTCGTCACGGTGGACCACGTGCGCCGGGCGGCGCTCGTCGCGGTCCGGCCGGGCACCGAGCACGCCGAGGACATCGTCGGGGTCACGCGCTACGACGTGACCGACGACCAGCCCGGGCGCCGCACCGCCGAGGTCGCGTTCAACATCGCCGACGCCCTGCAGGGCCAGGGCCTGGGCTCGGTCCTGCTGGAGCACATCGCGGCCGCGGCGCGCGAGCGCGGTGTGCACCGGTTCATCGCCGAGGTGCTGCCGCAGAACCGCGCGATGCTGGGTGTGTTCCGGGAGGCGGGCTACGACGTCGAGCAGCACCTGGACGACGGCGTGGTCAGCGTCTCCGTGGACCTCGACCCCACCGACCGGTCCCGCGAGGTCATGGCCGACCGCGAGCACCGCACCGAGGCCCGCTCCATGCAGGGCCTCCTCTCGGCCCGCCGGGTGCTCCTGGTCGGCCCCGCCGACGGCGGTGCGGGGGACACCCCCGACATCGACCACCTCCTCGTCGCCCGCGTCCGCGAGGCCTACGCCGCCGACCCCGGAGACACCGACCTCCTGGTGCTCGGTGACGACGTGACCTGGGCGGACCTCGAGAACGGCGCCACCATCGACCTGGCCGTCGTCGCCGCCCCGCCCGCCGAGGTGATCGACGCCGTCCGCCGCCTGCGCGGCACGGGCACCCGCGGCGTCGTCGTGCTCTCGGCCGGCTGGGCCGAGACCG
>NZ_KI911739.1:2494-3679 GCF_000515355.1 Promicromonospora kroppenstedtii DSM 19349 | reverse complement strand
GGCAGGGCGGACACCCCGGCCAGCTCCGGGCCCTCGTCGTCCTCGGGCAGGCCCAGCCAGCGGGCCTCGTCGTCGAGGGCGGTCACGAAGCCGCCGCGCGGCTCGAGGGACCAGCGGGCCAGCCGCGGGCGCTCGCCCGCGACGAACTCGACCTGCACGATCCAGGGGTGCGTGCCCTCCCGCGTGGCGGTCCACGCGGCGTCGTCGGGACGTACACCGCGCGAGCGCAGGCGCTCGTCGGAGACCTCGCCCAGCGTGGTGGCCGTGTCGTCGTCGGTCAGCACGGCCTTGGCACGTACCCGGGAGATCGCGTGCTCGCGCTCGGAGATGACCGGGTACTCGAACCGC
The DNA here is from genome assembly GCF_000515355.1 of Promicromonospora kroppenstedtii DSM 19349. GTDB lineage: Bacteria > Actinomycetota > Actinomycetes > Actinomycetales > Cellulomonadaceae > Promicromonospora > Promicromonospora kroppenstedtii. The sequence goes on along the minus strand of NZ_KI911739.1, from coordinate 3,331 downwards.
CGCACGTGCTCCACGGGCAGACCCGAGGCCTCGGCGAGCGCCTCGCACGTCTCGCCCGCGCGCAGGCGCGCCTGGATCTCCCGGGGCCGCAGCGTGGACTCCTCCTGGGCCCGGATCGACTCCATGCGCGGACGGTCACCCCGGATCGCGGCGCGCAGGGCGTCGGTGATGGGCAGGGTGCTCTGGGTGCCGTCGCGTGCGGCGAGGACGAGGCGTTCACCGTCCTCGTGCAGCCTCACCAGCTCCAGCTCGTCCATGCCAGTCCTCCCGGGTAGTCCTGTGCACCGAGCCTGCCACCGAGCGGGGGCGCCGCGGCGCAGGCGCGTCGGTGTGCCGCCGGATCGTAGCCCGCGTGCGGGTGCGGCAGGATGGGCGCGTGATCTCACCCGCACCGCACGAGCTGCCCGACGGCGTCACCGTCACCGAACTCCGCGATCTCGCCGTCCGCCTCGCGACGGCCGCCGGGGCCCTCGTGCGGGAGGGCAGACCGGAACGGGTCGAGGTCGCCGCCACCAAGTCGAGCGAGGTGGACCCCGTCACGGTCATGGACCGCGCCTCGGAGGACCTGCTGCGCGAGATGATCGCCGCCGAGCGGCCCGACGACGCCGTCCTGGGCGAGGAGGGCGACGACCTGCCGGGCACGAGCGGCCTGACCTGGGTGCTCGACCCGATCGACGGCACGGTGAACTACCTGTACGGCGTGGCCTCCTGGGCCGTGTCGGTGGCCGTGGTGGCGGGCCCGCCCGAGCCCGCCTCCTGGACCGTCCTGGCCGGCTGCGTGCACAGCGTCGCCGACGGGCGCACCTGGTCCGCCGGGCTCGGCGAGGGCGCCACCCG
>NZ_KI911739.1:0-2394 GCF_000515355.1 Promicromonospora kroppenstedtii DSM 19349 | reverse complement strand
GGTCCGCCGGGCTCGGCGAGGGCGCCACCCGCGACGGCGCGCCGGTCCACGTGGGCGCCCCGGCGTCGCTGAGCACCTCCCTGGTGGGCACGGGCTTCGGGTACGACGCCGGACGCCGCCGCGAGCAGGCCACGGTGCTGGCCCGTGTGCTGCCCGAGATCCGCGACATCCGCCGGCTGGGGTCGGCCGCGATCGACCTGTGCCTCCTCGCCGACGGCTCGCTCGACCTGTACTACGAGCGGGGCCTGAACCCGTGGGACATGGCCGCGGGTGTCGTGGTGGCCACCGAGGCGGGCGCCGTCGTGACCGGGCTGCGGGGCCAGCCGGCCGGCAACGCGATGACCGTCGCGGGCCCCGCAGGGCTCGTCGAGCAGCTCGCCAGCATCCTGGAGGAGGTCGACGCGGACGGCGCCGGCGGGGTAGATCACGGGTGATCTTTTATATGACACACCCCCGCAAGGCTGGTCACTGCTGACCGCGGCCAAAAGGCCGAAAACAGGCCGTTCTTGCAGGTCAGAGCATACGTGACGGGGGTTACACCGGCAGATGTAGCGCGCCTGACAGAAATGGTGCACAATCCGTGGGCCGACTCGGGAACAAAACCGGGGCCGTGTGCATTATCTGCGCGTACACCCGCTTGCGGTCGCTGTTCGACGGCTCTCGCGGGGTCCCGGCCGGGGCGGCGTCGAACCCCCGGATGTCCCGAACCCTTCCGGCGCGACCACCTATCGACGGAGAACACCACATGGCAACTGACTACGACGCCCCGCGTAAGAACGACGAGGATGTCGAGCAGGACTCGATCCAGGAGCTGCAGGCACGTCGTTCTGACAAGTCCTCGGGCGTTGTGGACGAGGACGAGACGGAAGCGGCCGAGGGCTTCGAGCTCCCGGGCGCCGATCTGTCGGGCGAGGAGCTCGCCGTACGTGTGCTGCCGCGTCAGGCGGACGAGTTCACGTGCTCGAGCTGTTTCCTGGTGCACCACCGCAGCCAGCTGGCCTACGAGAAGGCCGGCCAGATGATCTGCACGGAGTGCGCTGCCTGATTACTGCCAGGCCCTAGGCACTGACGACACGACCGGGCTGTCATGCGGAGCATGGCAGCCTTCGTCGTGTCCGGGGTCGGGCTGCCTCCGGCGCAGGCTCTGCTGGTTTCCGCCTGAGCCTGCGGTTCCGCTCCGGGCGCGTGCCTCGTTCCTCGGCCCCCACCCTGCGCTGCACCTCCGGCTCAAGCTCCACCTGTTTCCGCTGAGCCTGCGGTTCCGCTGCGGGCGGGTGCCTCGTTCCTCGGTCCCCACCCTGCGCTGCACCTCCGGCTCAGCCGACCAGCCGGTCCCGCAGCGTCCGCACGTGCCCCGGGGTGAGCCCGCCGCCGGCCAGGTACGCCTCGACGCCGCCGTGCCGAGCGTCCAGGTGCTCCAGCGCCCCCAGGATCACCTGCCGCGTGGGCGGTACCCAGCGTTCGGCGGGCGCCGCGTAGCCAGGCTCGGTCGCCCGCTCGACGTACCGGGGAGCGAGCCGCTCGTTGGTGACCTCGTAGTCGTCGGCGAGCGCGTCGACGTCGGCCCCGACCAGGCTGAGCGCGAGCGCCACGACCAGCCCGGTGCGGTCCTTCCCTGCGGCGCAGTGGACCAGGACGGGTCCCTCGGGGGCGTCCGCGACGGCCGCGACGGCCCGGGCGAACAGCTCCGGGTGGCGGTCCAGCAGGCCCTGGTACAGGTGCACCCAGGGGCCCTCCTCGGGTTCGTCCGCGCCCTGCACGGGCAGGTGCAGGTACCCGGGCAGGTCCGCGAGGCGGCTGGGCCACTCCGCCAGCTCCTCCGGGCGGCGCAGATCGATGATCCGCGACAGTCCGTAGGCCCCGGCGGCGGTGACGCCGTCGTCGGTCAGGTAGCTGGGGGACTCCGACCGCACCAGGGCGCGCTCCCGGACGGTGCCACCGCCCGTGAGCGGCAGCCCGCCCAGGTCGCGTGCGTTGAGGCAGCCCGGCCAGTCGAGGTGGAGCGGTGTGTAGTCCGTCACGCCGGGGAGGCTAGCGCTCCGGGTCCTCCTCGCGCAGCGAAAACTTGCCCTTGCGCATCTCGACGGCGATCTGCTCGGCGTCCAGCAGGTCCAGGGCGGTGCCGAGCTGGGCCGAGTCGAAGGTGCCTGCCGAGCGCGCGGCGAGCAGTTCCTCGCGCTGGGCGGCGATCGTGGCCAGGCGCAGCTCGCGGTACTGGATGAAGCGTTCCTTGGTGAGCACCGCGTCCTCGTCCTGGGACTCGTGCTCCCGGAGGGTGTCCTTGCGCACGCGGGCGACCACGCCGGCGTCGTACGGCGTGCCGTCCGGGCGGTGCGGCTCGGCCAGGAAGGCGCGCGCCGCGCGCTCCTGCTCGCGCCGGAGGGCGGGCAGGTC
>NZ_KI911738.1:2607-3254 GCF_000515355.1 Promicromonospora kroppenstedtii DSM 19349 | reverse complement strand
CCACGGCCTCGGCGTCGGCGTCGGCGCGCACCCGGCCGGCCGCACGCTCTGCCTCCAGGTAGGCCACCACCCGGAGCTGCGGCGTCGCCGGGCCCGCCCCCTTCGCCGCGATCGACTCGCGGTGCCGGGCCAGCAGCGTGCTGCTGGAGAAGATCGAGGCCGAGATCGGAAAGCTGTCCACGTAGAAGTCCAGCAGCCCCGCCACGAGCCGTTCGAGGTTGGCGGCGACGGTCGCGGTGCCCACGGCGTCCTCGGGCAGGTCGAACCGCGGCAGGCGCTCCTGCAGCACGGCCATGAAGAGGCCCTGCTTGTCGTCGAAGTGCCGGTAGAGCAGCGCCTCCGAGCAGCCGGCCGCGCGGGCGATCTCCTTGGTCGTCGCGTGCGCGACGCCCTGCTCGCGCATCACCCGCGCCGCCGCGTCGAGGATCCGCTCCCGTGTGCTCATGGCAGACATTCTCGCCCCCTGTTCCCTTGACCAGCGGTCCTGGCTCGTGCCACCGTGTGAGTAAGTATTCACTCACCCCTCTTTCGAGCACCACCCCAGACCGAGGAGACGTCATGCAGATCGCAGTTGTCGGAGCGAGCGGCCGTACCGGGCGCGAGCTCGTCCGGGTGCTCGCGGCGGCCGGCCACGAGGTGGTCGCCGT
>NZ_KI911738.1:0-2507 GCF_000515355.1 Promicromonospora kroppenstedtii DSM 19349 | reverse complement strand
GCCGTCGTCGGCCCCGGTGCCACCGGACAGCGCGACGGCATCGGAGGACGCGGTGTGCGGGGCCGGGTCGTTCAGCGCGGCGGCCGTGGTCGCGCCGGCGACGCCGAGCACGGCGGCCGTCCCGACGATGACCCAGCGCTTCTTCATGGACGAGGGGTTCATGTGCGTGCCTCCCGGTTTCTCCTGGCACCTCGGTCGGGTGCCCGCTGACCACGAGTCTGCCCCGCCAGCATGAGGCGACGAGGAGACGAGGATGAGACGGTTCTCATGTGCTGGCGTGCCCCGTGCTGACCGGCCCGCGTCAACCGCGGAACCGGTAGCCGGCGCCGCGCACGGTCTCGATGCGGTCGGCGCCGAGCTTCTTGCGCAGGTACCGCACGTACACGTCCACCACGTTGGACCCGGGGTCGAAGTCGTACCCCCACACCCGCGACAGGAGCTGCTCCCGGGACATGACCTGGCCCGGGTGCTGCAGGAACACCTCCGCGAGCGCGAACTCCCGTGCGGACAGCTCCACCTCCCGGCCCGCCACGGTCGCGGTGCGGGTGCGCAGGTCGAGCCCCACGCCCCCGTGCTCCAGGCGGTCGGACGGCGCGGCATCGCCAGCCGCCTTGCGCAGCCGCAGCCGGATCCGCGCGAGCAGCTCGTCGAAGCCGAACGGCTTGGACATGTAGTCGTCCGCGCCGCCCTCCAGACCCGCCACCCGGTCGGACAGCGAGTCGCGCGCGGTGAGGATCACCACGGGCAGCGTGGAGCCGACGTCGCGCAGGCGCTGCAGCACGGTGAACCCGTCCAGCACGGGCAGCCCGATGTCCAGCACCATGAGGTCGTAGCCGCCCGACATGGCGTGGCCGAGCGCCGAGGCGCCGTCGGACACGACGGTGGGCTGAAAGCCGTGCGCCTTGAGGCCCTTACGCACGAACTGCGCGATGCGCTCCTCGTCCTCCGCGATCAAGATCTGGTTCACGCCGCCTCCTCCGCCGTCGCACGCCTGGTCTCGGGCGGGACCGCCCGCTGCCCCGGCCCGCCGAGGGGCCACGTCATCACGAAGCGCGCGCCACCGCCGTCAGACCGTTCCACGGCGACGTCGCCGCCGTGCCCCTGCGCGATGGCCCGCACGATCGCGAGGCCCAGGCCGGAGCCCGGCACGCCGCCCGTCGTGTTGCCGCGGGCGAACCGGTCGAAGATGCGCTCCGCCTCCTCGGGCGGCACGCCCGGCCCGGTGTCGCGCACCCAGAGCCGCACGGTAGGGCCGGCCGGGCCGTCGTACACCTGCGTGCCGATGCCCACCTCGTCGTCGGCCCCGGTGAACTTCACGGCGTTGTCCGCGAGCTGGAGCACCGCCTGCGTGAGCCGGTGCGCGTCGGCGGCCACCTCGACGTCGGCCCGCGCGTCCACCACCCAGCGGCGGGCGCCCAGCGCCCGCGCCTTGTCGTGCACGTCGTCCGTGAACCGGCCCAGCTCCACGGGCGCGAGGGAGACGAAGTCGGACCGCTCCGCCTTGGCGAGCAGCACGAGCTCCTCCACGATCTGGCCCATCCGGGACGTCTCGTCGAGCAGCAGGTCACGCGTCTCGCGCACGTCGTCCGGGTCGTCGGGGTCGAGCACCTCCAGGTGGCCGCGCAGCACGGTCAGCGGCGTGCGCAGCTCGTGCCCGGCGTCGTCCAGGAACCGGCGCTGCGTCTCGATGGCCGTCGACAGCCGGTCGAGCATGGTGTTGAACGCGCCCGCGAGCTCGCCCAGGTCGTCGTCGGTCGCGACGGGGACACGCTGGGACAGGTCGGTCTCGGTGACCCGCGCCGCGGTGGCGCTGAGCTGGCGCAGCGGGAGCAGGAGACGGCTCACCACGAGCCAGGCGAACAGGCCCAGCAGGACGAGCGCCACGCAGCAGACGATCGCGTACGTGCGCATCACGGCGGTCTCGGCGGCGAGCGACCGGTCCAGCGCGGCCGCCATGACGTATGCGCCCACCTCCTGCCTGTCCGCCACGGTCACCGGCACGACGACGAACCACACCCGGCCGATCTCGGTCTCGATCTCCTGCTCGACGGTCGTGGCCGACTGCGGCGTCAGGCCGGCGACGACCTCCTGGACCGCCGGGTCGTCCGCGACCACCCGGCTGAACGTGGGCGGGCTGGACTGCTGGTGCACGCCGTCCAGGTAGCTCACGAACATCTCGTTGGTGCCCGGGACGTTGCGCTCCATGGCGACGCTCATCAGCCGCCCGGCGCCGCGGAAGTCCTCGCCGGTCTCCGGGTCGACGCCTTCCTTCGCGAGCGCCTGCAGCTCGCCGATCTCCTGGTCGAAGTCCTCGGAGATGTCGTCCATGATCTGCTGGGACTGGATGGCGTGGGTGAGCAGCCCGGCCGCGAGCAGCCCGATCGCGGTCACCGCCACGACCACCGCGACCACCTTGGCCCGGACCGAGGGCCGGCGCAGGCTCATGCGTGGCCCACGCCCGCGGCCGCGAGGCGCGAGCCGTCGAGCCAGGCGGCGACGACGTCCAG
>NZ_KI911737.1:16539-19152 GCF_000515355.1 Promicromonospora kroppenstedtii DSM 19349 | reverse complement strand
CTACACGGTCGACGGCGCCGACGCCGGCTCCGGCTCGGACGCGGTCGCCCTGCGTGACGAGGCGGTCGCCGTGGCCGGCGCCGCCGGGACCGTGCTGGTGTTCCTGGGGCTGCCCGCCTCGTACGAGTCCGAGGGCTTCGACCGCGCGCACATGGACCTGCCGGCCGAGCAGCTCGCGCTGCTGGAGGCGGTCGCGGCGGTGAGCCCCCGCGTCGTCGTCGTGCTGGCCAACGGCTCGGCCGTCTCGGTGGCCGACTGGGAGCACCTCGCACCGGCAGTGGTCGAGGGCTGGCTCGGCGGCCAGGCGGGCGGCTCCGGCGTCGTCGACGTGCTGCTCGGCGTGGTGAACCCGGCCGGGCGCCTGGCCGAGACGATCCCGCTGCGGCTGGAGGACAACCCGTCCTACGGCAACTTCCCGGGCGAGCTGGGCCACGTGCGGTACGGCGAGGGCCTCCTGGTGGGCTACCGCTGGTACGACGCGCGGCGGGCGGACGTCGCCTACCCGTTCGGGCACGGCCTGTCGTACACCACGTTCGCCTACTCCGGCGTCGCCGCCGAGGTGCTCCGTACGGACGCCGCGGCGGACGACGAGGCCGCGGTGCGCGTACGCGTGACCGTGACCAACACCGGCGACCGCGCGGGCGCCGAGGTGGTGCAGGCGTACGTGGCCGACCCGGCCGCGCAGGTGCAGCGCCCCGAGCGCGAGCTCAAGGCGTTCGCCAAGGTCGAGCTCGCACCGGGCGAGTCCCGCGAGGTCAGGCTCGACCTCACGGGCCGCGACCTGGCGTACTGGCACCCGGTGCTGCGCCGCTGGGTGGTCGAGGGCGGCGAGTTCGAGGTAGCCGTCGGCGCGTCGTCGCGCGACCTTCGCGGCGCGGCCACCGTGGTGGTCGACGGCGAGGACGTGCGCCTGCCGCTGGAGCCGCTGTCCACCGTGGCCGAGGCGTTGGGCCACCCCGTCGTGGGGCCGCGGATCGAGGCCCTGGTGCACGGCGGCGGCGTGGCCGACGACATGCTCGGGATGATCGGTGACATGCCGCTCACGGTCATCGCCGACTTCGGCATGGGCGGGTTCGACCGCGCCGGCCTCGCGGCACTGCTCGCCGAGGCAAACGGCTAACGCAGGATGAGGTCCAGGTAACCGCGCAGGTCGGCGGCCATGTCCACGCGCTCGGCGGCGGGCCGGTCCAGGGACAGCAGCCACTGCACCTGCAGCCCGTCCATGAGCGCCACCACGGTGCGGGCCGCCTGGTCCGGGTCCACGCCGGGCGCGAGGCCGCCCCGCGCGGCCCGCTCCCGCAGGAGCTGGGACTGCTCGTCCAGCACGCGCTGGTAGCGGCGGCGGAAGTACTCGTGCGCGGGGTGGTCCGGCGACGTCGCCTCCGTGGACAGGCCCGCGAACAGCTCGACCAGCGGACGGCGCAGCCGGTTGCGCTCCACGAGGTGCAGCAGCGCCTCGAAGTAGTCCGAGCCGCGCTCGAGGTCCTCCTGGAAGGACTGCTCATCCACCGCGTCGCGGTACTCCAGCACGGCCTCCAGCAGGGCGGCCTTGTTCGGGAAGTGGTGCAGCAGGCCCGGGTGCGAGATACCGACCCGGGCCGCGATGTCCCGCAGGGAGGCGCCGTGGAAACCGACGTCGGCGAACACGAGGATCGCCGTGCGGATGATCTCCTGCTGCGTCGCGCGGCCCTTGGCGTACCCACCACGCTGGCCGGTGGTGGGGCCGGTCCTGGTGGACGGGCCGGTCTGAGCGCTCACGGGCATGCGCCCAAACTACCCCGGCCGGGGCCGCGCGACGGACTGACGGGCCCGCCAGGCTCCGCTCGTTGTCGCCTGGGCCTGCGGTTCCGCTTCAGGCGCGTGCCTCGTACCTCGGCCCGCACCCTGCGCTGCACCTCCGGCTCAGGCGAGGCGCGCGCTGGCCACGAGCTGTGCGCCCACGTCCAGGCGGACGTCGGCGATGCGGACGCCGTCCGGCAGCTTCCCGGCGAGGTCGATGTCGCGGCTCGTGGCGGCCTCGACCTTGCCGCGCACGGTGCCGAGCAGCGCCGCGACGATCGGGTTGCCGCTGTTCAGCTGCACGTCGCGCACCGCGAGCACCAGGTTCTCGTCGATGCTGACCGATGCGGTGGCCTGCACCCGGGCCGACAGGAAGACGCCCTTCTTGATGGCGGCGTCGATCCGGAGCGTGGCCGCCCGCGGCCCCCGCGAGACGACGTCGAGGTCCAGCGCCGTCAGCGTGATCCCCTGCTGCTGCAGCACGACAGCGGCCACGCCGCGCACGGTCGCGACCAGGCCGGCCTTGTCGACGGCGATGCGGGCGTGGCCGGAGACCGGGTGGTCGGCGTCGGGCTCGACGGGCTGGATGCCGACGCGGCCGTCGGCTCCCTCGACCCAGTCGAACCGCAGGTCCGTCAGTTCTGCGGTGATGTCCACGGGCAGGTCCACCGCGACGAGCTGGTGGGCGTCCAGGCGCAGGTGGTGCAGGTTCCCGGGCTCCCGCCGGACCACCTCGGGGCGCCAGCGCTTGTCGCCGGACCCGGGCTGGGCGGCCTGCGCCGCCTGGGCCGCTTGTGCGGGGTAGGTGGGCCGGGCGGGCTGGGTGGCGGCCTC
>NZ_KI911737.1:13191-16439 GCF_000515355.1 Promicromonospora kroppenstedtii DSM 19349 | reverse complement strand
CGGCTGGCGGTCCCGACCGCCCGCGCCCAGGCTCGCGCGGACCGCCGGGTGCAGCGCCAGGGTGACGCCCGCCAGGACGAACAGGATGTGTAGCGCTCGGATCACGGGGAAGGCCGGCGAGACGTCGCCCTCGAAGACGGTCGACCAGGAGGCGCCGTCCGCCAGCAGGGCGGCCATGGGCAGGAGCATCGAGCCGAGGCCGACGCCGCCGAGCCCGAGCAGCAGGGCCCACCACGCCCACCTTCGGCCGCGGGCGAGGTTCCAGGCGCAGGCCAGCGCAGCGGCGAAGATCAGCCCACGCACGCCGACCTGAGCGAGCAGGGCGCCGTCGGCCCCCTGCCGAGCGACGATCGAGGAGACGGCGACGGCGCTCTCGGCGATGCCCGCCAGGACGGCGAGCGCGAAGGCGCCGGCCGCGGCGGTACGCAGCGACGGTGCTGTGAGCAAGGTGGGTGATGCGGGTGGGGTCATCTGTCCATCCTGGTCAGAGCGACACGTGGGGACCATGCGGTTGTCCTCCGGACGTGCGTGGGGTCTTCCCTACCCAGTCCCATGGGAAGATGCAAAGGTCATGAGTTCGCGCCCCCTGCTCCCCCACCTGCGCCGGATGGTGCACGTGGGGCCGTACGGCGGGGAGCTCCCGGTGGCACTCCGGGCGGCGACGTCCGTGGCCGTGCCGATGCTGGTCCTGTGGGCCACCGGACACCTGGAGTGGTCGCTCTACGCGACGTTCGGCGCGTTCACCAGCCTGTTCGGCCGCACCGTGCCCATCCGGCCGCGCCTGGTGTCGCAGGTCCAGGCCGGCGCCGTGCTGGTGGCGTCCGTGCTGGTCGGTACGCTGCTCGCCGTCCTGGGCTCGGCCGTCCCGGGCACCGGCTGGCTCGTGGTGCCCGTCGCCGCGCTCTGGGCCACCGGCGTCGCGATCGTGTCCCACCGGCTGCGCTGGCACCCGCCCGGGCCGCTGTTCCCCGTGTTCGCACTGGGCGCCTGCTCGTCGGTGCCCGCCGGGCCCGAGCAGCTCCCGGTCGCTCTGGCCGTCGCGGTCGCCGCCGTCCTGTTCGCGCTCGTGCTGACGGCGTGCTTCACGCGGCTCGAGCCAGTCCCTGCCCCCACGCCGACCCCGGCACCCGGCCCCGAGTGGCCCCTCTCCCACTATCTGGTGCGCTACGCCGCCGGTGTCGCCGTCGCGGGCGCGATCGCCACGGCCGTCGGGCACCCCTACTGGGCCATGGTGGCCGCGGTCGTACCGATGTCGGCGCCCGACGCCTCCGGGCGGATCATGCGCGCGACCCAGCGCCTGGCGGGCACGCTCGTGGGCGTGGTCATCGCGTGGGCCCTGCTGGCCGCCGCGCCGCCGGCGCTCGTGGTCATCGCGGTCGCCGCGCTGCTGCAGGCCGGCGCCGAGCTCTACGTGGGCCGCAACTACGCGGTCGCCATGCTGTTCATCACGCCGCTCGCCCTGTCGATGACGCACCTGGCGCACCCCGTGCCGGTGTCCGGGCTGGTCAGCGACCGTGCCATCGACACCGTGGTGGGGGTCGCCGTGGCCGTCGTGATCACGCTGCTCACGCAGGAGCGCCGCCAGGACGCCGAGGGCTGAGCCCTGCCCGTGCGACACCCGCTATCGGGTCCCCATCGGGCCGCCGTCCGGCCACCGTCCAGGCACGCAGGAAGGCCGACAGAACCGGTCGGATCGACGTAAGATCACGCGATCGATCCCTCGTCGAGGATGATTCTTGCCTGGCAAGGGGTGAACTTGGGCGCAGGCCGGTCCCGGCCGCTTGACGGGTCCGCAGATCGGTCAATAACGTGGTATTTGCCGTTAGTTAATGTGAATTAGGGCCCGGTGTTCGGCCCCTTGCAGAGCACCAGAGGAGCTGGCGATGAGTCCACGACGACGTGCCACACAGGTAGACATCGCGCGCGCGGCCGGGGTCTCGCAGGCGACCGTATCCCTGGTGATCAGCGGCGGCCACGGGAGCGAGCAGGTGGCCGAGCACACCCGCACCGCCGTGCTCGACGCCGCCACGCGGCTCGGCTACTCGGTCAACACCGCGGCGCGCAGCCTCAAGGGCGGGCGCAACCACATCCTCGGCCTGTACACGTTCGAGTCGGTCTTCCCCACCGACCAGCGCGATTTCTACTACCCGTTCCTGCTCGGCGTCGAGCGGGCCACCGCCGAGGTCGGGTACGACCTGCTGCTGTTCAGCTCCGTCACCCCCGGCCCGCGCCGCATCTACTCCGACGGCATCAACCGGCTCAAGGTCGCCGACGGCTGCGTGCTGCTCGGCCGTCAGGTCGACCACGCGGACATCGCCGAGCTGGTCCGCGACGACTTCCCCTTCGTGTTCGTCGGACGCCGTGAGCTCCCCGGCGTCGAGCTGTCCTACGTCGCCCCGGACTACGGGACCGCCACCCGGGACCTCGTGCTCCGCCTGACCGGCCTGGGACACCGCCGCCTGGCCTACCTGCGGCCGGACGACGACCAGGAGCCGACCCGGGACCGCGAGGCCGGCTTCCGGGCGGGCGTGGCCGACGCCGGGCTGCCGGACCAGCCGGTCCATGTGCTCCCGGTCGGCTCGTCGCCGCCCGTCGACCAGGTCCTCGACCTGCTGAGCGAGCCCCTGACGACGCTGCTGACCACCTGGCGCTCGGACGGCGTGACCGCCCTCCTGGTGGACCCCGGCGAGAACGACCGGACGATCGCGGTGCTGGAGCAGGTCGCTGTCCGCGCCGGGGTACGCATCCCCGAGGACCTCTCCGTCGTCCTGCTCGGCGAGCCGTCCCCGCCGCCGTCGGCCCGCGGCGCCGACGCCGAGCTCGTGAGCACCCGGGACTGGACCCGGTTCACGCTCCCGCGCGAGGGCCTCGGCCGCGCGGCCGTCCACCTGCTGCTCGACCTGCTCGACGACGACGGCCCCGCGCGACAGCTCACGGTCCCGTGCCTACCCGTCGAGGGCGACACGGTGTGCCCGCCCCCGGTGGGCGCCGGGGCCTGAGCGGGCCAGGGCAAGGACGCACCCCGACGTCACCCAGGAGTGCGAGACTGCGCGCATGCGTGACGACGAGTGGGCGCGACAGCGCGCCGAGGCGGTCCGGGTCCAGGCCGACCGGCTCGCGGCGCGGCAGGACGCCGAGCATGCCCGCGCCGAGACGATGCTGCGCGAGTTCGCCGCCGCCGCGCAGGCCGCAGGCCTCGAGCCGGAGGACCTCGTGGTCCAGGGCTACGGCGGGCGCGGCACGGCCCG
>NZ_KI911737.1:12575-13091 GCF_000515355.1 Promicromonospora kroppenstedtii DSM 19349 | reverse complement strand
GGGTGCCAGGCGGCCGCGCGCAGCGCGTCGTACGCCGGGAGCTCCGCCGCGCGCACCGCCGATTCGCCGCGCCACCCGGTGTCCACGGGCCCCGGCTCGACGAGCGTCACGTGGATGCCGAACCCCGCCACCTCCTGGGCCAGCGACTCCGACAGCCCTTCGAGCGCCCACTTCGAGGCGCTGTACCCACCCAGCCCCGGCCAGGCCGCGACACCGCTGGAGCTGGACACCTGCACGATGTGCCCCGCGCCCTGGGCGCGCAGGACCGGGAGCGCCGCCTGGGTCACGTGCGGCACGCCGAAGAGGTTGACGTCGAGCTGCGCCCGGAGCTGCTCGGGCGTGATCTCCTCGACGGTGCCGAACAGCCCGTAGCCCGCGTTGTTCACCACGACGTCGATGCGGCCCAGCTCATCGGCCGCCGTCCGCACGGCCGCCCGGGCCTGGTCCGGGTCGGTCACATCCAGCCGCAGCGGCAGGACGGCGTCGCCGTGCTCGGCCACGAGCTCGTCGAGGACC
>NZ_KI911737.1:7700-12475 GCF_000515355.1 Promicromonospora kroppenstedtii DSM 19349 | reverse complement strand
CCGCCGCGCCGCGGCTGGTCCATCCGGTGACGCGGTCGCCCGGAGCCACCCCGGCGACGTCGGGCCCCACCTGGTCGACGACGCCGGCCGCCTCCAGCCCGGGCGACCCCGGCAGGCGCGTGCGAAACGCGGACTCCATGGCTCCCGAGCGAACCTTGCCGTCGAAGGGGTTGAGGGCCACCGCCTCGACCCGCACCCGGACCTGCCCGGATCCGGCCCGGGGCTCCGGGACCTCACCGAGGTGCAGCACCTCGGGACCGCCGAACTCGTCGAAAACTACTGCGCGCATGGTGCGTCCTCTCTGTCCAGGACAGTCTCCGGCACGACGCGGTGAGCGAGCCGACGTCGTGCCGGGACCGGCCCCGCAGCTCAGGAACCCGGGGTACGCGCCTCGGCGGCCCATGCCTCCGAGACCGGCGCCATCAGCTCCGGGTCCGACGACGGCTCGAGGCCCGGGCCGCCCGCCGGTTCCGTGGTCGGCCCCGGGACGGTGAGCGTCGCGATGGCCGTGGTGACCGGGATGGCGAGCACCAGGCCGATGGAGCCGACGAGGGTGCGGACCACCTCCTCGGCGATCTCGCCCGAGGTCAGGGCGGTGGCCGGCGACTGGTCGACGAGCCAGACCATCATCAGCAGGGGCAGGGCGGCGCCCACGTACGCGAAGGCGATCGTGTAGACGGTCGAGGCGATGTGGTCGCGCCCGATCCGCATGGCGCTCGTGAACAGCTCCGCCCGGGTCGCCGTCGGGGCGACGCCGCGCAGCTCCCACACGGCCGAGGCCTGCGTGATCGTGACGTCGTTGAGCACACCCATGCCGGCGAGCACGATGCCGCACAGCGCGATCCCCCGCAGGTCCGCGCCGGGCGCGCTGGACGGCAGGAACGCGGAGGCCTCGTCGGTGGTGCCGGTGATCTGCGCGGCGTGCGAGGCCCAGGCGGCGATGCCCGCCGTCAGCGCCAGGCCGACCAGCGTGCCGAGCAGGGCGGTGGAGGTCCGCGCGGACAACCCGTGCGCCAGGTACAGGGTGACGAACATGATCAGGGAGGACGTCACGAGCGCCACGCCGAACGCGTTCTGCCCCGCCAGCAGGGCCGGCATCGTGAACCCCAGGAGCACCACGAACGCGAGCCCCAGCCCGGCCATGGCCGCCAGCCCACGCCAGCGCGCGACGAGCAGCACCACCAGCGCGTAGGCGACCGCCAGCAGGGCGATGGGCAGCTCGCGCTGGAAGTCCAGGAACACGAGCGGGTCGATGCCGGGCTGGGAGACCTGCGAGATGTCGACGGCGGTGATGCGGTCCCCGGGCTCGAGCGGGACCGAGGGCCCCGGGGACTGCATCCGGGATGCGGTGCCGTCCGCGAGCTCGACCGGGACGGCCCCCGTGGCCGGGTCCGCGGGACCGGCGACCGTGACGTCCACGAACGACGTCCCCTCGGCGCGGGCCGGGACCCGGTCGGGCACGTCGGCCCCCGCGGGCCACAGCAGCCAGAGCCCGGCCAGCGTCGCGAGCAGCGCCGAGACCAGGATCATGACCAGGAAGAACGTGGTCTTCGGCGCGGCAGGACCCGCCGGACCGTGCGAGGGAGCGTGCGCCATGCGGACATACTCGCCCAGCATTGCGTCGCGGGCACGGTGAGCCAGGCCCTCGTCCGAGATCGGCAATTTGCGCCACGGAGTCGGCAGTTGGCATCGCGTTCGGCACAGGCCTGGACCGATCTCGGCGCCAACTGCCGACCGCAGCGCGAGGTGCCGATCGACGGCCGCGCGCACCCACTCAGTCCAGGAACGTCACCTCGACGAGCCGGCTGTCGCGCACCCAGTCCTCGAGGTCCACGGGCTGGGCCAGGTGCCCCGGGTTGGCGGGCTGGTTCAGGTCGGCGACGATCTCGGTGAGCACCGCACGCCGCTCCCGCTCCTCGGTGATCGGGCGCGCCGTGGCCCGCAGGTCCGCCCGTACGCCGTGCTTGAGGTGAAAGGTCAGCGCCGGCTCGGCCACCAGGTTCACGTACCAGCTCGGCCGGTCGACCGTGCCGCTGCACAGGTAGGTGCGGCCGGCCACGTGGTAGAAGAAGATCTCGATCCGCCGGGGCAGGCCGGTCCGCCGCCCCGTCGTGGTGATGTCGATGATCCGCTGCCGCGTCGAGGCGGCCGGGGTGATCTCGACGGCCCGGCGTACGGCGTCCTCCATCACGCCGCCTCGTAGCGCAGCGCCGGCCCGAGCAGCAGGCCGCCGTCGAGCACGTACTCCGAGCCCGTGGCGAACGCGGCGTCCGCGGAGCTCAGGAAGAGCACGAGCCGCGAGATCTCGGCCGGCTCACCCAGCCGCGGCACGGCGAACGGCTCGGGCGAGTAGAGGTCCGCGATGGGCCGCTCGTCCTCGGCGACCGGCGAGTTGATCAACGGCGTCGAGACGACGCCGGGGTGCACCGAGTTGACGCGGATCCCGTCGCGGCCCAGCTCCAGCGCGGCGGACCGGGTCAGGCCGCGCACCGCCCACTTGCTGGCGGTGTAGGCCGCATAGCATGCCGTGCCCACGTTGCCCATGGTCGAGGAGATGTTGACGACGGCGCCCCCGCCGGCACGCCGCATGGACGGCGTCACCGCGCGGATGCCGAGGAACTGGCCGGTCACGTTGACGTCCAGCGTGCGCCGGAATGCCTCGGCGTCCATGTGCTCGATCGGCGCCGCCGATTGCTGCGCCCCCGCGTTGTTCACCAGCACGGAGACCGGGCCGAACCGCTTCTCCACCGATGTGACCGCCGCGGCCCACTGCGCCTCGCTGGTGATGTCGAGCGCCACGTGCAGGGCCCGCTCCCCCAGCTCGGCGGCGAGCGCCGCGCCCCGCTCGGCATCGCGGTCCGCTATCACCACGTTGGCCCCCTCGGCGTGGAAGGCGCGCACGTGGCTGACGCCCATGCCGCCCCCCGCGCCGGTGACGACCACTGTCCTGTCCTCGAATCGCTGCACGGCCGGAGCCCTTCATGTCGGGAGCCTAGTTGTGAGTCGCTTGACTCACTTCTCGGTCAGGGTAGGCAGTGCCGGAGAGGTGAGTCAAGCGACTCACCTCACAGCCTGGGGCATGATGGGCCCATGGCGACCGGCACCGGGACGTACCACCAGCAGCTCGCGGAGCAGAAGCGCGCGGCGATCATCGCCGCCGCCACCAGCCTGTTCCTGGAGGGCGGCTACGCCGGCACCTCGCTGGCCCGGGTCGCCGAGGTCGCGGAGGTGTCCAAGGCCACGCTGTTCAAGCAGTTCGCCACCAAGGCCAGCCTGTTCGAGGCGATGGTCAGGGAGCACTGGAACGCTGAGGACGACGAGCGCCCCGAGCCGGCACCCGGCGACCTCGCCCGCGGGCTGGCCGAGTACGGCCGCCGGTACGCCGCACTGATGTCCCGCCCCGAGATGGTGGGCCTGTACCGCATCGTCATCGCCGAGATGCCGCGCTTCCCGGGGCTCGCCGAGACCCATTTCGACGTCGGCAAGATGCCGTTCTTCGACGCGGTGCGACGCTACCTCGCGGCCGAGCACGACGCCGGGACCGCGCGCGTCGCCGACCCCGTGGCCGCCACCACCCAGTTCATGGGCATGATCTCGAACTTCACGTTCTGGCCGCGTCTGACCGTCGTCGGCTGGGACCCGAACGCCGCCGAGACGGCCCGCGCCGTCGACGACGCCGTGACCACGATGGTCGCCCGCTACGGCGCCCGCTGACCGCCCGTGGCCACCGACCCGTCGACCGCCATGTCCCGCGCCCCGCGTCTCGCCGCCCATGACGCCGTCTCGGCGACCCTCTCGCGGACCGGCGACACCGCACTGCGCGAGCTGCTGGACGCTGCCACCCCGATCGGTTCCGGCATCGGCGGGGCGACCCGGCTGCTGGAGGTCGAAGGTACCCCGGTCTTCGTCAAGCAGGTGCGCCTGACCGACCTCGAGCGGCTGCCGGAGCACGCCGGCTCCACGGCCAACCTGTTCGACCTGCCGGTCTTCTGCCACTTCGGCGTCGGCACCATCGGCGGACCGGGGTTCGGCGCCTGGCGGGAGCTGGCCGCGCACACCCTGACGACGGACTGGGTGCTCGCGGGCGAGCACGAGGGCTTCCCCCTGATGTACCACTGGCGGGTGCTGCCCGACGCCGGCCACCCGCTCCCCGAGGAGCTGGCCGACATCGAACGGGCCGTCGCCTACTGGGGCGGCGGCCCGCAGATCCGGGATCGGATCGAGGCCCTGGAGCAGTCCTCGGCGAACATCGTGCTGTTCCTGGAGTACGTGCCGCAGACCTTGCACGCCTGGCTGGAGGAGCAGATCAGGGTCGGTGACGAGGCCGCCGAGCAGGCCTGCGCGATGGTGGACGCCGAGCTGGCGGCCGGCGTCGCGTTCATGAACGCCCGCGGTCTGCTGCACCTCGACGTCCACTTCCACAACGTCCTCACGGACGGCGATCGGCTGTTCTTCGCCGACTACGGTCTCGCGATCTCCTCCGGCTTCGACCTCACGCCGGAAGAGGCCGTCTTCCTCGCCGAGCACGAGGGCTACGACCGGGACTATGCCGCCGCGTACCTGGTGAACTGGCTGGCCGTCGCGGTGTACGGGTACGGGCCCGACGAACGCCGGGCGTTCGTGCGGGACTGCGCCAAGGGGGTGGCCCCGAGGGGCGTTCCGGCTGCCGTCGCGGAGCTGCTGCTCCGCGACGCGCCGGTCGCCGCGGTGGTGGGCGACTTCCATCGCCGGTTCCAGCAGGAGAGCCGGACGACGCCGTACCCGCTCGCGACGCT
>NZ_KI911737.1:3482-7600 GCF_000515355.1 Promicromonospora kroppenstedtii DSM 19349 | reverse complement strand
GCCCCCCCCCGCCGCCCGTAGCGCTCGCGAGCCGGTCCACGACGTCCGACGGCGTGGGACGGTCGGCCGGCTCCTTCGCGAGGCAGGCCTCGACCAGACCGCGCAGGCCCGACGGCACACCGGCCAGGTCTGGCCCGTCCCGCACGACGCGACGGCCGACGTCCTCGGCGGCGCCGCCACCGAACGGGCTGCGGCCCGTGCAGGCGAACACGAGCACCGAGCCCAGCGAGAAGACGTCGGACGCCGGCGTCACGTCCAGGCCACGCACCTGCTCGGGCGACATGTAGGGCGCCGTACCGATCGAGCCCTGGTGCGTCAGCGACGTCGCGTCGCGCTCCTGGGCGATGCCGAAGTCGACGACCCGCGGGCCGTCGTCCGCGAGCAGGATGTTGGACGGCTTGAGGTCGCGGTGCACCAGGCCCTGGTCGTGGATCGCACCCAGCCCCTCGGCGAGCGTGGCGCCCAGGGTGCGGACCACGGACAGGGGCAGCGCGCCCTCCTGGCCCACGGCGTCAGCGAGCGAAGGCCCCGCCACGTAGGCGGTGGCCATCCAGGGCCGCTCGGCGTCGGGGTCGGCGTCGACCACCTGTGCTGCCCAGAACCCGCCCACCCGGCGCGCCGCGGCCACCTCGCGCCGGAACCTGGTGCGGAACTCGGCGTCGCCCGCCAGGTCCGGGTGGATCAGCTTGACCGCGACGGGCCGCCCGGTCCGCGGACGGCCCAGGTAGACGCTGCCCATCCCGCCGGACCCGAGCTGGCCCTCGATCACGTACGGCCCGACCTCGCGCGGATCCTCACCGCTGAGCGCTGCGATTGGCACTGTGCCCCCGACTTCTCATCCGACCGCCCCGAACCGGCTTCCGTGCCGGACTGCTGGCCTGATGGTAGAGGGCCTAACGTTTTGGTTCAATCAATGGGCGCCGGGCCGTCCGGGCAGGTCAGGCTGCCGGTAGCAGGAGCGCGTCGTACAGGGCCGACGCCGCGCCGTCCCGCTCGACGCTGCTCGTGACCTGGTGGGCGACGGCGCGGACGGTGTCCGGCGCATGGCCCATGGCGATCGACACGCCCGCCCAGGAGAGCAGCTCCAGGTCGTTCTCGCCGTCGCCGATCGCGAGGGTGCGCGACGGCACGACCCCCAGCTCGGCGCGGATGCTCTCCAGCGCGGTCGCCTTGCTGACGCCGGGCGCGGTGACGTCCACCCAGTCGACCCGGGTGGGGAACGCGGTGACACCCGACTCGCGCAGCGCCGGGGTCAGGCGCTGGGCCCACTGCCCGTGCACGACGAGGCGCGGCGTCGGGCGCGCCCAGATGTCCCCGACCCGCTGCAGCACCTCCTGGTGCCCGCCGAGCTGCCCGTCGGGGAACCGCTTGGTGACGCGGTAGCCCGTGCCGACCACCTCGGCCGCGAGCCGCAGGTCCGGGCGGATCTTCGACACCAGCCGGACCACGGGCTCGGCCTCGACGGGGGTCACCTGCACCACGGAGTAGCCGTTGCCGTCCAGGCGCGCGGTCACTGCGCCGTTGGCCGCGACCACCCAGCCGTCGCGGATGCCGAGCAGACGCACCATCTGCACCGCGACCGACAGGGAGCGGCCCGTGGCGATCGCCAGGTGGTGGCCGGCGGCGCGGACGGCCGCGAGCGCGTCGACGACGGCGGGGGTGGCCCGGCGTCCCGAACGAACAAGGGTCCCACCCAGGTCGCAGGCGACGAGGGCGGGTGTCGACGTCGGCACGTCGGGCAGCGCTGCGGTGGCCCCGGAGGCGGTCGCGGTCACGGTATTCCCCTGGTGATAGGTGGCGAGGCCTATCATCCCCCATACTAGGACATTTTGGAACTCGCACCTCGGGCCTGAGAGCGGGTCTTGTCCCAGGTCAGAGGCCTGCGGCGGGCGAAACGATACACGTCGCGGCGGGTGAATGACGCACCCGGCCCGATCAGCGCTCGCGGACCGCGATCCCGGGGTACTCCAGCACCAGGCCGGCGCTGTCGAGGGTGAGCGCGCACGCGAAGTCGAACGTGGCCGACGCGTAGTCCAGCAGCAGCGCACCTGGCGTCCGCTCGCGGAACCGGTAGTCCTGCTCGATCCGCCGGACTCCGAGGTCCCCGGCGCCGACGAATGCCGCGGGCGCCTGGTGTGTCCGGCCCGGCGAGAGGTCGAGCCGGTGGACCGGCAGCGTGTTGGTCACCGCGGAGGACTCGAGGTCCACGTCGAGGCAGCCGTCCAGCCGGGGTGCGGGCACGCGGTCGACGAGCCAGCGCGGCAGGGCGGGGGCGGGCTCTGCGCCGGGGTTCCTGCCGGGGTTCGGGTCGAGGTCGGCCCGTTCGAGGACGGTGCGGAGGGCGCCCGCCGCCGTGACAGCCTCGATCTCGGCACGGCGCGTGCACCAGTGGCGGTCGACGTCGATCCGGTACCCGACCGACCAGGCATGCTCGCCCTCGACCGCGGTGGTGTGCCCGAGCAGCACGTGACCCCGGTCGGTCCGCTCCGCGAACATGACCTCGAAGCCGGCCCGGACCCCCGTATGGGTCCAGGCCGACACCGGAGGCATCGGGCGCAGCCGCACGGTCCGACCCTAGTGCCCGACTCCGCGGCAGGTCACCGGTCCGTCAGAGGTTGAAGCCGCCGGTGACCTCGATGTTCTGCGCGGTGACCCAGCGGCCGCCGTTGGACAGGAGGAAGGCGATGGCGGATCCGGCGTCGTCCGGGCGGCCGAGCCGCCCAAGGGCGGTGCGCTCGACGAGCTGCGCCGTCATCTCGGGGTACGCCTCGAAGGCGCCGCCCGCGAACGGGGTGTTCGTGGGGCCCGGGGAGACCGAGTTGACGCGGATACCGCGCGCGCCGAGCTCCTTGGCGAGGTAGCGGGTCAGCACGATGACGGCGCCCTTCATCGAGCCGTAGGCGGAGTAGCCCTCCGAGAGCCCTGCCGTGCCGGCCGAGCTGCTGGCGGTGTTGACGATCGAGCCACCGTCCTCGATGAGTGGGAGCAGGGCCTGGGTCACCAGGTAGGGGCCCTTGAAGATGACGCGGTAGAAGTCGTCGAGCTGCTTCTCGGTGGTGTCGGCGAAGAGGGTGCCGCCCCCGTACCCGGCGTTGTTGACCAGGCCGGTGACGGTCCGCGCGCCCCAGGTCTCGGCCAGTGCCCGCTCGACGGCGGCGCGGAACGCGGGGAACGTGGCGCTGTCGCCGACGTCGAGCGGCAGGGCGACGGCGGTACCCCCGGCCTCCTGGATGCGTGCGACGGTCTCAAGCGCGCCGTCCTGGTTCGCGTTGTAGGTGACGATGACGCCGGAGCCGCCCTCCGCGGCGCGGATCGCGGCGGCCTGGCCGATGCCGGAGCTGGCCCCGACGACGATGGTGATCGACATGTCTGCCTCGAGATCTGGTTGGGGTGTCCTGATTGCTGGATACTGCTTCTGGTCGAAGCCGGAAGGCGGGATCGTGGCGCCCTGGCTCCTCGACCAGTCAAGGCGATTCGGGGCGCGACAGACAGGGCGATCCTGGAGGGTTCTTGCCTGATCCTGCTCGAAAGGGCATCGGGCAGGATCCAAGGAGGAGGGTGGTCGGCATGGACCTCGACGAGCTGCGCGAGCTGCTGGACCGGCGGGCGCCCACCGGGACGAGCGAACCCCTGCCCGGGGTGTTCCTCTCGCGCGAGACCCGGCCGGGGAGCCCGGAGGCGTCGACGACGGGCACCACGTTCGCGCTGATCACCCAGGGCACCAAGGAGCTGCGGCTGGGCGCCGAGACGGTCTGCTACGGCCCGGGCGAGTACCTGGTCACGTCGATCGACCTGCCGGTGATCGGACGCTTCACGGAGGCGAGCGCGGAGGCGCCGGCACTGGGCTTCGGCATGACGCTGACCGCACCGGCGATCGCGGAGCTTCTGCTGTCGGCGGAGACGGCGGCTGGGTCACGGGCGGGTACGGGTGCGGGTGCGGGTACGGGTGCGACCAGCCGGACAGCACAATCGGGGCGATCAGTCGCGGCTCCAGGGCACGGAGCCAGGACGCGCACCGAGCCGGCAACGGAGCCGTCGGCGAGGGCAGGCTCCCCCGCGCCCTGGGGAACCGGCCCCGCGGGCCGCGGCGCCGTCGTCCCGGCGCTGGTCACCAGCCG
>NZ_KI911737.1:3264-3382 GCF_000515355.1 Promicromonospora kroppenstedtii DSM 19349 | reverse complement strand
CGAAGTGCCCGGGGTGCCCGACGGCGAACCGCACGTAGGCGACGCCCGCGGCCAGCAGGTCGTCCCCCGCCTGGCCCAGTGCCTCGCCGAGGAGGGTGAAGCCCTCCGTGGCGACGGC
>NZ_KI911737.1:0-3164 GCF_000515355.1 Promicromonospora kroppenstedtii DSM 19349 | reverse complement strand
GCCCCCGGGCCCGGGCACGCCCGGCGCCGTCGTCCCGGAGGAGGGCGCGTCGCCGTCGCCCACCGTCTGGATGACGCCCGGCGACGTCGTGGCACGCGCGGGCAAGGCGATGTCCGGCGCGAGCTGCGGCGTCAAGACCCGGTCGACCCTCGGGGACGACTCGGCACTGCGCTTCGACCCCGTCGACGGGGCAGGCATCGCCGTCCCCAAGACCACGCTGGACCAACAGCCCTTGGAGGTACTGCAGGCGGCGGCAGCGGCCGTCGTGCTCGGGCTGCCGGGGTACGACGACTCGGACGATCGGGCGGGCACCTACGGCGGGACCGACCAGACTCTTGCCCCGGACGGCGGGGACGCCCAAGAACTCGACACCCGTTCCGACACCCACGGGCTCGGAACAGACGGGCTCGGAACGAACGACGTCCACGTGGAGCGAGCAGACGGGCAGCGTGTCGCCCGGATCCAGATCGTCCCCACGGACGCCGCCCTGCGCGGCGGCGTCATGACCCGGGTCGAGCTGCTCGTCGACACCACCACCTGGCTGCCGAGCGACGTCGAGATCTGGGCGGAGGCCGACGGCGGCAAGCAGATCCGTGTGCACAGCGAGCTCAGCTGGGCGGGGTGCAACGAGCCCAGCATGTCGCCCACGTACGCCACCGACCGCCCCTGACCCAGGCCCAGCCCAGCCCCAGCCCCAGCCCCAGCCCGCACCGCACCGCACCGCACCGCACCACCCGAGCCCGACCGTTCCAGCCCGCCCCGCCCCGCCTCGCACCGCACCGCACCGCACCGCACCGCGATAGGCTCCCGCCGTGCTCCACCGCGCCACCTCTGCCGACCTCGACGACCTGGCCGCGTTCCTGCGCACCGCGGACCTGACGGTCGCCGCGCTCGCGGAGCCCGCCGTCCGCCTCTGGCTGGAGCGGGACCAGGACGGCGCGATCACCGCGACCACAGGGTTCGAGCTCGGCGACGACGGCGAGCACGCGCTGGTGCGCAGCGTCGCCGTCCGGCCCGACCTGCGTGGCACCGGGTCCGGCCTGCGCCTGGCCGGCTTCGCGCTGGACCAGGCCGCCGACGCCGGGGCGCGCGAGGCCTGGCTGTTCTCCCGTCGCTCGGGCGGCTTCTGGCAGAAGCTCGGCTTCGGGCCCACGACCACGCAGGCGCTCGCCGCCGCCCTGCCCGACGCGCACCAGGTGGCACTGTTCCGCTCGACGGGCCAGCTGGACCGCGAGGTCGCCTGGCGCCGTCCGCTGCCCGTGCGTGCTAGCTTCACCGCATGAGGTCCCCAGAAGCATCCAGGTTCGGGCTGCCGGTACTCCGGTAGCCCGAGATGCCCCTGTAGAGACCACCGAGGCCGCGCCTCACGCCCCGCTCCCTGACGGAACGGGGCAACCTCCGCGCATCCGAAGGGCCCGTAGTGCCGACATGGCCTACCCGTTTCCTCTCCCCCTTCGGAGTCGTTCATGCCTGTCCTGCTCTACGTGCTCGCGGTCGCGGTCTTCGCGCAAGGCACGTCGGAATTCGTCCTCGCCGGGCTCGTGCCCGGCATCTCCGCCGACCTCGGCGTCTCGCTCGCCGAGGCCGGCTACCTGACCTCGGGTTTCGCGGTCGGGATGGTGGTTGGCGCGCCCCTCACGGCCGCCGTCGGACGCCGCCTGGCCCCACGTTGGACCCTGTCCGTGTGCCTGGCCGTGTTCGTCCTGGCCCATGCCTCGGGTGCGCTGACCGACAGCTTCGGCGTGCTGCTCGGCACCCGGTTCGTGGCCGCCCTGGCCAACGCCGGCTTCCTCGCGGTCGCCCTGTCGACCGCCACCCGGGTCGTCCCGGCCGGACGCCGCGCCCGAGCCCTGTCCGTGCTCCTCGGCGGCACGACGCTCGCCCTGATCGCCGGCGTCCCCGCGGGCGCACTGCTCGGCGAGCTCTGGGGGTGGCGCTCCGCGCTCTGGGCGATCGCGGGGCTCTCTGCCGCGGCTCTGGTCGCCGTCGGCTGGCTGACGCCGCCGCGGACCAGCACCGACGACCCCGGATCCGCGCGCGCCTGGCTCGACCTCAGGGCCGAGCTCCGCACCCTCCGGTCCCCGGACCTGCTGCGGCACCTCGGCCTGGGGGTGCTGGTCAACGGTGCGACGTTCTGCGCCTTCACCTACCTGGCGGTCACCGTCACCGACGGGGCGGGCCTCGTCCCGTCGCTCGTACCGCTCGTGCTGGCGCTGTTCGGGCTCGGCGCGTTCGCAGGAGTCTCGGTGGCGGGTCGCCTCGCCGATACCCGCGGCCGGCTCCTGCTCGACGTCGCCGGGCCCGCCCTGCTCGCGGGGTGGATCGCCTGGGCGGCGCTGGCCGACAGCCCGGCCGCCGTGTGGGTGCTGGCCCCGGTGCAGGGCGCGCTGTCCTTCGCAGTGGGCAGCACGCTGATCGCCCGCAGCATGGCGGCAGCCCAGGGCGCACCGACGATGGGCGGCGCGTTCTCGACCGTGGCCCTCAATCTCGGCGCCCTGCTCGGCCCCGTGCTCGGCGGCGTCTCGCTCGGCGCGACCGGGACCGCCGGCCCGCTGATCGCCAGCACCTCACTGGTCGCCGCCGCCGTCGGGCTCCGGCTCGTCACGGCCCGACGCCGGTCAGGTGCACCGACCCGCTGACCGATCAGCATCGGACGACCAGCGCCGACCGACCAGTACTGACCAACCAGCGCCGACCGACCAGCGCTGACCAACCAGCACTGAGCGGCTGTCACCGAACAGCCACCTCCGATCGACCATGTACCTGCTGCCACACCACGCACCGACCTGGCAGCAGGTGCATGGTCACTTGCGCACACGCGCCGCTTGGCACACTTTTTGCCGCGCGTTCCGCCCGGTCCCCAGGCCGTCCCGAGGCGTGGACGGTTAACCGACCACATCTCGGGCATGCCTACGATCAGATCTCATCATCCAGAGCGGTCGAGAGTCCTGGCTCAACGACACCGCAGCAACCTACCTCCGAGGCGCCAATCTCGGGGCAAGGTGCTAACGCCAGGTCCGATGGAGCTGATACGCATGGCAGTCACGAACCCACACCTCCCCACCGCCACGATCCTGGGCTACCCGCGCATCGGCCGGAGGCGCGAGCTCAAGCGCGCGGTCGAGGCCTTCTGGGCCGGGCGCACCACCGCCGACGAGCTGGAG
>NZ_KI911736.1:1993-2204 GCF_000515355.1 Promicromonospora kroppenstedtii DSM 19349 | reverse complement strand
ATCGACAGCACGCGGGAGGGCGGGTCGCTCGTGCTGGTGACGATCGACGGCCGCGTGGGCCAGGCAGGTGCGGCGCGGCTGGTGCGGTGGAAGCGGGACGTGCTGCTCGGCGAGGCCGTCCGGATGGCGTTCGACGCGCACTACCCCACGGGCTACCGCGACGGCGTGGCCGTGGTGCTCGGCCGCTCCGAGCCGGCGGGGCACCTGCTGG
>NZ_KI911736.1:0-1893 GCF_000515355.1 Promicromonospora kroppenstedtii DSM 19349 | reverse complement strand
CGCACCGCGCCCCCGGTCCGGGGGCGCGGTGCTCCGCGCGCTGCTGGCGATCCCGGTCGCCGCGCTGGGCGTCGCCATCGTGCTCGGGACGGACCGGTTCCGGTACGGCGAGGCGCACCTGACGGCCTGGACGCTGGAGCACGTGCTGCGGCGTCCGGCCTCGGTGCCGTCACCCGAGGCCGTCTTCTACTACCGGGCCGAGGCCGACCCGGTCCCGGTCTGGGGCGGTTTCACCATCACCGAGGAGTGCTCGGCGGCCTGGTTCGTGGGCGGCGTGCTCGTCGCCACCGCACTGCTGCTCGTGCTGTGGCGGCGGGCGCGCGCCGCCCGCCTCCTGGTCGCGAGCCCGGTCACCGCCGTGCTCCTGGTGGTGGTCAACACCGCACGCATGGTCCTGATCACCGAGGCCACCGTGCACTGGGGCGAGACCGGCTTCGGCTGGGCGCACACGGTGGGCGGCTCGATCCTCATGATCGCCACGCTGTGCCTGTGCGCCCTGCTGTTCGCCCGCATCGCCCTGCTGCCCCGAGAGGCCGGCCGCCCGTGAGTCTCGTCAGTCTTGTCGCCACGCTGATCATCACGTCCTCGATGGCCTACTTCGTGCTCCTGGTGGGCTCTGGGCTCAAGGCGATCCGCCGCACCGGCACGCGCCTGGACCACCTGGGCGCCACCGAGTACGGCACCGGCCCGACGACCGAGGCGGCGGCGCTCGCCGTCTACTTCCTGGTGCCATGCCTCGACGAGGCCGAGGTCATCGGCCGCACCGTGGCCGGGCTGACGATCAACCCGGGCACGACCACCGTCGTCGTCGACGACGGGTCGGACGACGAGACCGCCGCCCTGGCGCTCGCCGCCGGCGGCGCTCGGGTGGAGGTCGTCCGCCGGGACCTGCCGCACGCCCGCCAGGGCAAGGGCGAAGCCCTGAACGCGGGCCTCGCGCGGGTGCGCGAGATGGTCGCGACCCGCGGCCAGCACCCCGACCAGGTGGTGGTGTGCGTGATGGACGCCGACGGGCGGCTCTCGGAGCATGCCCTGGACCACGTGCTGCCGCTGTTCGACCGGCCGCACGTGGGCGGCGTCCAGCTCCAGGTACGCATCCGCAACCGCGACTCGTTCCTGACCCGGTTCCAGGACTTCGAGTTCTGGGGCGCGTCCAGCGTGACGCAGATCGGCCGCTCGGCCACGGGCACCGTCAGCCTGGGCGGCAACGCGCAGTTCAGCCGCCTGTCCGCCCTCGACTCGGCCGGCGAGCGCCCCTGGACCGACTCCCTGACCGAGGACCTCGACCTCGCCATCACGCTCGCCCTGCGCGGCTGGGAGCTGACCACCACGCCGTTCGCCGCCGTCGAGCAGCAGGCAGTGGAGAAGGTGCCGCTGCTGCTGCGCCAGCGCACCCGCTGGTACCAGGGCCACCTGATGACGATCAAACGCCTGCCGGAGATCTGGCGCTCGCCCCACCTGTCGCACGTCGCGGCGCTCGAGCTGTCGTTCTACTGTCTGTCCCCCTGGATCCTGACGCTGCCCTGGTCGATCCTGTTCCACGTCTGCCTGGGCGACCTGATCCTGAACGGGTCGGCCCTGCTGGACTTCGCCTCGACCCCCGTCGCCACGGCCGTCGTGGTGCTCGCGTGGTACCTGCTCGCGTTCGCGCCCGCGGTGTTCAACGGGGTCCTGTACTGGCGCCGCGACCGCCGGGTGGGCCTGTGGCGGGGCCTCGCCATGGGCAACTACATGGTCCTGACCAACTACCTGTCCTTCGCGTGCGCCTGGAAGGCGCTCGCCCGCGTGCTGCGCGGGGAGACCGCCTGGGCCAAGACCGCCCGGACGCGCGAGACCCCCGAGCCGGCCCGCGCCCTGACCAGGCCGGCGGTCGCCTCGTGACGGGGCGCCTCC
>NZ_KI911735.1:26167-28282 GCF_000515355.1 Promicromonospora kroppenstedtii DSM 19349 | reverse complement strand
GTGCGACGGCCGGCCCGCGCCGTCGAGCAGCGCCACGTGCGAGTCGGACGGCGCCGCGACGTCCGCGGGCGCGAGCTGCGGCGAGACCACGTTGGCGTAACCGACGCGGCGGTAGAAGGGGTCGTCGGCGTGCGCCTGCGCCCTCGGCTCCAGCAGCCGGTCCGAGCCGTGGTTGAGCACCCGCACGATCCCGTCCGACGGCGTCCCCACGACCAGCCATCCCGGCTCGCGCAGCCGCACCACGTTCTCCTGGCGCCAGGGCGCGGGCACGTCGTCCGGCGCCGTCCACACCGGGTGGTCCGGGGGCAGCAGCAGGCCCGCGAACCCCTTGCTCGCCCAGTACGGCGACGCCCCGCCCGAGTAGAGCTGCCGCAGCCGGTCGAACCGGCCGTGCCACCCGATCGGCAGCAGGCCGCGCTCGTCCACGGCACCGTGCTCGAAGAAGTGCTCCGCCACCGCCGACGTCAGCGCGCCCGTCGCGCCGGGCGACAGCGGCGTGGCCCCCGCCAGCGTCCCGGCCCAGAACGGGGCCAGCACAGCGAACCGGTAGGTGACCGACCTGCCCTGCAGCAGCGGGGCACCGTTCGGCCCGACCAGGTGCTGCGCCTGCTCCAGGTAGGCCAGCAGCCGCTCCGCGTGCCGCTCGGCCAGGGGCCGTCCCTCGATCCGCGCGTGCAGCACCGGGTACAGGTGCCACGCCCACCCGGCGTACCAGTCGAACGTCTGGAGCCGCCCGTCGTGGCCTCGCCCGTCCGAGTACCAGCCGTCGCCCACGTACAGACCCTCGGCCAGCTCCTCGTTGCGGTCCAGGTCGGCCTGGTCCCACGGCCCGCCCACCGATGCCAGGAACGCCTCGATCACGTTCTGGAACCAGACCCAGTTGTTGCGGTACCCGCTGGTGCCGACCACCCCTGCGAGCCACGCGACCACGCGCTCGCGGACGTCGTGGTCCAGCCGGTCCCACAGCCAGGGCCGCGTCTCGGCCAGCCCCACCGCGACCGACGCCGCCTCCACGACGGCCTGCCGGCGCTCGTCGATGCGCGGCCAGCGCTCGGGGCTCGTGGGGTCGGTGCCGTTCCGCAGACCCTCGGCGTACCGCTCCAGCAGCCCGTCGGGGTCGCCACCACCCTGCCCGCGTACCCGGAAGGCCGCCAGGAGAAAGGTCCGGGCGAAGCCCTCCAGCCCGTCGCTCCAGGCGCCCGAGGCGCTGACCGGGCCGGGCAGCGGCAGCAGGGCGCGGCCGGGGGAGGCGTACGGCTCGGTGGCGCGCAGCAGGTCGTCGGCGGTCGCCAGCCAGCGGTCGCGGCTCCAGCGCGGGGTGGTCTCGGGCAGTGTTCCGGCAGTGGGTGCGGTCGTCACGCGCGCATCCTCACCCGCCGCACCGCCCGGATCTGTCCGACCGGACAATTCCGGTCATCGGCTGGCTACAGTGTGGTCCGGCGTCGACGGGGACGTCGGCGGACCACGAGGAGAGAGACATGCACCTGCCGAGGAGCCGGCACGAGTACCTCCTCCGCGAGGTCGAGCTGCGGGGGAGCGTGCGCTCGGCCGAGGTCGCGGCGCGGCTGGAGGTCTCCGAGGTGACCATCCGCCGCGACATCCGGGAGCTGGAGCGCGCGGGCAAGCTCGGGCGCGTGCACGGCGGGGCCATCGCGCTGCGCGCCGACCGGGGTCCGCAGGCCGCCCAGGCGCTGGTGGGCGTGGTGGTGCCGAGCGCCGTCGCGCACTTCCTGGACACGGTCCGGGGCATGGAGGCGCTGGCGCCGTCCCTGCGCGTGCGGCTGGTGCTCGGCGTCTCGCACTACCGGTCCGAGCTGGAGGTGCAGCAGGTCGAGCGGCTCCTCGCGCTGGGGGCCACAGGTCTGGTGCTCGCCCCCACCACGCGCGACCGCAGCCCGGAGGACCTCGCCGCGTGGCTCGGCTCGATCCCCGTGCCGCTGGTGCTCGTCGAGCGGCGGATCGACGCGCTGACCAGCCTCAGCGAGCTCGACGTGGCCCGCACCGACCACGCGCACGGCGCCGTGCTCGCCGTCGAGCACCTGGCCCGGCTGGGGCACCGCCGCGTGGGGCTCGGCGTCTACGACCGGACCCCCACCGCGCCCCGCGTGCGGGAGG
>NZ_KI911735.1:21999-26067 GCF_000515355.1 Promicromonospora kroppenstedtii DSM 19349 | reverse complement strand
CACGGCCGCGACCTCGTCGGCGCCGCGCGACTTGGGCAGGAATCCGGCGGCACCCGACGCCAGCGCGCGCCGCAGGACGCCGGGCCGGGCGTGCCTGGTGACGATCACGCAGCGGGTGGCGGTCGTGCGGTTCAGGCGCTCGGCGACCTCCACGCCGTCCAGCCGCGGCATCTCGAGGTCCAGCAGGCACACGTCCGGCCTGAGGCGCGTGGCCTCGGCCACGGCCTCGGCGCCGTCGGCGCACTCCGCGACGACCTCGATGTCCGGTTCCAGGCGCAGCAGCGCGGCCAGGGCCGACCGGATCATCCCCTCGTCGTCGGCCAGCAGCACTCGAATCATCCTGCGTTCTCTCCTTCGCTGGGAACGGTCACGGTCACGGTGAACGAGCCGTGCTCGCGCCGCACGTCCAGGTGGCCGCCCACCTCGGCGGCCCGGCGCGCGATACCCTCCAGGCCCGCTCCGCCGGAAGCCCCGGCGGGGTCGTCCACAGCGAGGGCGTCGCTGCCGTCCGCGACGTCGTTGGCGATCTCGTACCGCCACGACCCGTTCGACCGCGACAGGCCCAGCCGGGCCCACCGGCCGCCACCGTGGCGCAGCACGTTCGTCGTCGTCTCCCGGATCACCGGCCCGAGCGCGGACGCGGGCGCGTACGGCGAGTCCGGGTCCACCGTGGCCTCGGCGACCGTGCCCGCGGCACGCAGCAGGTCCACCGCGTTGGCGATCTCGTCGCGCAGCGGCACGGAACGGAAGCGCGTGGCGAGGTCGCGTGTGCCCTGGCGTGCGTCACCGACGCTGGCGCGCGCCGCGCGCAGCTGCTCCATGCCGGCGGCCGGGTCCTGCGGCATGAGCCGCTCGGCGAGCTCGAGCTGGAGCGCGATCACCTGGAGATGGTGCCCCTGCAGGTCGTGGACGTCGGTCGCGACGCGCAGGCGCTCCTGGGTCGCGGCGAGCCGCGCCTCCGAGGCGCGGGCCCTGTCCAGCGTGACGAGCACGTCCCACCACCACAGCGAGGAGACCGACGTGATGGGCAGGATGGTGGACAGGAAGGCGAGCTGGAACGCGCTCGGCGCGCTGTCCGCCCCGAGCGAGCGGTTGCCGTCGACCACCCACAGCAGGACGAGCAGGGCGGTAGCGGCCACCACCACCCGCAGGCGCACCCCGGGCGGCCAGTTCAGGAGGATCACCGCCTGGAGCACGGGCAGCGCCAGCACCACCCACATCCCGGTGGCGTACCCGGCGCCGAGTCCGTACGCCACACCGACCAGCAGCGACGGAAGGTGCTGTCGGGGAACCAGCAGCGGCGCGTCCTCGGCCCGGCGCCGGTAGGCGGCCACGGGCAGCAGCGTCGCCAGCCACCACAGCAGCCCGCCGACCGCGACGGCGAGCGTGGTGAGCGCGTCGCGCTCGTCCTCGACCAGGACGACGACCGTCAGGAGCACGGCGATCAGCTCGAACGAGACGACCCCCAGCGCCATGTACCACCAGGTCGCACTGACGCTCCGGGTCAGGCGCAGGGCGCTGCGGGTGTCGACCGGCGCCGGTGCGGGGCCCGCATCAACGGGTCTGCTGCTCATCCGCCCAGGCTACGGGCATGACACATGTCATGGCCGGGGTGTGCGCAGCGCCCGGAAGGCGGTGACAGACGGACACTTCTGCGCCGCGCGCCCGGCGGGTGGACTAGGGGCATCGCCACCAGGCCCACCTCAAGGAGCACCCCATGAACCTCGTCGAGACCCTCCAGAACCTGCTCGGGCAGGTGCCCGAGCTCCTCCAGCCGCTGATCGTCGCGCTCGCCGGCGCCATCCCCTTCGTCGAGGGCGAGGGCGGTGCCGCGATCGGCATCCTCGGCGGCCTCCCGCCCGTCGTCGCCGCGATCGCCGCCATGGTCGGCAACTTCCTGACCGTCGCCGTGCTCGTGCTGCTCAGCGCCGGCGCCCGCACCGCCGTCGTGACCCGTCACCGGGAGAAGGTGCTGGCCCGGGACGGCGTGCTGGTCGGCGGCTCCCAGGCCGGCACCCGCATCGACCACGCCGACGACCGCGGCTCGGCCCGCCGCGCCAAGTTCCAGCGCGCCTACGAGCGCTACGGCGTCCCCGGCGTGAGCCTGCTCGGCCCCCTGCTCCTGCCCACGCACTTCACGGCCACCATGCTCGCCGCCTCCGGCGTCGGCAAGGCCCGGATCCTCGTCTGGCAGGCCATCGCGATCTTCGCCTGGACCACGCTCACCGCGCTCATCATCAGCGGTGTGCTCCGGGCCGTCGTCTGACCCCGGTCACCGCCCGCGCGGCGCGGAGCTGCTCGACCAGCTGCACGGCGAGGGGTTCCGCACCCGGGAGTACCTGATCTTCGGCGACGAGTGGTGGCTCTACGTCCTGAACCGCATCGCCGAGGACCCCACGCGGGTCATCACCGCGCTCGCCGATCTCCGCGAGGGCCCTGCGGCCTGACCCGGCGATACGATGAGGCACCCCGGAGGAGGGTGGAGATGACCACCACGCAGCAGCAGTTCACCGACCCCGAGCTCACCCCGCGGCTCACCGACGCGCAGTGGGAGAAGCTGCTCGCCCGGGCGACCCCGCGCGACGTCGTCGCCGGCGACTACGTGTTCCGGACCGGCGAGCGGGACTACCCCATGGTGCTGGTCGAGTCCGGCGAGATCGAGGTGGTGCGGGACGCGCTGCGCTGGATCGGCGAGGAGGTCGTCGCCACCATGGGACCCCGCTCGTTCGCGGGCGAGCTGGGGCTGCTCAACGGGCAGAGCGCGTTCCTGTCGGCCCGGGCCACGGCCCCGGGCCGGGTCTGGTTCCTCGCGCGGCCGGAGCTGCGCCGCATCCTCGCGCAGGAGGACGAGCTCGGCGACGCCGTCCTGCACGCGCTCTGGGCGCGGCGGGAGCTGCTGCGGCGGGGCCCGGCGGCGCTCACCCTGAAGTTCGTCGGGCAGGAGACGTCGGCGGAGTACCTCGCGCTGCGCCGGTTCGCCGAGCGGCTCGACCTGGTCCACACGGCCGTCCCGATACCGGCGGACGGCAGCCTGTCGCACCCGTTGCACGACTACGCCCCCGAGGACCTGCCCATCGCGTTCGTGCAGGGCGAGCCGATCGTGCGGGCCACGCCCGGGATCATCGCCGAGCACCTCGGCCTGAGCTACGAGGCCACCGACGACGACGTCGTGGACCTCGTCGTGATCGGCGGCGGGCCGGCCGGTCTCGCGGCGTCGATCTACGCCGCGTCGGAGGGCCTGCGCACCCTGCTGCTGGAGGCGATCGCCCCGGGCGGGCAGGCGGCGTCGACCTCCCGGATCGAGAACTTCCTGGGCTTCCCGTTCGGCGTGAGCGGCGGCGCCCTGATCGGGCAGGCGACGCTGCAGGCCATCAAGTTCGGCGTGCGCGTCTGCGCGCCGTGCGAGACGGCGGCGCTGCGCCCGGTCGGGGACGAGCTCGAGCTGACGTTGACCGACGGCCGGATCGTCCGCGCCCGCGCGGCCATCGTCGCCTCCGGTGCCGCCTACCGTCGGCTGCACCTGGACCGCTGGGCGGAGTACGAGGGGTCCGGCATCCACTACGCGGCCACGCCCCTGGAGCTCAAGCAGGTCACGGAGTCGCCCGTGGTGGTCGTGGGTGGCGCGAACTCCGCGGGCCAGGCGGCGCTCTACCTCGCGGCGAACGGCTGCCCCGTGCACCTCGTGGTGCGCGGCGGCGACCTGGGCGCGCGGATGTCGTCGTACCTGGTCAACCGACTCACCGAAGACCCGCGGATCCACATCCACCGCGAGTCGAACATCGTCGGGCTGGATGGCAACGGGCGCCTCGAGGCCGTCTCGATCGACACGGCCGGGCGGGTCGAGGCACGTGGCCTGTTCTGCTTCATCGGGGCTGAGCCCGCCACGGCCTGGCTGCAGGAGCTCGACCGGGACCCGGCGGGCTTCATCCGTACCGGCGCCGACGTGCCGCCCGAGGCCCTGACGCAGTGGGCGGGGCTCGGGCGCGGCCCGCTCCCGTTCGAGACGTCGATCCCGCGCGTGTTCGCGGCCGGCGACGTGCGGCGCGGCTCGATGAAGCGCGTGGCGGC
>NZ_KI911735.1:20588-21899 GCF_000515355.1 Promicromonospora kroppenstedtii DSM 19349 | reverse complement strand
GCGCCTCGACGGCTCCGGCGGGCGCCAGGCGCTGCCGGACGTCGTCCGCGGTGAGGTAGGGGATCGCCCCCGGCTGCGCCGTCATCGCAGCACGAACCCGGGGACGAGGTCGTCGCGGGGGTCCACGACGAAGACGTGCTCGGCGGTCTTGTAGGCGGTGCCGGTGACCTGTGGCACGACGGCCGCCCGTCCGGCGACGTCGACCCGGGCAAGGACGGTTCCCGTGAACCGCGAGCCGACGATCGACTCGTGCCGGAGGACCGCGCCCGCGGGCAGCGAGCCTCGCGCAGTCAGCGTGGCCAGGCGCGCACACGTCCCGGATCCGCAGGGGGAGCGGTCGAGCTCGCCGTCGGCGAAGATCGTCGCGTTGCGCTGGTGCGGCCCGGGCCCGTCGTCGTCACCGAGATCCTCGAAGACGATGGTCCCGTAGATCCCGCTCAGCCTCTCGTCGGTCGGGTGGACGGCGTGGGCGGAGTCGTCGAGCGCCCGCTTGATCTCACGCCCGATCGCGATGATCTCGTCGGTGTGCTCCGGCGTCACGGTCAGCCCCACGTCGCGGGCGTCGAGCTGCGCGTAGATCGCGCCGCCGAAGCTCACGTCCACGGTGACGTCGCCACGGGACGTGGCGACCGGGACGTCGAGCGTGACCACGTAGCCGGGGACGTTGACGAAGTCGACCGCCGTCACGGTCCCGTCGCCGTCGGTGTGCACCCGGGCGGTGACGCGGCCGGAGGGAACGTCGACGACGACGTCGGTGGTGCCCGACGGGTCAGGCTGCACCAGGCCGGTCTCGACCGCCCAGGCGCCCAGCGCGATGGTGCCGTGCCCGCACGCGGTCGAGAAACCGTCCTTGTGCCAGAACAGCACGCCGAGGTGCGCGCCCTCGTCGTCGGGCTCGACCACGAAACCGCCGTACATGTCGGCGTGGCCGCGCGGCTCGTGGCACAGGATCCGCCGGATCCGTTGGATCTCCGGTGACCCGATCGCGAACATCCGCTTCGAGGCGACGTCGGCGCCCTCGACGGCGACGGGCAACGTGGTGACGATCCGGAACGGCTCACCGCCCGTGTGGTAGTCGACGGCCTCGTACCGTTCGGTGCTCACCGGGCCTCCTCGTCGGGGTCGGGGTCGGGTGCGACGACAATAGCCGGGCCCCCTGGCGTCGGACCCCTCTGCGCCCTCAGACCAGCTCGACCAGCACCCCGTCCGCCGGCTCCCGGCCGCCCGGCCCGTGCTCACGGATGATCGCGACGATCTCGTCGAACAGGGTCGGGCCCTCGCCGCGGCGCGCGGCGTCGAGCCGGGCCGTGA
>NZ_KI911735.1:16774-20488 GCF_000515355.1 Promicromonospora kroppenstedtii DSM 19349 | reverse complement strand
CGGGCCGGTCCGGCTGGCCGACGTCGCCGAGGCCGCCGGGGTGTCCCGCGCCCTGGCGTCCCGTGTGCTGAACGGTGACCCCGCTGCGCGGGCCGCCGCCGGGACCAAGGCCCGCATCATCGAGACGGCGGCGCGGCTGGGCTACGTGCCGAACGTGGCGGCCAAGAGCCTGCGCGGCAACCGCACCGGACTCATCGGGCTCGTCGTCCACGACCTGTCCAGCCCGATCTACCTGGAGCTGATGCGCGGGGCGCGCGAGGAGGCCGCCCGGCACAGCTACTTCCTGGTGCTGGGCGACGTCGACGAGCTCCTCGCGGACGAGGAGGCGTTCCGGATCCTCATCAGCGGCCGCCGCGTCGACGGCATCGTCATGCAGGGCGGCCACGGCGAGCTCGACCGGCGGGTCGGTGACATCGCGCGGGCGCTGCCCACCGTCGTCGTCAACGCCCCGACCGACGTCGAGCACGAGGGCGCGACCCAGGTCTACCCCGACGAGGTGGCCGCGACGCGCCTGCTCACCGAGCACCTGATGGGGCTGGGGCACCGACGGATCGGCCTGGTCTCGGGGCCACGGCAGTCGATGACCAACCGGCTCCGCGAGGAGGGCATCGTCACGGCGCTGGCCGCGGCGGGCCTGGAGCTCCGCGAGGAGGACCGCGTGCACGGAGAGTGGTCGGCCGACGGCGGACGGGCCGGCGTCGACCAGCTCGTGGGCCGCTGGGGAGCGGGCGTCGACCGCCCGTCGGCCCTGATCGCCGGCAACTCGCTGGTCGGTATCGGCATGCTCGGCGCGCTGGCCCGCCACGGCCTGGCGATCCCGCGCGACCTGTCCGTCGCGGCCGTGCACGACACGTGGATCAACGAGCACCTCGCGCCGTCGCTCACCGCCGTCAGCCTGCCGCTGCACGAGGTGGGGACCGTCGCGGTAAGGACGCTGCTCGCCGGGTCGCACGGCGGCCGGCACATCCTGTCGGACCCGCCGCCCGTGCTGCACGCCCGGGGGTCGACGGGGGCGGCCGGGTGAGGCGCCAGGTAGCTGACCCCACGAACACCGCTCGCTGGGTGCTGCCGGTCCTGGTCCCCGTCGCGGCCGTGCTCGTCGCACATTTCGTCCTGGACCCTGGTGGCTGGGCCGAGGTGACGAAGAGCCTGGTCATCGGTGCGTCGCACGCCGCTGTGGTCGTGCTGGGCACGGCCGTCGTCGTGCTGGCGCTGCTCGCGGCCAGGATGCTCGTCCGTGGCAGGCAGGGCGGCGCGGTCCGTGTGCCGACCGGACGCACCTGGACAGGGCTCGCCGTGGTGGCGTACCTGGTCCTGCTGACGGCGATCTCGGGACGGATCGCCCCACTGCCGATCTTTGCGGGACTGGAACGCCATTGGCAGGGCAAGGTCCTTGATCTGCTGTGGCTGGCGGTCCTGCTGGGGATCCTGCACCGTTGGGCGCGGGCCGAGGTCGGCCTGCGCCGGCGGCTCGAGCCAGGTTCCGCGCGTCCGGCCCTGATCCTGATCGGGGTGACCTTCGGTCTGTTCGCCGGACTCACCGTCCTCTCCGTCGCCATGGACTGGCTCCCGGTCGAGCCGGTGAGCGCTGAGCAGCTCGCGTACGACGCCACGATCCCCAACCTGACCGAGGAGCTCATCTGGCGGGGCGTCATGCTCGCCGTGCTCGTCGCCGTGCTCCCCCCGACCCGGACGGTGCTCGGTGCCAGGGTCGGCTGGGCCGTGGTGATCAGCAGCGTCGCCTTCGGCGTCGGCCACACCGCGCTCGTCGACCTGGAGGGGGTGTGGACCCTCAGCCTGGCCGGCGGTCTCTTCGCCACCGGGATGGGGCTCGCGCTCGGCTGGGTCTGGAGCCGCACGCGCAGCGTCTGGCCCGCGTTCCTGCTCCACTGTGCGCCGGAGATCGGGGTCGACGTCGGGATGATCCTCATGGCGTGAGCGGTGCGTAGGCGGTGGCGGCGTCATCGCATCGGTTGCCGCCGGGGGAGCGGGCTCTTGCTGGCGGGCGGGACGGCACGATCGTCCTCGTCCTCGTCCTCGTCCTCGTCCTCGTCCTGAAGTCGCTGTTGTGGCGGGTTTTTGGTGCGTGCCGGTGGGGGCTGGTTACGCGGCGGGCAGAAGAACGAGCGGGTGTCAGTGGGTCCATCTAGGATCGAACAAAGGTCCGTTGGAATGGTGTGGCTGGAGGACTGATAGGGGCGGGGGAGGTGTCGGTATGGGTAGGCGGTGGTCGGACGGCGAGGGCTCGGTGCCCTGTGTGCCCTCGGTGCGTGAGGATCCGTTCGTGGACGGCGCCATGCCCGATGACGCGTGGCTTGCGGCGTTCTTCGCTGAGTGTGAGGCGTTGTTCGGTGATGATGACGGCCGGCAGGGGTTGGATGTGCCGCCGGAGCCGGGGTGGTGTGATGCCGTGGCCGGTGGCTTGTCGGGCTCTGTTGCGGAGTTCGGGCCGGTGGTGTTGTGGCCGGAGGAGGTGCTGCGGGAGGCGTTGGCCGAGGCGCCGGGGGCTGAGCTGGCGCGGGTGGTCAGCGAGGTCACGGGGTTGGGTGCTGGGCGGCTGGGTGGTGCGGACTCAGCGCTCGCCGGCGGACCTGGTGCGGGGAGTGGTCCCGGGCTGACCACCGTTAGCGAGGACGGGTCTGGGCCGCTGGCTGGGTTGTCCGACGACATGTTGGGGGATCTCGCGTCCGCGTGTGCGCGGTTGCAGTCGTGGGCGGCCGGCGTCCAGGCGGTGGCCGTGGCGGAGCGGGCCGGGCGGGAGACGAGTCCGCTGGCTCATGCGTCGTTGGTTGGTCAGGTCACGGCGGAGCTGGTGGTGACGCAGGCGGAGGGTTCCGAGGTGGTGGTGCGGGCCGAGTCCGGTGCGGAGCACCCCACGGTGATCGACGCTCTTGTGTCCGGGCGGATCGATGTGAAGAAGGCGCACACGCTGCTGCGGTCGGCCGCACAGTTGACGGTGGTCGAGCGGGCCGAGGCGGTTGCCCGGTACCTGCCGCAGGCCCCGTTCCGGACGTGGCGGTGGCTGCGGAACAAGCTGCTGGCGTTCGCGAAGGCACGGCACGGCGCGCAGGAGACGGCTCGGGCGGCGGTGTTGGACCGGAACGTGCAGCTGGATCGGGCGGAGAACGACATGGGGTGGTTGTCGGCGTATCTGCCGGCGGTGGATGCTGCGGCGGTGTGGGGTGTCGTGGACGACCTGGCCCACCAGCTGCGGTACACCGCCGGTGAGGAACGGACGTTGGGTCAGTTGCGTGCGGACTGTCTCACGGGGATCGTGACCGGCCGGCTGCTGCCGGGGGACCGGTTCGCGGTGACCAGCGCGGCGGAGGCGGTTGCGATGACGACCGAGAACGTGGCGACGGGCACGAGCGAGGGCATGGGCAGCGGCGCGGGCGTTGCTGACGGTGCGTCCGCCGAAGGTGGCGACGTCGGTCCGGTCTGCACGTGTGGTGGCCGGGCGCCGGTCGTCCACGAGACGGTTGTGCGGATGACGCCCACGCGCCCCGTCGTGCGGGTGACCGTGCCGGCGAGCGTGCTCCTGGGCCTGGACGACGCGCCCGGTGATCTGGACGGCTTCGGCCCGGTCCCCGCAGAGACAGCACGCCTGATCGCTGAGGACGCTACCTGGCAGCGCCTGCTGACCGACCCGGCCACCGGGGTGCTCACCGACTACTCCACCACCGCGTACAAGCCGGGCCGCGTGCTCCGGTCGGC
>NZ_KI911735.1:14260-16674 GCF_000515355.1 Promicromonospora kroppenstedtii DSM 19349 | reverse complement strand
GCCCGCGTGCGGGTCCGGGTCGCGGACGCCGAGGCCACAGCGGAGGTGACGGGCGGCGTGGCCGCGGTCGACCTCGCTGTGCCCGACGCCCGCCTTTGGTGGCCGCGCGGCCACGGCGACCAGCCGCTCTACGACCTCGTGGTGGAGCTGCTCGACGGCGATGACGACAGCGGCGACAGCAACAGCGACAGCGGTGTCAGCGACGCACGGACCCGGCGCGTCGGGTTCCGCTCGGCCGCCGTCCGCCTGGAGCCGGACGCGGGCGGCACCGGCTTCGCGATCGTCGTCAACGGCGAACAGATCCTCGTCCGCGGCGCCAACTGGATCCCCGACGACGCGTTCCCGCACCGCGTGGACCGCGCCCGGTACGCCCGACGCCTCGCCCAGGCCGAGTTCGCGGGCATCAACCTCGTGCGCGTCTGGGGCGGCGGCATCTACGAGTCCGAGGACTTCTACGCCGAGTGCGACCAGCGCGGCATCCTCACCTGGCAGGACTTCCTCACCGCATGCGCCGCCTACGCCGAGGACGAGCCGCTCTGGTCCGAGTTCGAGGCGGAGGCGCGCGAGGCGATCGTGCGCCTGGCCGCCCATCCCTCGCTCGTCGTCCTCAACGGCAACAACGAGAACGTCTGGGGCCACCAGGACTGGCACTGGCAGGAGAAGCTCGAGGGCCGCACCTGGGGCGCCGGCTACTACTACGACCTGTTCCCGTCCCTGGTCGCCGAGCTCGCGCCGCACGTGCCCTACACGCCCGGCAGCCCGTTCTCGCCCGACCCCGACGCCTACCAGAACGACCCGGCGCACGGAACCGTCCACGTCTGGGACCTCTGGAACACCCGCGACTGGCCGCACTACCGCGAGTACCGCCCACGGTTCGTCGCCGAGTTCGGCTGGCAGGGACCGCCCACGTGGTCGACCCTGAAGCGCTCGGCTTCCGACGACCCGCTGACCCCCGAGTCGCCAGGGATGATCGTGCACCAGAAGGCCAACGACGGGAACGGCAAGCTCACGCTCGGCCTCACCGCCCACCTGCCGCTGCCCGACGACATGGCCGACTGGCACTGGGCCATGTCGCTCAACCAGGCCGTGGCCGTCCGCACCGCGATCGAGTGGTGGCGCTCGCTGACGCCGCACAACACCGGCACGATCGTCTGGCAGCTCAACGACTGCTGGCCGGTCACCTCCTGGGCGGCGGTCGACGGGGACGAGCGGCGCAAGCCGCTGCTGCACGCCCTGCGGTACGCCCACGCGGAGCGGCTGCTCACCCTGCAGCCCGAAGACGGCGGCCTGGTGCTGGCCGCCGTCAACGACACCGCCGACGACTGGACCGGCATCGTGCGGGTGGAACGCCGGGCGTTCGACGGGACGGTGCTCGCCGCCGCGACCGTTGACCTGGCCGTCGCGCCCCGGTCGGCCGAGCGCGTGGTGCTCGACGCGGCCGTCGCCGCGGCGGACGACCCTGCCGCCGAACTGGTCGTGGCGCGCCTGGGGGCGGTAGTCAGCCACTGGTTCTACGCCGAGGCGCGTGACTCGAAGCTCGGGCCGGCCGAGGTCGACGTCGACGCGTCGCGGACCGACGACGGCTGGTCCGTGCGGCTCACGGCACGCACCCTGGTCCGGGACGCCACCTTGCTGGTGGACCGGATCGCTCCCGACGCCGAGGCCGACGACGCGCTCGTCACCCTGCTCCCCGGCGAGAGTGCGCAGATCGACGTCCGCGGGGCGGTCGGTGCCGAGGCGGCCGACTTCGCCGACCGGTTGGTGCTGCGGTCGATGAACGACCTGGTGCCCAAGCTCTAGCGCGCCCCCGGTCCCAGCACGACGCCGATGGCTCGGCGAGCATGGGCGCGCGCCTCCGCGCGGGACGGCGCGGGGGCCAGCCCGAGCAGGCGCCGACGGTGCGGCTCGCCGAGCAGCAGCGTGTACAGCGCCTCGGCCGTCTCGCGCGGGGCGTCGTCCGGTCCAGCTCTCTCCGGTCCTGTGTTGTCCAGGGGCGCGAGGCTCGCGGTGAGCACCTCGATCGACCGGGCCGGGCCACGCTCGTAGAACATCGCCGCGAGCTGCGGGAGCTGGCGCGACTCGGCGATGACCAGGCGGTGGAGCGTCACCGCGTCGTCCCCGTGCAGGATGTGCACCATCCGGGCCGCGAGCTCCTCCAGGTCCACGGTGTCGTGGACCGCGGGCCGCTCGTGAGCGTGCAGCCGCTCCACCGCGGCGAAGAACAGCCCCGTCTTGTCCGTGAAGTGGCGGTAGACGGTCCGCTTGGTCGCGCCCACCGCGAGCGCCACCGCCTCGATGGTCGTGCCCGCGAACCCGCGCTCCGCGAACAGGTGGACGGCGGCCTCGAGGATCTCCGCCCGCCGGGCGTCGACGTCCTCGCGGCGGGGGCGGCCCGGCCCGCGCCGTGGTTCTCC
>NZ_KI911735.1:10540-14160 GCF_000515355.1 Promicromonospora kroppenstedtii DSM 19349 | reverse complement strand
GCCGGCCCCGGAGGGCCGGCCGCGGTTCGCGACGCACCGGGGCCGCCGCCAGCGAGGCCCCGGTGGTCGCTGTCTCTGTGGTCACCGGTCAGCCCTGGCTCTGGGGGGTGAAGGGAGTCAGGGTCGTACCGGCGTCGAACTCCTCGTCGAAGACGTCCTGCATCCCGGCCAGGTACTGCTCCGCGGTGCTGTCGCCGGTCACCACCTTGTCGAACTCGGTGATGAGGTAGGAGTCGGTCTTCGGCGGGAAGAAGGTCCAGGTCGCGTAGCCGACGTTGGTCGACTCGGGGATCTGGCTGTAGAGGTCCACGGTGCGGTCGTCGACCTCGTCGGGGAACTGGTCGGCGCTGACCGCCAGCGGCGGCGGGTTCTCGCCCGTGCGCGCCGTGTACTCCAGCGCCCGGTCGACGTCGCCGGCCACGTAGTCGATGAACCCGGCCGCCGCGTCGGGGTCGGCGGAGTCGGCGCTGACGGACAGCGCGGTACCGATCGCGAGGGGGAACACACCCGGCTCGACCGAGTCGCTCAGCGACGGCAGCGGCGCCCAGGCCCACTGCGACGGGTCCTCGAACACCTCCGAGAGGGAGTTGAAGGACCAGGTGCCGCTGAGGTACATGGCGGTGGTGCCGTTGGCCAGGCCGGTCACGTTCGCCGTGTCGTCCGTGGTGAAGTAGGACTCCGCGCCGCCGGCCAGCCAGCCCTTGTCGATCCAGTCCTGGATCAGCTCGATCGCCGCGACGAACTCCGGGTCGGTGAAGGACGCCTCGCCCGTCAGGACGTCGTGGATCTTCTCCGGCCCGACGGCGGCGTTGAAGACCGCCGTGACGAGCCACTCGCTCATGCCCTGGTAACCGGCGTTCCCGCCACCGAGCGGCACCATGCCCGCCTCGTCGGCCTCCTTGGCGACCTGCTCGAACTCCGCGAGCGTGGTCGGCGGGGTCCAGCCGTGCTCCTCGAACACCGCCGAGTTGTAGTACAGGACCATCGACCCGTAGCTGGCCGGGACGGAGGAGACCTTGCCGTCGACGGTGCTGAGCTCGTAGGCCCAGGGCAGGAACGTGTCCTGCCAGCCGTACTCCTGCGCGTACTCGTCGAGCGAGATGGTGCGGTCCGCGCGGGCGAAGTCGGAGGCCGACGACGGGCCGTCCGAGTACACGATGTCGGGCGCCTGCCCGGCCGAGACCGCCGTGTCGGTGAGCTGCCCGATCGTGGTCAGCTCCTTGACCTCCATGTCGACCTGCGCGTCGCCGTCGGCGTTGAACCCGTCGACGAAGATCTCCTGGAAAGCCTCCTCGGTGCTCGGCGCGTAGAACGCCCCCCAGTAGGTGACCGCGTCGCCGCCGCCGCTGCCGCCGCTGCTCACGCAGCCGGCCAGGGCGACCGAGACCGCGGCGACGAAGCCGATCGGAGCCAGTGCGCGCTTGGTGATTCTCAAGGTGTCGTGTCTCTCTCGCGAGGGTGGATGGTGCCAGGCGGATAGAGCAGGTGGAACGGACGGGGAGCGGGTCAGGTCGAGTCGCGCACGACCAGCCGGTTGGACAGGGCCACGGCGCGGGTGACCTCGGTGACGTCGCCGTCGAGCCGTTCGAGCAGCAGGCGCGCGCACGCGCGCCCGATCTCGCGGGCCGGGTTCTCGATGGTGGTCAGCGGCGGGCTGACCAGGGACGCAGCGTCGATGTCGTCATAGCCGGTCAGCGCGACGTCCTCCGGCACGCGCAGCCTGCTGGCGCGGGTCACGTCGAGCACCCCGATGGCGATCAGGTCGTTGGCCGCGACGATCGCGTCGGGCCGCTCGCCGCGCTCCAGCAGCAGCGCGGCGCCGTCGCGGCCGCCCTGCCGCGTGTACTCGGTGAACACGACGTCGTCGTCCCGGAAGGGCAGGCCCGCCGCCTGGAGGGCGGCCCGGTAGCCCTCCAGGCGCTGCTGGGTCGGGATCACCGACTCCTCGCCGCCCAGGAAGGCGATGCGCCGGCGGCCGCGCGCGATCAGGTGCTCGGTGACCGCACGCGCGCCGCGGACGTCGTCGCTGTGCACGTAGTCGCCGCCGCCCGGCGGCTCCTCCCCGAGCGTGACGAAGGGGATGCCGGCGTCGTGCAGCTCGGCGAGGCCGGCCGCCGGGATGCCGAACGGCGCGGCCACCATCGCGTCCACGCGCCGCGACAAGAGACGGTGGATGGCGTTGGTCGAGCGGTCCATGCCGCTGGCGTCGGTGACGGTCAGCAGGATGTCGCGGGGCACGAGCACGTCCTGCATGCCGGCGGCGACCAGCGGGTAGAACGGGTTCTCCAGGGTCGGCACGATCAGGGCGATCGTGCCGGTGCGCCCGCCGCGGAGCTGGGACGCGCCGGGGTGGGCGCGGTAGCCGAGATGGGTGATCGCGGCCTCCACCCGGGCCCGGGTGGCAGCCGAGACGGGCCGGTTGCCCGAGACGACCTGCGAGACCGTCGACATGCTCACGCCCGCGACCTCGGCCACCTCGCGTATTCCGACCATCACCCTCTCCTCGTCGACCCGTCGTGCGCCTCGCCGTGCGCAAAAGGTTTTGGAGTAGCATCCTGCAAACTCACCCTGTGATGCAAGACACAAGCGCAAAAAGGTGCGCAAACACCTCTACGACACGCATGCTCGCCTGGCTGAAGCATGCAAAACGTTACGTTTCGGGGCGGCGTTCATGGACGACGTCGCCGGGCGAGGCGGACGAGAGGCGAGGACCGGAGGAGCATGAACAACGACCGTGCGCGCGGAGCGCTGCTCGGCCTGGCGATCGGTGACGCCATGGGCGCGCCGACCGAGGGCATGACCCTTCCCGCGATCCGCGAGAGGTGGGGCCGGGTGCGCGGCTTCGTCGACCCCGACGCCGCCGGCACGGACGACACCGAGTACGCCGTCCTGTGCGCCCGGGGCGTGCTGCGGGCGGGCGCGGACCTGACGTCCGCCGTGGTGGCCGACACCTGGCTGGATGCCCTGCGCGCCCAGCGCACCGGGTTCAACCGGGCCGGCTTCAGCGAGATGATCGCGATCGCCAACCTCCACGCCGGCATGGCGCCGCCCGCCAGCGGGCAGCGCAACGCCGAGACCTGGAGCGACGGCGCGGCCATGCGCGTGGCCCCGA
This sequence comes from Promicromonospora kroppenstedtii DSM 19349, assembly GCF_000515355.1. Lineage (GTDB taxonomy): Bacteria > Actinomycetota > Actinomycetes > Actinomycetales > Cellulomonadaceae > Promicromonospora > Promicromonospora kroppenstedtii. Next base: position 11,048 of record NZ_KI911735.1, on the reverse strand, counting down.
TCGGCGTCTACGCCGCCGGGGACCCCGCCCTCGCGATCCGGATGGCGCGGGCCGACGCCGAGGTCAGCCACTCGCGCGACGGCATCTGGTGCGCCCAGGCGATCGCCGCCGGCGTCGCCGTCGCCATGGTCGCGGACGACGTCGACCCCGTGCTGGACGCCATGCTCGCGGCGATGCCCGAGGACTCCTGGTCGGCCCGCACGGCGCGCCGCGCGCTCGACATCGCCACGCGCGCCGGCTCCCCGGAGGAGGCCGAGGAGGCCCTCTTCTCGGCCATCCCGCTGCGGCACTACATGTGGGCCGACGTCGCCCCCGAGGCCGTCGCGCTGACCATCGGCCTGCTGCGGGCCAACGACGGCACGCTGGGCGCCATCGAGTCCGGCGTCAACATCGGCCGCGACTCCGACACCATCGCGGCCATGGCCGGCGCCGTGGCCGGTGCCCTGCACGGCGCGAGCGCGCTCGACCCGGCGCACGTCGCCCAGGTGCGGTCCGTGACCGGCCAGTG
>NZ_KI911735.1:8762-10440 GCF_000515355.1 Promicromonospora kroppenstedtii DSM 19349 | reverse complement strand
GGCGGCCCGGCGGTCGAGCTCGTCGAGCAGCTCGTCGGCGGCCGCCGGGTCGTCCAGCACCTCCGGGAGTGCGGACAGGGGGAGGCCGAGCGCCGTCATCCGCGTGATGCGCAGGAGCCGGACCAGGTGGCCGACGTCGTAGTGCCGGTAGCCCCCGGCAGTGCGCGGCGGCTCGGGCAGCAGCCCGATCTGGTGGTAGTGGCGCAGCGTCCGGACGGTGACGCCGGCCAGCTCGGCGAGCTCGCTGCTGAGCACGGCGGTCAGACGCCGTCCGGCGCAGGGTTCTTCACGGGCGTCCTCCTCGGGGCGGCGGGGACAGAGCGGTCGGCGAGCCTCGGGTCACACCCTAGGGGTAGACAGTTCTGGCCGGTTCCGGTCAGTGGCCCCTACCGGTCGCCGCGCCCCTTGCGCCGGGTGGGTGCCGGTGGCTAGACAGCCCTCATGCACGCGGGAGGAGCCGTCGAGATCCGGGCGGAGTCAAAGGTTCGGGTCGCCGTCGTCGAGCTGCTCGCGGCGCGGGTCGCCGGGGCGTCGCCCCGCGACCTGACGCGACGGTTCGACGCGGACGCGGACACCGGGTTCGAGGGCCTCGCCCTGCTCGGCGAGGCGCTCGACGTCGAGCACGTCGACCTGGACACGATCCGAGCAGAGGGAGACCGGGCGGTGGTGACGGGCACCTGCCGGGCCCGGGTGCGTGCGACCGGTCTCGTCCTGGCCGGTGAGTTCGTGCTCGACGTCGCCGTCGGCGCCGACGGCCTCATCACGCGCTGTCATGTTCTCGAGGAACGCTGGACGGCGCCCGGTCCGCCGTAGCACCGGGAAGCGCCCGGGTGCGCACGTGGTTGACGCCTCACGTGAGGCTCTCCCTGCTGGACCGTTCCCGCACCCGCACGGGCTACCCCGACAGCGCCGCGCTGACGCACACGATCGAGCGGGCGGTGTCGGCCGAGCGGCTCGGCTACCACCGCTTCTGGGTTGCTGAGCACCACGCCGTGCCGGGAATCGCCTCGGCGTCGCCGCCCGTCCTGCTCGGTGCGCTCGGCGCCCGGACCACCAGCATCAGGATCGGGTCGGGCGGCGTGATGCTGCCGCACCACCAGCCGCTGGTCGTCGCGGAGCAGTTCCTGATGCTCGACGCCCTCTACCCGGACCGGGTGGACCTCGGGGTGGGGCGCACCCTCGGCTTCACAGAGCCCGTGCGCCGGGCACTGCGGCGCGGGTCGGACGCACCGGACACCTTCGTGCAGGACATCGAGGAGCTGCGCGACCATCTCGACGGAGCCTCGGCGGTCACCGCCCGGCCGGTGGCCGAGCGCACCGTACCGGTCGTCGTGCTGGCCACCGGGCGGGGCCTCGCCGTCGCCGCGCGGCTGGGGCTGCCGGTCATCGTCGGCGGGCCCTTGCTCGACCGCCCCGAGCTGATCGACGCGCTCGCCGCGTACCGCAAGGAGTTCCAGCCCTCGCCCCGTGCTCCCGAACCCTCGGTGACGGTCTCGTCCGACGTCCTGGTGGCGGACACCGACGCGCTCGCCCGCGAGCTGGCCCTGCCGGAGGCGTGGGCGATGGCCCGGTCCCGGCAGACGGGCGAGTTCGGTCCGCTGGAGCCGGTCGCGGCGATCCGTGCCCAGCCCTGGAGCGGCCAGCTGCGCGAGCGCGTCGAGGCGCAGCTCGCGCAGGG
>NZ_KI911735.1:7868-8662 GCF_000515355.1 Promicromonospora kroppenstedtii DSM 19349 | reverse complement strand
GACCGCGCCGCCCAGGCCGCGTCGGACGCCGCGCTCCGCGAGCTGGTGCACAGCTAGGCCCGGCGGGCCCCCGGTCAGCCCCGGTGGAGCCCTGCCGCGGGCAGGGGCGCCTCCCGGTTCCCGCGCGGGATGCTCGACGCCGGGAACGACAGCGCGAAGGTCGCACCGGACCCGGGCGCGCCGTCGATCGTCAGCTCGCCGCCATGGGCCGTGACGATCTCGCTGACGAGCGCGAGACCCAGTCCCAGCCGCACGCTGCCCGCCTTGTCGTGCGACCCGCGCCGGAACCGCATGGTCAGCTCGCGCGCCCGGGCCGGGTCGAGGCCCTCGCCGTCGTCGATCACGGCCACCGCAATCCCGGCGCTCCGTGGCCGCAGCGAGATGACGATCCGGCCGCCGTCGGCCACGTGGGCCAGGGCGTTGTCGACGAGCGACGACAGCGCGCGGCGCAGGGCGGTGGTGGTGCCCGTGACGACGTAGTCGGTACCCGGCTGGGCGTCGACGAGCAGGTCGACGCCCGCGAGCTGTGCCCGCGTGGCGAACGAGGCGCGGACCTCGCCGGCCAGCAGGCCCAGGTCGACCGGCACGCGGGGGAGCGGCCGGTGCTGGATCTCAGCGGCGAGGAGGAGGTCGTCGACCACCTCCGCGGCGATCTTGGCGTCCTGGGTCAGCTGCTCCAGCTCCAGCCGCTGGGCCTCGTCGTGCGCAGGACCGCGCTGCAGCAGCTGGGCCCGGGTGAGCAGGATCGCCAGCGGGGTCCGCAGCTCGTGGCTGACGTCGGAGACGAACCGCCG
>NZ_KI911735.1:3481-7768 GCF_000515355.1 Promicromonospora kroppenstedtii DSM 19349 | reverse complement strand
CGGGGCGCGCGGCGGGTTCTACGAGGGCGGCCTGGCACGGCACCTGGCCGCGCCGGGCGCGCAGGGGTCGCCGCTGACGCCGGACGACCTGGCCGCCTACCACGCCGAGTGGGTCGAGCCGATCTCGACCACCTACCGGGGATACGAGGTGCACGAGCTGCCGCCCAGCACCCAGGGCTTCACGGCGCTCCAGGTCTTCAACCTGCTCGACGGGTACGACGTCGCCGCCTGGGGCGAGGGTACGGCCGACTACTACCACCACATGGCCGAGGTGGTGAAGGTCGCGTTCGCCGACCGCGACGAGTGGCTCACCGACCCGCGGTTCGTCGACCTCCCGATCGAGCGGATGATCAGCCGCCCGTACGCCGACGAGCGCCGGGCACTGATCGACCCCGGGCGGGCCCTCGACATCGCGACGGTGCCGGCGGGCATCCCGTACCCGCGTGCGCACGCCCGCCCCGTGCCGGACGGCGACACGTGCTACTTCGCGGCGGCCGACGCCGACGGCCTGGTCGTCTCGCTGATCCAGTCGATCTACCACGACTTCGGCAGCGCCGTCGTAGCCGGGGACAGCGGCGTCATCCTGCAGAACCGCGGTGCCTTCTTCTCCCTCGACGAGAACCACCCCAACCACCTGCGGCCGGGCAAGCGCACGTTCCACACGCTGGTGCCGGCACTCCTGACCCGGGACGGTGAGCCGTACCTGGCCTTCGGCTCGATGGGCGGTGAGGGGCAGCCGCAGTCGCAGGCGGCCCTGGCCACCCGCATCCTCGACTTCGGGTACGACGTGCAGCAGGCGATCGAGGCGCCACGCTGGCTGATGGGCCGCACCTGGGGCACGCCGTCGCGCTCCCTCTCGCTGGAGGGCCGGATCTCTGACGAGACGGCGCGCGAGCTCAAGCGGCGCGGGCAGCCGGTGCAGATGGTGACCGGGTGGAACGACAACATGGGCCACGCCCAGGCCATCCGTGTCGACCGGGCCCAGGGGCTCTACGAAGGGGGAGCGGACCCGCGCGGCGACGGTGCAGCGCTGGGGTACTGACGTGACCGCCGACATCGCGATCACGCTCGGGGTCATCCTCGCGGCCATGGCGCTGTTCGTCTGGAACCGCATCCCCGCCGCGGTCGTCGCGGTCCTTGCGTCGCTGGCCCTGTTCGTCACGGGTGTCATCTCCGCGCCGGAGATGCTCGGCGGGTTCGGCGACCCGGTGGTGATCTTCATCGCGGCGCTGCTGGGCATCGCGGTGGCGCTGGAGAACGCCGGAGTCGGTGCCTGGGCGAGCCAGCTCCTCATGCGCCGCGCTGGTTCGAGCGACACCACGCGCCTGATCGCGATCATGGTGGTCGCCGCCGTCTTCAGCGGCCTGATCGGCATGAACGGCGCGGTCGCCGCGATGCTGCCCGTCGTGGTGATCGTCGCGGTGCGGACCCGCACCGCGCCGTCGCTCCTGATGATCCCCCTCGCCTTCGCGTGCCTCACGGGGGCCAAGCTCACCCTCCTCGGCACGCCGGTCAACGTCATCGCCGCGACCCAGGCCGAGGAGGCCGGCGCCGGCGAGATCGGGTTCTTCGAGTGGTCGCTGGTCGGCCTGCCGCAGCTGGTCGGCACCATCGCGATCGTCGTCCTGCTGGGTCGCCGCCTGCTTCCGGAGCGGCAGAGCCAGGCCATCCCGGCCGACTTCAGCGCGCACGCGCAGACGCTCGTCGAGGAGTTCCGGCTCCGCGAGGGACTGCACCGGCTGCGGGTGCGGGACTCCTCGCCGCTGCTGGGCTCGGCCCCCGGCGCGGTCGGCCTCGCGCCGTACCGGGGCCTGGTCACGATCGCCGCGGTCGAGCCCGACGGCACCACCCCGCTGCGGCGCGAGCTGCGTGAGGGGGACCTGCTCCTGGTGCGCGGCGACGCCGAGGAGGTCGGGCGGGCCGCGCTGGACCTGCACCTCGCCATCCGCGCGGACGACGACGGCGGCGGCGATGGTGACGGTCACGGCGCGCCCGTGGCCGACGTGCTGCTGAGCCGGGACTCAGGCCTCGCGGAGGTCGTGGTGCCGCCGCGGTCCGCTCTGGTGGGCAAGCCCGCGTTCCCCGGCATGGTCACCGACGACGGCAGCCTCCTGGTGCTCGCCGTGCAGCGCGGCGGCACCGACCTGCGGGCCGAGCCCGTCGAGCTCCAGGCGGGGGACCACCTGCTGCTGCGGGGAACCTGGCAGGCGCTCGACAGCTACCTGGCCGACCCCCAGGTGCTCGTCGTCGACTCCCCGGAGGTCGTCAAGCGCCAGACGGTGGCTCTCGGGCGCGGCGCGCCCGCGGCGCTCGCGATCCTGGGTCTGCTCATCGTGCTGCTCGCGTTCGACCTGGTCCCGGCGGCGGTCGCCGCGGTGGTCTGCGCGACCCTCATGGTGGTGGCCCGGGTGGTGTCCCTGCCGCAGCTCTACCGCGGGATCGACTGGAACACGGTCGTGCTGATCGGCGCGATGATCCCGCCGGCGATCGCCATGGGGACCACCGGCGCGGCGACCCTGATCGGCGACCTGGTGGTCGGCGCCCTCGGGGCCGGCGGCCCGTACGCCGTGCTGACGGGGGTGTTCCTCGCCAGCGCCCTGGTGAGCCAGTTCATCTCGAACACGTCCACGGCGCTGGTGATGATGCCGATCGGGCTCGCGACCGCCGCCGAGCTCGGCGTGGCGGGCCTGCCGATGGTCATGGCCGTGGCGATGGGGGCCAGCGCCTCGTTCATGACGCCGTTCGCCAACGGGGTCAGCCTCATGGTCTACGGCCCCGGCGGCTACCGGTTCGGCGACTTCTGGCGGATCGGCACGGTCGTGCTGGTGTGGAAGCTCGCCGTGACAGTCGTCGTGGTGCCGCTCGTGTGGCCGTTCTGACCAGGTCTGCCGGCCGAGCCTCTCCACCAGGGCTTCAGCCCCGGCGCCTGCGCGCCCGGATCAGGGCGCGACCGTCGGTGGCCCGGTGGGTGGCCCGGTGCCCGGACCGGTCGGGCTCGGCGTCGGGCAGCGCGGTGCGGACCGGTAGCAGGCGCAGGCGTCGTCGTACCGCCCGTCGGGCGGGAGTTGTCGAGAGAAGCGGCCGCCGCTAGGGTCCGCCCTGGACAATTCGCCCATAACAAAATCGGGAGCATGGCGATGACGGCACAAGCGCCGACGGTAGCGCCGACGACGGCGGCTGAGCCGCCCACCACCCCGCGGGATCCGGCGCCGGGACAGGCCGCCGGACAAGCCGTGCCCCAGAACGTGCCCGCCACGTTCGGCGCCCCGTGGATCCGTTCCGCGGGCGAGGTGGCCTGGAAGCTGGTCGGGATCGTGGCCGCCGTCGCGGTCGTGTTCTACGTGGTGGGCCTGGTCCAGGTCGTGTTCGTCGCCCTGTTCCTGGCGCTGGTCTTCACCACCGTGCTGCTGCCGCTGGGCGACTTCTACGACCGGGTCATGCCGCGCGGCCTCGCCATGGCGGCGTCCCTGCTGACGGCGGTGCTCGCCGTCGGCGCGCTCGTGACCTACGTGGTCTCGTCCGTGGTCAGCAGGTGGGAGGACCTCGCCACCGAGTTCGCCACCGGCCTGACCGACCTCGCCGAGCTGCTCACCGGCATCCCGATGCTGGCCGGGCTGGGCACGCCGAGCGACTGGCTCGCCGACGGCGGCGCCTGGCTCCAGGCCCACGCCGGCGACTACGCGGGCACCGCCGCCGAGAGCGCCGGGTCGGTCGCGGAGGGCGCGACCGCCGTCGTCCTCGCGATCTTCTGCACCGTCTTCTTCCTGACCCAGGGCGGCCGCATGTGGCGCTGGGTGCTGGACTTCGTGCCCGCCGACCGGCACGACCGCTGGGAGGCTGCGGCCGCCGCGGGCTGGAACTCGTTCTCCGGCTTCACCCGGGGCATGTTCTTCGTCGCGCTGTCCGACGGCATCCTGGCCGGGATCTTCCTGTCCGTCGTCGGCGTGCCGCTCGCCCTGCCCCTGTCGGTCGTGGTGTTCCTCGGCGCGTTCGTCCCGATGATCGGACCCGTCGCCGCCATCGTGATCAGCGTGCTCGTCGCGCTGGCCGCGAAGGGCCCCGTGCTCGCGCTCGTGGTGCTGATCGGCATGGTCGTCGTCGCGCAGATCGACGCCAACGTGCTCCAGCCGCTGATCACCGGCAAGCAGGTCTCGCTGCACCCCGTCGTCATGGCGCTCGTGGTGGCCGCCGGCTCCGTGCTCGGCGGCCTGCTGGGCGCCGTGGTGGCCGTGCCGCTCACCGCGGTGGCCTGGGCCGTCTTCAGCACGCTGCGCCGGACGGCGCCGG
>NZ_KI911735.1:0-3381 GCF_000515355.1 Promicromonospora kroppenstedtii DSM 19349 | reverse complement strand
ACGTTCGACGTCGGGCCGTAGCCGACAGCAGGGCCCGGCGGGTACCGCGGGGCGACGGGCGAGGGGGGCCGCCAGGGGGATAGGGTGATCGTCGACCCCCGGCAGACGGCTGTGCCGGACATCCGCGGACCTTCAGGCAGGAGCTTGCGCATGACCCTCGGCGACCTCGGAGACGTGGCGGGACTGATCGCGGCGATCGCGTTCGTGCTCCTCGTGGGCTTTCTCGCCGTCCCGTTGTGGAAGCTGGGCAAGCTCCTGGACGAGGCGCGGTTGAGCGTCAAGGACGTCACCGAGCACTCGGTGCCGATCCTCGACGAGGCCGCGAGCACCGTCGCCTCCGCCAACACGCAGCTCGTCAAGGTCGACACGATCACCACGTCCGCGGCGTCGGTCAGCGAGAACGTCTCCGCGCTGACGGGCCTGTACGCGGCGACGCTGGGCAAGCCCCTCGTCAAGGTCGCGGCGTTCTCCTACGGCGTGCGGCAGGCGTTCGGCCAGGCCAAGGGCCGGTCCGGCCGGCACGCCGGCAGTGACACGAACGTGGGCGCGAGCGGGGCCGAGGCGTGATCCGCCGCCTGTTCTGGGTCGGCGTCGGCGTGGCCGTCACCGTGGTCGTGATCCACAAGGGCCGCCAGATCGTCGCCCGGTACACGCCCGAGGCGGTCAGCGAGCGCGCGGCGGCCGCGGTCGACGACGCCGGTGTGCGGCTGAACCGGATGGCGCACACGTTCCGGTCGGACTTCGCGACGGCGCGCGCCGAGCGCGAGGCCCAGCTGATGGCGTCGCTGCGCGGCGAGCTCCCGGGCGACCAGCGGTAGCGGGACACCGCCAGATCTTTCAGTTTCCGTCTGCCGCGCTACCAGCGGCAGAATAGGCACGTGCCCGGGCAACGGTCCGGCACCGTAGTTCGTGCACCCTCCAGCACGACCCACCAGTACGACCGAGAAGAAGGACCACTGACCTCATGCGCACCGCCGAGATCCGCAAGCGTTGGCTCGACTACTTCGAAGCTCAGGGCCACGCGGTGGTGCCGTCGGCGTCGCTGATCTCCCCGGACCCGTCGACGCTGTTCACCATCGCGGGCATGGTGCCGTTCATCCCGTACATGACGGCCCAGCAGACCCCGCCGTGGTCGCGCGCCACCAGCGTGCAGAAGTGCGTGCGCACCCTGGACATCGACGACGTCGGCAAGACCACGCGGCACGGCACGTTCTTTCAGATGAACGGCAACTTCTCGTTCGGTGACTACTTCAAGGCCGACGCCATCCGCATGGCCTGGGACTTCCTGACGGGCTCGCTGGAGGACGGCAAGCTGGGCATCGACCCCGACAAGCTGTGGGTCACCGTCTACTACGAGGACGACGAGGCCCGCCAGCTCTGGAAGGACATCGTCGGCCTGCCCGACGAGCGCATCCAGGGCCTCGGCAAGAAGGACAACTACTGGTCCACCGGCCAGCCCGGCCCGGCCGGCCCGTGCTCGGAGATCTTCTACGACCGCGGCCCCGCCTTCGGGCCCGACGGAGGCCCGCTGATCGACGAGGGCGGCGACCGCTTCGTCGAGATCTGGAACCTGGTGTTCATGCAGTACGCCATCGACGACGTGAAGTCCAAGGAGGACTTCCGGATCGTCGGCGAGCTCGCCAAGAAGAACATCGACACCGGTATGGGCCTCGAGCGTGTTGCCTTCCTGCTCCAGGGCAAGGACAACATGTACGAGATCGACGAGGTCTTCCCCGTCATCGAGGCCGCAGAGAAGCTCAGCGGCAAGAAGTACGGCGAGAACCACGACGACGACGTGCGCATGCGCGTCGTGGCCGACCACGTCCGCTCGGCCCTGATGATCATCGGCGACGGCGTGCGCCCCTCCAACGAGGGCCGTGGCTACGTGCTGCGCCGTCTGCTGCGCCGCTCCGTGCGCGCCATGCGCCTGCTCGGCGTCGACGGCGTCGCGCTGCCGTCGCTGCTGCCGGTCTCCAAGGACGCGATGGCTCCCTCCTACCCGGAGCTGGCCACCAACTTCGAGCAGATCTCGGCCGTCGCCTACGCCGAGGAGGAGGCCTTCCGCCGCACGCTGGCCTCGGGCACCACGATCCTGGACAGCGCCGTCGCCAACCTGAAGAAGCAGGGCGGCGGCGAGGGGTCGAGCCTCGTGCTGCCCGGCGAGGCCGCCTTCCAGCTGCACGACACCTACGGCTTCCCGATCGACCTGACCCTCGAGATGGCCGCCGAGCAGGGCGTCCAGGTGGACGAGAAGGCCTTCCGCTCGCTCATGCAGGAGCAGCGCACCCGCGCCCGCGCGGACGCGCTGGCCAAGCGCACCGGCGGGGCCGACGTCGCCGCCTACGAGGCCCTGGAGAAGGAGCTCACCGCTCCCGTCGAGTTCCTCGGCTACACGCAGACCGATGCCACCGTGCGCGTCGTGGGCCTGCTCAGCGGCGGCGTGCCCGCCCCTGCCGTCACCGCCCCGGCCGAGATCGAGGTGGTCCTGGACCGCACGCCGTTCTACGCCGAGGCCGGTGGCCAGCTCGCCGACCACGGCACGATCGTGCTCGACAGCGGCGCCACCATCGAGGTCGACGACGTGCAGCGCCCGATCAAGGGCCTGAACGTGCACCGGGGCCGGCTGGTCGAGGGCACGGCCGCCCTGGGCGACCCGGGCACCGCGCAGATCGACACGGCCCGCCGTAAGGCCATCAGCCGCGCCCACTCGGCCACGCACATGATCCACAAGGCCCTGCACGAGCTCGTCGGCCCGGACCGCACGCAGGCCGGTTCGGAGAACGCCCCGAGCCGCATCCGGTTCGACTTCCGCTCGCCGTCGGCCGTCTCGGCGTCGGCCCTGACGGAGATCGAGGAGCGCGTCAACGTGCGCCTCGCCGACAACCTCGAGGTCACCGACCAGCTCATGCCGATCGCCAAGGCCCGCGAGGCCGGTGCCATGGCGCTGTTCGGCGAGAAGTACGGCGACGTCGTCCGCGTGGTCTCGATCGGCGGTGACTGGTCGCGCGAGCTGTGCGCCGGCACGCACGTCAAGCAGACCGGCCAGCTCGGCCGGGTCACGCTGCTGGGCGAGTCGTCGATCGGTTCCGGCGTGCGCCGCGTCGACGCCCTGGTGGGCGACGGCGCCTACGGCTTCCAGGCCAAGGAGCACGCCCTGGTGGGCCAGCTCACCGGCCTGCTCAACACGCGCCCCGAGGACCTGCACGAGCGGGTCGGCTCGCTCGTGACGCGCCTGAAGGAGGCCGAGAAGGAGCTCGCCACGCTGCGGCAGGGCCAGCTCCTGGCCGTCGCCGGCAAGCTCGCCGCCGAGGCCCCGCGCGTCGGCGACGTCCGCGTCGTCACGCACGACGCCGGCGAGGCCCAGGCCGACGACCTGCGGGC
>NZ_KI911734.1:16461-18603 GCF_000515355.1 Promicromonospora kroppenstedtii DSM 19349 | reverse complement strand
CGCCGGGCCGGCGCCGTCCGCGAGCCGCTCCCGCAGCGCCCGAGGGCTGACGACGGCGACACCGCCGCCCGCCGCGTAGGCGCCCACCGGGTCGATGACCAGGCCGGACACGGTGAGCCGCGTGACGGCCTCCTGACCACCGTGGCAGTCGGACCCGTGCTTGCCCACGGCGGGGTGCTCGCCCAGCAGGCAGCGCGTGGAGGCGACGGTGTCGCCCACGCCGACGCCGAGGAGCTCGGCGACGTCGGCGGGCAGGGCGATGCGGTCGGGCTCGTCCGGCCAGGCGCCGACGGCCAGGACCAGCGGTGTGAGCCGCTGGTCCGACGGCGTGGCGACGAGCGACTGGTAGACCGTCCGGCCACCGTGGTCGAGCTGGGCGTAGGTGCCCTGGAACCCGTCGGCAGCCGCTACCCCGGCGACGTCGCGCACCGCGTCGACGTCGTCGGGCGTCATGGTGCCCCCGCGGTCGAAGACCACCAGGTCCGCGCTCGCGTACTGCGCGGCCACCTGGTCGTACGTGGTGCGGGTGATGATGGTCCCCGCCTGCAGCGTCGCGGCCACGAACGCGGTGCTGATGACGATGGCGAGGCCCGCGGCGGCCAGCCGGCCCAGGCCGCGGCGCATCTGGGCCACGGTGAGGCGCACGGTGGGGCTGACGGTCAGCACGCGGCAGCCGAACGGCCCGCCGGGACGTACAGAGGTATGTCCACGAGATCTCTCCCTCGAGTCGCTGCGGCTGCTGCGTGCTGACCGGTCACGCCGGGACTGCTACTCCGCGGCGAGCGCCGCCACGGGGTGGGTGCGGACGGCCGCCCGGGCGGGCACCACCGAGGCGACCAGCCCCGCGACCAGGGCCACGCCGAGGACGGTGGCGATCTCGGCCCACGGGACCGCGAGCGGCACCGTGCCCACGCCGGACAGGGCCGAGGCGGCACCTGCCCAGCCGTACACGAGTCCCAGCAGGATCCCGAGCAGGGCGCCGACCCCGGCGATGAGCATGCCCTCGATGGCGAGCGTCGCCCGCAGCTGCGCCGTCGAGAGCCCGATCGCCCGGAGCATCGCGTTCTCGCGGGTGCGTTCGACGACGGACAACGAGAGGGTGTTGGCCACGCCGATGAGCGCGATGATCACGGCCACCGCGAGCAGGCCGACCACGATCCCCAGGATCACGTCGATCACCTCCTGGTAGGCCTCTCGTTCGACGGCCGCGCCGGTCACGTCCACGGCCTCTCCCGTCACCGAGACGGCATCCTGCACCGCGGCGACGGCATCCGCCGGGTCGCTGCCCTCGGCGACGCTCCCCCACAGGGTGTTCGCGCTCACCTCCCGGGTGAAGCCGGCCAGGTCGTTCGGGGTCAGGTAGGCGGAGGAGGTACGCAGGTCCGTGCCGACGACGTCCAGGGTCACCTCGCCGGCCGGCCCGATGAGCGTGACGGTGTCGCGCCCCTCCAGGCCGTAGTCCTCGGCGACCCGGTCGGGCAGGAGCAGCGTGCCGCGCTCCAGCGACGCGACGTCGTCCGGTGTGCTCAGCACCCCGCGCAGGCCCTCGGGTGCCGCAGCGGTGACCGGGACGAACGACTCGACGTCACCACCGACGGCCGCGGTCAGCGTGGTCACCTCGGCCACGGCGCGCAGGTCGCCGACGTCACGCACGGCGTCGGTCACGGAGCCCGGCAGGGCGACCAGGTTCCCCTCGGCGTCGTACGACGTCGCGGAGACCGCGAGGTCCACGGGGTACTGCGCGTCGAGCTCCTCGTCCATGGCGAGCCGGGCGCTCGCGGCGCCCGTGGTCATCATGGAGACGAGCGTGACGCCGATGAGCAGCGCGGTCGCCGTCGCCGCCGTGCGACGCGGGTTGCGCTGCGTGTTGGCCGCCGCGAGCCTGGCGGCAGGGCCGGCCGGACCGAGCAGGCGGCCGATGCCGGCGGCGACCTTGGGCAGCCAGAAGACCGCACCGACGACCACGCCCACCAGGGACACGCAGCCACCGGCCACGGCGGCCAGCACGCCGACGTCCGCGCTGTCGGACATCCCCAGGTAGACCCCACCGGCCATGACCGCGAGTCCGCCGAAGGTGGCGAGACCGGCCAGGACGGCCCGGGCCCGGCCGGCACCCGCGCCGCGCAGCGTCGGCGCGTCGGC
>NZ_KI911734.1:15878-16361 GCF_000515355.1 Promicromonospora kroppenstedtii DSM 19349 | reverse complement strand
GGCCCGCGCCGGGGCGAGCGCCGCGGCCAGGGAGACGAGCAGGCCGACGCCGAGCGGCCCGAGGAGCACGGGCGCGCGTCAGGGGGACGGTCCGCGGGAGTGTCACGCCCAGGTCGAACGCGGGCGCGACCAGCAGCCCGGCCTGTACCAGCAGGGTGCCGAGCACGATGCCCGCGGCGGAGGCGGCCACCCCCAGGAGGGCGGCCTCCAGCAGCACGCAGCGGTAGATCTGCCCGGTGCCCGCACCGACGCAGCGCAGCAGTGCCAGGGTGCGGGCACGCTGCGCCACCAGCACCTGGAAGGTGTTCGCGATGACCAGGCCCGCGACCACCAGGGAGACCGCGGCCAGAGCCAGCACGAACACGAGGTAGACGATGTTCTGGCCGTCCGAGATGGCCGAGACCACGTCCTCCGCGTACTGGACGGGGGTGGTGACTCCGGTGGCGGCCGGGACGGCAGCGGCGAGGTCGTCGCGGGCAGCCG
>NZ_KI911734.1:12698-15778 GCF_000515355.1 Promicromonospora kroppenstedtii DSM 19349 | reverse complement strand
CGGGCCGCCGGGCAGGGCCGCGTGGTGCAACCGCGGGGACCCGGTGCTGTGCCAGGTCCTGGAACCGGAGCCCGGCCGGCCGCACCGGCCGCGCGTCCTCAGTCCTCCGAGCGCGTCCCCGACGTCGCCGCTACCACGGACGGCGTCATGAGCAGGACGCCGACGCCCACCGCGACCACGAGGGCGGCCCATCCACCCGCGACCGCGGGCCCGCCGCCGCTGCCGATCGCCGCGATCGATCCGATGATCTGGAAGAGCTGCCAGGTCACGATGGGTCCGCGACCAGATCGGCGACCCGCGAGAAGTGCCCGGCAGCACACAACGAGAACCCAGGCGACACCCAGGAGGAAGAGAACCAGAAAGAGGCTCACTCCGACGGACATGGAACCGCCCGTAAGGAGCTCGCCAAGTAACACCACGGCGAATGCAACGAGGCCGATCACTTCGACCAGGACGCCGATCACGAGGGCACGAAGAAACGCCGGGACACGAGGCGCGAAAAAGGCTTCCAGTACGGGCACGACGAACTAGGATACTGGGGGGACGGGTATTCACAATAGTGTGACGGATACCTCAGGGTTCATGCCTGAGAAACTTCGCCGTAACCCCTTGTGCGAGCGTTCACGAGCGTGTGAACCTAGATGCAGCAATCCCACACACCCCCGAACACCCCCCGTCGGTCGCCGCCTAGCGCTCAGGGATCGGAAAACGATCCACAACCAGACCTGCGCGCCCCAGACGCACGACGACGATGCTCCCTAGTGGCGAGCCGGACGGTGGGAAGTTCCTTCCAAGGAGTACGTGACCATGGACTGGCGCCACCGCGCAGCATGCCTCGAAGAGGACCCCGAGCTGTTCTTCCCCATCGGCAACACGGGCCCTGCCCTGTTGCAGATCGAGGAGGCCAAGGCCGTGTGCCGTCGCTGCGACGTAGTCGACACCTGCCTCAAGTGGGCAATCGAGTCCGGCCAGGATGCCGGCGTCTGGGGCGGCATGAGCGAGGACGAGCGCCGTGCGCTCAAGCGCCGCACCGCGCGCGCTCGCCGCGCCGGCTGACCCGACGGCACAGCACCACCCAGCACAGCAGTTCTTCGCGAGCCGCGCCTGAGCACTCCCCCTCCGCCCAGGCGTGGCTCGCGGCTTTTCCCGACGCGTCAGGACCGAGCGGGCTCCGCCACGCGCAGCACGAGCTGCAGCACCACCTCGGTGCCGCCGCCCTCGCGGGCCGACCACTCGATGGTCCCGCCGAGCTCGTTGGTGACCAGCGTGCGCACGATCTGCGTACCCAGGCCGCTGCCGGGCCCGCGCCCGCCGGAGCCGCCGTTCTCGGGCAGCCCCACGCCGTCGTCCGCGACGACCACCCGCAGGTCCGAGTTATCGCGCTCCACGACGATCTCGACCGTGCCCGAGGCACGGCCCACGAACCCGTGCTCCACCGCGTTGGTGACCAGCTCCGTGAGCACCAGGGCGAGAGGCGTCGCGTCCTGCGCGGGCACCATGCCGAACGAGCCGGTGCGCACGGTGCGGACCGACGTGTCCGCCGAGGCGACGTCGGCCGTGAGGCGCAGCGCGCGGCCCACCATGTCGTCGAGCTCGACCTGCTCGTCGAGCGTCTGCGAGAGGCTCTCGTGCACGAGGGCGATGGTCGAGACGCGCCGCATGGCCTCCTCGAGCGCCTCCTTCGCCGCCGGCACGTCCATGCGCCGGGCCTGCAGCCGCAGCAGCGCGGCCACGGTCTGCAGGTTGTTCTTCACGCGGTGGTGGATCTCGCGGATCGTCGCGTCCTTGGTGATCAGCTCGCGCTCGCGCCGGCGCAGCTCGGACACGTCGCGGCACAGCAGCACGGCGCCGATGCGCTGCCCGCGGTCGGTCAGCGGCATCGCGCGCAGCGACAGGGAGACCCCGTGCGCCTCGATGTCGGTGCGCCACGGCGCACGGCCCATCACCACGAGCGGCAGCGACTCGTCCACGGGCTGGAGCTGCTCCACCATGTCCGCCGTCACCTCGACGAGCGACTGCCCCACGAGCGGGCCGATCACGCCGAGCCGATGGAAGCACGACAGCGCGTTCGGGCTCGCGTACAGCACCTCGCCCTCGGAGTTGAGCCGGATCAGGCCGTCGCCCACGCGAGGTGCGCCCCGGCGCGAGCCGGTGGCGGCGTTCGGCAGGGGGAACTCGCCCCGCGGGATCATCGCGACGAGGTCGTCGGCCGCCTCGACGTAGTTCAGCTCCAGGCGCGACGGCGTCCGCCCGGACCCGAGGTTGGTCTGCCGCGCGATCACGGCGACCGCGGTGTCCTTGTGCACCACCGGGATCGCCTCCTCGCGGACGGCGTACGCCCCGAACCAGCGGGGCTCCCTGGCGCGCTGCGCCTTCGCCTCGGCCATCGCCTTGGCCAGCTGCGGGCGCTGCCCCTCGGGCGCGAACGAGCCGACGACGTCGTCGTAGTGCACCGTCGCGCCCGTCGAGGGCCGACACTGCGCGATCGCGACGAACCGCCCGTCGTCGGTCGGCAGCCACAGCACGAGGTCGGCGAACGCAAGGTCCGAGACCACCTGCCAGTCGCCGACCAGGAGATGCAGCCACTCCACGTCGGCCGGCTCGAGGTCGGCGTGCTCAAGGATCAGGTCACTCATGGCGGACACGCGCCAAGCCTATGTCGGAACAGCGTCACGGCCCGGTGAGGCGTGGCGCACGCCGGGGGCCGGGTGCCTGCTTCAGACCGGACGGGCACAACGCGTCGGTTAGAGTTCCCTCACCGGCATGCCCCGTCGGCGCGAGGAGGAAAGCCCGTGCACCTGACAGTGGACCTGACGTTCCCCGCAGACATCGACGACGTCTCCGCGATGCTCGCCGACGAGTCCTTCGTCCGGTGGCGCGCCCAGCGCTCCACCGGCTCGGTGAACGGCGTCGTCGAGCAGGCCGACGTGACGGGTACGGCGGCGGGCGGCTTCACCGTGGTGGTGCGCCGCACCCTGCCCACCGACATCATCCCCGTCCAGGCCCGTCCGTTCGTGGGCGCCCACCTCGAGATCCGTCAGGCCGAGGCGTGGGAGGCGGCCGCCGACGGCCGCCGCACC
>NZ_KI911734.1:12462-12598 GCF_000515355.1 Promicromonospora kroppenstedtii DSM 19349 | reverse complement strand
CTCGCCGACCTGCCGCCGGCCACCCGCCGGAACCAGGGCGGCCTGGTGCTCGCGCTGGGTGACGACCCCGGGGCCCAGCGCCGCACCACGGTCACCTGGCTCCCGGCGGACGGTCACCTCGCGATCCTGGGCCGGG
>NZ_KI911734.1:8793-12362 GCF_000515355.1 Promicromonospora kroppenstedtii DSM 19349 | reverse complement strand
GGCCGCCGGCAGCGCCACCCGCCGCGCCGGCTGGATCGTCTACGCCGCCCTCGGGGTCGTGCTGCTGATCTCGGTCTTCCCGCTGTACTACACGCTGCTGCTCGGCTCGTCGGACCCGGTCGAGATCTCGCGCAACCCCGTGCCGCAGTGGCTTCCGGACCTCTCGCTGTTCACCCAGTTCCAGACGGTCATCGAGTCGACCCAGATCAACTTCTGGAAGGCCCTGGCCAACTCGCTGATCATCGCCGTCGTCGTCTCGGCCGCGGTCGTACTGTTCTCGACGCTCGCCGGCTACTCGTTCGCGAAGCTGCGCTTCCGCGGCCGCGGCCCGCTGCTCGTGTTCGTCATCGCCACGATGGCGGTGCCTACCCAGCTCGGCGTCATCCCGATGTACATCCTCATGTCGGACCTCGACTGGATCGGGAAGCTCCAGGCCGTCATCGTGCCGGCCCTGGTCACCGCCTTCGGCGTGTTCTGGATGACGCAGTACCTGTCCGAGTCGCTGCCGTACGAGCTGATCGAGGCCGCCCGCGTGGACGGCGCCTCGATGATCCGCACGTTCTGGAGCATCGCGCTGCCCGCGGCGCGCCCCGCGGCGGCCATGCTCGGCCTGTTCACGTTCGTCCAGCAGTGGACCAACTTCTTCTGGCCGTCGATCGTGCTCAACTCGAGCAACCCGACGCTGCCGCTCGTCGTAAAGTCGCTTCAGTCGAACTACTTCGTGGACTACTCGTTGGTCATGGGCGGTGTGTTCCTCGTGACGCTGCCGCTGCTGGTGATCTTCGCGTTCGTCGGCAAGCAGCTCGTCGCAGGCATCATGCAGGGAGCCGTGAAGGGATGACCCAGATGACCCGCGAGCTCACGCAGAGCTTCAAGACCGACCCGACGGCTGTGCGCGTCCCCGCCCAGGGCATCGCGCTGCCGTACACGCCGACGGCGCCGCGCACGACGCCGTCGGCCAACGCCACCGGGGACGTCGCCTTCCCGGACGGCTTCCTCTGGGGGGCGGCCACCGCCGCCTACCAGGTGGAGGGCGCCGCCCACGAGGACGGCCGCGAGGACTCCGTGTGGGACGTGTTCGCGAAGGTTCCGGGCGCCGTCCTGAACCAGGACGACGGCGAGGTCGCCTGCGACCAGTACCACCGCTACCCCGCCGACGTCGCGCTCATGAAGGACCTCGGCATCAAGGCCTACCGGTTCTCGACGTCGTGGTCCCGCGTGGTCCCCGGCGGGCGCGAGGTCAACCCGGCCGGCCTGGCCTACTACGACCGGCTCGTGGACGAGCTGCTGGGCGCGGGCATCCTGCCCTGGCTCACGCTCTACCACTGGGACCTGCCGCAGGCGATCGAGGCCGAGTCCAACGGCTGGGTGAACCGCGACACCGCCTACCGGTTCCGCGACTACGCGGTGACGATGCACGAGGCGATCGGCGACCGCGTCGACGTGTGGACCACGCTCAACGAGCCGTGGTGCGCCGCGTTCCTCGGCTACACGGGCGGCCAGCACGCGCCGGGCCGGCAGTCCCGCGAGGACGGCCTGGCCGCCGCGCACCACCTCATGCTCGCCCACGGCCTGGCGGTGCAGGCACTGCGCGAGCGTGCGCCGGACGCGAACCTGGGCATCACGCTCAACTTCGAGGTCGAGGACCCGCTGAACCCGGACGACCCCGCCGACGTCGACGCCGCGCGCCGGCTCGACGGCGGGTTCACCCGCATCTTCGCCGACCCGATCCTGCGCGGCGCCTACCCGGCCGACGTGCTGGACGACGTGCGTGAGTACGGGCTGGAGCGGCACATCCAGGAGGGCGACCTCGAGATCATCTCGACGCCCATCGACTCGCTCGGCGTGAACTACTACCACGGCAACGCCGTCGCCGCGGTGCCTGCCGAGCACCCGCTGGAGGGCGGGGCGCCGGTGACCCGGCCGTCGTCGTCCCCGTTCCCGGGCGGTGACGGCGCGTACACGCACCCGCGCGGGCTCCCCGTCACGGACCAGAACTGGGAGGTGCAGCCCGAGGGGCTGACCCGCCTGCTGCTGCGTCTGCAGAAGGACTACACGGGACCGCGCGGCATCGCCCTGTACGTGACCGAGAACGGCAGCGCCTACGAGGACGTCGCGGACGCGGACGGGTTCGTGGACGACCAGCAGCGCCTGGAGTTCGTCGACGTGCACCTGCGCGCCGTCAAGGACGCCATCGACGAGGGCGCCGACGTGCGCGGCTACTTCGGCTGGTCGCTGCTCGACAACTACGAGTGGGCCTGGGGCTACGGCAAGCGCTTCGGCCTCGTGCGGGTCGACTACGAGACGCAGGAGCGCACCGTCAAGGCGTCCGGTCGCTGGTACGGTCGGGTCGCACGGGCCAACGCTGTTCCGGAGCGATCTCTGGCGCCCGAGCCGTACCCGACCGACGAAGACGGCGGAGACAAGGCGGTTCGCACGGCGTGACGACCTCAGGCCCACCCACCCTCGATGACGTGGCACAGGCGGCCGGAGTGTCCCGGTCGACCGCGTCGCGCGCCATCAACGGCGGCCTGCGCGTCTCGCCCGAGGCACAGGCGGCGGTGGACGACGCCGTCGCCAGCCTCGGGTACGCACCGAACCGTGCCGCCCGGTCCCTGGTGACCCGGCGGACCGACTCGATCGCCCTCGTGGTGCCCGAGCCGGACCAGCGCATACTGACCGACCCGTTCCTCTCCGGCACCCTCGCGGGAGTCAGCGAGGGGCTGGCCGGGACGGACCTCCAGCTCGTCCTGCTGCTCGCCCGCCCGGGCGAGCAGCGGGGGCGGGTCGGCCGCTACCTGCGCAGCGGCCACGTGGACGGCGTGATCGTCGCCTCCCACCACAAGGGCGACCAGCTCGAGACGGAGCTCGGGCCGGCGGCCCTGCCGGCCGTCTTCGTCGGCCGGCTGTTCGAGCCCGACCCGAACTTCTCGCGCGGCCTGCACTACGTCGACGTCGACAACGTGACGGGCGGCCGCATCGCCACCCAGCGGATGATCGACCGCGGCCGACGGCGCATCGGCACCATCACCGGACCGCTCGACATGCCCGCGGGCGTGGACCGGATGACCGGCTGGCGCGACGCCCTGCGCGACTCCGGCCTGCCCGACGACGCGATGGTCGAGGGCGACTTCACCGTCGCGGGGGCGCACGTGGCGGCCACCCGGCTGCTGGACCAGCACCCCGACCTCGACGGCATCTTCGCGGCGTCCGACCTGATGGCCGAGGCCACGCTGCGGGTGCTCGCCGAGCGCGGCCGCTCCGTGCCCGGCGACGTCTCCGTGGTGGGGTTCGACGACCTCGGGATCGCCGAGACGACGTCGCCGCGGCTCACGACCGTGCACAACCCGGTGGTGCAGATGGTCGGCGCCGCCACGAGCATGCTCGTGGACCTGGTCGCGGGCCGGCCGGTCCGCGACGAGCGCCGCGTCTTCGCCCCGCGCCTGGTCGAAGGCGAGTCGGCCTGACCCGCCGCCGCTGGTCGAGCGTGTCGAGGTCGCGGCAGAGCACCTACGAATGCGGGGTGTGTTGCTCTGCGTAGACAGTGTCTACGCAGAGCAACACACCCC
>NZ_KI911734.1:5594-8693 GCF_000515355.1 Promicromonospora kroppenstedtii DSM 19349 | reverse complement strand
CCCCGGTGGCGGCGCCGATCCAGGTCCGGGCGAGGGCTACGGCGTCCTCGACGAGGGTGTCGGCGGCGGGCTTCGCGGGGGGCTCGGTCGGAGCCTGCGGCGTCGCGCTGTCCGGTGCGCCTGCGGCCCCGGTCGGGACGTCGGCGGTGTCGGCGCTCCCGCGCCGGGCAGAGGTCTTCATGACACCAGGGTGCACCCGGTGCGGCTCGTGTGTATTGGCAGGATCACTCACGATCCGCACCGGTTTCGGCCAAGAGCCTGCGCGCGCGGGCGCCGCCGCCGCGTAGCATCGGGACCCGATGAGCACCCCGCCGAACGGCGCCGCTCGGCCCGAGGCGCGGGCCCTGCTGGCCGCCCTGCACCCCGCCATGGTCGCGCTGATGGACGAGCTGTCCGGCGTCATGTTCTGCGCCAAGGACGCCGACGGCCGGTACGTGCTGGTGAACCAGGTGTTCGTGGGCCGTACGCGGGAGCGGTCGCGGCGCGACGTGATCGGCAAGCGCGCTGTCGACCTGTTCGTGCCGGAGCTCGCCGAGCGCTACGAGAGCCAGGACGAGCTGGTGCGCACCACCGACAAGCCGCTGCGGGGCGAGCTGGAGCTGATCCGGCACGTCGGCGGGGCACCGGGCTGGTTCCTCACGTCCAAGCTCCCCCTGCACGACGAGTCGGGCGCGTACGTGGGGCTGGTCTCCGTGTCGCAGGACCTGCGCTCGGGCGATGCCGACGACGCGACGATCCAGGCGATGGCCCGGCTGCGCGGGCAGATCGAGGACCTGCTGGAGCAGGGCGAGGTGCCGTCGGTGGCGGACCTCGCCGCGCTGGCCGGGTCCGCGCCGGCGTCACTGGACCGGCGGGTGCGGCGGGTGTTCGGGCTCTCGCCGCGCCAGCTCGTGCTGCGGTTGCGGGTCGACCGCGCGGCGCACCTGCTCACGTCCAGCACCGTGCCGCTCGCCGACGTCGCCACGGCGGCCGGCTTCTACGACCAGCCGTCGTTCACGCGCACGTTCGCGCGGCTGACGGGCGAGACGCCGTCGTCGTTCCGAAGCCGTTCGCGCCGAGCCTGAGCCGGAGGTGCAGCGCAGGGTGGGGGCCGAGGAACGAGGCACCCGCCCGGAGCGGAACCGCAGGCTCAGGCGACAAAGAGCAGAGCCTGAGCCGGAGGTGCAGCGCAGGGTGCGGGCCGAGGAACGCATCGAGCACCACCGGTGGAGCGACCACCTACCCGACCGGCGTACCCTGGCTGCCGGTGACGACCGGCCCGGCCGGTGACGCCATCAAGAGCGCCCTCTCGAGCGCCCTTCTCCCCTGCGCTTGGCGGCTAACGGAACGCTGATTCCCAAGCAATGGCACCATCACCGGAAAATCATCGGCCAACACCCCACGGCCGAGCACATTCGCCCATCGAAGCGATACGGTGAGACCGAGGCGCAAACCCCGCGCCGCGCAACCCGCGCCCCTGCCCGCAAGGCGGTTGGCGCCGTTCTCCACGGAGGACCCACGTGACGACGACAACGACGTCCACCACCACAACACCGCCCAGTTTCGCGCCCTCCGACAGCCCCGCGGAGGGCTCCGCCCTGGCGACCGCGCACGCACAGCTCGCCACCGCGGCCCAGATCCTCGGCTACGACGAGGGCCTGCACCGCATGCTCGCGACGCCACGCCGCGAGATCCACGTGGCGGTGCCGCTCCGGCGCGACACGGGCGAGACCGTCCTGTTCCACGGCTTCCGCGTGCAGCACAACGTGAGCCTGGGCCCGGGCAAGGGTGGCCTGCGCTACCACCCCTCCGTCGACGTCGACGAGGTGCGGGCGCTGGCGATGTGGATGACCTGGAAGTGTGCGGTGGTCAACCTGCCGTACGGCGGCGCCAAGGGCGGCGTCGCCATCGACCCGCGCGGCTACTCGCAGGCCGAGCTGGAGCGCGTGACCCGGCGGTACACGTCGGAGATCATGCCCATGATCGGCCCCGACACCGACATCATGGCCCCCGACATGGGCACCGACGCCCAGACGATGGCGTGGGTCATGGACACCTACTCGGTCAACCGCGGCTACACGATCCCCGCCGTCGTGACGGGCAAGCCGCTCGCCGTCGGCGGCTCGCTGGGCCGCGGCACCGCGACGTCGGCCGGCATCGTGCACGTCACGGGCGCCGCGCTCGCCGAGGCGGGCGTGGGCCTGGGCGACGTGTCCGTCGCCATCCAGGGCTTCGGCAAGGTCGGCTCGCACGCCGCGGAGATCTTCGCCGCGCGCGGCTCGCGCGTCGTCGCCGTCAGCGACCAGTACGGCGGCATCCGGAACGACGCCGGCCTCGACGTCCCCCTGCTCATGGACCACGTGCGGCGCACGGGCTCGGTCGTCGGGTTCGACGACGCCGACCCGATCACGAACACCGAGCTGCTCGGGCTCACCGTCGACGTGCTGGTCCCGGCCGCGATCGAGGGCGTGCTCGACGAGCTCACCGCCGGTTCGGTCAAGGCCCGCTGGGTGGTCGAGGGCGCCAACGGCCCGACGACGGCGGCCGGCGACGCGATCCTCGCGAAGAACGGCATCACCGTGGTACCCGACGTGCTCGCGAACGCCGGCGGCGTCGTCGTCTCGTACTTCGAGTGGGTCCAGGCCAACCAGACCTACTGGTGGACCGAGCAGGAGATCGCCGACAAGCTCGAGTACCGCATGACCACGGCGTACGCCGAGGTGTCCGCCCTGGCCCAGCGCGAGGCGCTGTCCCTGCGCGACGCCGCGCTCGTGATCGGCGTCAAGCGTGTCGCCGAGGCGCACCAGATCCGGGGCCTGTACCCCTGATCCTGCCGCTGCTCCGCGCACGCGTCGGACCCCCAGGCCACCCCGGTGACCTGGGGGTCTGACGCGTCTCGCCTAGGCTTGCGGCGTGGAGCATCTCGTCGCACGACTGCGGGCAGCCGGCTGTGTGTTCGCGGAGGACGAGGCGCGGATCCTCGTCGAGGCCGCCACGTCGGACGGCGTCACCGACGACGCCCGGCTGGAGTCGCTGGTCGCGGCCCGCGTCGGCGGGCTGCCGCTGGAGCACCTCGTGGGCTGGGCCGAGCTCGACGGGCGGCGCTGGGCCGTGGCACCG
>NZ_KI911734.1:3033-5494 GCF_000515355.1 Promicromonospora kroppenstedtii DSM 19349 | reverse complement strand
CCGCGTGCTCGCCGGCCACGCCGCCGCCGATCACCACGACCCGGGCGCGCGGTGTGCCGGGCACCCCGCCCATGAGCACGCCCGTGCCGCCCTGCGGCCGCATCAGGTGGTAGGCGCCGACCTGCGCGGAGAGGCGTCCGGCGACCTCGCTCATGGGGCTGAGCAGCGGGAGCGAGCGGTCGGGGAGCTGGACCGTCTCGTAGGCGATGGCGGTGGTGCCCGCGGTGAGCAGCGCCTCGGTGCAGGGCGCGGACGCCGCGAGGTGCAGGTAGGTGAACAGCGTCTGGTCGGGCCGCATGAGCGCGTACTCGGGCTCGATGGGCTCCTTGACCTTGACGAGGAGGTCGGCCGCGGCCCAGACCTCCTCGGCGGTGTCGATCGTGCGCGCGCCGGCGAGCCGGTAGGCGTCGTCCTCGAAGCCCGAACCCCGCCCGGCGCCCGCCTGCACCAGCACGTCGTGGCCGCGGCGGACCAGCTCGTGCGCACCGGCGGGCGTGAGCGCGACCCGGTGCTCGTTGTTCTTGATCTCGGTAGGAACGCCTATGTTCATGGATCGACGGTAAGCACCGTCCGGTGTGCGGGTCCAGACCACGTTCCCGAATAGAATGTTCGGCGAACCTGCACAAGGATGTGCCCATGCTCAACCCCTGGCGCCTGCGCCTCCTGTACCAGCTGCACCTGCTCGGCACGGTGCGCGCCGTCGCCGACGCGACCCACCTGAGCCCGTCCAGCGTCTCGCAGCAGCTCTCCACCCTGGAGACCGAGGTGAAGGCCCAGCTCTTCGAGCGGGTCGGACGGCGCATCCGGCTCACGCCCGCCGGAGTCGCCCTCGCGGGTCACGCCGCACAGATCCTGGACCGCATCGCGGCCGCAGAGGCCGACATCGCGGACCTGCACTCGGAGCCCACAGGGGTGGTGCGGCTGTCGGCGTTCACGAGCGCCTTCCACGGGATCGTGGTCCCGGCCGTCGCCGCCCTCACCGAGCAGCACCCGCGGATCCAGGTGCGGCTCACCGAGGCGGAACCGCAGGTCAGCCGGGGTGCGCTCCAGCGCGGCGAAGTGGACGTGGCCATCTGCGCGGACTTCCCGGACGCCCCCGTCCCACCCGACGCCGACCTGGCCCGCCTGCCGCTGACGGGCGACCGGGTGGTGCTCGTGACGGCCCGGGACACCGCGGTCGGTGAGCGCTCGGGCCGGGTGGACCTGACCAGCCTCGCGGGCGAGCCCTGGGCGTTCGAGCACCCCGGCGCACACCTCGCCGACCTGGCCGAACGCCTCTGCCGGCGGGCCGGGTTCACGCCCAAGGCGGTGGCCCGGTTCGAGAGCCACGGCACGCTGCTGAGCCACGTCGAGGCCGGCCTGTCGATCACGCTGCTGCCGCTGCTCGCGGTGCACGACCGCTACGCCGTGCGCACGCTGGACCTCGTGGACCCGCCCCGACGGGACATCCACCTGGTGGCACGCCGCACCACGATGGACCGGGCGGCGGTACGCATCGTGGTGGAGGCGCTGCGGGGTCAGGCGCGCTCGGCCTGATCAGAAGTCGTCGATGTCCGCCTGCGCTCCGCGCAGCGCGTCCGCGAGCTGGCGCAGGTGGTCCAGGTCCTCGGCATCCAGCGCGGGGCCCACATAGTGGGCGATGGAGCGCACGTGCCGGCGGCCGAGCTCCTTCTGCGTCGACGAGCCCTCCGGCGTGAGGCTGACCAGCACGCCCCGGCCGTCGTCGGGCGAGGGGTGGCGGCGCACCAGCCCGCGCTTCTCGAGCCGCTCGACCATGCGCGACAGCGAGGACTGCGCCATCAGGATGTTCTCGTTGAGCTCCCGCAGCCGGAGCGTCTCGCCGGGGGCGAGCGCGAGCGTGAACAGCACGTCGTACTCACGCATGCTCAGGTCGCCCCAGATGTCGTCCGCCAGGAGCCGGCGCATCACCGTCACCTGAGCGCGAAACAACGACTCCCACGCCTCGGCGGCCTCCCGCGCCGAGGGCACCCGTCGCTCGGTCATCAGCGTGCCCACCTTGTCATCTTCGGCACGCTACCTGACTGAACTTTCAGTCACCTACCTGGGCGCGTGGTGGCGAATTTCACCATGCGAATTCATGGCTCGCCAGCGGTTCCGGGCCGCTCGCGAGGAGCCGCGCTCAGCGCCCGAGGCGGCGCTCCCGCAGAGAGAAGTCGCGCAGGGCGCGCAAGAAGTCGACACGCCGGAACGCGGGCCAGTAGGCCTCGCAGAAGTAGAACTCCGTGTGCTGGCTCTGCCACATCAGGAAGCCGCCGATGCGCTGCTCGCCGGAGGTCCGGATGACCAGCTCGGGGTCGGGCTGCCCCTTCGTGTACAGGTGCTCCGCGATGTGCTCGACGTCGATCGACTCCGCGAGGTCCGCGAGCGTGGCGCCGTCCTTGGCGCGCTCCGTGAGGTAGGAACGCACCGCGTCGGCGATCTCGGTGCGGCCGCCGTACCC
>NZ_KI911734.1:2080-2933 GCF_000515355.1 Promicromonospora kroppenstedtii DSM 19349 | reverse complement strand
GACGCCGGCCGCCCGATCGCGTCGACGGTCTCGGTCACGTGCGCCGCACCGCCCCAGACGGCGAGCAGCGCGTCGAGGGTGCCCTCACCGCCGTCGGCCATGGGCAGGCGCGTGACGACGGCGCCGGGGGCGGCGTCCAGGGCTCCCTCGGCGATCGCGGACGCGACCTCGGACGCGGACAGGCTGCCCTTGAACGAGTCCGGGCAGACGACGATGTGCAGCGGCTCCACGCGCCGATCGTAGGCCGTCGCGACGCTCAGGCCGCCAGGATCTCGGCTACCGGGACCGCCTCGGTACCGAACGCCTCGGCCACCCCGGCGTTGGTGATGTGCCCATCGTGCGTGCTCAGGCCACGGGCCAGGGCCTCGTCGGCCCGCAGCGCCTCGCGCCAGCCGCGGTCCGCGAGGGCCGCCACGTAGGGCAGGGTCGCGTTGGTCAGCGCGCGGGTCGACGTCGCGGGGACCGCCCCGGGCATGTTCGCCACGCAGTAGTAGAGGGTGTCGTGCACGGCGAAGGTCGGGGCGTCGTGGGTGGTGGGGCGCGAGTGCTCGAAGCAGCCGCCCTGGTCGATGGCGATGTCGACGAGCACGGCGCCGTGCTTCATCGTCTTGACCATGGCGTCCGTGACGAGCTTGGGCGCGGCGGCGCCGGGGATCAGCACCGACCCGATCACCAGGTCGGCGGACGCGACCTGGTCGGCCACCTCGTACGTCGTCGAGACGCGGGTGCCCACCGCCCCGCCGAACCGCGCCTCGATGCGGCGCAGGGCGGGCAGCGAGACGTCGAGGACGGTGACGTCGGCGCCCATGCCGAGCGCGTTCGCGGCCGCGTGCTCGCCGGCCACGCCGCCGCC
>NZ_KI911734.1:1904-1980 GCF_000515355.1 Promicromonospora kroppenstedtii DSM 19349 | reverse complement strand
GGTTGGTCACGTCGACGGCGAGACGCCAGCGCACCTCGCGCGCCCGTGGGTGCAGCCCGGCCAGGTCGAGGGACGC
>NZ_KI911734.1:0-1804 GCF_000515355.1 Promicromonospora kroppenstedtii DSM 19349 | reverse complement strand
CGGGCCGGCCACCCCGGCCAGGACGACCCGTGGGACGAGGGCGACGGCGTCCGGCCGCGGCCCAAGCTGTCGGTGGGCGCGCGGATCGCGGTGGGCCTGGCGCTGGCCGCCGGTGTCGCGATCGCGGCGTGGTTCACCGTCGTGGACACCCAGCGCGAGCCCGTGACCTTCGTGGACGTCGGCTTCTCGGTGGAGAGCCCCGAGGAGGTGCGGGTGACGTTCGACGTCAGCATGCCGCCCGGGACCGAGGCCGTGTGCACGGTCACCGCCCTGAGCCGCAACTTCGCCGAGGTCGGCGCGGTCGACGTCGAGGTCGGCCCGGAACCGGGCCGGACCACCCGGCAGTCGGTGACGATCGCCACGACGGAGCTGGCGACCACGGGCGTCGTCGACCACTGCGACCAGCGCTGACGATTCGTCCTCGGGAATACGTACACCGTCCGCTCACAGCGGAACCGGGGAAAGTCTTGGCACGTCTTTCCTCGTCATTGGTATTCTCGTCGTTTCACACGCTGTGTTGACCGGCTGGCGCGCGTGCCCGATCCGCTCGTCGGCCGGGAACTTGCGCGCTGCCAAAACTGTGGCTCGAACGAGCAACGAAAGGAGAGCCCCCGTGGCTGACACCTCTGTCACCTGGCTCACCCAGGAGGCGCACGACAAGCTCAAGGCCGAGCTGGAGCATCTCTCCGGCCCTTACCGGTCGGAGATCACCGAGCGTATCGCCGCTGCCCGTGACGAGGGCGATCTCAAGGAGAACGGCGGGTACCACGCCGCTCGTGAGGAGCAGGCGAAGAACGAGGCACGCATCCTCGAGCTCACCGAGAAGCTGCGCAACGTCCACGTCGGCACCCCCGCGGACGACGGCAAGGTCGAGCCCGGCATGGTCGTGACCGCCATCGTCGCCGGCGACGAGATGAGCTTCCTCTTCGGCTCGCGCGAGATGGCGGGGTCCACCGACCTCGACGTCTACTCGCCGACGTCGCCGCTCGGCGCCGCCATCGACGGCAAGTCGATCGGCGCGAAGACGAGCTACCACGCGCCGAACGGGCGCGACATCCCCGTGGAGATCACGGGCGCGAAGCCCTTCCAGGGCTGACGAACCACCCCCGACGGGCCTGTCGGCCGTGCGGATCACCCCGGTGACCCGCACGGCCGGGAGGCCCGTCGGCGTCTCACGGCTCGGCCGACCGGCCCGCTACAGGTCCGCGAGACGACGGCGCAGAAGCTTCCGGTCGCCCTCACGGTCCACCTGGGCGAGCGCCCGCCGGTACTCCGCGGCGGCCTCGTCCTTTCGCCCGGCCCGGAGCAGCAGGTCGGCCCGCACCGCGGGGAGCAAGTGGTACGTCGCCAGCTCGGGTGCGGCGGCGACCTCGTCGAGCACGATCAGGCCGGCCTCGGACCCCCGCAGCCTGCCCACCGCGACCGCCCGGTTCAGCGCCACCACCGGCGAGCGCGTCATGTCCAGGAGCACGTCGTAGAGGGCCGTGATCTCCTCCCAGTCCGTGTCGTCGGCAGTCTCCGCTCGCGCGTGCAGGGCCGCGATCGCCGCCTGCACCTGGTACGGGCCCGGGCGGCGGGTCGCGAGCGCGCCGTCCAGCACGGCCAGGCCCTCGGCGATCTCGTCCTCGCGCCAGAGCGAGCGGTCCTGCTCGTCCAGCACCACGGGCACGCCGTCCAGGTCCAGGCGCGCCTCCCGCCGGGAGTACTGCAGCAGGAGCAGCGCGAGCAGGCCCGTCGCCTCGGGCTCGTCGGGCAGCAGCCGGGCCACCAGCCGGGCGGCGCGGACCGCGTCGTCGCCCAGCGC
>NZ_KI911733.1:7219-9344 GCF_000515355.1 Promicromonospora kroppenstedtii DSM 19349 | reverse complement strand
GCCGCCCCCCGGCGCGGTGACGGGCCGGCCCGCGCGCAGCGACGCGACCAGCCCCGCCGCACGGTCGGGTTCGACGGCGAGCAGCGTGTCGGCGCCGGCCCTCGCGGTGCGGTAGTGGCTCACCACGGCCTGGGCGAACGAGCCGACGCCCACCGGGACCACCACCAGGTCGGGCGCGGCGACGCCGAGCGCCGCGAGCTGCTGGTCGGCCTCGAGGCACAGCGTCGAGTAGCCGTCGACGATCCACTGCGGGATGTCCGTGTAGCCGTCCCAGGACGTGTCCTGCACCAGCACCGCCGTCGGGTCGGCGGCCGCGTCGGCGGCGGCACGGGCCACGACGTCGTCGTAGTCCCCCTCGGACTCGACGGTCCGCGCGCCCTCGGCCGCGATGGCCTTCTTGGCCGCCTCGGTGATGCCGGGCGGGTAGTAGATGGTCGCCTCCGCGCCGACCAGCGCCGCGACGTGCGCGACCGCGCGGCCGTGGTTGCCGTCGGTCGCGGCGTAGAGGCGGACGGCGGTGCCGCGCACGGCGTCCCGGACCGCGTCCAGCGTGATCGTGGCCAGGCCGAACCGCTCCCCCAGGGCGCGCGCGATCGCGTACGACGCGCCGAGCACCTTGAAGGCCGGCAGCCCGAGCCGGCTCGACTCCTCCTTGACGAGCACCCGACCGACGCCGAGCTCCGTGGCGAGGCGTGGCACGTCCCGTAGCGGTGTGGGCGCATATCCGGGCAGGGTGCGGTGGAAGTCGATGGCGGGCACGTCGACGATTGTCCCCGACACCCGGCCCGGCGCCCGACCCGTCAGAGGAGCCCGACCGCCGCGAGCGCCGTCGCCACGACGCCCGCGAAGGTGCGCACGTGGTTCCAGGAGGTCCACGGCTGCCGGTAGGCGCGCCATTCCGCGGCCTTGTCGTGCGCCGCGAGAAGGCGGTTGTTCAGCGGTACGTTCAGCGCCATCGTCACGCCGAAGGTGCCGACCAGGTAGACCGCTGCGGCGGCGAGGATCCAGGCTCCGCCGGCGCGCTCGTCCACCAGACCCCAGATGCCGGTGATCCCCGGGACGAGCAGCGCGCCGAAGAAGACGCTCATGAAGGCGGGCAGCGGGGCGGTCTCGTTGATGCCGTTCATCGCCTCGCCCGCCGCCTCGTCGGACGCACGGGCGAGGCCGCTCATGACGAACGACGAGAACCCGAAGAAGACGCCGGCGGACAGGCCCAGCAGCACCACCGATGCGACGGCGAAGATCGTCCAGATCATGCAAGCCTCCAGGTCAGCGCAGCGGCGCGGCGTATCACAGCCACTCTTCCACGAGGAGGCCCGTCAGTTCCAGGACTACGCCGACAAATGAACCCGGACCGCCCCGGTCCCCTGTGACCCTCGGATAACAGATCGGGCACACCGGACACGTTTGACCCACGGAGTGTCGGTGTGCCATGGAACACTTCGGCTCATGCTCGAACTTGCCACCGGAAGCGGGCTCGCCTTGTCGGCGGGCCTCAACGCATGGATCCCGCTCATCTTCCTCGGCGCGCTCTCGCGCTTCACCGACCTGGTGGAGCTGCCGGCCACGTGGGCGTGGCTGGAGAACGGCTGGGTGATGGCGATCCTGGTCGTGCTCCTGGTGCTCGAGTTCGCGGCGGACAAGATCCCGGTGCTCGACTCGATCAACGATGTGGTGCAGACCGTGATCCGGCCCACCGCGGGTGGTATCGCGTTCGGTGCGGGATCGATGTCGGAGACGGCGACCGTCACGGACCCCGCGGCGTTCGTGCAGTCCGGGCAGTGGATCCCGATCGTCGCGGGTGTGGTGCTGGCCCTCGGCACGCACGCCGCCAAGGCGGGCGGCCGCGTGGTCGCCAACACCGTGTCGGGTGGCACGGCGGCGCCCGTGGTGAGCGCGGCGGAGGACGCGACCAGCATCGGCGTCTCGTTCCTCGCGGTCCTGGCGCCGCTCGCGATCATCCCGGTGATGATCCTGTTCGTGGTCGGTGTGATCATGCTGATCCGGAGCCTGGTGAAGCACCGGCGCGCCCGGTTGGCAGGGCAAGGCGGCGGGGATGCCTACTACGTCTGAGGTCGAGGGCCTGCAGCGCGCCCGGCTCACCTCGGTGGGCCTGGGTGCGCTG
>NZ_KI911733.1:7037-7119 GCF_000515355.1 Promicromonospora kroppenstedtii DSM 19349 | reverse complement strand
CGACTCGGAAGCCCTGCCCGCGGACGTCGCCGTCGAGCGTGCCCGCGAGATCCTCGCCCTGGCGGGCGACATCCCCGCCGAC
>NZ_KI911733.1:6769-6937 GCF_000515355.1 Promicromonospora kroppenstedtii DSM 19349 | reverse complement strand
CGGGCACGCGCCATCGGCCCGTCGTCCCCGCTGGTGGCCCTCGTGCCTGTCAGCAGGCTCACGTACCCGTGGCGGGCGACGTCGAAGCTGTGCCGGCGCGAGCAGCGCAGCGCGCCGGGCGCCGTGGTGAGCGCCTCGCCGCACGACGGGCAGCGCAGCAGCGGGAGG
>NZ_KI911733.1:2085-6669 GCF_000515355.1 Promicromonospora kroppenstedtii DSM 19349 | reverse complement strand
CTGGGCAGGGCGACTGGCGGAGTACCTCGGCGACGAACACCAGCTCGCCCAGCGGGTGGGCGGCGCGGCGGGGGCGGCGATGAACGCACCGTCCAGCCCGACCCACGCCTGGGCCTACGGCCTGGAACGCGTCCTGGACTCCCTCACCCCGCCCGCCGAGCGGTGAGCCGGGAGGTCAGGGCTGGGCGTCCGGGGACTCGTTGCGCAGGCGGGGCTCCGTGCGGTTGGCCGGCTTGACCCCCGACTTGTCCTGGTAGAACGCGCGGATCACGTCCATGTCCGCGGCGACGTCGCCGGTCAGCTCGATGCTCGGCCCCAGGCCGGCGACCTTGGCGACGCCGTCCACGTACCCGAGCGTCACCGGCAGGCCGGCCTTCAGGGCGATGCGGTAGAACCCCGACTTCCAGTAGCCCGATCCCTTGCCGCGTGTGCCCTCCGGCGTCACCACCAGGTGGAACTCCTCTCCACGGGCGACGGCCGCGAGGATCTCGTCGACGATGCTGGCCGGGTCGCCCCGGTCCACGGGGATGCCGCCCAGCGAGCGCATGACACCGGCCATCGGCCCCCTGAACCAGGAGTCCTTGATGAGGAACCGGATGTGCAGGTCCATCTGGAACGCGATGGCCAGCATGAGGAAGAAGTCCGTGTTGGACGTGTGCGGCGCCCCGATGAACACCGTCGGCCGGGTCGGCGCTGGTTCCGTGCGCAGCCGGTAGCCGGTGCCGGCCCAGATCAGTCGTGCAACGGCCCGGCGGATGGTGCGTGACATCGTCGTCCTCGGTTCAGGGGATCGGCGGGAGACCTCAGACGGCGCTGAGCTTCAGGGTCTGCAGTGTGACAGAACCACGACCCGCTCAACGAGTACCGTCCGCCGCCCGTTCCGCGGCGGCCGTCCGGCTCCTCAACGGCGCAGGAGCGGGCGCACGCTGCTCGCCGCCAGCCGCACCAGCCCCCGCGAGCCGGCCGTCTGCTCGTCGAACAGCATGAGCGCCACGTGCGCCATCGCCTCGTCGGACGCCGCCACGGCGCGCGTCGCGATGCCGGCCCACGTCTTGGAGCGCATGAGCTGCTGCGCCAGGTAGCACTCGCGGTAGTGCCGCCCGAACCGGCGGCGGTGCGCTCGCTCGAACCCGGCCAGGGCGTCGGAGAGGCCCGCGCCGGCCCACGTCCCGCCGGCCCGTTCCACCTGCCCCAGGTGCTCCGCGAGCTGCACGCCGGCGGCCATGCCGTAGAAGATCCCCTCGCCGCTGAGCGGGTTGATCGTCGCGGCCGCGTCGCCGACCAGCACCGCGGCCCGGCCCGGCGCCGTCATCGGCGTCCGGGCGGCGGCGTGCGGCAGCTGGTGCGTGGCGACGCGCTCGATCCCGGAGACCGAGAAGCCCCGGCGCTCCAGGTCCTCGACGTACAGGTCGAACAGGTCGCGCAGCTTGCGGCCGTGCCGCGCGGT
This sequence comes from Promicromonospora kroppenstedtii DSM 19349, assembly GCF_000515355.1. GTDB lineage: Bacteria > Actinomycetota > Actinomycetes > Actinomycetales > Cellulomonadaceae > Promicromonospora > Promicromonospora kroppenstedtii. Next base: position 5,222 of record NZ_KI911733.1, on the reverse strand, counting down.
CTGCCGCTTCAGATGGTTCACGGGGAGGCCGACGCCGATGTTCGCGCCGTCGTCGGGCAGCGGGAAGACCCAGCCGTAGACGGGCAGGAGCGACTCCAGGAAGTCGAACCGGAGGGTGTCGCTCACGGGCTTGTCCGGGTGGGTCACCTCGCCGTACGCGCGCACCGCGATGTGGGTGTGCCGCATCGACGGCCGCTCGACGCCGACGGCGCGGCGCACCGCCGAGTAGGCGCCGTCCGCGCCGACGACCAGGTCGTACGTCGCCTCGCCGTCGGACAGGACGACCCGCTCGCGCGCGCCGTCCGACGTCGCCCCCTCGAACGAGACGCCCTCGCGCACCTCGGCGCCCGCGTCGCGCGCCGCGCCCAGCAGCAGGTGGTCCAGCTCGAGCCGGGGTGTGACGTAGCCCGCCAGGTCGCGACCCTCCATGAGCGGGCCCCGTGCCATGGCCTCGACCCCACCGGGGCCGCTGATGGCCACCGACATCGGCATGTGGAACGGCTCGAGAAGCTCCGAGAGGCCGAGCCCGTCCAGCACCCGGCGAGCGCCCGGACCCAGCCCGTCCCCGCAGGTCTTGTCGCGCGGGAACGTGGCCTTGTCGACCACGGTCACCTGGGCGCCGGGAACCTCACGGCGCAGCGCGATCGCCGTGGCGGCGCCCGCAGGCCCGCCCCCGACGACGAGGACCCGGGGTGCGTTGTCGCTGACCACGCCGTCGACCCTAGACCCGCCCGGACCGGCCGGCCAAGGCAGGCCTTCCGGTCAGCGGCGCGGCTTGCGGTCCGTCACGTCCTCGGCGGTGCCGGGCACGGTCTTGCCGTTGGCGAACCTCGCCCCGCCCGAGGTGGTTCCCCCGCTGGTCGTCGCCCCGCCGTGCGAGGCATCGCCGCCCGACGTGCCGCCCGGCGTCGTGTCACCGGTGGTGCCCGGCACGGTGCGGTGCTGCCGGAACCGCCGGATGGCCTTGTAGAGGGTGACGCCCGCGATGACGATCGCGATGGCGTCGTCGCCGAGGCCGAGCGGCCCCAGCACGCCTTCGGACAGGAGGTCGATCGGGCTCGCCACGTACCCGGCGCCCGCGACGAACGTGAGGATCTCCTGCCAGGTGAACTTCCTGGGATCCTTGCCCCGCTTGTTTTCCTCGCGCATGCCCCGGAACGTAACGGAGAACGAGGAAACTCGCCAGGGATGTCCCAGAAGCCCGTTTCCTGACAAGGCCCCGGGCGCCGTGGGTCAGACGTCTATCGGACGCCGGTCCTCCACCAGCCGCGACGTGTACCCGGCCGCCACGAGCCGGTCGAACGCGCCGATGACGCCGTCCGGCACATCCTCCTCGTGGGAGATGAAGCCCAGCTCGGCGTAGAGCGTGAGGCGCTGCGTCTCGCCGACGAGCATGTCGACCACGCGGTCGGCATCGCCGACACCGGCCACGTACTCGTCCAGCGTCTGGGGCCGCGACACGCACAGCACGTCGACGCCGGGCCACACCATCTGGCTCGTCGCGAACGCCCGACGCTGCTGGTAGGGGTGCGACACGAGCAGCACGGAGGTCGGCTCGACACCGTGCTCGACGAGCAGGTTGCGGCTGTACTCCAGGTTCTCACTGGTGTTGGTCGCCGCCGGCTCGACGAGGACCGCCTCAGCGGGCACGCCGCTCGCGATCGCGTGGTCGCGGTAGCCGAGCGCCTCGCCCTCGGGAAAGGCATCGACGGTGGTGGGCGCGTTGGCGCCCGTGAAGACGATCTGCCGGAACAGTCCCTGGTGGTAGAGCTCAGCGGTGTACTCGGCCACGCCGAGGTCGTGGCCGCCCAGGCCGATGCAGACGTCGACCTGCCGTGGCTCGTGCTGCAGGTCGTGGAACACCCACAGTGTCTCTACGTCCTCCCGCACCTCGGCGGGGATCATGACGTTCGGCATATGACGACCATATTGCTCGGACGAATGGGGGGCACAACCGGAGCGAGAGCGCGCACCTGGATTCCACAGAAATTGCGTGCAATGTCACATTTACCGGGAACGGCCCACAAGCGCCGTCGCTCTCCGTCCCCGCACCCCCCGCGCCGACATCCCATACCGAGACAAGGTAGCGGACCCCGGAGAAACCGCCCTACCGCGGGGGATCTTCGTCCTCCTCCGGCTCGCCGGCCGGGTCGGCCGCGACGGGGACCACGTCGTCCTCGAGCTTGCCCGAGAAGAGGTCGTAGTACTGCAGGTGAAGGTGGTAGCCGGCGCCCAGCGCGATGCGCCGGACCATTCCGAGCGTGGGCTCGATCTGCCCTGACTCGATACGACTGATCGTCGACGTGGGTACGCCCGCGAGCACCCCGAGGGAACTCATGCTGAGCCCTCGCTCGGCACGGATCCGGGCAATGATCTGGGCTGCGTTCGTGAGCAAGATGCCCTCCCGTCGACGCTCTGCCATCGAAACGTGCCATGACGCACGACAGGGCCTGCCGGAAAGTGAAGATCTGTTTTCCGGCAAGCCCTGTGGGACCTGACTCTATACGTCTATGGCCGTCGCGGCTCAGCGACGGGGCATGTGTCGCGATGTTTCCTCCGGGGGTGCCGCACCGACACGTTGGCCTACTACTCTCAGCCCCCATGGGTACTGCGAGCTCACCGGGGGACGCCGCGCCCCGGCCGGCCGCCGGGCACGGGACAGGTCGTCGCGGCCAGGCGGCACGCGCCGTGCGCGCCCTTCTCCAGGAGCACCCCGCGTGGGTGCTGCTGCGGTCGAGGAACGCCGCGGCCGCCGTCGTGCTGCTCGACCGCAACCTCGGGGCCTCTCGCCGCCGGCTGCCCGTGGAGCAGCTCGCGGAGCGGATCGACGACGACGTCCCCGAGCTGCGCCGCGCCGGCTTCGAACTGCCCTACTCGGGCTACTTCTACGTCTCGGAGTGGATCGACGAGGGCGTGCTGGTTCGCCGCCGCGGCCCGTCGAGCGGGGGCGAGCCCGGCACCGAGACGGTCGAGCTGTCCGACGGCGCGCTGCTCGCCATCCGGTTCGTCTCCCGCCTGAGCCGGCCCCACCCCGCGGTGACGCCGTCCCGGCTGGGCGCGGTGCTCGACGGCCTGCACCGGCTGGCAGACGAGGCCGACCCCGACCCGGAGGCCCGGCTCGCCGCCCTGCTGGAGCA
>NZ_KI911733.1:0-1985 GCF_000515355.1 Promicromonospora kroppenstedtii DSM 19349 | reverse complement strand
TGGTCCGTGACCGTGACGCCCGAGCAGGCGGACGCCGCCTCGCCGGTCGTCCGGATGACGTCCCGCCGCCCGTCGCTCTAGGCAACCGTCGATCATCTTTGAAGCCCAAGTTTCTTCGCTTTCAGCAGCGTGAAAGCGAAGAAACCCGGGCCTCGAAGGTGAGCTCTCAGCGGCCGCCGGCCCCACGGCCCGCAGCGCCGTCCGCCAGGCCGCGGGCGTAGGCCTCGGCCGAGCCCTCGCGGAACAGGTCGTCCGCGCTGCCCCGCACGAGGGCCCGCGCGCCTGGGCCGTCGGCGTCGGTCACGTACCGGTCCATGCCGCGCACGACGGCGACGGCGCGCCCCGCCGACTTGCCGCGCACCAGCTCGGACGCCGCCGCGATCTCGTCGACGACGGCGGTCACGGTCACGTTGAGCGGGCGCCCGTGCGTGTCGGTGCTGCCGCGCAGGTCGTCGGTGGGTGTGATCCCGGCGCAGCCGATCGCGATGTCGACCAGGGCGTCGCGCCACGGCCGGCCCGCCGTGTCGGTGACGACCACTCCGACACGGCCCAGTCCGAGCCGCTGCGTGAGCGCGGACCGGATCGTCCGCGCCGAGGCGTCGGGGTCCACGGGCAGCAGCAGGACGGTGCCCTCGGGCGTGTTGCTCGCGTCCACGCCCGCCGCGGCCATGACAAGGCCGAGCTTGTTCTCGACGATCCGCAGCGGCGGCAGCCCGGGGCGCTCCCGCCGGGCCACGACGCGGACGGTCTCGTCGGTGATCGCCTGCTCGCGGTCGTCGGCGGCCACGACCCGCCCCTCGGCCTTGGACACGATCTTCGAGGTGACCACGACGACGTCGCCGTCCCGGGGCCGGTCCGGCTCCTCCAGACCCGCCAGGAGGTCGGCGATCAGCTCGCCGAGATGGTCGCCGGGGATGATCTCGGGCAGCCCGTCGGGGGCCCAGACGCTGAGTCGTTCCACGGGAACATCCTCACACCGTCCCGCGGCCGGCCATCTCGGCGCGGTACCCTGCCAGTCGTCTACGTCACATTTGTCTGTTTGATGCCGCGATCGTTAGGGGACCTGTCCGGTGTTGCACGACCCGCCTGCCCGGAGCTCGGCGCCCGCACCGGAGCCCGCGGCCCTGCGGCCCGGTGAACCCCGCTCGATCGGGCCGTTCCGGGTCCGCAGCAGGCTCGGCAGCGGTGGCATGGGCGACGTCTACCTCGGCTCGACCCGCAAGGGGCAGCAGGTCGCGATCAAGCTGATCCGCGGCGCCCAGCTCGACGACGACGAGTTCCGTATCCGGTTCCGCCGCGAGGTGCGGGCCGCGGCCAAGGTCCGCAGCCGGTTCATCGCGAACCTGGTGGACGCCGATCCCGAGGCGGACCTCCCCTGGCTCGCCACCGAGTACGTGGCCGGGCCGACCCTGTCGCAGGAGCTTGCCGCCAACGGCCCGCTGCCTCAGGCGGACGTGCTGAACCTGGTCGCGGGCGTCGCCGAGGCGCTGCACGGGATCCACCGGGCCGGCCTGGTGCACCGCGACGTCAAACCGGCCAACGTGATCCTCGGCCCGGACGGGCCGCGCCTGATCGACCTGGGGGTGGTCGCCGCCGTCGACGCCACGCGCCTGACCCTGACCGGGCAGGCGGTCGGCACCCCGATGTACATGGCGCCGGAGCAGGCCACAGGCAGCCGGCCGACGGCCGCCGCCGACGTCTGGGCCCTGGGGGCGCTGGCCTACTACGCCGCGACCGGCAACCACCTCTTCGAGGGCGACCATCCGGCCGTCGTGCTGTACCGAGTCTCGGCGGAGGACCCGTCGTACGCCGACAGCCCGGAATACCTGCGCGCGTTCCTCGACGCGCTCCTGGTCAAGGACCCGGAGCGGAGGCCGTCCCTCGACGCGATCCTGCGCTCGCTCGGCGTGCCCGACCAGGCGGTCGCGGCCACGCTCCCGGCTGCGGGTCCGCCGGACCTGCCGTCCGCGGGGGCCGGCGGGCGG
>NZ_KI911732.1:5460-6549 GCF_000515355.1 Promicromonospora kroppenstedtii DSM 19349 | reverse complement strand
GTGCTGACGGTGCCGGCAGCGGTGACGGTGCCGGCAGCGGTGACAGTGCCGGCAGTGATGGCGCACGGGCCGGAACCGACGGCACGCGCGGGGCGGGCTCGGGCGACGACGGCTCGGGCGACGACGGCTCGGGCGACGACGGCTCGAACGCCGTCGAGGACTCGGCCCGCGACATCGCCGGCAGCGTGTCGACGTGGCTCGACAGCCTCGGCACGCCGGGCGACTTGTCCGGCGACAGCTCCGACACCGAGGACACCGAGGCAGGCGGCGGCACGTCGGACGACTCCCGCGCCGATGCCGGGACCGTAGACGACGGTGCCACGCGCAGCACCGGGGACGGCAGCAGTAGCAGCAACGGCGGGAGCGACAACAGCAGCGACGCCGACGGCAGGAGCGACCCCGACGGCAGCACGGACCGCGACCCTGATTTCGACGGTCCCGCCGGCGCGGACGGCGCCAACCCCGGCGTCGGCGCGGAACTGACCGGCTGGTTCACACGGCTCGGCATCGCGGGCATCCCCGCGTTTCTGTTGCTGGTGTTCCTGCTCTGGCTCTGGGACCGCTGGTCGCGCGCTGACGACTGAACGACGGATGACCGCAAGGGGTCAGAGTTCGAGGGAGTGAGGCTGCCGCGCCGGACGAGGCGCTTGTGCGGCGAAGCCTGAACGCCCCGTAGCTCCGAACTCCCGACACGTTGTCCACAGGACGAGCGGCCGGGTTCTGCTATTGGCAGAGCGGGCCGGTTCGGCGAGCGGTGCGTACAGGTGTGCGATATGTTGATGGCATGACGCGAACGGGTGAGGTACCAGAACGAGCAGGCGAGCAGCCTGCGCAATCGGTGCTGCCCGGGACAGGGTCGAGACTGCCTTCCGGGTCACTGCCCGGGAGCGAGCCGAGACTGCCTGGTGGGTCGGTGCTGCCTGGGGACGGACCGGGCTTGCCTGGCGGGTCCGTGCTGCCCGGCGATGCCGAGACGTCTGGTGCGCCCGCGTCTGGTGAAGCTGTAGACGTTACGGCCGTGCGGACGGTGCGCCGGGCCCTGGCAGAGATGATCCTGCCCGGTGCCACTGACACTCCCGCCAGTGTGCC
>NZ_KI911732.1:4071-5360 GCF_000515355.1 Promicromonospora kroppenstedtii DSM 19349 | reverse complement strand
CTGCGCGCGGCGCTGCTGGCGAGCCACGGCGCCGTCGTCGCGGGCGCCGACCTGGACGAGGCCGTGGACCGCGCCACCGAGCTGGAGGAGGCGTGCCGGATCGCCCTGCTCACGGCGGGCTCGCGGCGCCGGGAGCTGACGCCGGAGCACATCCGTGAGCTGGCGCAGCGGTGGTCCAGCCCGTGGACCCCGGCACTCTAGACTGACGCGCAGGAGGCGACGATGGCGAAGACGACTGCCCTGATCCCGGAGCAGCGCAGGCAGCAGATCCTGCGGCACCTGCGCACGGAGCAGGTGCTCAGCTACCGGCAGATCACCGAGCTTCTGGGCATCAGCCAGATGACCGCGCGGCGGGACGTGGCGGTGCTCGCCGAGCAGGGCCGCGTCAAGGCCACGCAGGGCGGCGCCACCCTCGCGACCCGGCTGCTGAACGAGCCGCGGCGCGCCGAGAAGGCCGTGACGGGGCTGGCCGAGAAGACCGCCATCGCCCGTGCGGCGGCCGAGATGGTCACCGACTCCATGACCGTCTACCTGGACGCCGGCACCACGGTGCAGGCCATGCGGCCGTTCCTGGAGCAGCGCACCGGGCTCACCGTGGTCTCCAACGACCTGAGCACGGTGCTCGCGTTCCTGGACCACCCCAGCGTGGACCTGATCAGCGTGGGCGGGCGCGTGGACCCCGACAACCAGTCCACCATCGGGCGCCTGGCGGCCCTGACCCTGGCGGAGCTGTCGCTGGACGTCGCGTTCCTGTCCTCCAGCTCGTGGGACGCGCGCCACGGCGTCACCACGCCCGTGGAGGCCAAGATCGAGGCGAAGCGCGCCGCCATGGCCTCGGCGACGACGACGGTGCTGCTCGCCGACAGCGGCAAGTTCGGCAGCTATGCCAAGTACCGCGTGCTGTCGCTGGACGAGCTCGACACGGTGGTCTGCGACCCGGCGCTCGGCGACGGCGACACCGAGCGGATCGAGGCGCTGGGCGTCGACGTGGTCCGGGCGCCGCTCTCCTGACGCGACCCGCGCGGTAGCCTGGCGGGATCGCCACCACGAACCGCCCTGACACCGCCGGCGAGCTGCTGTCCCTCGCCATCGGCGACCTGGTGCGCCAGATCCAGGACGACGTGCCGCGGGCGCTGGCCGACGAACCCGACGCCGTGCACCGGCTGCGCACCTCGGTGCGGCGGCTGCGCAACGTGCTGGCCGCCTTCCGCCGGTACCTGGACCGGGACGCCGCCGCGGCGCTGCGGTCCCGGCTCAAGGAGTGGGGCGACGTGCTCGGGCAGGCGCGG
>NZ_KI911732.1:2593-3971 GCF_000515355.1 Promicromonospora kroppenstedtii DSM 19349 | reverse complement strand
CGCGACGCCGGCCCGCAGCGTGCCGGGCGCGGCCGGGACGGTCACGTGGTGGTCGCCGAGGTCGACGTCGAACCGGACCTCGTCGACGTCCGCCAGCGGCGCGGCGGCGGGCTGGTGGTTGTTGACGAAGAGGTAGCCGCGCTCCCCGTCGCCGCGGACGGACCAGCGCACGTCGTCGGAGGCACCGCCGGGCGGCAGCACCACCGGGTAGGTCGCCAGGTCCGCGCCGAACGCCTGGAGGAACAGGTGCTGGCGGCGCAGCCGGTGGAAGTGCGGGCGCTGCTGCCCCGCCGACCCGAGCGGGGCCCAGAAGTCGTAGTCGCGCAGCGGCAGGTCGTTCGGGTAGCCGGTCGCGTGCGACTCCTGCGTCGTCGAGCGCTCCCCGAGCACCTGGGTGGACCCGTGGTAGAGGTAGTAGCCCTGCCACGCGGAGCCGCTGCCGAGCTTGGTCAGGGCGAGCGCCGCGACGTCGTCGGCGTCCACCAGCGGGCGCCGGTGGTAGGCGACCTGCATGCCGCCGCCCAGCTCACAGGTGGCGAACGGCCACGGGTCGGCGGCGCCGTCCGCGGCCGTGTCAGCAGCCGGGGCCGTGACGGGGGCGTCGCGCAGGTCGGCGCCCACGGTGAGGTCGTCGCGCACGGTGCTGAACACGTAGTGCGTGGCCCCGAACGCGGGCCAGCCGGTGGTGGACTCCTCCCAGAACCCGTCGGAGTAGCCCGCGTACACCGGCAGCACACGGTCGCGCGGCAGCTCGGCGCCGCCCCACCCGGTCGCGAGCCACAGCGGCACGCGCAGGCCGGCGGCCTCCGCGAGGTCGCGTAGCGTCGCGAGGTGCTCGGGCTGGTCGTAGAGCTCGTTGTCGACCTGGATGCCGACCACGGGGCCGCCGGGCTGCCCCGGTGCGTGCACGAGGTCACGCACCTGGTCCGCGATCGCCGCGTACCAGCCGCGCACGAGGTCCACGTAGGCGGGGTCGTTCGTGCGGTGCGCCACGGGCAGCGCCTGCAGCCAGTCCGGGAAACCGCCGTTGCGGGTCTCGCCGTGCGCCCACGGGCCGATGCGGAGCACGACGTCGAGGCCCACCCGGGCGGCGGTGCGCACGAACCGGCGCACGTCGAGCGCGCCGTCCCAGCGCACGTGCCCGCGATCCTCCTCGTGCAGGATCCACAGCAGGTAGGTCGCCACGACGCCGACCCCGCCGGACCGCATCTTGCGCAGCTCGGTCTCCCACTGCTCCGGCTCGTCCCGGCTGAAGTGGTACTCGCCCATCACGGGGAACCAGGGCCGCCCGCCCCGCTCCACGTACCGGTCCGTGAGGCGGACGGCGCCCGCCGTCCCGGCGGGGTCGCCCATCGCCAGGGGCGCCGGCCGCACGGGC
>NZ_KI911732.1:0-2493 GCF_000515355.1 Promicromonospora kroppenstedtii DSM 19349 | reverse complement strand
GTCGCGCTGGCCCGGGAGGGCCACGTGGCCGCCCGCCGCGCCTTCGCCGACGCCGGGCAGGCGCTCGGGGTGCTGGTCGGCACGGTGGCGAACGCGCTCGACCCGCAGAAGATCGTGCTCGCGGGCGACGGGCTCGTGGTCATGGAGCTCGCGGGCGACGAGGTGCGGGCCACGATCGACGAGGTGCGTTCGCCGGGCATCCCGCCGCTGGCGCTGGACGTCCAGCCGTTCCAGTTCGACGAGTGGGCGCGTGGCGGCGCCGTGGTGGGCATCCGGACGATGCTGCGGTTCTGAGCCGCTGTTTGTTTCACATATTGACAAACGGGCGGGCGCTCGACAAGTCTGACGCACCGGGGGCGCAACCGTCCCCGCACCGACATCGAAGGGGATGCCCTGTGGCCCGCCGTGCGACCGACCGACCCCACACCCGCCGCGACCTGCCCGCCTGGCCCACCGACGGCCTGAGCTACGGCGGCGACTACAACCCCGAGCAGTGGTCACCGGACGTGTGGCGCGAGGACGTGCGGCTGATGCGCGAGGCCGGCGTCAACATCGTCACCCTCGGCGTCTTCTCCTGGGGGCTGCTCGAACCGCGCGAGGGCGAGTACGACTGGGGCTGGTTCGACGAGATCATCGGCCTGCTGCACGAGTCCGGCATCGCCGTCGACCTCGCCACCCCGACCGCCGCGCCGCCGAGCTGGCTGCTGCACGCGCACCCGGAGGTGCTTCCGGTGGACGCCTACGGCGTGCGGGAGCACCCGGGCGGGCGGCTCGGCTGGTGCGCGAGCTCGCCCGTGTTCCGCGAGCACGCGCTGCGGATCACCACCGCGCTCGCCGAGCGCTACGGCGACCACCCCGCGGTGCGCCTGTGGCACGTGAGCAACGAGCTCGGCGGCGGCAACGGGCGGTGCTGGTGCGACGTGTCGGCGGCCCGGTTCCGCGAGTGGCTCCGCGCCCAGTACGGCACGGTCGAGGCGATCAACGCCGCGTGGGGCACGGCGTTCTGGGGGCACACCTTCACCGACATCGAGCACATCGAGCCGCCCCGGGGCGACAAGCACAAGACGAACCCAGGGCTGTTCCTCGCGTTCGAGCGCTTCTCCTCCGACGAGCTGCTCGAGCACTACCTCGCCGAGGCAGCCGTGCTCCGCACGCACAGCAGAGCGCCCGTCACCACCAACTTCATGGTCGGCTCCGGCGGGCACGTCGTGGACTACTCCGACTGGGCCGGGCACGTCGACGTCGTGGCGAACGACCACTACACGATCGTGGACGACCCGGTGCGCGAGCAGGACCTCGCGTTCGCAGCCGACCGGATGCGCGGCCTGGCCGCCGGCCGCACGCCGTGGCTGCTCATGGAGCACTCGACCGGGGCGCCGAGCTGGCAGCAGCGCAACCGCGCCAAGGCCCCCGGCGAGATCCTGCGCAACGCCCTGGCGCACGTGGCCCGCGGGTCGGACGGCGCGATGTTCTTCCAGTGGCGTGCCTCGACCGCGGGCACCGAGCAGTTCCACTCGGCGATGCTGCCCCACGCGGGCACCGAGAGCCGCGTGTGGCGCGAGGTCGTGGCGCTGGGGTCCGCGCTGCGCCGGCTCCGGGGCATCGCGGGTGCGCCCGTGGAGCCCGCGAAGGTCGCGCTCCTGGTCGACGAGGAGTCGGCGTGGGCGCTCCAGCAGGGGCTCAAGCCGCACCGCGCGCTGCGGTACGCCCGCGAGACCCGGCTCTGGCACCGGGTGTTCTGGCAGCGGCAGGTGCTGGTCGACGTGCTCCCCGTCGACGCCGACCTCGACGGCTACGACCTCGTGGTGCTGCCCACGCTCCTCGTGGTCTCGGACGCGCAGGCCGCGCGGGTCGACGCGTTCGTGCGCGCCGGGGGCACCGTGCTCGCCACCTACCTCTCCGGGATCGTCGACGAGACCAGCCGCGTGCGCGGCGGCGGCTACCCCGGTGCGTTCCGCGACCTGCTCGGGGTGACGACCGAGGAGTTCCGCCCGCTCCAGGCCGACGAGTCGGTGCTCCTGTCCGACGGCGGCCGGGTGACCGACTGGAGCGAGGACACGAACCTGCGCGGCGCCGAGGCCGTCGTCACCTACGCCGACGGAGACTCCGCCGGCCGGGCGGCGGTGACCCGCAACGCCGTCGGCGACGGCGCGGCCTGGTACGTCTCCGCGCAGCTCCCGCTCGACTCGGCCACGCGCGTCGCCGACCGGCTCATCGACGAGCTCGGGCTGCCTCGCGCCGTCGAGGCGGGGACCGGGATCGAGGCCGTCCGCCGGAACACCCCCGACGGCGACGTCCTGTTCCTGATCAACCACTCGGACGCCGACGAGACCGTGGCCGTGTCCGGCCGCTCGCTCCTCGACGACGACGCGACGTTCGACGGCACCGCGCTGGTGCCCGCCGGGCGCGTCGTCGTGCTGCGCGAGAGCGCCGCCGAGTGACGCCCGACGTGCACGTGCTGCGCGCGGCCGGTGTCGGCGTCGTCGTCGCGCT
>NZ_KI911731.1:7074-11531 GCF_000515355.1 Promicromonospora kroppenstedtii DSM 19349 | reverse complement strand
CCCGAGCAGGTGCACGCGGGCGGCGAGGTCGTGGGCGGCGGTCGCGTCGTCGTCGCGCATGGCCGCGAGGATCTTGCGGAGCGCCGTCGACCCCGCCGGCGCGAACGGCGTACCGGCCAGGCCGCCCAGCGCCACCGCGACGGAGACCGCCTCGGCAGGGCTGAAGTTGACCGGCGGGAGCGTCCTGGCCCGGTCGAGGCAGTAACCCCCGGTGCGGCCCGGCTCCGCCCAGACCGGAACCCCGGTCTGCTGCAGCGCGCCGATGTCGCGCTCGATGGTGCGGCGGCTGACCTCGAACCGGTCCGCGAGCCAGGACGCGCTCCGCGGGCGCGGGGCCACGGCTCGCAGCTCCTCGACGATCGCGTAGAGGCGGTCGGTCCGGTTCACCCGGTGAGCCTACGCGGCCGGAGGAAGACGCACTTCCCAACCCAACGATTATCGATTAGCCTCCCTGAGACGTCACTCCCTAGCCGTACCGCACACGTCGTGGGTCACGCACAGCAGCGTCCCGCGGCACCCCCGAGAGGATCAACGATGATCAAGCACCGCAACCTCGCGAGCGTGGGCACGCTCACGGTGGCCGCCCTCGCCCTGACCGGCTGCGCCGGGGACAGCGGCGACAGCGCCGGCGGCACCACCGAGCTGAGCCTGCTCGTCAACGTCACGCCCAACCTCACCGAGGAGTTCTGGAACGACCTCGTCGCACCGTTCGAGGAGGCCAACCCCGGGATCGACGTCGTCGTGCAGAACCCGGGCGCCGAGGGTGTGGCGGCCGCGCTCCCCCGGCTGCTGACCGCGGGCGACGCGCCCGACGTCGTGCAGTCGCTGCCGCCCTCGGTCGACCTGGCGCCCGAGCTGGTGGACCTGTCGCAGTACGACTGGGCCACGAGCGGCCCGCTCGCCGACCAGTACTCGATCGACGGCAAGTACTACATGGCGGGCATCGGCTTCCAGCTGCAGAGCCTGTGGTTCTACAACAAGACCGCCTTCGAGGAGGCGGGGATCACTCAGGCGCCCGCGACCGTCGAGGAGCTCACCGCCGCGCTCGGCAAGCTGAAGGACGCGGGCTGGACGCCGATCCAGACCGGCGGCGACTGGATGACCAGCCACTCGCTGCAGACCCTGGGCCTGCCCACGGTCGTGGGTGAGGACCCGGACTGGTTCGCGCGCATGAGCGCCGGCGAGGCGACCTTCGCCGAGACGTACGGCCCGGCCGTGGAGACGTACGCGGGCTGGGTGGCCGACGGCTACGTGCCCAAGGACGCCCTGGGCATCAAGTATCCCGACGCCGAGCAGGCCTTCCTGTCCGGCAAGAGCGCGATCTACCCGATGGGCAGCTGGTTCGCCGGCACCGAGGCCAAGGCCGAGGAGAAGGCCGAGATCGGCGTCTTCGCCGCCCCCGCGGCCGACGGCGTCGCGACCCCCGCGATGGGCGCCAACATCGCCAGCCCGTACTCGATCCTGAAGACCAGCGAGGACACGGACGCGGCGGCCAAGCTCGTCGAGTTCCTGGTGACCGACCAGACCGCGGTGGCCGACCAGCTCGAGGTCGACGGCAACTTCCGCGACGGCTACGAGTACGAGATGGACGAGCTGGGCCAGGAGCTGCAGCAGATCGTGGCCGACACCCCCGCCGAGGCCTACACCCCGACCGGCCAGGGCTACGGCGAGCGCACCCTGCCCACCGGCTACTCCGACGAGATCAACGCCCAGACCCAGGCCCTCATCGGCGGCACCGACGCCGCCGACGTCGAGAAGGCCATGGACGACTGGTTCGCCGCGACCATCGGCTGACCCCCGCTAGCTGACAGGTGACCGACATGGCAGACACGCTCACCGTCGTGCCGCACCCCCGCCGCCGCCCGGCGGCGCGGGTGTGGCGCGACCGCCTCCCCGGGATCGTCATGGGCGGCCCCGCCGTCCTGGTGTTCCTGGCGATGTTCATCGTCCCGATGTTCCTCGCGTTCGTGCTGAGCCTGACCGACTGGAACGGCTACAGCCTGAACTTCACGTTCATCGGGCTCGACAACTACGCCGAGGCGTTCCGCAACCCCCGCACGGTCGACGCCGCGATCTTCACCGCCGTCGTGGCGTTCTTCGGCACGGTGCTGTGCAACGGCGTCGGGCTCACGATCGCGGCCCTCATCTCGGGCTCCGGCCGGGCGAACACGCTGATGCGCACGATCTTCTTCTACCCGTACATCATCAGCGCGCTGATCATCGGGTTCCTCTGGTCGGCCATGCTGGCGCCGGAGGGCGCCGTCAACGGCCTGCTCGGTCACCTCGGCGCGCCGCCGGTCCCGTTCCTCACGGAGGTCGTGTTCGCCAAGGCGAGCGTGATCCTCACGATCGTGTGGTCGCACTTCGGCTTCAACATGATCCTGTTCCTGGCCGGCATCAAGTCCGTGCCACCCGAGTACTACGAGGCCGCCACCGTGGACGGCGCCTCGAAGTGGCAGCAGTTCCGCAACGTGACGCTGCCGCTGATCGCCCCCGTGTTCACCGTGAACCTGGTGCTCACGCTCGTGGGGCTGCTCAAGGTGTACGACATCGTGCTGGCCCTGACCGACGGCGGCCCCGCCGGGTCCACCCAGACGATCGTCTACCAGATCCTGCGGGACTCGTTCGCGCAGTCCGAGCTCGGGTTCGGCGCGGCGCAGTCCGTGATCCTGCTGCTGGTCACGGCCGTGCTCGGCCTCGCGGTGACGTTCGCCCGGCGCGGCGCGGAGCAGAAGGTGGCCGACTGATGCGCAGATACCCGACCCCACGGCGCCGGCTGCGTGCCCCCGGCGTGGGCACCGTGCTCAAGTGGGCGCTGCTCGGCGCGGCCGCCCTGGTCATGCTCGTGCCGCTCTACATCATGGTGATCAACGCCTTCAAGCCGCAGGAGGCGATCATCTCCTCGCCCCTGGCGATCGGTCCCGACACGTTCAGCCTGGAGTACCTGCAGGCCGCGCTGACCAGCGAGAAGTTCAACGTGGTGCGCGCGTACGGTGTCACGCTGCTGTTCGTGGCGCTGGTCAACGTGTTCGGCATCGCGCTGGCCGCGCCGGTGGCGTACGTGATCGCGCGCGGCCGGTCCAAGTGGCACCTGGGGCTGCTGCTCCTGTTCGTCTCCGGGCTGTTCATCCCGGGCCAGGTGACGCTGATCCCCGTCGTGTTCGTGCTGCGCGTGCTGGGCCTGATCAACACGATCCCCGGCTTCATCCTGTTCGAGACGGCAGCCACGCTGCCGGTCACGATCTTCCTGTTCGCCGCCTACCTGCGCACCGTGCCGCGGGACATCGACGAGGCCGCCGCGCTGGACGGCGCGGGCAAGATCCGGGCTTTCTGGGCCTGCATCTTCCCGATCATGCGGCCCGTGGTGGCCACGATCGTGGTGCTCAACTCGATCAGCGTCTGGAACGACTTCGTGAGCCCGCAGATCATCCTGGGCCCCGGCTCCGGCATCTACACGGTGACCACCGGCGTGTACGCGGCGGTCGGCGAGTTCTCGACGGACTACACCACGGTCTTCCCCACGCTGCTGCTCGCGGTGACCCCCGCGATCCTGTTCTTCGTCCTCATGCAGCGGCACATCATCGGCGGCCTGGTCGCCGGGGCGACGAAGGGCTGAGGCGATGCGGATCCCCACGACCCCCTTGACCGAGGTGCCCGCCTGGGCGGTGCTCGAACGACGCCTGTTCGACGCGACCGAGGAGGCCTGGCGCCTGTTCGAGTCGCGCTACTGCGGCCCTGACGGCCGCATCCTGCACGCGGGCGGGTTCGAGCACCGCGACGGCGTGGACGACCTCTACGAGCCGTTCTTCAACTGGCCGGCCTTCTACGCCCTGGGCGGCAGCGACGACGTGCTCGACGCCGCCAAGCAACACTTCGAGGGCGTGACCGCGCAGCTCACCGAAGCGGGCATGCTCACCGGCGGGTACGAGAACGGGTACGACTGGTTCCACCAGGGCGAGTCGCTCCTCTTCTTCTACGGCCTGTGCGCCGCCGACCCGGGCGACGAGCGGTTCGCCGAGCGCGCCCGGCGGTTCGCCCGGCTGTACACCGACCCGGCCCACGGCAACTACGACCCGGCACGCAACATCGTCACCGCGCCGCACAACGGGGCCCGCGGGCCGCTGCCCGGCCTGGGCCCCGAGTGGCTCACCTATCCGGCCTCGCTCGACTACATGGCGGCCTACGGCCTCCCGCTGCACGGGCTGCCGGGCATCACGCGCTGGTCCGACCTGGAGGACCCCGCCAAGGCCCAGCTCATGGGCGACGAGATGCAGCGTCGCGCCGCAGGCGACACCGCCGTCAACCTCGCGGCCACGTCCCTGGTCACCAACGCCTGGCTGTACGACGGCGACCCCGCGTCGGCCGAGTGGGTGGCGCAGTACGTCGGCGGCTGGCGCGAGCGGGCCGCCGCGGCGGGCGGGCTCATGCCCGACAACGTGGCGCCCGACGGCGCCGTC
>NZ_KI911731.1:4089-6974 GCF_000515355.1 Promicromonospora kroppenstedtii DSM 19349 | reverse complement strand
CGCGCGTGCACGCCAAGCTCTCCGGCCTCCACACGGCGGGCCCGGAGGATGCCGGTCGGGTCGCGACGATCGCCCGGACCGCCGTGGACCTGCTCGGCCCGGAGCGCCTGCTGTTCGGCAGCGACTGGCCGATGTCCGCCCGGGTCGCGCCGTACGCGGAGATCGTCGCCCGCACGGCCCGGGCGCTGCCGGCGCTGGACGACGGTGCGACGGCGGCCGTGTGGTCAGGGACCGCGGAGCGGCTCTACGGTCTCACGGACTGAAGGGAGCGCCGGGCAGGGACGGGCCCGCACCAGCACGATCGCGACGTCGTCGGCGACCGTGTCCGACAGCATGCCGCGCAAGGCCGTCTCGACGACGGTCCGCAGGTCTGCCGCGTGGGTTCCTTCGAGCACCCCGGCGAGCTTCTCCAGGCGGGTGCGCAGGCGGTCGTCCCGCGTCTCGATCAGCCCGTCCGTGTAGAGCATCAGGGTGTCGCCGGGCCGGATCTCGACCACGTGGTCCCGGCGCGGCGCTCCCGGGTCCATGCCGAGCAGCAGGTCGTTGCGGACCCGGAGGATCTCGCACGTGCCGTCGGCCCGGACCAGGATCGGAGGCAGGTGCCCCGCGCTGGACCAGCGCATCGTGCGGACCTGGTCCTGCCGGCCGTCGGCCTCCTCGACGCGTGCCACCAGCGCCGTCGCCGTCGCCGAGCTCCCGAGGCCGAGTCCGTCGATGGCCGCGTCCACGCGCTCCAGCACCCGCGCGGGCGTCTCCTGGCTGTCGTACCCGATGGCGCGCACGAGAGCGCGGACCTGGCCCATCGCGACGGCCGCGTCGAGGTCGTGCCCGATCACGTCGCCGATCACCACGGTCGTCGCGCCGTCACGCGTCCGGAACGCGTCGTACCAGTCGCCCCCGATGTCCCGCTCGACCGCCGCGGGCTGGTAGTGCACGACCACCTCCAGACCGTCGAGCTGCGGCGGGTCGGTCAGCACCGCCTGCTGCAGCGCGAGGGCCACCTCGGCGGCCCGGGCCCGTTCCTGTTCCGAGTGGAGGGCCCGGAACCGCAGCGCGTCGTCGTGGGCCCGGCGCCGGACGACGTCGCGCAACGCCGAGGCGACCGTCTTCGCCAGGACCACCATGAAACGGGCGTAGTCGGCGTCCCACGGCCGCACCGGCGTACCGCACAGCACGAGCGCGGCGATGACACCGCTCCCCTGGCCCGACCGCACGGGCTTGACCACCATGCCGGGGACCACCTGACGACGACCCGAGCGCAGCGCACGGACGACGAGGCCCAGCTCCGCGTGCCCGGCGGCCGCCCCCGCCTCCAGGACGATCTCGGGGCCGCTCGCGGCGTAGACCGCCACCCGGGAGACGTCTGCGCTCGCCGACAGCACGCCGACCACGGGCTCGGCGAAGGTGCGCAGGTCGGTGAACGTCGCGGGCAGCACCCCGTGCACCTCACCGAGCACGGCCAGCCGTCGCTGGTTCACCACCTCGCGCGTCGTCTCGGTCGCGATGTCGAGCACGCCCACGACCCGGCCGTCGTCGTCGGTCAGGGGGCTGTAGGAGAAGGTGAAGTACGTCTCCTCGGCGTATCCCGACCGGTTCATCAGCAGGTACATGTCGTTGCTGAACGTCGGTTCCCCCGTGGCCAGCACGGTGTCGAACAGCGGGCCGATGTCGTCCCAGATCTCCGCCCAGACCACTCGTGCGGACGCACCCAGCGCGGCGGGGTGCTTGTCGGTGCCGAGCATCTCCCGGTAGCCGTCGTTGTAGATCAGGGTGAGGTCCGGACCCCAGACCATCATCACCGGGAACCGCGTCGAGTAGCACAGCCGGACGGCGTGGCGCAGCGACTCCGGCCAGGCGTCCGGCGGACCGAGCGGGGTGGCCTCCCACGCGACGGTCCGGGCCTCGTGGCCCACCGCGCTGCGTGCCGTCGCCTCGTCGAACCACCCCGATTTCACATGCGAATCGTAGCGAGGACGCCTCGCCTGGCTAGCCTTCGGAGGGGGTGAGCCTGGCTTGTCCGGTTTTGTTCGAGCGCCCTCTCAGCCGCCGTCGGTGTTGCCGGCGTCGTGAGGGGCGCCGTCCCCCTCCGCATCGAGCAGGGTCCCCGCCGCGTGCGCCTCGAACAGCGCCGACGCGGCGTCGGCGTCCCCGGCGTCCAGGACGTCGAGCAGGCTGCGGTGCCAGTCCGCCACCTGGTGCCAGTCGCCGGTGAACTCGGGGTCGCCGAGCAGGTGCATCGAGCGCAGGCTCGGCTCGATGATGTCCCACATGCGCGGCAGGTAGGTGTTGCCGCTTGCCTCGATGATCGCCCGGTGGAACCCGAAGTCGAGCTCGCGGAACGCGGGCAGGTCCTGGGCGTCCACCGCGGTGTGCATCGCCGCGATCACCTCCTCGAGCCGTGCCCGCGTCTCCGCCGTCAGGCGGCCGCAGGTGAGCCGGCCCGCGAGCGCCTCCAGCGCCACGCGGGCCTGCTTGGCCTGCTGGGCCTCCTCGTCGGAGTGCTTGGTCACGAAGTTGCCCTGGTGGCGCACGTGCGTGACCAGCCCTTCGTGCGCGAGCTGCTTGAGCGCGTCGCGCACGGGAGCCTGGCTCACCCGCAGGCGGCGGGCGAGCTGGGACTCCACGAGCTGCTCTCCCGGGGCGAGCTGCGACGACTTGATCATCGACTTGACGAGGTCGTAGATCTGGTCGGACAGCAGCCCGCGCTCGAGACCCGGGATACCGCTCAGCGCATCAGTCATCCGGCCAGCCTAGCGCCATTATCGACAATCGTTTGTGTGCCTGACCGGTAGGCCGCGAGCCACGCGTCCGCGATGGCGCGCGAGCCCGTGGGCGTGGGGTGCACGCCGTCGGGCGCGAGCGACTCGGCGCCGGCGGGGCCTGCC
>NZ_KI911731.1:2149-3989 GCF_000515355.1 Promicromonospora kroppenstedtii DSM 19349 | reverse complement strand
GTGCGCGACGGCCTGGGGGCTGACGAGCTTGCCCGTGGGCTGCCGGGCCTCCAGGGCGGCGCGCTCGGCGGCCGGGTCGGTGGCGGCGTCGAGCAGGCGGCCCACCCAGGGGGTGTCGACGGTGCCGGGGTTCACGCAGGTCACGCGGATGTTCTCGCGCACGTGGTCGGCGGCCATCGCGAGCGTGAGCGCCTGGACGGCGCCCTTGCTGGCGGAGTACAGGGCGCGCTGCGGCAGGCCGGTCCAGGAGGCGATCGACGCCGTGTTGACCACCGCGGCGTGCTCGGACTCGCGCAGGTACGGCAGCGCGGCGCGGGTGACCCGCACGATGCCGAGCACGTTGACGTCCAGCACGCGCAGCCACTCGGCGTCGTCGTTGTCGGCGACGGTGCCCTGGGCGCCGATGCCGGCGTTGTTGACGACGACGTCGATGCCGCCCAGGCGATGGGCGGCGGTCTCGACGGCGGCGCGGACGGCGGCGTCGTCGGTCACGTCGGCGACCTCGCCGCTCGCGCCCTCGGGCACACCGTCGGCCGAGCGGTCGATCGCGACGACCTGGGCGCCGCGCTCCAGCAGGGCGGTCACGACGGCGGCGCCGATACCGGACGCCCCTCCCGTGACGATGGCGCGGACGCCGTCGAACTCAAGGGCTGTGGTCACGGGAACTCCTCCTGGAAAACGGCTGCGATGACGATTCATCCAATCTATAGCACCGATCCGTGCCGATTCGTAGGGCTCGATCACGTTCTGGACCCGCTAGGCTCGACCCACTCGGAGCAATACGTCATACCTCTTCCTGCTCCGGGACCGTCCGCTCGACGAGGAGTGATCCGCACATGACCCAGCCGGCCGATTCCGCCCCGCTGCCCCACCCGGACCGGGCCTGGTTCACCGAGGCCAGGTTCGGCCTGTTCGTGCACTTCGGGCTCTACTCCGCCGCGGCCCGGCACGAGTGGGTGATGAGCAACGAGCGCCAGACCGTCGAGCAGTACGAGCGGTACGCCGAGGTGTTCGACCCCGACCTGTTCGACGCCCGGGCGATCGCGCGCGCGGCCAAGGAGGCGGGGATGCGGTACGTGGTGCTGACCACGAAGCACCACGACGGCTTCGCCCTGTGGGACTCCGCCGTCAGCGACTACTCCGTCGCGCGCACGCGCGGGCGCGACCTGGTCGCGGAGCTGGCCGAGGCCGTGCGCGCCGAGGGGCTGCGCCTGGGGCTGTACCACTCGCTGATCGACTGGCACCACCCGGACTTCACCGTGGACTTCGTGCACCCGCGCCGGGACGACCCGGACGCCCACGCCCTGAACGAGGGGCGCGACATGGCGCGGTACCGCACCTACCTGCACACGCAGGTGCGCGAGCTGCTCACCGGGTACGGCGCCGTCGACTACGTGTTCTTCGACTACACCTACGCCCACGACCGGGACGGGTGGCGCGGCAAGTACCCCGAGGACTGGGACGCGGAGGGGCTGCTCGCCCTGGTCCGCGAGCTGCAGCCGCAGGCCGTGGTCAACGACCGCCTCGGCATCCCGGGCGACCTGGTCACCCCGGAGCAGTACCAGCCGGACCAGCCCATGCGCGCCGACGACGGGGCACCCATCACCTGGGAGGCCTGCCAGACGCTGAACGGCAGCTGGGGCTACGACCGGGACAACACCCGGTTCAAGGACCCGGACCTGCTGGTGCGCATGCTCGTGGACACCGTGGCCAAGGGCGGCAACCTGCTGCTGAACATCGGCCCGGACGGGCGCGGGGCGATCCCGGCCCGGGACGCGACCACGCTCGCGGCGCTCGGTGCCTGGACGCGGCTGCACGGCCGGTCGGTCCACGGCGCCGG
>NZ_KI911731.1:0-2049 GCF_000515355.1 Promicromonospora kroppenstedtii DSM 19349 | reverse complement strand
GAGGCGCCGGGTCCGGGCGAGCGCCACGCCCTCGGGCCCGGGTCCCGTCACCTCGCCGGCGCGCAGCAGCACGGCCGACGCCGTCCCGTCGGGCCCGCACACCACGTTGGCGCAGTGGTGCAGGCCCAGGTGCCGGTACACGTACAGGTGCCCGGGCTCGCCGAACATGGTCTCGTTGCGCCGGCTCGGGCCGCGGAAGGCGTGGGAGCCGGGATCGTTGGTGCCGTCGTAGGCCTCGACCTCGGTGATCCGGAGGGTCACGGTGCCGTCGGGCGTGCGGCGGGACAGCGTGGCGCCGAGCAGGTCGCGGGCGACATCGACCACGGGGCGGGCGTAGAACTCGCGGACCGGGACGGTCATGGGTGCGTCGCTCAGGTTGACTCCTCGATTCTCACCGGGCGGACGGCGCGGGGAGAACCCATCCGCCCGGGCGTGTCACCGACAGTAGACATTGTCTACGGAGAGCAACCGACCCCGGCGAGAAACACATTCCTGCCGGCCGATCCACCACGCGGTACGACGCTCGTCAGCGCACGAGGAGCGTCACGTCGGCCGGTCGTCGCTGGGCGCCGAGGTCAGCGCACCGAACCCGTCGAGCCGCAGGTCAGCGCGCTCGCGGGTCTGCTCCCGCGCGTAGTGCCCGGCCTCGTCGGCCATCCAGCACAGCCAGTGCTCGCGCGCCTCCTCGCCGTCGCGCTCCAGGCCGCGGCGCAGCCGCTCGGCGTCGTCCGCCTCCACCCAGATGCGGAACGCGCCCAGCGCGTCGACCTGGCGCGCGCCCGCGCCGCAGCCCTCGACCACCAGGTGGGGCGACGGCGGCACGTCGTGCCACTCGGCCCACTCACCCGCGACCCAGTCGTAGCGCCGGTAGCGCACCCGCTCCCCCGCGGCCAGGGGGTCCAGGACCCAGCGGCGGAGGTTGGCGGCGCCGCCGTCCGGGCCGGCTGCCCAGCCCTCGTAGAGGTCGTCCATGTGGATCACCGCCGCCTCCAGCGCGTCCCCGAGCTGGGCGGCGAGCGTCGTCTTGCCCGACCCGGCGGGGCCGTCGACGCAGACCAGCCGCGCGTCGGCGACCCGGATCCGCTCCAGCACATCACCCAGCACCCCTGGCGTGACGGTCATTCCGCTCCCCTCGTAGGCCTACCCGGCGATTGTGCCCGCTGACCGACGTGGCAGACACCCAGGTCACCCGAGAGACCTGGGTGTCTGACACGTCCGGGGTGCAGCGTCAGGCCTCCGGCTGGGCCCAGAAGCGGAACTCGGTGGCGCGCTCCTTGGCCGCCTCGATCTGCTCCGCGACCCGCACCGGGGCGGTGCCGCCGACGCCGTCGCGCGAGGCGAGCGAGCCCTCGACGGAGAGCACCGAGCGCACCTCGGGAGTGAGGTGCTCGGAGATCTTGGCGAGGTCCTCGTCGGACAGGTCCCACAGCTCGATGCCGCGGGCCTCGCACTCCTGCACGCAGGAGCCGGCCACCTCGTGCGCCACGCGGAACGGGACGCCCTGCTTGACGAGCCACTCGGCGATGTCGGTCGCGAGCGAGAAGCCCTGCGGCGCGAGCTCGGCCATGCGGTCGGTGTCGAAGACCATGGTGCGCACCATGCCCGTGAACGCGGGCAGCACCGTGGTGAGGGTCGCCACCTGGTCGAAGACCGGCTCCTTGTCCTCCTGCAGGTCGCGGTTGTACGCGAGCGGGAGGCCCTTGAGCGTGGTGAGCAGGCCGGTGAGGTCACCGATCACGCGCCCGGCCTTGCCGCGCGCGAGCTCGGCGATGTCCGGGTTCTTCTTCTGCGGCATGATCGAGGAGCCCGTGGAGTACGCGTCGTCCAGGCGGACGAAACCGAACTCCTTGGTGTTCCAGAGGATGATCTCCTCGGAGATCCGCGACAGGTCCACCCCGATCATCGCCGCGACGAAGGCGAACTCCGCCGTCACATCGCGCGACGCGGTGCCGTCGATCGAGTTCTCGACCGGCCCGCCCTCCAGGCCCAGGTCGGCGGCCACGGCCGCCGGGTCCAGGCCGAGCGACGAGCCCGCGAGCGCGCCCGAGC
>NZ_KI911730.1:28736-30231 GCF_000515355.1 Promicromonospora kroppenstedtii DSM 19349 | reverse complement strand
AGCCAGGCCTGCACGGCGGCCAGCGTGCCGAGCACCAGGAAGACGCCGGCCGCGGCCAGCCGCCAGCCCGTCGCGGCCGGCAGCGACAGCGCCTCCAGCGCGAACGCGCCCGCGTACATCCCGAGCGCGGTGCGCAGCCACGCCAGGAAGGTTCGCTCGTTGGCGAGGCTGAACCGGGGGTCGGGCTCCTCGCCGTCACGGTAGACGCGCTGCGGGAATCTCCGGGCGGTCATGCGGCGACCGTGCGGAACCCGGCGTTGCCCATCGAGGAGTCGGGCGTGTTCGACGAGCGCGCGGAGTTGCGGTAGCGGTTGCAGTACGAGATGTGGCACAGGTAGCTGCCGCCGCGCAGGATCCGCATGGCGCCGGCCTCGGGGCCTGCCGGGCTCGCCGCGGGGGAGCGCCCGTACCAGCCCGGGTCGAACCAGTCCTGGCACCACTCCCAGACGTTGCCGACCGGCTGCCACAGGCCGAACCCGTTG
Organism: Promicromonospora kroppenstedtii DSM 19349; assembly: GCF_000515355.1. Classification (GTDB taxonomy): domain Bacteria; phylum Actinomycetota; class Actinomycetes; order Actinomycetales; family Cellulomonadaceae; genus Promicromonospora; species Promicromonospora kroppenstedtii. The sequence continues at coordinate 29,749 of NZ_KI911730.1, read as the reverse complement.
GGCTCGAACGTCCGCACCGGCGCGGTGGTGAGCCAGCCGTCGTCCAGGGTGTTCTCGCGCGGGAACGCGCCCTGCCAGATGTTCGCGCGCCAGCCGCCGTCGTTCACCTCGGCGTCGCCCCAGGGGTACTTGGCGCCGTCGACGCCGCCGCGCGCCGCGTACTCCCACTCGGCCTCCGTGGGCAGCCGCCGGCCGGCCCAGTCGCAGTAGGCGACGGCGTCGTTCCAGCTCACGTGGGTCACGGGGTGGTCGGCGAGGCCGTCGACGTCGGACAGCGGGCCGCCCGGGTGCGCCCAGTCCGCGCCCTGCACGCCGAACCACCACGGGGTGCCGTCGGCCTGGCCCATGATGTCGCCGGGGTCCGCCGCCACGGCGAGGTGGAAGACGGCGGAGAAGCCGAACGTCTCCGCCTCGGTGCGGTAGCCCGTCGCGTCGACGAACCGCGCGAAGTCGGCGTTCGTGACCGTGGTCGCGTCGATCTCGAACGCGTCCAGCGTCACCTCGTGCCGGGGCACCTCGCCGTCGCCGGGGTTCTGGTCGCCCGACGAGTCGCCCATCGTGAACCGGCCTGCCGGGACTCTCGCCTGCTCGGCGTCGTGCCGGCCAGGTGCCGGTGTCCCGGCGGCGTCGGCCGGCCGGGCGCCGAGCTGGACGAACGCGTCCCGCCCTGGAGTCCCGCACCCGCACCCGCAGCTCTCGTGCCCTGCACCGGTCCGCTCGTCGCTCGTCACACCCCCACGGTAACGGCGTCCGACGGCGTCGTGACGTCGCCCGACGCCGCGGCGCAGGCACCTCGCCCCGGGCGGCGGCCGGGCCAGCCCGGAGCCTGCGGTCGCCCCACGATTCACCCCACTCCCGCGGCTACTTGAAAGGCGTCGGCCCCGGATCTGGGTTGGAATGGCGGGATGAGCCGCTCCTGGTCCGTCCAGCTCCGGTCCTTCCTCTCCCGAGCGCGCGCCCCGAAGGGGGCGCCCGCGGCGGCGTCCCCCGCGACGCCCGGTACCCCTGCGACG
>NZ_KI911730.1:20450-28636 GCF_000515355.1 Promicromonospora kroppenstedtii DSM 19349 | reverse complement strand
ACCAGGTCCAGGCCCTCGGACCGGTAGTGCCCGATGGTCGCGCCCGCGGGCGCGGGCCCCTGGCCCATCAGCACGCGCGGGTGCGCCGGCTCGTCAGCCGTCACGAAGACGCCGGTCATGTCGCCGCCCGGCCCGTTCAGGTGCGGCTCCACGACGTGCAGCACGAACGCGCCCGCGACCGCGGCGTCGAACGCGTTGCCGCCCCGCTCGAGCACGGCCTGGGCGCTCGCGGTGGCGATCCAGTGGGTGGAGCCCACCATCCCGAACGTGCCCTTCAGGTCAGGGCGGGTCAGCGGGGTGGTCGGCCGGACGAACGGTGTCGAGGTCATGGCACTCACTTACGGTCGGTGGAGGGGTCGAGGGCGTCGCGCAGGGCGTCCCCGAGAAGGTTGAAGCCGAGGCAGATCGCCACGATGGCCAGGCCGGGGAACAGCGCGGCGGTGGGCGCGCGGCCCAGGTACTGCTGCGCGTCCGAGAGCATGATGCCCAGGCTCGGCGTCGGCGGCTGGATGCCGAGCCCCAGGAACGAGAGCACCGCCTCGCCCAGGACCGCCGCCGGCATGATGACCGTAGCCTGCACGATGATCGCGGACAGGCAGTTCGGCAGGATGTGCTGGGCGAGGATCCGCGGGCCCGACGCGTCCATCGCCGTGGCGGCGAGCACGAACGGGCTCTCCTTGAGGCGCATCGTCTCGGCGCGCACCACGCGCACCATGGTCGGCACCTGCGCGATGCCGAGGGAGATCGCGGCGCCGGACAGGCTCGGCCCGTTGATGGCGGCCAGCCCCACCGCGAGGATGAGGAACGGGAACGCGAGCGTGACGTCGGTCAGGCGCGAGACGGGCGCGTCCAGCCACCGCCAGTACCCGGCGGCGAGCCCGAGCGGCGTGCCGACGACGACGGCGAGGCCCACCGCCACGACGCCCACCATGAGCGAGGCGCGGATGCCGTACATCATCCGGGACAGGACGTCGCGGCCCAGGTCGTCGGTTCCGAGCGCGAACCCGACGGTGCCGGGCAGCTGGAAGGGGGCGTCGAAGTGCACCTCCGCGGGTCCGTGCGGGGCCAGCAGGGGCGCGAGCAGCCCGGCGAGCACCACGACGGCGAGCATCGCCGCTCCGGTGATCGCCTGCGGCGTGCGCAACCGGGACAGCAGCCGCCGCGGCCCGACGACGGCCGGCGCGGGCTCGGGCGAGAGATCGCCGTGCTCGATGACGGTCATGAGCGGCCTCCCACTCGGATGCGCGGGTCGATGACGGAGTACAGGACGTCCACGGCCAGGTTGACCAGCACGTACCCGACGGTGGTGAGCACGACGACGGCCTGGATCACGGGGTAGTCGCGTTGGAAGACGGCGTCGAGCGTGAGCTTGCCGAAGCCGGGCAGTGCGAAGATCTGCTCGGTCACCACGGCCCCCGAGATGAGGCCGCCGAGCTGGAGCCCGGCGATGGTGACCACGACGATCAGGGAGTTGCGCAGCCCGTACCGCAGCAGCACCCGTGTGCGGCCGAGGCCCTTGGCGCGGGCCGTGCGCACGTAGTCGGTGCGCATGGCCTCGATCATGGAGGCCCGGGTCTGCCGCATGATGACGGCGGCCAGGCCCGTACCCAGGATCAGGGCCGGGAGGGTCAGGTGCACCACCCAGCCCACCGGGTCGTCGGTGAGCGGCACGTAGCCCGACGCCGGGAACAGGCCCAGGCCGATGCACAGGTACACGATCGCGAGCATGCCGAGCCAGAAGTTGGGCACCGAGAGGCTGGTCAGGGCAGCGGCGTTCGCGACCCACTCGGGCCAGCGCCCGCGGTAGCGCTCGGCGAGCAGGCCGAGCGCCACCCCGGTCACGACGGCGACGACGATCGCGTAGAGCGACAGCCAGAGCGTGACCGGCAGGGTGGCGCCGATCATGCTCGCGACGGAGGCGCCGGTGCGGGTGGACTCGCCGAGGTCGCCCGAGGCGACCTCGGCGAGGAACCGCCCGTACTGCACCCAGACCGGCTGGTCCAGGCCGAGGTCGGCGCGGATCATGGCGAGCCGCTCCGGCGTGGCCTCCTCGCCCGCCATCGCGAGCGCGGGGTCGCCGGGCAGCATGCGCACGCCCAGGAAGATGACCATCGACGCCAGCAGGAGCGTCACGGCCGACTGGCCGAGGCGGACGAGGAGGTAACGACGCATCGTGGGCGCTCTCAGCCCTCGGCCGGCTCGACGAACGCGGCGTTGCTCAGCCGCACCACGCCGTCGGCGTACGTGGAGATGCCCGCCACCTCGTCGGCGTAGCCGGTCATGCTGCGCGTCCGGTAGAGGTAGATGATCGGGTTGTCCGCCTGGACCTTGGTCACGACCTGGCCGTACAGCTCGGCCCGCTCGGCCGGGTCGATCACCGTGGCGGCCTGCGTGAGCAGCTCGTCCACCTCGGGGTCGCTGTACCCGGAGTAGTTGTTGCCGGCGCCCGTGGACAGGAAGTTGAACATGTTGCCGTGCGGGTCCACGCGGCCCGACCAGCCGAGCTGCAGCAGGTCGAAGTCGCCCTGTTCCTGCACCTCGAGCAGCGAGGAGTACTCGACCGGCACGATGGTGAGCTCGAACCCGCCGTCGGCCACGGAGGCCTGGACGGCCTGCGCCAGGCGCAGGGTGTCGGGCGTGTTGGTCACCTTGATCTCGATCTCGTACGGCACGTCCGCGCCGGCCTCCTCCAGGAGCGCCTTGGCACCCTCCGGGTCGTACTCCGGGCAGGCCTCGCTCGCGTCGCTGCTGAACGGGGACGCGGGGGAGACGGGAGAGCAGGCCGGGTCGTACCGGTCGTTGAACACGGACTTCACGAGCTGCTCGCGGTCCACGGCCATCGACAGGGCCTGACGCACGCGCGGGTCCTTCGCGATGGGGGTGTCGATCTCCCCGGGTGGTGCGCCCACGCCGTCGGTGTTGCCCACGTTGACCGTCATGGCCTGGTAGCCGAGCGAGCCGACCTCCAGCAGGCCGACGCCGTCGGCGGACTCCAGCTCGGCCAGGTCCTGGGTCGAGAGGCTGTCGGCGACCTGGACGTCGCCCGAGCGCAGGTTGGCCGAGCGGATGCTGGCGTCGGTGATGATGCGGTAGGTGATCGTGTCCAGGTGCACGTTCTCGGCGTCGTAGTACAGGGGGTCGCGCTCGACCGTGATCGACGTCTGCGGCACGCGGTCGACGAACTTGAAGGCGCCCACGCACACGGGGTGCTCGCCGAAGTCGTCGCCCGCCTTCTCCAGCTCCGTGGGCGACATGATCATGCCCGCCCGGTCGGCCAGGACCGCGGTGAGCGGCGCGAACGGCGTCTCGTAGGTGATCTCGACCGTGCTGTCGTCCAGCGCGGTGACCTCCTCGACCGGCCCCAGCTCGCTGCGCCGGGACGAGTCCTCCTTGGTGAGGTGGCGCTCGATCGAGGTCTTGACGGCCTCGGCGTCGAACGGCGTGCCGTCCGCGAACCGCACGCCCTCCTTGATCGGGAAGGTGACGGTGCGGCCGTCGTCCGAGACCTCCGGGAGCTCGGTGGCGAGCATCGGGACGATCTCGCCCGACTCGTCGATGTCGTAGAGCTTCTCGCACATCGTCTCCATGACGTAGCGCGTGTAGAGCGACGACGAGGTGGTCGGGTCGAGCACGTCGGGCTCGGCCGACAGGGCCATGACGAGGTCGCCGCCCTCGGTGATCGTGCGGCCGTCCAGGGTGACGGCGGTGACGTCGGCGGTCTCCTCGGCGGGGGCGGAGGTCTGCACCTCCTGACAGCCGGACAGGACGAGCGCCGTGGCCAGGAGCCCGGCGGCGGGGGCGAGTGGGCCGCGCGGCCGCGGCAGTGGTGTGCGCACTAGAGAATCCAATCCGGGTCTGAGAAGGACGATTGCATACAATCACTCAGGACGGGTCGCGTGTGTATGCAACGGATTGCGGTCCTGTTAAACCTCTGTGACACGGTCCGTGGCGAGTGCGCGTCCCTTTTGGGTGGGTGAAACGCCTGGGTACAGTCACGCCATGGAAAAGGACAATGAGGTCACTTCACAGGGGTTTCCAGGAGATCGCCTGACCGAGGACCAGCGGACGCCCGGCAACGAGGCCGGTGCCGGGCAGGGCGAGCCCCTGGAGAAGCCGCGCTGGCGGATCATCGGTCCGGGCCTGGTCGTGGCGGCCACCGGCATCGGCGCCGGCGACCTCGTCGCGACGATGGTCGCGGGCAGCAACTACGGGTACGCGCTGCTGTGGGCGGTGGTCCTCGGCGTCGTCGTCAAGATCGCGCTGGTCGAGGGCGCGGGACGCTGGACGCTCGCGACCGGCCGCACCATCTTCGACGGCTGGAAGTCGCTCGGCCTGTGGGCGGTCGTCTACTTCGGCATCTACGTGGTGGTCTGGGGCTTCAGCTACGGCGCGGCGGCGATGTCCGGCGTCGGCCTCGCGCTGAACGGGCTGTTCCCGGTGCTCGAGGTGCGGTACTGGGCGATGGCCGCGGGCGTCGCGGGCCTGCTGCTGGTCTGGTTCGGCAAGTACAAGCCGTTCGAGAACGTGATGGCCGTGCTCATCGGCGTCATGTTCGTGACCGTCGTGGGCTCGGCGGCGCTGACGACGCCCAACCTCGGCGAGATCATGGCCGGCCTGGTGCCGATCATCCCCGAGGGCGCGGTGCTGAACACGCTCGGCCTGGCGGGCGGCGTCGGCGGCACCATCACGCTGGCCGCCTACGGGTACTGGCTCACCGAGAAGGGCTGGGACACGCCGCGCTGGATGCGGGTCATGCGGCTCGACAACGGCTGGGCGTACTTCATGTCGGGCGTGTTCGTGATCGCCATGCTGATCGTCGGCTCCGAGCTGTTGTACTCGGCCGGCCTGGCCGTGGCGGACGGAGAACAGGGGCTGGTCGACGTCGCCGACGTGCTCGCCCAGCGGTACGGGGCGTTCATGGCGCCGTTGTTCCTGGTCGGGTTCTTCGCCGCGACGTTCTCGTCGGTGATCGGCGTCTGGCACGGGGTGTCGCTCATGTTCGCCGACTTCGTGGCGACCATGCGCAACCTGCCCGCCGACGACCGCCGCCGGGGCGCGGGCGGCACCTACTACCGCTGGTACATCCTGTGGCTGACGTTCCCGCCGATGGCGCTGCTGTTCCTCGACAAGCCCATCCTGCTCGTCGTGGTCTACGGCGCACTGGGCTCGCTGTTCATGCCGTTCCTGGCGCTCACGCTGCTGTTCCTGATGAACTCCAAGGCGGTGCCGCGGCAGTGGCGCAACCGCTGGTGGGTCAACGTGGTGCTGGTGCTGGTGGCCGCCATGTTCCTGGTGCTCGGCGGCAACGAGCTGGTCAAGGCGGTCGCGCCGGTCTTCGGCGGCTGACCCCCACGGGGGACGTGTCAGACCCTCAGGTCACCCGAGGGACCTGAGGGTCTGACCCGTGCGAAAGGGTGCGGGTCAGGCGGCCGCCGCGGTGGCGCGCGTGGCGTGGACCTTCTCGTAGATCTCCGCGAACGCGTCGAGCGTGCCGTCCACGGCGTGCGCGGCGACGAGCTCGCGGCTCGCGGCGCCCATACGGCGGCGCAGACCGGCGTCGGCCAGCAGGTCGCCCAGGCGGTTCGCGAGCTCGCGGACGTCGCCCGGCGTGTAGAGCCAGCCGTTGACGCCGGGGCGCACCAGGTGCGGCAGCGCCATCGCGTCGGCGGCCACCACGGGCAGGCCCGAGGCCATGGCCTCCAGGGTCACCAGGCTCTGCAGCTCGGCCACGCCAGGCATGCAGAACACGTCGGCGGCGGAGTAGGCGGCCAGCAGCTCGTCGTCGGGCACGTAGCCGCGGAACCGGACGCGGCCCGCGACGCCGGACTCGGCGGCGAGCGCGGCCCACTCGTCGGCCTTCGCGCCGGTGCCGACGATCTCCAGCCGGCCGGGGAGGTCCTCGGGCAGCAGGGCAAAGGCGCGGATGATCTCGTCGACCCGCTTCTCCTGGTCCAGGCGCCCCACGAACAGCACGGTGGGCTCGGCGCGGCCCTCGCGGACGGTGGTCGTGTACCGGTCGGTGTCGATGCCGTTGGACACGGGGATCGCGTGGCTCAGGCCGGCGTGCTGCGCCAGCAGGTCGACGGCGCGGGGGGTGGGCGCGGTGACGACGTCGGCCTTGGCGTAGACGCGGCCGATGTCCTGCCAGAGCCAGCGGCCGACCGTGCGGTGCATCGAGCCCGGCACCAGCAGGTAGCCCACGAGGTTCTCGGGCATCAGGTGGTTGGTCGCCACGATCGGCAGGCCCGCGCGGTGCGCGGTGTCGACCAGGGCGCGGCCCACGATGAAGCTTCCGTTGGTGTGCACGACGTCGGGCCGTACCTCGTCCAGGATCTCCGTGACCGCCCGGCGCGTCTCCCAGGGCAGGGAGATCTGCAGGTTGTGGTGCGTCGGGTACCGGCTGGACCGCAGCCCGTGCAGGACGACGCCGTCACGCACCTCGCGCACCGGCTTGCCCGTCGGCGACGGGGCCACCACGTGCACGTCGTACCCACGGCCGGCCAGTCCCGTGGCCAGGCTGCCGGCGAACCGGGCGGCGCCGTTCACGGCGGGCGGGTAGGTATCGGCGCCGATCAAGATCGTGCGGGGAGTACCAGGCAGGTTCACTGTGCTGTACCTCTCGATGGTTCGGGAAGTCTCGAAGGGTTGCTGCGCGCCGCGCGGGCCGCGACGGCGTCAGGGTGGAGCCGGGCAAGGACGAGGACCCCGGCGGCCGCGGCGAGTGCCGCCGCGCCGAGGAGGAACCAGGTGCCGACGGAGGTGTCGGCCCCTTCGCCGAGGAGCACCGCGCCGAGCAGCACGGCGACGATCGGGTCGACGACGGTCAGGCAGGCGACCACGACCTCGGGCGGGCCGGCGGGGTAGGCCTGCTGGACGAGCCAGCCGCCCAGAACCAGCGCCGCGACGGCGCACGCCGCCGTGCCGAGCACCTGCGGGTCGTACCACCGCGTGCCGCGGGCGAGCTCCTGGAACACCACGCGCATCAGCGCGGAGAGCAGGCCGAACGCGGTGGCTCCGGCGGTCGCGCAGGCGACGCAGCGCAGCCAGCCGCCGATCGCGAGGCCGGCCGTGCCGAGGGCGAGGACGACACCGCCGACGACCAGGATCGTCGGCAGGGTGGAGCCGGGGGGCGGCGGGTTGCCCGAGGTGGCGCTGACCGAGGCGCCCACGAAGACCGCGACGCCCGCCATGGTCAGGGCCACGCCCAGCAGCACGTTGCGGCCGGGCGCGCGCCGCATGCGGAGCGAGGAGAGCAGCACGGCCACGGGTACCGCGAGCACGCCGATCGGCTGGACCAGCCGGAGCGGGGCCAGGGCCAGCGCCAGGGCGTGCACGATCGTGCCGCCCGCCGCGAGCCCGAACCCGGCCAGCCAGCCGGGCCGCCGTGCTATCCGGCCGAGCCGGCGCAGCGACATGACGCGTTCGCGGGGGTCGGGTGTTCCGTAGAGGCCGGCCACCTCGCGGTGCTGCAGGACTGCTGCCCCGGCGAACAGGGCGGCGCCGAGCACGGCGAGGGCGACCGCTGTGGCTTGCATGGGACAACGGTGACGTAAGGATGCCCTTCTCCGCCACCAGGTTTCCCCCCGTAATGACATGGGGGTTTTCCCCCATCTTTCTCGGACCCCTCCCGTGACCGTCCCTCGAGTGCTTAGGGTCAGCGCGATGAACACCGACACGCACCCGCGCGACAGCGCCGCGCCGCCGCCCGGGACGGCACCCGGGGCGGGGCAGGGCCCGGGCCACGTGACGCCGGGCACCTCCCCGCAGAAGGCACCGTATGCGGGACTGGTCGCGGCCACACCCGCACGCGACGCGGACCTCGAGATCCGGGGCGTCCGCGCCCACGTCCGGGTCTACGGCGACCCCGCCGCGCCGCACCGGATCGTGTTCCTGCACGGGCTCCGGGGTGACCACCACGGCCTGGAACCGATCGTCGCGCACCTCGTGCGCCGACGCCCTGACGTGCAGGTATATGTGCCCGACCTGCCCGGGTTCGGGGGGTCCGCGCCGCTTCGGGACGCGGTGCACGACATCCCCGGCTACGCCGCCTGGACGGCCGACCTGCTGACCGCGCTCGTGCCCGACGGGAGCGCCGTGCTGGCGGGCCACTCCTTCGGCTCGATCGTCGCGGCGGCCACCGTGGCCGCCTCCACGCCGGACGCGCCGGCCCTGCGCGGGCTCGTCCT
>NZ_KI911730.1:16931-20350 GCF_000515355.1 Promicromonospora kroppenstedtii DSM 19349 | reverse complement strand
GGGCCCACGCCGCCAGGGACTGCGGCATCACGATCGGGGCCGAGACCGGCTTGCCGCCGCGCACCCGCACCGCGTAGGTGCCGGCCGCCAGGTCGCCGAGGCGCTTGCCCTTCGCGTTGGACAGCGAGGCGATCGCGGCGATGGCGCCGAACGTCAGCCACAGCTCGATCACGCCGATGAGCGCGCGCACCAGGGCGTGCCGGAACCGGACCGGGCCGCCGTCGTCGCGCACCACGCGGATGCCGCACGCGAGCTTGCCGACGGAGCGGCCGCGCGACAGCGTCTCGACCGTGACCGGGACGGCCACCATGACCACGACGTTCGCCAGGACGTAGACCACCAGCGCGATGTCCTCGCCCAGCACGGCGTTCTCCAGGAACCAGACCGCGCCCACGATCAGGACGGCCGTGACGACCACGCCGATCACGAGGAAGTCGAGCATGGCGCCCATGGCGCGCGTGATGAACGAGGCCGGGCGCGCGTCCAGCACCACGCCCTCGCCGATGACGATGCCGTCCTGCACGGTTCCTCCGGTCGGGTGGGTCTGGTCGGACGAGTCTGCTGGTGCGGGCCCCGGGACGGGCCGCGGTCCCTGTGCGGCAGACTACCGTCGTGGACATCGACGCCTTCACCGCCGTGCACGCCGCAGAGTGGGACCGCCTCAAGGAGCTCTCGTCCCGGCGCCGCCTGGACGGCGCAGAGTCGGACGAGCTGGTGCGCCTGTACCAGTCCGTGGCCACCCACCTGTCGACCGTGCGCTCGGCGGCGCCGGACCCGGCGCTCGTGACCCGGCTGTCCGACGTGCTGAACCGGGCGCGCACCCGCATCGCCGGGTCGCACGAGCCCGCCTGGCGCGAGGTGGTCCGCTTCGCCGTCGTGTCGCTGCCCGCCGCGTTCTACCGGATCCGGTGGTGGTCGCACGCGGTGACGGCGGCCTGCCTGCTCGTCGCGATCGTCGCGGGCGTCTACATCGCCTCGGACACCGAGGCGATGAACGCGATGATGCCGCCGTCGGCGCAGGAGAACTACGTCAACGAGGCCTTCGCCTCCTACTACGACCCCGGCATCGGGTTCGCCGCCGTGGTGTGGACCAACAACGCCTGGATCGCCGCGCAGGCCGTCGCAGGCGGCATCACCGGCTTCTTCACCCTGAACGTGCTCTGGCAGAACGCGGTCCAGATCGGCGCCACCGGTGGCATGATGGCCGCCCACGACGAGCTCGACCTCTTCCTCACGCTCATCGCGCCCCACGGCCTCCTCGAGCTGACCTGCATCTTCGTGGCGGGCGCCGCGGGGCTGCGGCTGTTCTGGACGATGATCGACCCGGGACACCGCAAGCGGTCGGTCGCCCTGGCCGCCGAGGGCCGCGCCCTGATCACCACGGTCATCGGGCTCGCCGTGGCCCTGGCCGTCTCGGGCCTCGTCGAGGGCTTCGTGACCGGCTCCGAGCTGTACTGGTGGCTCAAGATCGTGATCGGCGCGATCGTGCTCGCCGCATTCTGGACCTACGTGTACGTGCTGGGCGGCCGTGCCGTCCGGGCCGGCGCGTCCGGCGATCTCGCCGAGCACGAGGCCGGCGCTACGGTGGTGACAGCCGGGTGACGGTTGCATGGCGACCCGCCCGGGCCCGCGAATTACGCCACCCCGTGTCGGTGCCCCGTACTAGGGTTGCGGCGCACAGGCACGACCCCAGACGACATCCGGAGCACGCCCCATGACGACGCCCGAGAGCGCACCCGACCAGCCGGCGCAGCCGACGCCCCCGCAGTCCGGAGGGTCCCAGCCCGCCGGCTGGGGCGAGCCGCCGCGGTACGGGCAGTACGCGCCCGGGTACGACCCGTCCGCGCCGCAGGCGCCGGGGCAGCCCCAGTACGGCACGCCGCCCGCCGGGCAGTACGGGCAGGCCCAGTACGGCCAGAGCCAGTACGGGCAGCAGGCGCCCGGGGGAGCCGTCCCTGGCTACCGGCCCGCCGCCGACAAGCCCGGCATCGTCCCGCTGCGCCCCCTCACCCTCGGTGAGCTGTACGACGGCGCGTTCGGCGCCGTCCGGCACAACCCCGCCGTCACGCTCGGGCTCACGGCGATCATCGTGGTCGTGGCCGTCGCGATCGGCACCCTGATCAGCATCCCGCTGACCACCTGGTTCACCGACCTGTTCGGTGGCCTCTTCGCCGCGGCCGGGAACGACCCGATGCTGGACGAGATGGGCCTCACGCAGGACATGCTGGGCGTCACCTACGGGTCGCTGCTCGGCACCGGGCTGCTCCTCACGCTCGCCACGCCGCTCGCCATGGGCGTCATGGCCATCTCCGTCAGCGACTCCGTCATCGGGCGCAAGATCTCGGTGTCCGACGCCTGGCGGCGCGTCGGCAAGCGGGCCTGGTTCCTGATCGGCTTCTCGCTCCTGTCGGCCCTCGTCATGATCGTGGCCTACGCCCTGGCGGTCGGTATCGTCGTCGCGCTCTTCGCCGTGGACCCCACGATCGGCGTGGTCGGCGTGTTCCTCGTGCTCGCCGCGCTCCTGGTGGCGGGCGTCTGGGCGTTCACCCGCGTGATCCTCGTCCCGCCGGCGCTCGCGGTCGAGGGTGGCGGGTTCTGGGCCACCTTCACGCGAGCCTGGAAGCTCACCCGCGGGACGTTCTGGCGGGTGCTCGGCATCTACCTGCTGACCTCGATCATCCTGAGCGTGATCGGTCAGATCGTCGCGTTCCCGATCGGCGCGCTGATGGGGGTGGCGATGATGACGGCCAGCGACGCGGCCATGGCCGCCGGCTACGGGCTCACCTACGTGATCACGGGCGGCATGAGCGTGCTGTTCCTGGGCGGCGTCGTCGCCCTGCTCTACATCGACACCCGGATGCGTCGCGAGGGACTGGACGTGCAGCTGCAGGCCGCGGCCGCAGCCGCGGCGGACAAGTGACATGAGGGCCGATCTGCCCGTCGTCCCGGACCGGGACACCGCTCGCGAGTGGCTCACCAGCGAGCTGCAGCGACCCGAGTACGCGGAGCGTGAGTCGCTGCTGTCGCGCCTGATCCGCTGGGTCCTGGACTGGCTGAGCGGCATCGACTGGCCCGACACGGCCATGTCCGGGCCGCAGCTCGGGATCGTCATCGCGGTCGCCGCCGCGATCGTCCTGGGGATCGCCTGGCTGGTGGCCGGGCCGGTGCGCCTGGGCCGCAACCGTGCGGGGTCCGCGGAGGTGCTCGACACCGACGACGCCCGCACGGCCGCCCAGATGCGCACCGCAGCCGATGCCGCAGCGGCGTCGGGCGACTGGAACAAGGCGGCCGCCGAACGTTTCCGGGCCGTGGTCCGGTCCCTGGAGGAACGCGTGATCATCGAGCCGCGCCCCGGCCGCACGGCGCAGGAGGCCGCGGGCGACGCGGGCGAGCGTCTCCCCGGCCAGGCCGCCGGCCTG
>NZ_KI911730.1:13155-16831 GCF_000515355.1 Promicromonospora kroppenstedtii DSM 19349 | reverse complement strand
AGGCCCGACCGCTGACCCGAGCCGTCGGGCGCGACGACCTCGGCGCCGCCGCGGCCGTCGTCGCGCACCCGGATGCGGAGCGCGGCGTCGGGGCCACCGGTCCGGTCCACCGACTCGACCAGCACGTACACCCCGGAGGCGCGGGCGTGCTTGGCCGCGTTGGTGACCAGCTCGGCGACGCTGAAGTAGGCGATCGACTCCAGGGCCGGGACCAGGCGGCCGTCCGCCTCGACGCTCGGGTCCACGTCCACGGTGACCGGCAGGGCCGACCGCGCGGCGAGCGTCTCGAGGGCGACCGCGAGGCCGCTGTCGAGCGCCGGCGGGTGGATGCCCCGGGCCAGCTCGCGCAGCTCCGTGAGCGCCTCCTTGGTCGACGCGTGGGCGGTGTCGACCAGCTCGGCGGCCTGGGTGACGTCGCCGCCCTCGGCCAGGTGCTCACGGGCCTCCCCGAGCTGCATGGCGACGGCCACGAGGCGTGCCTGCGTGCCGTCGTGCAGGTCGCGCTCGATGCTGCGCAGGCGGGCGTCGGCGTCCTCCACGGTGCCGGTGCGGGACCGCTCCAGCTCGGCGACGCGCAGGCTCGCCCGGGTCGGGCTCAGCAGGCCGGCGGTCAGCACCCGGAACAGCAGCGCGAACATCCGCGTGATCCACGGCCAGCAGAAGAACAGCACCAGTCCCACCAGCGCGGCGACGAGGATGCGCGGCGGTGTGTCGATGAAGTAGTCGATGCCGAACGAGGCGCCCCGGTGGAGCGCGCCCTCGCTGTCGGCCTGCGCGGGCAGGTACCGGTACCAGACGCCGTAGGTCAGCGCGCCCAGGCCGGTGAACAGGACGGTCACGCTCGTCACGAACGCGATGATCGCCAGCGGGAACGTGACCAGCATGAACAGCAGCGCGCGCCACCCGGTGGCGTCGCCGATCAGGGAGCCGACCGTGCGCCAGAAGCCGCGGGGCCGCACGTACGGCGCGGGCACGGCGACGTCGAGGTCGAGCAGCTCGCGGGCCAGCCCGCGGTACACGGCGCCCCAGCCGCGACCGCCGAGCACCACGGCGCCGGCGACGAAGAGGCCGACCACGGTCACGGCGATGCCCGCGGTGAAGCTCACGGCGAAGATGGCGTAGGTCAGGGCGAACGGGGCCAGCAGGAGCACGAGCGTGAGGTAGCCCTGCTCCCGCCAGGTGCGGCCGGAGAACGGTGCGGTCAGGAAGTGGGGACCTGGCCGGGCGGCGCCGCCCTGGACGGCGCCGGCCGTGAGCCGGTCGACGGTCATGGTTGTCATGGTGCCAGGTTCGCCCCTGCGGGTGCGCCCGCGACATGGGGTCGACCGCCCGATCTCGCGGGGGTTGTCCCCCGTACCCGGCGCGGGGGACCGCAACGTGGCCATTTGCCCTGAACCGGGTGAACCTGTGCCGAACACGCCAGGTAGCGGCCCGCGAGGACGGGTTTACTGGACCAGGCTGGCACACTGGAGGGCATGAAGGTACGAGTTCTTGTCGTCGACGACGACACAGCACTGGCGGAGATGATCGGCATCGTCCTCAAGGGTGAGGGCATCGAGGCGATCTTCTGTGCCGACGGGGACTCCGCGCTGGGCATGTTCCGGACCCACCAACCCGACCTCGTGCTGCTCGACCTCATGCTCCCGGGCAAGGACGGCGTCCAGGTCTGCCGTGAGATCCGCGCCGAGTCGGGCGTGCCGATCATCATGCTCACGGCCAAGTCCGACACGCTCGACGTCGTGGTGGGCCTCGAGTCCGGCGCCGACGACTACGTGTCCAAGCCGTTCAAGCCCAAGGAGCTCGTGGCCCGGATCAAGGCCCGCCTGCGCCGCAGCGAGGACCCGGGCCCGGAGCGGCTCGTGGTGGGCGACGTCGAGATCGACGTCACCGGCCACACCGTCATGCGCGACGGGGAGCGCATCGCGCTCACCCCGCTCGAGTTCGACCTGCTCGTGGCGCTGGCCCGCAAGCCGTGGCAGGTGTTCACGCGCGAGGTGCTGCTGGAGCGCGTGTGGGGCTACCGGCACAGCGCCGACACGCGCCTGGTCAACGTCCACGTCCAGCGCCTGCGCTCCAAGATCGAGCGTGACCCGGAGAACCCGGAGATCGTCCTGACGGTGCGCGGCGTCGGTTACAAGGCGGGCGCGACCCGCTGATGCCGTCCGGCCTGGTCACACGGCTCCGCCGGGTGGTCTCACGGGCCCGGGTGGTCACGGTCCGGGCCACCCGGCGCGGGATCGCGCAGTGGCGCTCCTCGCTGCAGCTGCGGGTCGTCACCACGGCGCTGGCGATCGGCCTCGCGGCCATCGCGGTGCTGGGGCTGTACCTGTCGACGTCGGTGCGGGACGGGATCTACGAGCAGCGGCTCGCGGCGATCGACCGGGAGGCCGCCGCACTGACGACGAAGGTCTCGGAGAACTTCTCGAACTCCGCGACGACGTCGGACGGCGAGCTGCAGAGCCTGCTGAACGACACCATCTCGACGCTCACCGCCACCAGCGGCTCCACCGCGGTGGACTACTTCCTGCTGCAGGAGCCCGGCGGCACCGCGCAGGTGTCCGACGTCGTGTCCCGGGGCGACCTGAGGGACGTGGTCATCACCGACGAGCTGCGCCAGGCGAACATCGCCTCCGAGGACGACCAGGTGCTGCAGGCGGTGGGCATCCCGGCGGTCGACGACCCGGGTGTGGTCCGGCCGGGCGTCATCGTGGGCTCGACCGTGCAGGCCGCGCCGGGTTCTCGCTTCGAGATCTACTACCTCTACTCGCTGGAGCCGGAGCAGGAGACCCTGTCGTTCGTGCACCGCGTGCTGCTCGCGGGCGGGTTCGGCATGCTGGCGCTGCTCGGCGTCGTCACCTGGACCATGGCCCGGCAGACGGTGACCCCGGTGACCCGGGCAGCCACCGTGGCCGAGCGGCTCGCCGAGGGGCACCTCTCCGAGCGCATGCCGGGTGCGCGGGGCGCCGACGAGATGGCGAGCCTGGCGCGGTCGTTCAACGAGATGGCCGAGAGCCTGCAGGACCAGATCCGGCGCATGGAGGAGCTCTCCGCCATGCAGCGCCGGTTCGTCTCCGACGTCTCGCACGAGCTGCGCACGCCGCTGACGACTATCCGCATGGCGAGCGAGATCATCCACGAGTCTCGCGACCAGCTGGACGCGGACGCCAGCCGCTCCGCCGAGCTGCTCCTCGGCCAGATCGACCGGTTCGAGTCGCTCCTGGCGGACCTGCTGGAGATCAGCCGGTTCGACGCCGGTGCAGCCGTGCTCGACGCCGAGCGCCGTGACCTGCGCGACCTGGTCATGTCCGTGGTGGAGCAGGCCGCCCCGCTCGCGGAGACCAAGGACGTCCGGGTCTCCGTGCGGCTGCCCGACGCCGACGCCGCGGCCGACTTCGACCCGCGCCGGATCGAGCGCATCCTGCGCAACCTCGTGGTCAACGCCATCGAGCACGCCGAGGAGCGCCCGGTCGAGGTGACCGTCGCGCAGGACGACCGCGCGGTCGCGGTCGTCGTGCGGGACTACGGCGTCGGCATGACGAAGCAGGAGGTGGAGCACGTCTTCGATCGCTTCTGGCGGGCCGACCCGGCGCGCGCCCGCACCACGGGCGGCTCCGGGCTGGGCCTGGCGATCGCGCTCGAGGACGCGCACCTGCACGCGGGCCGGCTCGACGCCTGG
>NZ_KI911730.1:12497-13055 GCF_000515355.1 Promicromonospora kroppenstedtii DSM 19349 | reverse complement strand
GTGTCGGACGAGCCCGCCGCCAGCAGCGGCGGCGCGGCCTGAGCCCAGGGGCTCAGCGCCCGGCCTCGCGCGCCGGGAACTCGTCCTCCTCGATCTCCAGGGCGGCCGGGTCCACGCAGCGCGTGCGCAGGCCGGACCGGCCCACCATGTAGGCGGCCACGGGCGACGTCATGAGCTGGAAGATCGCCACCAGCAGGAGCATCGTCGCCGAGCCCCGGTCCTGCAGGCGCAGCGCGACGCCGGCCAGCAGGAGCAGCAGGCCCAGCACCTGGGGCTTGGCCACGACGTGCATGCGCGAGAGCAGGTTGTCGAACCGCACCACGCCCACGCCGGCGGAGAACGAGAAGAACGCGCCGAGCAGCAGGCAGACGGCGGCGGCGACGTCGGTCACGAGGGTCATGACTCCTCCTTCCGGCCGCTCACGTCCGCAGGATCCGGGCCTGGCTCGACCCCGGAACCGCCCGAACCGGCGTTGGGACCGGCGAACCCGACGGACCCGGGAGCGGACGGACCGGCGCCACCGGCGGCGCCCGCACCCGGCCGCGGCCCGGACCGCTG
>NZ_KI911730.1:9762-12397 GCF_000515355.1 Promicromonospora kroppenstedtii DSM 19349 | reverse complement strand
CGCCTGGTCGAGAGCTGGGCGCACGTCGCGGCCTACGTGCCGCCGCGCGCCTGGCCGCTGCTGGCGTTCCGCCGGCGGTGGTTCGCCCAGGAGTACGACTGGAAGGAGCTGGACGGCGTGCGGCTGCCCGACGCACCGCAGGTCCGCGAGGTGCACGACCTGGTGGCGGCCGAGGGTCCGCTGTCGGCCTCCCAGATCCACGACCGGTTCGTGTCCGAGGGCCGCTCGGTGCGGCGCAAGCGAGGCACCTGGTGGGACTGGAGCACCGAGAAGCGTGTCGTGGAGCATCTGTTCTTCACCGGTGAGGTGGTCTCGGCCGGGCGCAACTCGCAGTTCGAGCGACTCTACGACCTGCCGGAGCGGGTGCTCCCGCCGTCGGCCCTCGTGGAGGTGCCGGAGGCGGAGGCGAAGCGGATCCTGCTGGAGCTCGGCGCGCGGGCGCAGGGGATCGGCGACGCACGCAGCATCAAGGACTACTACCGACTCAAGGGACCGGTCGCGGACCGGGCCCTGGCCGAGCTGGTCGAGGAGGGCGTGCTGCTGCCCGCGCGCGTGGCCGGGGGTACCGAGAAGTGGTACCTGCACCGCGACGCAGCCCGCCCGCGGCGCGCGGCGGGGCAGGCGCTGCTGGCTCCGTTCGACCCGCTGGTGTGGGAGCGCACGCGCCTGGAGCGGCTGTTCGGGATGCGCTACCGGATCGGCATCTACACCCCGGCGGCCCAGCGCACCGACGGCTACTACGTGCTGCCGTTCCTGGAGGACTCCCAGCTCACGGCCCGGGTCGACCTCAAGGCCGATCGTGCCGCGGGCGTGCTGCGCGTGCAGTCCGCGCATGCGGAACCGACCCTCACGGACAGCACGCCCGCCCGCCTGGCGCACGAGCTGCGCACCATGGCCCGGTGGCTCGGGCTTGACGGCGTGGCGGTCGAGGACAAGGGCACCCTTTCACCCGCACTGCGGGCTGCGGCGGCGGTTTCCTGAAACACGCGACAACTAAACTCTGTCCATGGCGACGGCAGCGATCTTTCTGGTGGCTACGGTCGCGGCCGGGCTCGGGGCGGTGCTGCTCCGGCTGCCGCCCCTGGTCGGCTTCCTGGTGGCCGGGTTCGCGCTCCACGCCGCCGGCATCGCCGAGCCGCCCTACCTGAGCACCATCGCCGACCTCGGCGTGACGCTGCTGCTGTTCGGCATCGGCCTCAAGCTGGACGTCAAGACCCTGCTGCGCAGGGACGTCTGGTTCACGACGGTCGCGCACCTGCTGGTCAGCGTCGCCATCGCCGTCGGGTTCCTCGGCCTGCTCGGCGTGGTCGGGTTCTCGATGCTCGCGGGCGAGGGCCTGGGCGTGCTCGCGCTGCTCGGGCTCGCCCTGTCGTTCTCTTCCACGGTGTTCGTGGTCAAGGTGCTCGACGGCCGCTCCGACCAGTCCGCCCTCTACGGCCGGATCGCCATCGGCGTGCTCGTCATGCAGGACCTGATCGCCGTCGTCTTCCTGTCCGTGGCCTCCGACCACCCGCCGAGCCCGTGGGCGTTCGCCCTCGTGCTCCTGGTCCCGGGCGCCTGGCTGCTGCGCAAGGTCTGGTCGAGGGTGGGCCACGGCGAGCTGCAGGCCCTGTTCGGCGTGGCCGTCGCGCTCGGTCCGGGCTACGCGCTGTTCGAGGCCGTCGGGCTCAAGGGCGACCTCGGCGCGCTCGTCATGGGCATGCTGCTGGCCGGCCACCCCGCCGCCACCGAGCTGTCCCGCAACCTGTTCACCGTCAAGGAGCTGCTGCTGGTCGGCTTCTTCGTCTCGATCGGCTTCTCCGGCGAGCTGAGCTGGCAGGCCGCGATCATCGGGCTGCTCCTGCTGCTGATGCTGCCGCTGCAGGCCATCGTCACGGCCGTGCTGCTGCGCCTGATGCGGCTGCGCAAACGCACCGCGATCCTGTCGGGGCTGGTGCTGGCCAACTACTCCGAGTTCGGCCTGATCGTGGTCGCCGTCGGCTCGCAGACCGGCCTGCTGCACGACGAGTGGCTCGTGGTCCTCGCCGTCGCCGTCGCCGCCAGCTTCGTGCTGTCCTCCGCGATCAACACGCGCGGCAACGAGTTCGCGATGTCGCTGGCCAAGCGCTTCCCGTCCAAGCCCAACGAGTGGCTGCACCGCGAGGAGCGGCTCATCGACGTGTCCGGGGCGGAGGCGCTCGTGCTCGGCATGGGCCGGGTCGGCCGCGGCGCCGTGCGGCAGCTGCGCGACGACTACGGCATGAACGTCGTGGGCGTCGAGCACGACCCGACCCGCGTCGCCGCCCTGCGTACCGAGGGCTTCACCGTGGTGCAGGCCGACGCGACCGACATCGAGTTCTGGGGCCGGGTGCGCAGCGCGGGCGCCGTCCGCCTCGCGATCCTCGCCATGCCCTTCCACGCGGCCAACCTCATCGCGCTGTCCCAGCTGCGGGCGAGCGGCTTCGAGGGCACGGTCGCCGCCGTCGCCCGGTACGACGACGACGTGGCCGAGCTCGAGCGGCACGGCGCTGACGCGGTGTTCCACCTGTACGGCACGGCCGGCCTGGCCCTCGCCGACGAGGCGGCCGAGGCAGCCCTCGGGTACGACGCCGCCGAGGAGCTGCGCGACGCACAGGCGGAGCGGCGGGCCGCGGCC
>NZ_KI911730.1:9252-9662 GCF_000515355.1 Promicromonospora kroppenstedtii DSM 19349 | reverse complement strand
AGCAGGTCCGCGCAGCGGGCGCACCACGGCACGTCGAGCTCGCCGCACGGGCAGGCGACGGGCAGCAGCAGGCGGGCGAGCTCGCGGACGGGGCGCATTCCCCGACCCTGGCGCAGCGCGCGGTCGCGCGCCGCTTGTCCACAGCCTCGGGGGGAGTGTCAGTGGTACGGGGCAGGATGGGTCCGTGCAACCGATCTCGCTGTCCCTCGACCAGGCACGCCGTGTGGCCGTCGCAGCCCAGGGCCTGCACCGCCCGCGTACCGACGGGCCGCGCACCATGCGGCACGTCCAAGGCGTGATCGACCGCCTCGGCCTGTTCCAGATCGACTCGGTGAACGTGCTCGCCCGGGCGCACCAGCTGCCGTTGTTCGCGCGGCTGGGCCCGTACGACACCGACCTGCTGGACCGGG
>NZ_KI911730.1:4419-9152 GCF_000515355.1 Promicromonospora kroppenstedtii DSM 19349 | reverse complement strand
CCCGCGGCGTCGGTCGCGACGGGCAGGCCGCCCGGCTCGCCGACCAGGCCGAGCGCGAGCGCGAGCCCGGGCCCCACGGCGAGCGTCACGAGGATGACACCCAGGTAGAAGGGCAGGGAGCCGCGCTGCGTGCCGGCCGTGACGTCGCTGGCGAGGCGGTCGAGCTTGCGCATGAACCGTCGGTAGAGCACGTCGGCGCCGTCGGGGGACCACAGCGAGTCCTGGAACCGCTCGATCCGTGCGCGCTGCCAGAACGCGAGGCCGCCGGCCAGGAACACGGCGACGGTGATCGCGAGGGCGGGCGTGAACCCCTCCCAGAGCGCGAGGTGGCCGGGCTCGCCGGCAGGGTAGGTGTTCGCGTACGGGGCCAGGAGCTCCTGACCGACCTGGGGCACGAGGGCCACGACCAGGCCGAGGACGCCCAGGACCAGCGGCGGCGCGACCATCCAGAACGGCTGCGGGTGCACGGTGCCGGGCGCGGCCTCCTGCTCCGGGAGCTCGGCCGTGGCCGGCAGGCGGGGCTTGAACGCGCCCCAGAGGAAGCGCAGCCCGTACGCGACGGTGAGGGCCGAGCCCACGGCGACGACGACGGTCATCACGCGACCCAGCACGTCGCCGTCGTGCTCCCAGGCCACCAGTGCCGCCTCCTTGGCGACGTAGCCGGCGAACGGTGGCAGGCCGATCATCGACGCTGTCGCCAGCGTCGCGGCCAGGGCCGTGACGGGCAGCCGGCGTGCGACGCCGGCGAGCTTGCGCAGGTCACGGGTTCCGGTCGCGGCGTCGACCACGCCGACCACGAGGAACAGCGACGCCTTGAACATGGCGTGCGCGCCGAGCAGCGCCAGGCCGGCGAGCGCGGTGGCCCGCGTGCCGTAGCCGAGCAGCAGCGTGAGGAGCCCGAGCTGGGATACCGTGCCGAACGCGAGGACCAGCTTGAGGTCGTGCTGCTTCAGCGCGCGGTACCCGCCGAGCAGCAGCGTGGTGCCACCGAGCACGAGCACGACGACGCGCCACGCCGTCAGGTCCGAGAACGCGGGCGCGAACCGGGCCACCAGGTAGATGCCGGCCTTCACCATGGCGGCCGCGTGCAGGTAGGCGGACACGGGCGTGGGCGCGGCCATCGCGGCGGGCAGCCAGAAGTGCGTGGGCACCAGGGCGGACTTGGTGGCCGCCCCGGCCAGCAGACACACCACGGCGATGGTCACCGCGGGCCCGGCCGGCGGGTCGGCGATGACGGCCGACATGCTCCAGGTGCCGGCGGTGACCCCGAGCACGACCACGCCGACCAGCATCGCGAGGCCGCCCGCGGTGGTCACCACGAGCGCCTGCATGGCCGCCCGGCGCGACGACGTGCGGTCGGCGTAGTGCCCGATCAGGAGGTAGGAGAACACCGTGGTGAGCTCCCAGAACACGAACAGCAGGAGCATGTCGTCGGCGGTGACGAGGCCGGCCATCGAGCCGGCGAAGGCCACGAGGAACCCACCGAACCGGCCCAGGCCGCGCGCGTCGCGGGCGAAGTAGGCGCTGCAGTACAGCAGCACGAGGGCGCCGACCGCCCCGACCACCAGCAGCATCAGCCAGGACAGCGAGTCGAGCCGTAGGTCGACGGCGAGGCCGAGCGCCGGGATCCACTCCACGCGTTCCGTGGGCGTGCGGCCGGCGAAGACCGCAGACGTCTGGGACAGGGCATACGCAGCGGCCCCGGCGGGACCGAGGGCCAGCACCCAGAAGGCGCGTCGTCCGAGGCGGGCGAAGAGTGCGGGCGCGGCAAGGGCCAGGACGCCGTGGGCGAGGAGTACCGGAAGCACGTCCGTTCCGTCCTGTCAGGGCTCGGGGACAGGACGTCGTGCCAGGGGCGCCGGGTGCGGGACCCGGGTCGAGCACTGGACGGCATGCCGCGCGAGCGCGGGCGGGTGGGCGATGTGACCACCCTATCCGGTGTCGGTCTCCGGTTCGTCAGGGAGAGATCAAGGCTGCCTCAGGAACCGCATGCTTCCCGTGATCGTTACCCCGAGAGCGAACCGTGCCGGTCCGCCGTCCGCTTCGGGCCACCCGCTCAGGTTTACGGCCTACGATGGGCGACGGCGAAAACTCGACGACGACCTGGGAGAACCCGCGTGTCCATCCTCGACAAGGTCCTTCGCATCGGCGAAGGACGTGTCCTGAAGAAGCTGCACAACGTGGCTGAGCAGGTCAATCGCTTGGAGCCCAGCTTCGTCGAGCTCAGCGACACCGAGCTCCGGGAGGAGACGGCCCGGTTCCGGGAGCGTCTCGAGCACGGTGCCACCCTGGACGAGCTGATGCCGGAGGCGTTCGCGGCGATCCGCGAGGCCGCCCGCCGCACGCTCGGCCAGCGGCACTTCGACGTGCAGATCATGGGTGGTGCGGCGCTGCACCTCGGCAACATCGCCGAGATGCGCACCGGTGAGGGCAAGACGCTGGTGGCCACGACCGCCGCGTACCTCAACGCCCTGTCGGGTGACGGCGTGCACGTCATCACCACCAACGACTACCTGGCCAAGTACCAGGGCGAGCTGATGGGCCGCGTCTTCCGGTTCATGGGCCTGACCACGGGCGTCATCCTGTCGGGCCAGACGCCGGCGCAGCGTCGCGAGATGTACGCCGCCGACATCACCTACGGGACGAACAACGAGTTCGGCTTCGACTACCTGCGCGACAACATGGCCTGGTCCACGGACGACCTGGTGCAGCGCGGGCACAACTTCGCCATCGTCGACGAGGTGGACTCCATCCTCATCGACGAGGCCCGTACGCCGCTGATCATCTCCGGCCCCGCGGCCGGCGACGCGAACCGCTGGTACACGGAGTTCGCGAAGGTCGTGCTCCGCCTGGTCCCGACGGTGGACTACGAGGTGGACGAGAAGAAGCGCACGGTCGGCGTGCTGGAGCCGGGCATCGCGAAGATCGAGGACTACCTCGGCATCGACAACCTGTACGAGTCGCTGAACACGCCGCTGATCGGCTTCCTGAACAACGCCATCAAGGCCAAGGAGCTGTTCAAGCGGGACAAGGACTACGTCGTGCTGAACGGCGAGGTCATGATCGTCGACGAGCACACCGGCCGTATCCTCGCCGGCCGTCGCTACAACGAGGGCATGCACCAGGCCATCGAGGCCAAGGAGGGTGTGGAGATCAAGGCGGAGAACCAGACGCTCGCCACGATCACCCTCCAGAACTACTTCCGCCTGTACGGCAAGCTCTCGGGCATGACCGGTACGGCCGAGACCGAGGCCGCCGAGTTCCAGGGCACCTACAAGCTCGGCGTGGTCCCGATCCCGACGAACAACCCGCCGCAGCGTCTGGACCAGCCCGACCTCGTCTACAAGAACGAGGACGGGAAGTTCAACGCCGTGGTGGCGGACATCGTGGAGCGGCACGCCTACGGCCAGCCGGTCCTGGTGGGTACCACCAGCGTCGAGAAGTCCGAGCTGCTCAGCGCCAAGCTGAAGAAGGCCGGCGTGCCGCACAACGTGCTCAACGCCAAGGAGCACGAGCGCGAGGCCTCCGTCGTGGCGATGGCGGGCCGCAAGGGCGCCGTCACGGTCGCCACGAACATGGCCGGCCGTGGTACCGACATCATGCTCGGCGGCAACGCCGAGCACCTCGCCGTGAGCGAGCTCGCCGAGCGTGGCCTCGACCCCGTCGAGACGCCGGAGGAGTACGAGGCGGCCTGGCCCGAGGCGCTGGAGAAGGCCAAGGCCCGCGTCGCCGCCGAGCACGACGAGGTGAAGGCCGCCGGCGGCCTGTACGTGCTGGGCACCGAGCGGCACGAGTCCCGCCGCATCGACAACCAGCTCCGCGGCCGTTCCGGCCGCCAGGGCGACCCGGGGGAGTCCCGGTTCTACCTGTCGATGCAGGACGACCTGATGCGGCTGTTCAACTCCGGCCTCGCCGAGTCGATGATGAACCGCGCCGGCTTCCCGGACGACATGCCGCTCGAGTCCAAGATGGTCACGCGCGGCATCATGTCCGCGCAGGGCCAGGTCGAGGCGCGCAACTTCGAGATCCGCAAGAACGTCCTCAAGTACGACGACGTCCTGTCCCGCCAGCGCACCGTCATCTACGCCGAGCGCCTGCGCGTGCTCGAGGGCGAGGACATGCGCGAGCAGGTGCAGCACTTCCTCACGGACACGATCACCGAGTACGTCACCAACGCCACCGCCGAGGGCAGCCCGGAGCAGTGGGACCTGGACGCCCTGTGGACGGCCCTGAAGGCCGTCTACCCGGTGTCGCTGACGCCGGAGGAGATCGCCGACGAGGCGGGCGGCATGGACCGCGTCACCAGCGACATGCTGCTGGAGGAGATCCTGTCCGACGCGCGCGTGGCCTACCAGGCCCGCGAGGACGAGCTCTCGCCGCCGGCCATGCGGCAGCTCGAGCGCCGCGTGGTGCTCTCCGTGCTGGACCGCAAGTGGCGCGAGCACCTCTACGAGATGGACTACCTCAAGGAGGGCATCGGGCTGCGCGCCATGGCGCAGCGCGACCCGCTGGTCGAGTACCAGCGCGAGGGCTTCCAGCTCTTCCAGGCGATGACGGACGCCATCAAGGAGGAGTCGGTCGGGTTCCTGTTCAACCTCGAGGTCACGGTCCAGCAGCCCGACGCCGAGCAGGCCACGGACGGCGGTTCCGAGCTGCCCGCGGCCGCGCCGGTGCCGCCTCGGGGACGCCTGGGCACGGGCCAGCCGGACGCCCCGCCGACCACGAGGTTGAAC
>NZ_KI911730.1:3292-4319 GCF_000515355.1 Promicromonospora kroppenstedtii DSM 19349 | reverse complement strand
GGCGGCCCTGCCGGCGCAGGTGTCCCACGGCGACGCCGCGTTCACGGCGGGCCGGGCGGCACTCCTGGTGGAGGCCCTGGCCCGGCGTCCGGAGCTGCTGTTCGACGCCACCGAGGACCGGCTGCACCAGCAGTACCGTGCCGGCGTCCTTGGCGCCTCCAGCGAGCTGCTCCGGGCGCTGCGGGACGAGGGCGTCCCGGCTACCGTCTCGGGTGCCGGGCCGACCGTCCTGGTGCTCGCCGGGCCCGGCCACCGGGCCGCGCGGGACGCCGTCCTGGCAGACCTCGTGGACGAGACCGCGGGCTGGCGCAGGCTGAGCCCGGGGATCGATCTGACAGGCGCGCGGGCCAGGAGGATCACCGGTAACACGGGTGCGCTATCGTCCGGTCCGTCAGGGGCAGACAGAAGTCATGCCGGACCAGGATCACCAGCAGTACGGGGTGGTAGTATGCAGTGAACCTTCGGGATCGCACGTCCTGAGCCATGGTGGCGGGAACACGGATTCAACATCGGTTCCTCACCGCCTACCCAGCTGCAGTCAAAGCCGCTCAGCCGTGCCCGTAGCAGGCCGTGATCTACGGCCCACCGCATCTCGCGAGAAGGCAGACAACGCCCCCGTCAGCCCCTTCGTCGTACCACTGATGCGAGGTTTTCCGCGTTCTGGCCACATTCAGCCGGGCGCCCACTATCCCGCGGCCCGCGTTCAGGCGATCAGCCGCAGTTCGAGGGGGAAGGGTCCTTCGTGACAGACACCACCGATAACGCTCAGTCAGCCACCGGCCGTGCGGCCGGTACGGGCGCGCTGAGCAGCATGCGCCTCGCCGAGCTCCAGGCACTCGCCGGAGACCTGGGCGTGAAGGGCACCTCCAGGATGCGCAAGAGCGACCTCGTGGACTCGATCCGCGAGAAGACGGGCGGCGGCGCGACGAAGCGCCCGGCCCGTGCCGCTTCCGTCCCGGAGCAGCCCGTCACCGACAAGCCTGTCCGTAGCGAGGTACCGGTCGCCGCCGCCGAGGTCGCCACCTCG
>NZ_KI911730.1:0-3192 GCF_000515355.1 Promicromonospora kroppenstedtii DSM 19349 | reverse complement strand
GCCGCCGCCGGGGTCGCGACCGGGGCCGCGACCGCAAGCGGGGCCGCGGCCGCCAGGGGCCGGACGTCGCTGGTCTCGACAACGTCGAGGTGCGCGAGGACGACGTGCTGCTGCCCGTCGCCGGAATCCTTGACATCCTCGACAACTACGCGTTCGTGCGGACCTCGGGCTACCTGCCGGGCAACAACGACGTCTACGTGTCGCTGAACCAGGTCAAGAAGGCCGGGCTGCGCCGCGGTGACGCCGTCGTCGGCGCCGTCCGCCAGCCGCGCGAGGGCGAGGAGCCGCCGCAGCAGCCGACCGGGCGCAATGCCAAGGTCAACAAGTTCAACGCGCTGGTGCGCCTGGACTCGGTGAACGGCATGACGCCGGAGGAGGCGCGCGAGCGGCCCGAGTTCACCAAGCTGACGCCGCTGTACCCGCAGGAGCGGCTGCGCCTGGAGAACCCCGAGGCGACCAAGCTGACGCCGCGCGTCATCGACATCGTCGCCCCGATCGGCAAGGGCCAGCGCGGCCTGATCGTCGCGCCGCCCAAGGCCGGCAAGACGCTGATGATGCAGCAGATCGCCAACGCGATCTCGCTGAACAACCCTGAGGTCCACCTCATGGTCGTGCTGGTGGACGAGCGCCCGGAGGAGGTCACCGACTTCGAGCGCTCGGTCAAGGGCGAGGTCATCTCCTCGACCTTCGACCGCCACGCCTCGGACCACACGCTGGTCGCCGAGCTCGCCATCGAGCGGGCCAAGCGCCTCGTGGAGCTGGGCCAGGACGTCGTGGTGCTGCTCGACGGCATCACCCGCCTGTCGCGCGCCTACAACCTGGCCGCCCCGGCGTCGGGCCGCATCCTGTCCGGTGGTGTGGACGCCGCCGCGCTCTACCCGCCCAAGAAGTTCTTCGGCGCCGCCCGCAACATCGAGGACGGCGGCTCGCTGACCATCCTCGCGACGGCCCTGGTCGAGACCGGCTCGAAGATGGACGAGGTGATCTTCGAGGAGTTCAAGGGCACCGGCAACATGGAGCTGCGCCTGTCGCGGTCCCTGGCCGAGAAGCGCATCTTCCCCGCGATCGACGTCAACGGCTCGAGCACCCGGCGCGAGGAGATCCTCATGTCGAAGGACGAGCTCGCCATCGTCTACAAGCTGCGCCGGGTGATGGGCGCGCTCGACCAGACGCAGGCCGCCGAGCTGCTGCTCGGGCAGCTCAAGAAGACCAAGACCAACGTCGAGTTCCTGCTGCACGTGCAGAAGACGACGCCGGGCGGTCTGACGGAGAACGAGAACGTCGGCGAGACCGTCTGAGCAGGCTCAGGCGGCGCCAAGCACCGTCTGACGAGGTCCGATCCACGTCACACCCCACCGCCTCGCCCAACCCGGCGAGGTAGTGGCACAATGATTGGCTGGCTGGCTGGTTCACGTCCCGCGGTTCTGCAGGGCGACCCAGCGGCATCTCACCAAGGAGCAACATGAGGGCTGGAATCCACCCCGAGTACGTCGTCACGCAGGTCACCTGCACCTGTGGCAACACCTTCACGACGCGTAGCACCGAGACGTCCGGCAAGATCTCGGCCGACGTCTGCAGCGCCTGCCACCCGTTCTACACGGGCAAGCAGAAGATCATGGACACCGGTGGCCGCGTGGCCCGGTTCCAGGCGCGCTACGGCAAGAAGGACGCCGACAAGTAGCGACTCCGCAGCGCCGGTGGTCCGGTCCGACAACCTCTCCAGGGGCAGTCGGGCGCCGGACCACCGGCGCTGTTGCTTTGCCCCCACCCCTTTCCCGTTGAGTGCTGGCTATTTGTTGCCACAGCGTCGCTCAGAGCGCAGATAGCCAGCACTCAACGGGGCAGCAGCTGTAGCGAGGAGAGATCGTGACCGAGTCGTTCGCCGCCGTCGGACCGCTGCTCAGCGAGCACGCCGAGATCGAGACGGCGCTGGCGGACCCCGCCGTGCACGCCGATCCGGGCCGGGCCCGCACGCTGGGCCGCCGCTACGCGGAGCTCAACCAGGTCGTCGGGGCCTACAAGGCGTGGGAGCAGGCGCACGACGACGCCGAGGCCGCCGCCGAGCTGGCGGCCGAGGACGCCTCGTTCGCCGAGGAGCTGCCCGCGCTGCGGGATGCCGAGGCGAGCGCGGAGGAGAAGCTGCGGCGGGTGCTCGTGCCGCGCGACCCCGACGACGGGCGCGACGTGATCCTCGAGATCAAGGCGGGCGAGGGCGGGGAGGAGTCCGCGCTGTTCGCGGGCGACCTGCTGCGCATGTACCTGCGCTACGCCGAGCAGCGCGGCTGGTCCACGCAGCTCCTGGAGGCTACGGCGTCCGACCTGGGCGGCTACAAGGACGTGCAGGTCGCGATCAAGGCCAAGAGCGTGCAGGGCCCCGAGGACGGCGTCTGGCACAGCCTCAAGTACGAGGGCGGCGTGCACCGCGTGCAGCGGGTGCCGGTCACCGAGTCGCAGGGCCGCATCCACACCTCGGCGGCGGGCGTGCTCGTGTTCCCCGAGGTCGACGACCCGGGCGAGCTCGAGATCGACCAGAACGACCTGCGCATCGACGTCTACCGGTCCTCCGGGCCGGGCGGGCAGTCCGTGAACACCACGGACTCCGCGGTGCGCATCACGCACGTGCCCACGGGCATCGTGGTCTCGATGCAGAACGAGAAGTCGCAGCTGCAGAACCGCGAGCAGGCCATGCGCGTGCTGCGGGCCCGCCTGCTCGCCGCTCAGCAGGAGGCGGCCGCCGCCGAGTCCGCCGAGCTGCGCCGCTCGCAGGTGCGCACCGTGGACCGGTCCGAGCGCATCCGCACCTACAACTTCCCGGAGAACCGGATCGCCGACCATCGCACGGGGTACAAGGCGTACAACCTCGACCAGGTGCTGGATGGCGACCTGGGTCCGGTGGTGCGCTCCGCGATCGACGCCGACGAGGCGGCCCGGCTGGCCGAGGCCTCGGGTGTCTGAGCCGCATCGGATCCCGGCGGACCTGGCGTCTTCGGGTCCGGTCGGGCAGGCTTTTGCCGTGGTCGGAGGAGCGCGGTGAACGCACAGCTGTTGAGGTGGGCTCACGAGGAGCTGGCGGGCGCCGGGGTCGGGTCGCCGCAGGCCGACGCCGAGGCGCTGCTGGCGCACGCGCTGGGGGTCGACCGGGGTGAGCTGCGGCGGCTCGTCGTGCTCGGACGCCCGGTGCCCGACGACGTC
>NZ_KI911729.1:1446-4850 GCF_000515355.1 Promicromonospora kroppenstedtii DSM 19349 | reverse complement strand
GCGGCCAGGAGCGGTCGGCGCTCGGGGCGTCCGCCGGCGTGACCGTTCCCCGGGACGCGGTGCTCCCGGCCGAGGAGGCTTCAGCGGTGGAGGTCGACGCCCCGCCGGTGCTGCCCGGCTGCGACGGTGTGGCCACGGGCGCGGGCACGAACGGCCAGATCCCGGCCAGCGAGCTGTGCGACCTCTGGGACGGGTACCCCGCCATCCGCGCGGACGCGGCCGTGGCCCTGGCCCGCCTGAACCAGGCGTACACCGAGCAGTTCGGCGAGGCGATCTGCATCACCGACGGCTACCGCAGCTACGCGGCGCAGGTGACGGCCAAGGCCGCCAAGCCCACGCTGACGGCGACCCCGGGTACGTCCAACCACGGCTGGGGCCTCGCGATCGACATCTGCGCCGACGGCTACGCCGGCGACCGCTGGGACTGGCTCAAGGCCAACGCGCCGGAGTTCGGCTGGGACAACCCGGGCTGGGCGCAGGCGGGCGGCGTCGGTCCCTACGAGCCGTGGCACTGGGAGTTCACCGCGGCCGTGGCGCAGCAGGGTCAGTGAGGCGCGGCGCCCACCGCACGCCCCCCTGAACAGTGTGGTCGGCAGGATGTCAGGTGGTCGGCAGCCCGAGTTGCCGACCACCTGACATCCTGCCGACCACACCGTTGAGACCGGCCTCGACAACACCTCAGCCGAGCGCGCCCCGCAGCCGCTCCGCGTACGCCCGGCGCCGCTCGACCGGGAGCCAGTCCGGCTCGGGCAGCGTGCCGTACAGGTCGTCACCGGGGTAGCGCGGGAAGAGGTGCTGGTGAAAGTGCCAGACGTCCTGGTTGCCGGCGGGCTCGTTGTGCTGCCGGGTCGAGACGCCCGCGCAGTCGTAGACGCGGCGCATCGCCCGGGCGAGCAGCCGGGTCGCGTCGAAGACCGCGTGGCCGTCGTCGGCGGGGAGGTCGTAGAGGTTCTCGTGGTGGGCCACCGGGACGATCAGCACGTGGCCGGGGTTCCGCGGCCACCAGCGGGGCTCGATGATCGCGAAGACCCGGTCGTCGCGGTAGACCACCTCGCCCTCGCCCTCGCCCTCGCGCTCCGCGTCGAAGTCGCAGAACGGGCAGTCGTATCCGGTGGGCTCGTGGTTGTGCAGGGGGGACCTCCCGGTCGCTGGGCTCGTCAGCGTACTGCGCACGTTTCACCCGGGCGCGAGCCGGGCCGCGCCCCCGTACCGTGGGCCGCATGACCGAAGCCCCGTCGTTGGTCTGGTTCCGGCGCGACCTGCGGGTCGCCGACCAGCCGACCTTCCTCGCCGCGGGCCAGGGCACCCCCGCGCTCGCCCTGTTCGTGCTCGACCCGCGCCTGCTCGGGCCGGCCGGGGACGCGCGCCTGTGGTTCCTGTACGGGTGCCTGCGTGACCTGGACGAGAGCCTGGGTGGCCGGCTCCTGGTCGTCGAGGGCGACCCGGTCGAGGTGGTGCCCCGCGTGGCCGAGGAGATCGGGGCGGGGGCCGTGCACGTCGCCGCCGACTTCGGGCCCTACGGCCAGGCCCGGGACGCCGAGGTCGAGCGGGCGCTCGCGGAGGCGGACCGCACGCTGGTGCGCACCGGGTCCCCGTACGCCGTCGCGCCCGGGCGGGTGCTGTCCGGGGACGGCGGCCGCTACCGGGTGTTCACCCCGTTCAGCCGGGCCTGGGCCGACCACGGCTGGCGCGCCCCCGCGGACACCGACGCCGGCTACCTGGACTGGATCGACCCGGCGACGGCCCACGTCCAGTCCGCGAAGATCCCCGACCAGCCCGCCGTCGATGCCGACCTGCCCGAACCGGGCGAGGCGGCGGCGCACCGGCGGTGGGACGAGTTCGTGCGTGACCACCTGCAGGAGTACGCGGACGGCCGGGACCGGCCCGACCAGCCCGGCACCTCCCGTATGTCGGTCTACCTCAAGTACGGCTGCGTGCACCCGCGCAGCCTGCTCGCCGACATCGCGGCCAAGCGGTCGAACGGTGCCCAGTCGTTCCGCAACGAGCTGGCCTGGCGCGACTTCTACGCCGACGTGCTCGACCAGCGCCCGGACTCCGCCCGGCACAACTACGACCGCGCGTTCGACGCCCTGGCCACCGACAGCGGTCCCGAGGCCGACCGGCTGTTCGACGCGTGGCGCGAGGGCCGCACCGGCTACCCCGTCGTCGACGCCGGCATGCGCCAGCTCCTGGCCGAGGGCTGGATGCACAACCGGGTGCGGATGATCACGGCGTCGTTCCTGGTCAAGGACCTGCACCTGCCGTGGTGGTGGGGCGCTCGGCACTTCATGGGCCGGCTGGTCGACGGCGACCTCGCCTCCAACCAGCACGGCTGGCAGTGGGTGGCCGGCAGCGGCACCGACGCCGCCCCGTACTTCCGGGTGTTCAACCCGGTGCTGCAGGGCGAGCGGTTCGACCCGGACGGCGCCTACGTGCGCAAGTACGTGCCCGAGCTCGCTGACGTGCCCGGCAAGGCCGCCCACCAGCCCTGGAAGCTGCCGGGTGGTGTGCCGGCCGGGTACCCCGAGCGCGTCGTCGACCACAAGGACGAACGGGCCGTGGCCCTGGACCGCTACGAGGCCGTCAAGGAGGCCAAGCGCGCGGGTTCGTGACGGCCCCGCGGGGCGCGGGGCGCGGCCCGGGGATATCCTCGCAAGAGATCCATCCCGTGGAGCGGCGATGACGCACTCACCTGGTCCGGGCGTACCGCATGACCGTCAGCCCGCGCCCGGTGCCCCACCTGGTCCCCTGGCGACGGTCTACCAGGCCAAGCTGCGGCCTGCGGTCAACCCCGAGCACATCGTGCGCCGGCCCCGGCTCATCGAGCTGCTCGACACCGCCGTCGAGTCGCCGCTCACGCTCGTGGTCGCGCCGGCCGGCTCGGGCAAGACCTCCCTCCTGCGGGACTGGGTGGGCTGGACCGACCTGCCGCACGCCTGGCTGTCCGTGGACGAGTCGGACCGCGACCCCGCCCAGCTCTGGCTGAGCATCCTCGCCGCGCTCGACGGGATCGCCCCGGGGTGCGCCGAACCTGCCGCCGACGTGATCCGGCGCCGGCGCGCGCTGCTCGACGCCGTCGGAACCCTGCTCGACGACCTGGAGTCACGCAGCTACGGCCCGCGCGTACTGGTGATCGACGACCTGGAGGTGGTCGACGAGGCGGTGGCCTCCGGGGCGCTGACGATGTTCGTGCAGCACCTGCCACGGTGGCTGCGCGTCGTCCTGGTCAGCCGGCACGCCCCGCACCTGCCCGTGGACCGGCTGCGCGCCCGCGGCATGCTCGGCGAGGTGCGGTTCCCCGAGCTCCGGTTCTCGTTCGACGAGGCGACCGAGATGCTCGCCCGGCTCGCGCCCACGCTGCCGCCGAACCGCGTCGCCAAGGCCGCCCGGCACGCGGGCGGCTG
>NZ_KI911729.1:0-1346 GCF_000515355.1 Promicromonospora kroppenstedtii DSM 19349 | reverse complement strand
GCCGGCGTCGCGGCGGCCGTCGCCGGCTGCGCGCCGACGATCGGCACGGCGCGGATGCCGCGGGTACCCGCGGCCTACGACGGGCCGCCGGTCACGCTGAAGTTCTGGAACGGGCTGACGGGCGGCGACGGCCCGGTCATGCGGACGCTGATCGAGGAGTTCACGCGGGAGCACCCGAACATCGGCATCGACATGTACGCCCTGCCGTGGGGCGACTTCTACCAGAAGTTCCCGGCGGCGGTCACGAGCGGCCTGGCGCCCGACTTCGCGCTCATGCACAACTTCCAGGTGGCGACCAACGCCGCGCGCCGGGTGATCATGCCCGTCGACGAGATCCTCGACACCGTGGGGCTCGCCGAGGCGGACTACCTCCCCGTGGTCTGGGGCTCCGGCGTCTACAAGGACCAGCGCTGGTCGCTGCCCCTGGACATGTGGCCCGACTCGCTGTTCTACAACCGCCGGGTGCTCGAGCAGGCCGGGCTGGACCCGGACGCGCCGCCGACGGACCGCGCCGCCTACGAGCACGCGCTCGACGCGCTGGCCTCGGCCGGGATCAGCGGTCACTGGCTGCCCGCCGTCGACCCGCAGGGCGTGGGGCGCGGGTTCGACTCCCTGCTCTGGCAGTTCGGTGGTGAGCACTACGACGACGCCGGCACGGCAGCGACGTTCGGCAGCCGGGCCGGGATCGACGCGCTGACCTGGCAGCAGACCCTGATCCGCGAGGGCTGGAGTCCGCGGAACGTCAGCGGCTCGGACGCCTCGACGGCGTTCAAGAACGACCAGAACGCCTTCCTGTGGGGCGGTCCCGGGGCCCTGATCAACGACCTCGGCTCGGTCGACGGCCTCGACTGGGACGTGGCCCCGTTGCCGCAGATCGGCGAGCGCCGCGCCGCGTTCTCGGGCTCGCACCAGTTCGTCGTCGCCCGTCAGCCGCGGTTCGACGCCGACCGGCTGGCCGCCGTCGTGACGTTCCTGGGCTGGATCCTGGCCAACTCGATCGGCTGGGCCACCGCGGGGCCCGTCCCCGCGCGCCTGCCGATCCTCGACTCGCCCGAGCTGGCTGAGCTGACAGCGCAGTCACACGTGGCCGAGGGCGTGGAGCACATCCGCTTCTACCCGCTGGTACCGGGCATCGCCGAGGTGCAGACCACCATCCTGTACCCCGCGATCGGGGACGCCCTGCTCTCGCTCGGCGACCCGGGCGCCGCGCTGGAGACCGCGACGACGCAGGCGTCCTTCCTGCTGCAGGAGAACGCCGAGAAGTACGGGAGGGCCTGAGATGACCGCCACCACCCTGCCGGGCCGCCCCGCCGACGACGTCGCGCGCCGGCCCACCGAGCCGGCCC
>NZ_KI911728.1:10705-11819 GCF_000515355.1 Promicromonospora kroppenstedtii DSM 19349 | reverse complement strand
CCCCCGCCACGCCGACGCGCCACGGGTGCCGGGCAGCCAGCCCCACGAGGTAGGACGCGACCGGGCCCACGGGCAGCGCGACCGCGTACCCGGCCACGAGGCCGGCGACCAGGACCGGCCACAGCGCCGCCAGCGACGCCGCAGCGCTCGTCATGGGCGGGACCATAGGTGGGCCGACGACCCGGGGGCAAGTCTCACTAACCCTTCACCCCCGTGTTTCCGGACTCTTGCCCGCGGCCTTTAGGCTAAGGCGGACCGATGCCGCAGGACCCGGGGAGATCACGAGATGCCATTGTTCGAGGTCGATACCCAGCGGCCACTCCTCGTGACGTCCGCGAACGGCCCGGACGGTGGGGAGCCAGGTCTCAAGACCACGGCCAACCAGGTGGTCGACTCGCACATCGACGGCCTGCTCGGCGAAGAGGTCTTCCCGATCGCGCAGGGCTCCGGCCCGGACGAGCCCCACCTGCTGGCCCTCGACGCGTCGGGCTCGCCCGTAGTCGTGGAGCTCGTGGCGGACCTCGACCGCGAGAACCTCGCCAAGGCCTTGGACCACGCCGGCGCCGCCGGCCGCCTGACCCGCGCCGAGCTCGCCGCACGCTACCGCGGTGGGGCCAGCTCCTTCCAGCACGACGTCGCCGCCTTCTACGACAGCGTGCCGATCACGCGCACGCAGGCCGGGAAGAACGGCGGGGGCGGCGCGCGGCTGATCATCATCTGCCAGAACGCGCCCGACGAGATCCTCAACGCCGTCGACTTCCTGCGCCAGCCCTCGATGCCCGTCGAGGTGCTGAAGATGGGCGTGGTGAACTCGAACGACGGCCGCAAGTTCCTCGACGTGTCGCCGCTGGTGGTGCACCTGCCCCCGGGCCTGCCGGCCCCGAAGTCGGCGCCGATCGGCGGCACCATCACGAGCTCGATGAAGGGCTCGGTCAGCACGTCCATGGACACCGGCGTGACCGGCGGCGTCACCGGCGGTTCGTCGGGGCCCAAGGACGCCTTCGAGGAGGGCGTCAAGGTCGGCTACGCCCTCACGGGCAAGATGCCGGTCGTCGCGCAGGCGCCGCAGCCCCGGTCCGAGCGCCCCGCACCGCCCAAGCCGCCCGTGGCCGAC
>NZ_KI911728.1:8405-10605 GCF_000515355.1 Promicromonospora kroppenstedtii DSM 19349 | reverse complement strand
CGCGAGGTCCCGGCGGGTCCCGCCGGGGCGACGTCGCCCGTCTCGCGCCGGCCGGCGCCGTGGGCGTCGTCCGACACGGAGAACGGCACGCTCGCGGTGCGGAGGGTCTGCTCGGGGGCGCCGTGCTCGGCCTTCGGGGTGGTGACGGCCATGGCTTCTCCTACGGCTCGGGGTGCGGAGCGGGCACCGGAGGGTTCCCCGGTGCCCGCTCCAGGTACGGACGGGACGATCAGCTCTCCTCGCCCAGGAGGTTCTTGGCGGCGGTGAAGCCGAGCTCCAGGTCCGCCAGGATGTCCTCCACGTTCTCCAGGCCGACCGCCAGGCGCACCAGGCCGGGCGTGACGCCCGACAGCGCCTGCTCGTCCGGCGTGAGCTGGGAGTGGGTCGTGGAGGCGGGGTGGATCACGAGCGACCGGACGTCCCCGATGTTCGCCACGTTGGAGTGCAGCTGCAGCGCCGAGACGAAGGCCTGGCCCGCGTCCGCGCCGCCGTCGAGCTCGAAGGCGAGCACCGCGCCGGCGCCCTTGGGCGCGTACTTCTGGGCGTTGGCGTGCCACGGCGAGCTCGCCAGGCCGGCGTAGTGCACGCCGCGGACGTCATCCCGGGCCTCCAGCCACCCGGCGACGTGCTCGGCGTTGGCGACGTGCCGCTCGATCCGCAGCGACAGCGTCTCCAGGCCCTGGGCGAGCAGGAACGCGTTGAACGGCGAGATCGCCGCGCCGAGGTCGCGCAGGAGCTGGACGCGGGCCTTGAGCACGAAGGCCAGGTTGGCGCCGAGCGCGCCGTCCACGCCCAGGTCCCGGGCGAAGACGATGCCGTTGTAGCTCGGGTCCGGGGTGTTGAAGCCGGGGAACCGCTCGGGGTCGGCCGCGAAGTCGAACCGGCCGCCGTCGACGATCACGCCGCCGATCGCGCTGCCGTGCCCGCCGAGGTACTTCGTCGCGGAGTGCACCACGATGTCGGCGCCGTGCTCGAACGGGCGGATCAGGTACGGGGTGGCCACCGTGTTGTCCACGATGAGCGGGACGCCGGCCTCGTGGGCCGCGGCCGCGACGCCCTCGATGTCGAGCACGTCGGCGCGCGGGTTCGGGATGGTCTCGCCGAAGAACGCCTTCGTGTTGGGCCGGACGGCGGCGCGCCAGGCGTCGAGGTCGTGCGGGTCGTCCACGAACGTGGTCTCGATGCCGAACTTGGGCAGCGTGTGGTGCAGCAGGTTGTATGTGCCGCCGTAGAGGCTCGCGGAGGCGACGACGTGGTCGCCCGCCTGCGCGAGGTTCAGGATCGCGAGGGACTCCGCGGCCTGGCCGGAGGCGACCAGGAGGGCGCCGACGCCGCCCTCCAGGCTGGCGATGCGGTCCTCGACGACCTGCTGCGTCGGGTTGCCGATGCGCGTGTAGATGGGCCCCAGGTCCTTCAGGGCGAACCGGTCGGCCGCGACCCCGGCGTCGGGGAACACGAACGAGGTGGTCTGGTAGATCGGCAGTGCGCGTGCGCCGGTCGCGGGGTCGGGCTCCTGGCCGGCGTGGATCTGGCGGGTCTCGAACGACCACTGGGGCTGCGTCATGGCTCTCCTGCTTCCTGTGCGGGGTGGCGTGCTTCTGGCTGAACTGACCGAGCTGAGCCGCGGCATGCCCCGTGGGGCCTGCGCATCAGGAGGGGTCCGCGGCGGGTCGAGGGCGCGCACGCGGAGGTCGGCCGGGCGGCCGAGGGCAGGCGAACGTGCGCTGGATCAGCAACAACACATTCGACGAGTCATGGTGCGACCGTAGACGGCCGCGGGCGAGGGCGAAAGCCATGTCTTGAATCGTGAGATGCAGAAATGAGACAGGGTGGGCGACTCTGGTCCCGTGTCGGCGTATGCGCCGTTTTGCCTTCCGGATGCGCACTTCGGAGGCTCGGGGCACATTTGATCCGGTAACAACGGAGTGATTCACAGGATCTGCGCAAGGCGACACGCCGGAGTGGCGCGGATCGGAAGGGGGATCATGCAACGGATCCGAGCTCTGGACGAGTCCGCCGGGTCGGAGCGGCACCGGCACGGCGGCGTGCTGGTGTTCCGTGCCCTCGGTTCGGCGGTTCTCGCCTTCACTCTGGTGTTCCCCTGGGGGCCCAGCGCCGAGGCGGACCCGCCCGCCGACCCGCCGTCCGCGCCGTCGGCCCAGGACGTGCAGGACGCCCGCGACGCCGTGGCCGCCGGGAC
>NZ_KI911728.1:4308-8305 GCF_000515355.1 Promicromonospora kroppenstedtii DSM 19349 | reverse complement strand
CGGGCCCTGCGCCTCGCGGCGCTCGCGGCGGGCTCCCGGCCCACCGACACCACGACGCGGCACGTCGACGCGCTGGACGCGCTCGTCGTGTCCTGGACCGGTCAGGGTCCCACGCAGCTCCCCGGCGGGACACGGGCACGGCGCGCGTGTGGCAGGCTTTTCCTGCGCGCCGCGCCGACCGGGAACTCGGACGGCTGGACCGGCGTCAGACCCCCCACCACAACTCAGGAGTGACTCGTGGACCAGTCCGACGTCGGACCCGACCTCGCAGAGGTGCTGCTCACCGAGGAGCAGATCGGCAAGAAGCTCGACGAGATGGCCGCGCAGATCGACGCGGACTACGCGGGCAAGGACCTGCTCTTGGTCGGTGTGCTCAAGGGTGCGGTCATGGTGATGGCCGACCTGTCCCGTCGCCTGCACCACAAGGCGCAGATGGACTGGATGGCGGTCTCCTCCTACGGCTCGGGCACCAAGTCCTCCGGGGTGGTGCGCATCCTCATGGACCTGCGCTCCGACCTGACCGGGCGCAACGTGCTCATCGTCGAGGACGTCATCGACTCGGGTCTCACGCTGTCCTGGCTGGTCTCCAACCTGCGCTCGCGCGGGCCGGAGTCGGTCGAGATCGCCTCGATGCTCCGCAAGCCGGACGCCGCGCAGGCCGACGTGGACGTGAAGTACCTCGGGTACGACATCCCCAACGAGTTCGTCGTGGGCTACGGCCTGGACTACGCGGAGAACTATCGGAACCTGCCGTTCGTTGCCACCCTGGCACCGCACGTCTACGGGGGCTGACCTCTCAGCCCACGAGGCGCCGCGAGATGCCCGTCCCTGGCGGTTCGTCGCGTCTGGGCGAGTGTGGTCCAGGAGTCACATGCTCTGGGCGAACACTCGGGGCTCCTCTCAGGGAGACCATGTAGTTTCGACGGATACATACTGCGCGAGCGGAGGGAAACGGGGCCTAGTCCCCGTCGCCGATGAACATCAAGAAGCTTCTGAGTGGGCCTGTCATCTGGATCCTGGTCGCCTTGGTCGTGGTGACGCTGGCCATCTCGGCACTGAACCAGCCCAACGTCTCGCGAATCGAGACGTCACAGGGGATCGAGCTGCTGCAAGGCAGCACAGTCGAGCACGCCCTCATGGTCGACGGCGAGCAGCGGGTCGAGCTCGAGCTCACCAAGGCGTACAAGTCGACCGAGGGTGAGGGCGACGCCGCGGAGGAGGTCGACCACGGCAAGACGGTCGAGTTCTTCTACACGCAGCCGCAGGGCGACCGTGTCGAGGACGCCATCGTGAAGTCCGACCCGTCCGGCGGGTTCGACTCGGAGGTGCCACAGCCCAGCTTCTGGTCCTCCATGCTGTCGGTGCTGATCCCGTTCCTCCTGATCGGTGTCGTGTTCTGGTTCCTGCTGTCGCGGGCGCAGGGTGGCGGCAACCGGGTCATGGGCTTCGGCAAGTCCAAGGCGAAGCTGGTCAGCAAGGACACCCCGCAGGTGACCTTCGCCGACGTCGCCGGTGCGGACGAGGCCGTCGAGGAGCTCCAGGAGATCAAGGAGTTCCTCGCCGAGCCCACCAAGTTCCAGGCCGTGGGCGCCAAGATCCCCAAGGGCGTGCTGCTGTACGGCCCGCCCGGAACCGGTAAGACGCTGATCGCACGCGCCGTCGCCGGTGAGGCCGGGGTGCCGTTCTACTCGATCTCCGGTTCCGACTTCGTCGAGATGTTCGTCGGCGTGGGCGCGAGCCGTGTGCGTGACCTGTTCGAGCAGGCCAAGCAGAACTCGCCGGCGATCATCTTCGTGGACGAGATCGACGCCGTCGGCCGCCACCGCGGTGCCGGCATGGGCGGCGGGCACGACGAGCGCGAGCAGACGCTGAACCAGATGCTCGTCGAGATGGACGGCTTCGACGTCAAGACGAACGTCATCCTGATCGCCGCGACGAACCGCCCCGACATCCTGGACCCCGCGCTGCTGCGGCCGGGCCGCTTCGACCGTCAGGTCGCCGTGGAGGCCCCGGACCTCAAGGGCCGCGAGGCGATCCTGAACGTGCACGCGCAGGGCAAGCCGATGGTCCCCGAGGTCGACCTCGCGGCCGTGGCCCGCCGTACGCCTGGCTTCACGGGTGCCGACCTGGCCAACGTGCTCAACGAGGCCGCGCTGCTCACCGCCCGCAGCGGTGCCCAGCTCATCGATGACCGCGCGCTGGACGAGGCCATCGACCGCGTCGTGGCCGGCCCGCAGAAGCGCACGCGCGTCATGCAGTCCAAGGAGCAGAAGATCACCGCGTACCACGAGGGCGGGCACGCCCTGGTGGCCGCCGCGATGCGGTACACGGACCCCGTCACGAAGGTGACGATCCTGCCGCGCGGCCGGGCCCTGGGCTACACGATGGTCATGCCGCTCGAGGACAAGTACTCGACCACCCGCAACGAGCTGCTCGACCAGCTCGCGTACGCCATGGGTGGGCGTGTGGCCGAGGAGATCGTGTTCCACGACCCCACCACGGGCGCCTCGAACGACATCGAGAAGGCCTCGGCCATCGCCCGCAAGATGGTGACCGAGTACGGCATGAGCGAGCGCGTCGGCGCCATCAAGCTCGGCACCAGCTCGGGCGAGCCGTTCCTGGGCCGTGACTACGGGCACGAGCGCGACTACTCCGAGGCCGTGGCCGGCACCATCGACAACGAGGTGCGCAAGCTCGTCGAGGCTGCGCACGACGAGGCGTGGGAGGTGCTGACCCAGTACCGCGACGTGCTCGACGACCTGGTGCTGCGCCTGCTCGAGAAGGAGACGCTGAACCAGAAGGAGCTCGCGGACGTCTTCGCGCCCGTCGAGAAGCGCGCCGCGCGCGACGTCTGGCTCTCCAGCGAGCAGCGCACCGTGCACACGCGCGGCCCCGTGCTGACGCCCAAGGAGCTGGCGGCCCAGAACGGCCACCCCGCCGTCGTGCCGCAGGACGAGGCCGTGGTGGATGCTCCGACGCCGTCGGACGACGCACACCCCGACCAGTCGAACTGACCGGAGCACCACGATGACCGACGGGTCCATCACACCCCTGTCCACGCCCGTGCGTCGTGCGGCGGACGTCCCGCCGTACGACGCCGCACGGGCCGAGGCGGCAGTACGCGAGCTTCTCCTCGCCGTCGGCGAGGACCCCGAGCGCGAGGGCCTGCGCGAGACGCCGGCCCGCGTCGCCCGGGCGTACCGGGAGATCTTCGCGGGCCTGCGGCAGGAGCCCCAGGACGTGCTGACCACCACCTTCGACCTCGGGCACGAGGAGATGGTGCTGGTCAAGGACATCGAGGTGTACTCCACCTGCGAGCACCACCTGGTGCCGTTCCACGGCGTGGCGCACGTGGGGTACATCCCGAACGTGGACGGCCGCATCACCGGGCTGAGCAAGCTGGCCCGGCTGGTCGAGGTCTACGCGCGCCGGCCGCAGGTGCAGGAGCGCATGACGACGCAGATCGCCGACTCCCTGGTGGAGATCCTCGAACCGCGCGGCGTCCTGGTCGTGGTCCAGTGCGAGCACCTGTGCATGTCGATGCGCGGCGTGCGCAAGCCCGGCTCACGGACCGTCACCTCCGCGGTGCGCGGCGTCATGCGGGACGGTGCGACGCGAGCCGAGGCGATGAGCCTCATCCTCGGGAAGTGACGGTGCCCGCCGTCCCGCCCCACACCGCCCGGGACGCCCGGGTGCACGGCCTGCCCGAGCTTTCCGGGGCAGGCCGTACCCTCGTCATGGGTGTGGTCAACGTCACCCCGGACTCGTTCTCGGACGGCGG
The DNA here is from genome assembly GCF_000515355.1 of Promicromonospora kroppenstedtii DSM 19349. Lineage (GTDB taxonomy): Bacteria > Actinomycetota > Actinomycetes > Actinomycetales > Cellulomonadaceae > Promicromonospora > Promicromonospora kroppenstedtii. Next base: position 4,524 of record NZ_KI911728.1, on the reverse strand, counting down.
GGAGTGGTTCGAGCCGTCAGCCGCCGTGGCGCACGGGCTGGAGCTGCTCGGCGAGGGCGCGGACATCCTGGACGTGGGCGGCGAGTCCACCCGGCCCGGGTCCGTCCGCGTGCCGCAGGACCAGGAGCTGGCCCGGGTGCTGCCCGTGATCGAGCAGCTCGCCGCGCGCGGCGCGGTCGTGAGCGTGGACACCACGCGCGCTGCCGTCGCGGAGCG
>NZ_KI911728.1:3721-4208 GCF_000515355.1 Promicromonospora kroppenstedtii DSM 19349 | reverse complement strand
GTCCACCCGATCACCCCGCTGGTGCGGGGCTGGGCCGTGGTCGGCGCGGCCGTCGTGATCCTGGGGCAGCAGAGCCTCGACGGCGGACCGCGTGGCGGCCTCATCACGCTGGTGTCCAGCGGCTACTGGTGGACGCTGCTGGTCGCGCTGGGCGCCGTCGCCCTCGTGGGCTGGGGCTACTCGGCGCTGGCCTGGCGCATGACGTCGTTCGCCGTCGGGGAGGAGACCGTGCACCTGCGGCGCGGCATCCTGTTCCGCCAGCAGCGGCACGCGCGGCTGGACCGGCTGCAGTCGGTCGACATCCGGCAGCCGCTGGTGGCCCGGTTCTTCGGGCTGTGCGAGCTCACGCTGGAGACGGCGGGCGGCACCGACTCCGGCGTCGCCATCGGGTTCCTCAAGGGGTCCGACGCCGACGAGCTGCGCGCCGAGCTGCTCGCCCGCGCCGCGGGCCTGAAGGTCGCCGGCAGGCGCCCGGCGGTCGCCCAGG
>NZ_KI911728.1:2019-3621 GCF_000515355.1 Promicromonospora kroppenstedtii DSM 19349 | reverse complement strand
GGTGCGCCGGCGGCGGACCCCGCCGTCGCGCCGGGCGCCGAGGTGCCGGTGGCCAGCCTCGAGGCGCCCCAGGTGCCGGTCCTGACGGTGCCCCTGGGCCGTCTGATCGCCTCGGTGGTGCGCTCCGGCGCCATGATCACGCTGCTCCTGTGGGCGGCCGGGGTCGTGGTGGTCATGATCGTCACGGGCGAGTTCGCCGTCATCTCCGCGTCGCTGCCCGCGGTGCTGGGTGCCGGCGGTTACCTGTTCAACCGGGTCACGGGCGAGTTCGACTTCCGGGTGGCCATCTCGCCCGACGGCGTCCGCCTGCGGCACGGGATGCTGGAGACCCGCTCCCAGACCATCCCGCCCGGCCGCGTGCAGGCCGTCCGGCTGGTCCAGAGCGTGCTCTGGCGGGACCGCGACTGGTGGCGCGTGCAGCTCAACGTCGCCGGCTACGGTGGCGGCGAGGGCGACGAGAAGAACAGCGTGCTGCTCCCGGTCGGCACCCGCGAGGAGGCCCTGACCGTGCTCTCCCTGGTGCTGCCCGACCTGGGCGTGGACGAGCCGCGACGGGTGCTCGACGCGGGCCTGGACGGCGACTCGCGGCACGAGAGCAGCTATGTCACTGCGCCTCGGCGCACCCGCATACTGGATCCGGTGGCGTGGCGCCGCAACGGGTTCACCGTGACCGGCCGCGCGCTGCTGATGCGCCGGGGCCGCATGGTCAAGATCCTGGACGTGGTGCCGCACGAGCGCACGCAGTCGCTGGCCCTGAGCCAGGGCCCGTGGCAGCGTCGGCTCGGCGTGGCCTCGTTCCAGGTGCACTCCACGGAGGGCCCGGTGCACCCGGAGGTGCCGCACCTCGACGCGGCCGACGCGGCGCAGCTCATGACCGAGCAGGCCCGGCGCGCCCGCACCGCACGCGCGGCGGCGGGCCCCGAACGATGGATGGAAAGACAGGGAGAGTGACTGACCGGTGAGTGACCCCGACGAGGTGGGCCGCAGGCCCGGCCGGCTGGGTGTCGGTGTGGTCGGAGCGGGTCGCGTGGGGGCGGTGCTCGGCAACGCGCTGCGCGCCGCCGGCCATGCGGTGGTCGGCGCGAGCGGCATCTCGGAGGACTCCCGGGAGCGCATCGAGACGCTCCTGCCCGGAGTGCCCAACCTCGAGGTCCCCGACGTCCTGGAGCGCGCCGAGCTGGTGCTCCTTGCGGTGCCCGACGACGCCCTGGAGCCCCTGGTCTCCGGCCTCGCCGACACCGGGGCCTGGCAGCCGGGGCAGCTCGCGATCCACACGTCCGGCCGGTACGGCACGGACGTGCTGGAGCCCGCCCGGCAGGGCGGCGCGATCCCGCTCGCGATCCACCCCGCGATGACGTTCACCGGGACCAGCCTGGACCTGGCACGCCTGGAGGGCTGCACGTTCGCCGTGACCGCGCCCGCGCCGGTGCTACCCATCGGGCAGGCACTCGTGGTCGAGATCGGCGGCGAGCCGGTGGTCGTGGCCGAGCACGCCCGCGGCCTCTACCACGCGGCCCTCGCGCACGGCGCGAACCACCTCGTGGTGCTCGTGGCCCAGGCCGCGCAGGCGCTGGAGGCGGCCGGCGTGGAGCTGCCCGGCCG
>NZ_KI911728.1:0-1919 GCF_000515355.1 Promicromonospora kroppenstedtii DSM 19349 | reverse complement strand
GGGCGACGTCGGCACCGTGCGCCGGCACCTGACCGAGCTCAGCGCCCTGGCCGCCGCCAGCGGCGCCACCGACATACCCCACAGCTACACCGAGCTCGCCCGTGGGGCCACGCGCCGCGCGCTGGCGAGCCACCGCATCGGCGACACCGCCGCACAGGCCCTGCTGGACGCGCTGGACGGCGCCAGCGGGGAGTCGCCCGCCGAGAGGAAGACACAGTGAGCACCGAACCCGCGCAGCGCAGCCCGCTCGTGGTCCGCACCCGTGAGGAGCTGCGTGACGAGCAGATGCGCTGGGCCCTCGCGGGGTCCCTGGAGGCCGGCGACGAGCCCGGCCGGCGCGCCGTCGTGATGACCATGGGCGCGCTGCACGAGGGCCACCTGGAGCTCGTGCGCCGGGCGCGCGCGGAGGCCGGCCCGGCCGGCCAGGTGGTCGTGACGATCTTCGTGAACCCGCTCCAGTTCGGCGCGGGCGAGGACCTCGAGAAGTACCCGCGCGACCTGGACGGCGACGTCGCCAAGCTGGCGGAGGTCGGAGCCGACGTCGTCTTCGCGCCCACACCCGACGTCGTCTACCCGGGCGGCGACCCGGTGGTGCGCGTGTCCGCCGGCCGGATCGGGGAGGTGCTGGAGGGCGCGTCCCGGCCGGGGCACCTGGACGGCGTGCTCACCGTGGTGCTCAAGCTGATGCACCTGGTGCGGCCCGACGTCGCCCTGTTCGGGGAGAAGGACGCCCAGCAGCTCCTGGCCGTGCGTCGCATGGTGCGGGACCTGGAGGTCTCGGTCGAGGTCGTGGGCGTACCGACGGTGCGCGAGGCCGACGGCCTGGCCCTGTCCTCGCGCAACGCCTACCTCTCGCCGGAGGAGCGGGAGCAGGCCCTGGCCCTGTCGCGCGCCCTCCGCGCCGGCGCGGCTGCCGCGGACCGTGGCGCGGCGGGTGTGATCAACGACGCGCGCGAAGTGCTGGACGGCGCCGACGGCGTCGTGGTCGACTACCTGGCGCTCGTCGACCCGGTGACCGTGGACGCGGTCACCGACGACTTCTCCGGCCCCGCGCTGCTGCTCGTGGCCGCACGGGTGGGTTCCACCCGCCTGATCGACAACCAGGCCGTCGAGGTATCGCCAGAGGTCCAGAGGTAACACCATGAGCACCACCGAGCACCGTCCGCCCGTCGCCCGCCCCGCCTCGCTGCAGCGGCTGATGATGATCTCCAAGATCCACCGCGCCACCGTGACGCAGGCGGACCTGCACTACGTCGGGTCCATCACCGTGGACGCCGACCTGCTCGACGCCGCCGACCTCGTGCCCGGCCAGCAGGTCGACGTCGTCGACGTGACCAACGGCGCCCGGCTGACCACCTACGTGATCCCCGGCGAGCCCGGCTCCGGGCAGATCTGCATCAACGGCGCGGCCGCCCACCTGGTCAGCCCGGGAGACGTCGTCATCCTCATCGGCTACGGCATGCTCTCGGACCACGACGCGCGCACGTTCCTGCCGCACGTCGTCTTCGTCGACGGGGACAACCGCATCGTCGAGATCAACGACGAGCCCGGCCACGTGCCGGACGGCTACGGGCTGGAGGAGAGCGGCCTGCCGATCGAGCCGTTCCAGCACGCGGGCCTGGTGCGCACGGCGTCGGGCCGGGCGTGAGCACCACGCCCGGACAGGGACCTCGCCTGGCGCGGTCCCTGGCGGCTCCCGCGCCCGGCTGGACCGTCGAGGCCGACGCGATCGTCGTCGGCTCGGGCATCGCGGGCCTGACGACGGCGCTGGAGCTGCGCACCCGGGTGCCGCGCGTGGTGCTCGTGACCAAGGGCGAGCTCTCCTCCGGCTCGACCGTCTGGGCGCAGGGCGGCATCGCGGCCGCGCTCGACCCGTCCGACTCGCCCGAGGCGCACCTGGCGGACACGCTGGCCGCCGG
>NZ_KI911727.1:6957-8197 GCF_000515355.1 Promicromonospora kroppenstedtii DSM 19349 | reverse complement strand
GGGCAGCATCCGATGCCGCGCGTCGGCGGTCTCCAGGGTCACGGCGCCGGCGAGCACGACGGCCCACAGTGCGCCGGGCCGGGACCGCACGTCACCGGCGGCGAGCCGCTCGCGCCGCAGCGCCGTCATCTCCCACTCCATACGAGACGGAGCCAATCGGGCGCGCCGGCTATTCCCGGGGCCGGTCGTGTCGGGTCCTGACATACTGCCGAACAGCCGGCCGCCGTCCCGTCAGGCCGCACCCATCCGGAGGAAACCGTCTTGCTGATCGTCGGACTCGTGCTCGCGGGCGTCGCCGCGCTCATCCACGTGTACATCTTCTACCTGGAGTCCTTCGCCTGGACGGAGAAGCGGACCCTCGCGACGTTCGGCATGACCGCGCAGGAGGCGGAGGTGACCAAGCCGCTGGCCCTGAACCAGGGGTACTACAACCTGTTCCTCGCGATCGTCACGGGCGTCGGCATCGTCCTGACGGCCGCCGGGTCGACGGCGGCGGGCGCCGCGCTGGTCCTCGCCGGGGCGGGCTCGATGTTCGCGGCGTCGCTCGTGCTGGTGATCTCGGACCCGAGCAAGCGCGGCGCCGCCCTCAAGCAGGGGCTGGTACCGCTGCTGGGCGTGCTCGCGCTGATCATCGGGCTGGCGGTCTGACGGCGCTCAGCGGGACCCGCGGAGGCGGCGCAGGGAGCGCGCGTCCTCGAAGCCGACCGTGTGCGCCGCCTGTTCCACCGTGGCGCCCTGGCCGATGAGGTGCTCGGCGCGCTCCTGCCGCAGCAGCTGCTGGTAGCGCAGGGGCGTCACCCCGGTGGCCCGGGTGAACGCCCTGGTCAGCGTGCGCTCGGCCACGCCGGCGCGCGCCGCCAGGTCGGTCAGCGGCAGGCTCCGCGCGAAGTGCGAGTCGATGTGGTCCTGGACGCGATGGACCGTGTCGTCGACGTGCGACCGGTGCCGCAGCATCGCGCTGGCCTGCGGCTCCGCCCCGTTGCGGCGGGCATACACGACCATCTCGCGGGCCACCCGGGCGGCGAGCGCCGGGCCGTGGCGCATGGCCAGCAGGTGCAGCGAGAGGTCGATGCCGCTGGCGATCCCGGCGGAGGTGACCACGCCGTCGTCCGAGGTGAAGAGGACGTCGCGCACGACGTGCGCCCGCGGGTGGCGGGCGGCGAGCGCGTCCTGGACGGCGTGGTGGGTGGTGCAGCGGCGGCCGTCGAGCAGGCCGGCCTGGCCCAGGGCGTCCGAGCCC
>NZ_KI911727.1:6027-6857 GCF_000515355.1 Promicromonospora kroppenstedtii DSM 19349 | reverse complement strand
CGGCGGCGTCGGCCGGGGCGCCCGACACGTAGCGCAGGTCGTAGCGGTGGCCGAGGTCGCCCGCCGTGAAGAACGCCTGCGCGGGGCCTGCCAGGTCGAGCAGGTGGACCCCGGGCAGGAGCAGGAAGACGACGGTGGTCACGCCGTCGATGCTGCCACCTCGGCCGGGACCCCGGCTGTGTCCTCGGCCTCGAGCTCGGCGACCGTCGCGATCCGCGCGAACCGGTCCCGGAGCACGGTCTCGGTGCGCTCCAGGATGTCGGCTGCGCTGAACCGGCCCAGCGGGTCGGTGGTGGTGGCGTCACTCACGAACGTCACCTCGTAGCCCAGGTCGGAGGCGACGCGCGTGGTGGTCTCGACGCACTGCTCGGCGCGGATGCCGCAGATCCGCAGCTCGCCCACACCGTGCGTGGTGAGAATCTGGGCGAGGTTGGTCGTGGTGAAGGCGTTGTGCGCGGTCTTGTGGAGCACGGGCTCGCCGGGCCGGGGCTCGCCGAGCTCCTCGAACAGGCGGACGTGACCGGTCGCGGGGTCGAACGGGTTGCCCGACCCGGGCTCGGTGTGCAGCACCCACACCACCAGGTCGCCGGCCGCGCGGGCGAGCTCGACCAGCCGGTTGACGGGTTCGGCGACCCCGGGGTTGAGGGTGTCGGCCCACAGGGGGCGGACCCGGAAGGACTCCTGGACGTCGACGACGATCAGCGCTCTGTTCATGGCCCCAGTCTGGCCCCGCCCGGCCGCGGCGCGGGAGGCCGGATCCGGTCCTGGGGCGGACCGATCTGGTCACCGGGGCAGGTCGCCCCGCGCCCCGAGCCCCGCGCCCCGAGCCC
>NZ_KI911727.1:5640-5927 GCF_000515355.1 Promicromonospora kroppenstedtii DSM 19349 | reverse complement strand
GCGAGCGGCGAGCGGCCGTGGTCGGTCGTGAACGCCCGGCTGAACGCCGCCACCGAGCCGTAGCCCACCTCGAACGCGACGCGGGTGACCGGCAGGCACCGGTCGATGAGCAGCGTGCGGGCCCGGTGCATCCGCACCTCGCGCAGCATCCGCATCGGGCTGTGCCCGGTGGCGCGGCGAAACCGCTCGGTCAGCGCGGAGCGGGACAGGTGCACGAGCGCCGCCATCCGGTCGAGCGTCCACGGTTCGCCGGGGCTGGCCGCGAGCGCCGCGACGACGTCGGCCAC
>NZ_KI911727.1:1974-5540 GCF_000515355.1 Promicromonospora kroppenstedtii DSM 19349 | reverse complement strand
GGCCGCGCCGCCGTCGCGGTGGGCGACCGGCGCATGGCCGAACGTGCCCGAGCGGCCCTGGCCCCGGCCGCCGACGAGATCGCGGCGGGCAGCGGATTCCTGACGGCAGGCCCGGTTCAGGAGCACCTGCGTGCCCTGGAAGCGTTCCTCGCCGACTGACCGCGGACGAACCTACCGACCATCGGTCCCACTCCTCCTTGAGGCCTAAGTTTCTTCGCTTTCAGGCGCGTCAAAGCGAAGAAACTTAGGCCTCGAAGGGGAATCGGCCGACGGCGGAACGCGCCCCCGCGAGGCACCCGTGCCGCGGCGCTGACGATGGTGCACGCTGGCGGTGCAGCTGCGCAACCTGCCTCAGGCCGGCCCTCGCTCACACCGGCGAGCGCCACACGCCCTCCGGCAGCGGCGGCGGGCCCGTGGCCTCGTTGGGCGAGCACAGCGGCAGGCGGTCGCCGAAGTACCGCAGGATCACCGCGCCGATGACGCCGGCCAGCAGGGACCCGAGCAGGATGCCCACCTTGGCCTCGTTGATCAGCGCCTCGTCGTCGAACGCGAGCTCGCTGACGAAGAGTGCGATGGTGAAGCCGATGCCGCAGAGGAAGGCGCCCCCGGCGAGATGCCCGTATCGCACCTGGCCGGGCAGGGTGCCCAGCCCGCTCACCAGGGCAACCATCGCACCCGCGAAGACGCCGATCCCCTTGCCGAGCACCAGGCCCACCAGTACGCCGAGCGTGACGGGGCTGGACACGGCGGCGCTGATCGACTCGCCGGACAGCACCACACCTGCGTTCGCGAGCCCGAACACCGGCACCACGACGTAGGAGCTCAGCGGGTGCAGCGCGTCGAGCAGCCGGTCGCTCGTCGGGACCGCCGACCGCGCGGCGCTGACCGCGAGCCGGGACCGGGCGGGGTCGAGCTCCTCCATCAGGGCGCGTCCGTAGACCCGGAAGTACCAGCGCGCCTCGTCGTCGTGCCCACGGCGCGCCGTCGGCACAGCGAGGCCCACCACCACGCCGGCAAGGGTGGGGTGCAGCCCCGACTCCAGGACGACGACCCACAGGACCGCGCCCACCAGCAGGTACGGCGCGATCTGCCAGATGCCGATCCAGCGCATCGCGAACAGGACGAGGGCGAGCACCGCCGCCAGCACGAGCGCCCCGACCATGAGCGCGTCGGAGTAGAAGATGCCGAGCAGGGCGATGGCGCCGATGTCGTCGAAGATCGCCAGGGTGAGCAGGAAGATGCGCAGCTGGTCCGGGCAGCGCGGCCCGACCAGGGCGAGCACACCGATGACGAACGCCGTGTCCGTGGACATCGGCAGGCCCCAGCCGGCGGCGTCGGGCCCGGACGGGTTGATCAGCAGGTACATGCCGATCGGCACGGCGAGCCCGCCGATCGCCCCGAAGAGCGGCACGGACGCGGCACGAAAGCTGCGCAGCTCGCCGACCGTGAGCTCCCGGTTGACCTCGACGCCGACGACCAGGAAGAAGACGGCCATGAGGAAGTCGTTGACCCAGTGGTGCAGCGACAGGTGCAGCTCCCACGTACCGACCGTGAGGTTGACCGGCGTCTCCCACACGGCCTCGTACGAGCCTCCCGCCACGTTCGCCCACACGAGCGCGATCGCCGATGCCGCGAGCAGGAGCGTCGCTCCCCCGCCCTCGGTCGCGAAGTAGCTGCGCAGTCCCGGCGAGAGGCGGGGATACGGGATGACGACCCTGGGCCTGGGCCCTGGTCGGGTGGGTACTCCCGTAGGGATCCGGTCTGCCACGGGTCAAGGATAGAAGACGCCGCCGGCGTCAGCCGATCCCCCGCGTGGCCGCCAGCGTCCCCAGCAACGCCAGCCCTTCGGCGGACGGCGAACCGGCCGGGGCGTGGTAGACGACGAGCTGCTGCCCGGTGGAGCCCCGCACGTCGAACGCGTGCACCCGCAGCTCCAGGGAACCCACCTCGGGATGCCGGAACCGCTTCACGTCCAGCCGCTTGCCCCGGGCGTCGTTGCGCTCCCACATCGCCACGAAGTCGGGGCTCTTGACCCGCAGCTCGTCCACGACGCCCCGGATCCGGGGGTCCCCGGGCATGAGCCCGTCGGCGAGCCGGAGCCCGGCCACGGTGTTCTCCGCGACGAGGTGCCAGTCCGGGTAGAAGGTCCGCGCGCGGGGGTCGAGGAAGGTCGCGCGGGTCAGGTTCCGCGAGAACGGGAACCCGGCGAAGAGCGCCTCGGCGAGCGGGTTGGTCGCGAGCACGTCGAAGGCGCGGCCGAACACGAGCGCAGGGCTGCCGATCCACGAGAGCATGAGCTCCAGGAGAGCGTCGTCCGCCTCCTCGACCGGCGCAGGCGGCACCGGCCGGGGGCTCAGGCCGGCGAGGCGGTAGAGGTGCTGCCGGCCGTCGTCGTCCAGCCGGAGCACCTCGCCCAGGGAATCGAGCACCTGCGGTGACGGGCTCGTCTCGCGCCCCTGCTCCAGGCGCACGTAGTAGTCCACGCTCACCCCCGTCAGCATGGCCACCTCCTCCCGGCGCAGTCCGGCCACGCGGCGCCGGCCGTGGACCGGCAGGCCGAGGGCCTCGGGCATGAGCCGGTCGCGCCGGCCGCGCAGGTAGTCGCCGAGCGGGGAGGAGGTCATGCCCAGACGGTACGACGGCCGCCGGCGTCCATCCAGGGTGTGCCGCACCCAGGAGGACGGCGCCCTTCCGGACCGACGCGCGGCGACCGAGCCTGGAGCCATGACGACACCGACAGACACCCCCAAGACCGTTCTGGTCACCGGCGCCAGCAGCGGCATCGGCGAGGCCACGGCAGTCCGCCTCGCGGCGGAGGGCCACGACCTCGTTCTCGGCGCCCGGCGCACGGACCGCCTCGACGCGGTCGCGGAGAAGATCCGGGCGGACGGCGGCCGGGCCACCGCCCTGAGCCTGGACGTGACCGACGCCGCTGCCGTGCGCGCGGCCGTCGACGCGATCGTCCAGGACCACGGCCGCATCGACGTCATCGTGAACAACGCCGGCGTCATGCCGCTGTCCCGGCTCGACGCGCTCCTGCTGGACGAGTGGGACCGCATGATCGACGTCAACGTGCGTGGGCTGCTGCACGGCATCGCCGCGGTGCTGCCGCACTTCCGGCGGCAGGGCGGCGGGCACGTCGTGACCGTCGCGTCGATCGGGGCGCACGAGGTGTACCCGACGTCGGCGGTGTACTCGGCCACGAAGTTCGCGGCCTGGGCGATCACCGAAGGCCTGCGCATGGAGTCCGACCCGAGCATCCGGGCCACCACGATCACGCCCGGGACGGTCGAGAGCGAGCTCGCCGAGCACATCTCCGACCCGGACGCGCAGACCTACATGAGGTCGTTCCGCCGCAACCTCATCCCGGCGGACGCGATCGCCCGGGCGATCTCGTTCGCCATGGCCCAGCCCGCGGACGTCGACGTGAACGAGATCATCGTGCGCCCGGCGGCGCAGCGCTAGGGCCCCGGTCAGGGGGCCGGGTGCATGCCCCGGTAGTTCGCGCGGAACAGCCGCTCGCCCGCCGCGCGCAGCAGCACGTTGCGCGCGGCCGGGGCCAGGCC
>NZ_KI911727.1:0-1874 GCF_000515355.1 Promicromonospora kroppenstedtii DSM 19349 | reverse complement strand
GGGCTCGCCCGCGGACGCCGACCCGGCCGGGGCCATCGCCGCCGCCAGCTCGCTCTCGTCCGCCGTCGCCCGGCAGTACACGCGCTTGCCGCTGCCCTTGCACAGCTCGTGCAGGCCGGCGGCGAAGGCGTGCAGGTCCTCGGGCTCCGCCCGGCGGAAGCGCCGCGAGAGGGACCAGTGCTTGACGACGTCGTCCAGCGTGGTGGGTCGCACCATGCCGAACAACGTGACCAGGTGGTTGGACAGCCGGATGAGCAGCCGGGCGCCGTCCGGGCTCTCTGCCACGAGCTGGGCGCTGCGCAGGCCGTCGTCGCCCGTGGGGCCGCCGAGCAGCCGCTCCAGCTGGCCCAGCACGGAGGCGGGATCGACCACGTGGGATCCCACGGCTCCGTCGATCTCTCCGCCGTCGATCGTCAGGGCCGCCGTCTCGTCGTCGGGGGCCGCAAAATACTCGAACCTCATGCGCGCATCTTTCCGCATGTCAGGGGGTGCTCGGTGCCATTCTTCACGCGAACCGGTCCGGGTTCATGAAGCCGACGTCGCTGTAGGTCTCCTCCCCGACCGCGATCTGCGCCAGCAGCTCGCCCACACCCGCGACGTGCTTGAACCCGTGCCCGCTGTCCCCGCCCGCCATGACCAGGCGCGGGTCGCCGCCGGGACGGCCGACGAGGAACTGCTCGTCCGGCGAGTTGGTGATCATGCACGGGATCGCCTTGACCGGGACCGGGTCCACCTGCGGGAACGCCGCCGCGACCGCCTCGGCCAGGCGGTCGACGTCGCGCCGCGGGTGGATGTACCGGTCCAGCTCGTCGGGGTCGGTGTCGTCGTGCCCGTGGTCGCTGAGCCCGATCTTGATGTGGAAGCCGTCGCCGCTCCCGTGGCCCCACAGGCCGCGCCCGTCGGCGAGCTCGTAGATGAACGACGGGAACGCGGCGAGGTCGAACGGCTGCGAGGCGCCCTCCTTCGGCGCGAACCAGTACAGCGGGGTCCGGCGCGGCCGCAGCGGCAGGTCGGGCAGCAGCTTGGCGTTCCAGGCCCCGGCGGTGACGACCGCCTGCGCGGCCTCGAAGACGGCGGTGGGCGTGGTCACGCGCACCCCGCCGTCGACGAGCTCCACCGACGTCACGCGCGTACCCGGGTACACCTGGGCGCCCGCCTCGGCCGCGGCCCGGGCCTGCGCGCGGACGTTGCGCTCGGGGAAGCACAGGCCACCCTCGGGGTCGAGCACGGCGACGGTCCGCTCGTCCAGGCCGGCGTACTGCGGGTACCGGCGCACCAGCTCGTCGTGCGACAGGTGGTGCACCTCGACGCCGGCCGCCTCGGCCGCCGCCGTCGTGCCCTGCACCGGCAGCGACGCCGGGCTCCCGACGCTCAGGCAGCCCGTCTGCTCCACGTAGCTCTCGCCGTACCGCTCCCCCAGCCCGGTCCACAGGTCCAGGGACCTGCGGGCCACGGCGGCCAACCCGGGGTGCTCCATGCAGGCGACCCGGAACAGCCGGGTCGCACCGTGCGAGGATCCCAGGTCGTGCCCGATGTCGAAGCGGTCGATCCCGGCCACGGAGACCCCGCGCTCGGCGAGCCGCCAGAGCGCGGCGCTCCCGAACCCGCCCAGCCCGACGACGACGACATCAGTGGTGATGGTGCTCATCCGGCCACGCTAACCCCGCGGTCCCCGGCGCAGCGCCGGGGACCGGCCGCCGAGACGTCATGCGGGGCGGACCCTGAGCGAGTGCATCCCGCCGTCCACCGCGATCGTCGTGCCCGTGGTGGACGCCGCCTGCGGGCTCGCCAGGTACGCGACCGCCTCGGCGACCTCGTCCGCGGAGACCAGGCGGCCGTGCGGCTGCCGCGCCTCGAGGGCCGCGCGCTCGGCC
>NZ_KI911726.1:23411-25562 GCF_000515355.1 Promicromonospora kroppenstedtii DSM 19349 | reverse complement strand
GACGACCCGCAGCGTGAGCGCGCCCACGTCGACTGGACGGCGCACGACGCGACGGCGGCCCTGTGGGTGTCGGTGTTCCGCACCGGCCCCGGTGCGGGTGCCGAGCTGCTCGGCCTGGACACGGCCGAGGTCCGGGTGCGGTGCGCCGACGGCCGCGTCGACGTCCACCCGCTGCCGGCCGAGGTGACCCATGGCTGACGCGCTACGGCCGGCGCCCCGGATGCTCCTGCTCGACGACGCGCGCCTGGCGGACCTGCGCTCGCGCCTGACCGGCGACCTCGCACCGCAGTGGCGCCGCCTCGCCGAGCAGTGCGACCTCTACCGGCGCACCGCGCCGCCCGCGGAGCACCCGCTGGCGAGCATCACCTTCCTGGGCCCGGCGGCCGCGAACCTCGCGCTCGCCTACCGCCTGACGGGGCAGGAGCACTACCTGGAGGAGGCGTGGCGCTGGATCTCGGCGGCGCTCTCGTTCGAGCACTGGGGCCGGGCGCACATGCCCGACCACGACCTCGACGCCGGGTGGATCCTGCACGGGCTGTCGCTGGCCTACACCTGGCTGGGCGACGACCTGGGGCCGGAGCGTTCGGAGCTGCTGCGCGCCAAGCTCGCGCTGCAGGGTGGTCGGCTGTACGCCTTCGCCGTGGCGAGCGAGGGCTCGTGGTGGAGCAGCTCGTTCTGGCAGAACCACCACTGGATCTGCCACACGGGGCTGGCGGCCGTGGGCTACGCGCTCGGTGAGCGGGCCTGGACCGAGCGGGCCAAGGCCGCGTTCTCGACCGTCGTGGACGTGCTGCCGGCGGACGGCTCCGACATGGAGGGCGTCGTGTACTGGCGCTACGGCGTGCCGTGGCTCGCGACGTACCTCGACCTGCTCCAGCACACCGAGGGCGTCGACTGGTGGGACCGCTGCGGGTTCCTCGCGAACACGTTCTGGTACCGGCTGCACCAGGCCGCGCCCGGCTACGAGGAGATCGTGGACCACGGCGACTGCCACGACCGGCGCAGCGGGCACAGCGTCGCGCTGTACCGGATCCTCGCCGCGCGGTACGGCCTCGGTGAGGCGCAGTGGCTCGCCGACACCGTCGCGGACCGCTTCTTCTGGCGCGAGGCGTACGAGAGCGGCGTCCGCCCGGGCGTGCTGCCCGAGGCATGGGCCGAGCTGCTCTGGTACGACGCCGCCGTCGCGCCCGTCGACCCGGCAGGGTCGGTACCCACGCAGGCCGCGTTCGACGACCTCGGCCTGCTGGTGCACCGCACCTCGTGGGACGACGACGCGACGCTGCTGTCGTTCAAGTCCTCGCCTGGCGGCGGGCACACGGCCTGGGAGACCTCGCGCCGCCTCGACGCCGAGCACGGGTGGGACACCCTGAGCGCCGGCCACCACCACCCCGACGCCGGCTCGTTCGTGCTGGCCTCGCGCGGCGCCTGGCTCCTGGTCGACGAGGGCTACTCGAACCGCAAGCGCGCCGGGCACCACAACCTCGTGCTGGTGGACGGACAGGGTTTCGCGGGGGAGGGCCGCTACCACGTGTACGCGGACGCCCCGCCGAACCGGACCGCCGACATGGCCGATGTCCTGGCCGAGGGCGGGTTCCTGCACGGCCGGGCGCGCACCGCCCGCATGTATCCCGAGGAGCTCGGCGTCGAGACCCTGGAGCGCACGGTCGCGGTGCTGCCGTCGGGCCGCACCGTGGTCGTGGACCGGGGACGGGCCACGCGCTCGCGCACGTGGACGCTGCTGTTCCACGCCGACCACCCGGCGCAGGAGGCGACGGCGCCGGAGCCGGGCGCCCTCTCGAACGAGCTCCGCAACGGGCGGGCGGGGGCGTGGCTCACGACGTACGCGCCGGGTGCCAGGTCCGAGCGGGTCGTGACCGAGGTCGAGGCCAACCCCACCTCCAGCACGCCCGACCTCGTGGTCACGCGGCGCCTGCACACCCTGCGGGTGACACCGCCGCCCGCCCGTGACCTGCTGGCCGTGACCGTGATCGAGCCGTTCGACGCCTTCCGTACGGATGCCGCGGCCAACCCGGCGGCCCGGCTCCTGCCCGCACGCGCCGGTGTCGCGGTCGACCTCGGCGCGGGGGAGGTCGCGTACCTCGCCGGCCCGGACGGCGTGATCGACGTCGACGGCGTGACGGCGCAGGCCCG
>NZ_KI911726.1:20665-23311 GCF_000515355.1 Promicromonospora kroppenstedtii DSM 19349 | reverse complement strand
AGCGCGGAGCTGGCGGCCGCCTTCACGGCTGCCGCCGCGGGCGACCGCATCGTGCTCGCCGACGGCGAGTACTCCATGGTGAAGCTGGCCGACAAGGCCGGCACCGAGGAGCACCCGATCGTCATCGAGGGCGCCACGCTCGGCGGCGCCGTCGTCACGGGCGGCCAGCTCGAGGTCGCACGGTCGCACCACGTCGTCGTCCGCGGTCTGGCCTGGCGCAACGCCGCGACGCTCAAGATCGAGGCGTCCACGCACGTACGGCTGACCCGGAACGACTTCCGGCTGGCGTTCGAGCCCCCGGCCGACCCGTCCTCCTCGCGGCACTGGGTGTCGGTCGCGGGCGAGGGGAGCGGGTACAACCGGGTGGACCACAACGCGTTCGCCGGCAAGACCGTGCTGGGCAACTACGTCACCGTCTACGGCGGCGCGACCCAGATCTCGCAGCACGACCGGATCGACCACAACTACTTCTCCGACAGCCCCGCCCAGCCCGTGAACGGCGGCGAGGCCATCCGTCTCGGCGTGTCCGCCCTCTCGGACTCCAGCTCGTTCGCCGTCGTGGAGCACAACCTCTTCGAGAACTGCGACTCCGACCCGGAGATCGTCTCCCTGAAGAGCGACGACAACACCGTCCGGTACAACACGTTCCGCACGTCGGCCGGCTCCGTCGTCGCAAGGCGTGGGGACCGCAACGAGATCCACGGCAACGTGTTCCTCGGCGGGGGCAAGGCAGGCACGGGCGGCGTGCGCCTGTACGGCGACGACCAGCGCGTGCACGACAACTACTTCGAGGGTCTCGCCGGGTCCGGCTACACGGCGGCCCTCCAGGTCGACGGCGGCGACGTCGACGGGACCGGCTCCACCTCCGCGCACTGGCGCGTGCACCGCGCGACGATCGTGCACAACACGTTCGTCGACAACGTGTCGAACGTCGAGCTCGGCGCCAACTACGTCTACCCGCCCGCCGACGTGACCATCGCGAACAACGTGGTGGTCGGCTCCGTCGGGCGGCTGTTCACCGAGCACAAGGAGACGGACGGCCTGACCCTCGCCGGCAACATCGCCCTCCCGCAGGGCAGCGCGACCCTCGGCATCACCGCCCAGCCGGGTCAGATCCGGGTCGTCGACCCGCAGCTCGTCCGCACGGGCGGGCTCTGGCGGCTGCGCCAGGGACCCGCCGTCGACGCCGCCGTAGGCACCTACCCGTTCGTCGTCGACGACATGGACGGGCAGCCGCGCGACCAGCACCCCGACGTCGGCGCCGACGAGGTGTCCACCGCGCCCGTGCTGCGGCACCCGCTGGACCCGGCCGACGTCGGGCCGCTGTCGGACCTCTGACCACCTGACCGCTCCACCTACCCACCCACCCGGAGGAGATCCATGGCCCTCTTCGACAAGCCGCTCGACGAGCTGCGCGCCTACCGCCCCGAGCCCGAGGAGCCGGCGGACTTCGACGCGTTCTGGAAGCAGACGCTCGACACCGCCGCGGCCGCGGCGGCCGAGCCCGTCGCCGTGCCGTACGACGCCGGGCTGGAGACCGTCGAGGTCCACGACGTGACCTTCTCGGGGTGGGCGGGCCAGCCCGTCAAGGCATGGCTGCTGCTGCCGCGCCACCGCACCGGGCCGCTGCCCGCCGTCGTGCAGTACATCGGGTACAACGGCGGGCGCGGCGTGCCCTGGGAGTGGCTCACCTGGAGCGCCGCAGGCTACGCCCACCTGGTCATGGACAACCGAGGGCAGGGCGGCGGCGGCAAGACCACGGCCGACACCCCCGACATCGCCCCCGAGGGGCACGGCTCCTCGTCGCCCGGGTTCCTCACCCGCGGCATCGAGGATCCCGCCAAGCACTTCTACCGGCGCCTGATCACCGACGCCGTCCGCGCCGTGGACGCCGTGGGGCAGCTCCCCGGCGTCGATCCCGGACGTGTCGCCGTGGTGGGCGGCAGCCAGGGCGGCGGCCTCGCCCTCGCCGTAGCCGGGCTGCGCGACGACCTCGCCGGGGTCATCGCCGACGTGCCGTTCCTCAGCCACTACCGGCGCGCCTCCCAGATCACCGACGCCGGCCCCTATTCCGAGATCGGCCGCTGGCTCAAGGGACACCGGTACGAGATCGAGACGGCCATGCACACGCTCTCCTACTTCGATGCCACCAACTTCGCGGCCCGTGCCACCTGCCCCGCCTGGTTCTCCGTGGCGCTGATGGACAAGATCTGCCCGCCGTCGACCGTCTTCGCCGCCTACCACCGGTACGGCGGGCCGGCGCAGATCGAGGTGTTCCCGTACAACGAGCACGAGGGCGGCGGCGCGTACGACACCCCCCGCAAGCTCGCGGCGCTCGCGGAGGTGCTCGGTCCCCGGTGACCTCATCGGACGGGACGCCGTCGCCCCCGCCGGGCGTGATGACCGCCCTCTACGTCAACACGTTCGTCATGGCCACGGGCTTCTACCTGCTGGTCCCGCTGCTCGCCGTGCACCTCTCGGAGCGACTCGGCTTCGGGCTGGCCCTGGTGGGCCTGCTCGCGGGCCTCCGGGCCGCCGCCCAGCAAGGGCTCCAGCTCCCCGCCGGGGTGCTCGCCGACCGGTGGGGCGTGCGCCGTACCATCGTGGCCGGGGTGCTCGTGCGGGCAGCGGGCTTCGGCGCGCTGG
>NZ_KI911726.1:14361-20565 GCF_000515355.1 Promicromonospora kroppenstedtii DSM 19349 | reverse complement strand
GGCCAGACCGGCGGCGAGGCGGTCGGCCGCCACGGCGAGGTACTCGGCCGGGTGGTGCGGGCGGCGCCCGTGCAGCCCCTCGACCACGAGCACCAGCACCACCGTCACGAAGTAGATGATCGCGGCCGTCGGGGCGTAGAAGTAGTCGTTGTCGGACGTGACGAACTTACCGACCTCGTCGATGAACAGCCCGAAGCCGACGCCGCCGAGCAGGGCGCCGAGCGAGCGCGGCACCGGCCCGACGTACGACAGCAGGAGCATCATCGCCAGGGCCATGAGCAGCCCGCCCCACAGCACGTGGGCCAGGTGCAGCCCGCCCCCGCCGATCTGCGGGTAGCCCGTCGCGGCGAGGTAGGCCCGCGTGGCCAGCACGGTCACGACGCTCGCCACGAGGAACGTCACCAGGTGCCGCACCGCCGCGGTGTCGCGCGGCGCCCCGAGCCGCAGCAGGTGCCCGCGGCGGGTCAGGCCGCCCGATCCGGTCTTGCGCGTCTCCGTCACAGCGTCTCCCCTCGACCGGGCGGCTCCCGCCGCCCCCACGGTGCATCCTCCCGCACGACGGGCGCACGGGGGCTACCCCTACCGCGATGAGGGTGGCCAGCCCGGCTGTGCCGGTGCCGGTGCCGTCGATAGCGTCGCTCGCATGAGCATCGCGCACCGCCGCGCCGTCGCGGCCGCCACACTCGTCTGCCTCGTGACGTCCATGGGGACCGCCGTGGCGGCGCCTGGCCGGCACACCCCGGTCGCTCAGCCGCCGTCGACCGCGGCGCTGGTCCAGCAGGCCGAGCGGATCGTCGCGGCGGGCGTGCCAGGCGTCGTTGTCGAGACCCGTGACGAGAGCGGCCGGCGGACGGTGGTCGCCGGGTCCGGCGACCTCCGAACCGACCGCGCGCCCCGTCCCGACGGACGGTTCCGGATCGGCAGCGTCACCAAGTCCTTCACGGCGACGGTCGTGCTGAGCCTCGTGGCGGAGGGCAGAGTCGATCTCGACGCCCCGGTCACGCGCTACCTGCCCGGCGTTCTGCCGTACGCCGAGCAGGTCTCGGTGCGTGAGCTGCTGCAGCACCGCAGCGGGCTGTTCGACTACGGAGCCGTCCTGTGGGCCGATCCCGAGCTCGTGGCGCGGTCCCGCTTCACGGACCACGAGCCGTCCGAGCTCGTGGACATCGCGACCCGGGAGCCGCTCCAGCCCGGTCCGGGCGAGGCGTTCGGCTACTCCAACACGGACTACGTGCTGCTCGGCATGCTGGTGGAGCGGATCACCGGGCACGACTACGCGGACGAGCTGGAGCGGCGCGTGCTCCGCCCGGCGCACCTGCGGGACACCTACGTCTCCGGGCACGGGCCGTGGCTGCCCCGGCCGGCGATGCGCGGGTACGAGGCCGTGGGCTCACCGGCCCGCCTGACCGACCTGACCGCGTACAACATGTCGGTCGCGCCGGCGAGCGGCGACGTCGTGTCCACGACCGGGGACGTGAACCGCTTCTACGCGGCGCTGCTCGGTGGCCGGCTGCTGCCTGACCAACTGCTGCGGGAGATGCAGGACGCCCTGCCGGCCTTCCCCGGGTTCGACTACGGCCTGGGGCTGGGCCGCACCGAGCTGTGCGGCCAGGAGGTCTGGGGTCACGTCGGCGGTGTGCCCGGCTACGGCACCTACAGCTTCACCGACCCGGCCGGTGGGCGCCAGGTCACCGTCGCCGTCAACCAGGGGCTCACGCAGGACGCCGCCGCGGAGGACGCGGCACTTGCTCTCGTCACCCTCGAGCTCTGCGGGGACCCCTCGGCCGGTCAGCCGTGACGCAAGGCCTCAAACGGCGCCGGGTGCACCGGCGGGCGGCGCCTCCCAGCCGTACCGCAGCGAGACCATCCGGAGCGCGAACACCAGGGCGGCGATCGCGGCGCCGGTGCCGAGGTTGAGCCAGCCCACCGAGGCCAGCAGGCTGGTGAGCGCCGCGCCGAGCAGCGCCGGGATCGCGTACAGGCCGCGGGCACGGAAGATCTGCGGCACGTCGTTGGCCACGACGTCGCGGATGACGCCGCCGCCCACGGCGGTCATCAGGCCGAGGATCGCGGACGCCACGGGGTTCATGCCCGCGGCCAGCGAGACCAGCGTGCCGGTGATGCAGAACAGCGCCATGCCGGCGGCGTCGAACGTGATCAGCACGTCGTGGAAGCGCCGCACGACGTGCGCGAAGAAGTAAACGACGACCGCGGCGACGACGGGCGGCACCAGGTAGATCGGAGAGTCGAAGGCGCGCGGTACGCCGGCGTCGAGGATCACGTCGCGCAGGATGCCGCCGCCCAGGCCCACGAGGGTGCCGAGCAGCAGCGAGCCCACGACGTCGAACTGCCGCTGGGCGGCCAGCAGCGAGCCCGACACGGCGAAGAAGAAGACCCCAAGGAGGTCGAAGACGAGCTCCGCCCACGCCACGTCAGTCTCCTTCCGCCGGGGGAACCGTCACGGGACCGGGACCGACGACTCCCGGGTGACTAAGCGGCACGGTAGCTCCTCGGTGCCCGGTGTCGCCTGTCCTTCGATGGTCTCGAACAGCCGGCGCGCGGCGACGCGGCCCACCTGCTTCAGGTTCATGTCGACGGGGCCGTCGCGCTGGGCGGGCGGAGATGCTCGCCGGGAAAGGCCGAGGGCCCGGTCCGACGGGGCCTCGTTGGCCGTTCGTTGGTGCCACGGTTCTGGGAGGTTTCCGTTCCCGCGACGAGCGTCTGGTGGGAATGAGGAGCCGGGCAGGCGGATCCGGGGACGACGGGGTCTCAGGTTCTCCGCCGTGAGGAGCGGGCGATTCTGCTGATGGCAGATCGGCTCGGCTCGGCGAGCGGTGCGAACGTGTGTGCGATATGTTGATGGCATGACGCGAGCGGGTGGGGTACCAGGACGAGCGGGCGAGCAGCCTGCTCGATCGGTGCTGCCTGGGAACGGGCCGGGGCCGCTCGCCGGGTCGGTGCTGCCCGGTGACGCCGGGAAGTCGGGTGCCGCCGGTACGGCTGCGCCTGGCAGCGTCGTCGACGTAGCAGGTGTGCGGGCGGTACGACGGGCCCTCGCGGGCATGATCTTGCCCGGTGCCACTGACACTCGGTCCGGTGGTGCTGGTGTCTCGCGGGTAGTGCAGGCCGAATGGGTGGACCTGCTCGGCGAGCTCGAGGCCGTGAAGAACGCGATCACCGCGACGCAGGCTCGACTCACGGTCGCGTTGGACGAGGCAACCCGCGCCGGGGAGGCCCGGCAGTGCATCCGGGCCGAACGGCGTGGGCGCGGTGTCCCGAACCAGGTCGGAGCCGCGTTGCGGGTCGGCCCGCACGCCGGGGCCGGGTTCGTGTCCACGTCCCGGGTGTGGGTCACCCAGATGCCCCACACCTTCACCGCGTTGCAGACCGGGGTGCTGTCCCAGTGGCGGGCCACCCTCCTGGTCCGGGAGACGTCGCACCTGTCCATGGAGCACCGGGCCCTGATCGACGAGGAGATCTGCGGACCCACCCACCTGACCGAACTCGCCCGGATGAGTACCCGCCGGCTCGTGGCCCGGATCAAGGAGCTGGCCGCCCGGCTGGATGTGCACGCGTGCGTGAACCGCAACGCCAAGGCCGTGACGGAACGCCGGGTCTCGATCCGTCCGGCACCCGACCTGATGGTCTACCTGACCGCCCTGGTGCCGATGGCGCAGGGTGTGCAGGCCTACGCCCAGCTCAAGACAACCGCCGATGCTGCGAAGGCCACGGGTGACGGGCGTGGGGTGGGTCAGATCATGGCCGACACCCTCATCGAACGCGCCACCGGACGCGAACCCGGCCACGCGAACCATGTGCCGGTCACGATCAACCTGCTGGTCTCGGACGACACCCTCCTGGCCGGCGGTGACCAGCCCGCCGTGGTGGTCGAGGGCGCCCCGGCCGGTGCGGGCGTTGTCCCGGCCCCGGTCGCCCGCAACCTCGCCGCGCACGCGATCGAGACCGACACGGCCTGGCTGCGGTCGATCTACGTCAACCCCCACGGGCGGCTGCTGGCCACGACCTCGACGTCCCGGTTCCACCCCCAGGGACTCGCCAGCCTCCTGCGGGCCAGGGAGCAGGGCATCTGTGCCACCGTCTGGTGCGACGCCCCGGTCCGGCACACGGACCACATCACCCCGCACGCGGAAGGTGGCCCGACCAGCCTCGACAACGGGCAAGGTCTATGCGCCCGGTGTAACCACGCGAAGCAGGCACCGGGCTGGTCGCAGAAGGCCACCCAGCTCGACGGCCGTCATGCGGTCGAGACCATCACGCCGACGGGGCACATGTATGTCTCGGTCGCGCCCACACCACCAGCCCCGGCCAGGCCCCGGGCCACGACACCGGGCCGGGGCACGGCACCCGCGCGTGATGCGTCTGCCGTTCCTGGCGCGCCCTTGGTACGTGCCACTGCCTCGGCCTCTGAGGCGGAATCGATCGCGAGCTCGACCGGGCTTGGCAGCATGGCAGCAGGCCGACCGGCACCCGTTGCAGATACCTCGGCAGACCTCGTCTCGGCGTCCGGCGATCCCGACCAGGTGCTGGACGTCACTCAGCCCCGCGACCGCACCACGCCCCCACCCTGGACCCCCGCGGTCGGCATGACCGGCCCCGCACCCGGCCGCACCCCACGCAGCCGCTACTCCATCGGCTGCCAGACCACCCCCGCCCACGGAGCGATCCCCTACCGACCCACCCCACCACCCCGCCAGCCACACCCGGCCCAGCAACCACCCCGCCGGACGGCAGGTCGAGCACCAGTCCGGCTCCGCCGCGCCGACCTCTCCTGGACGCACCCCACCTGACGCCACCGCTCCAGGCACCCGACGCTCGACTGACACCTGCACGCCCAGGCCCAGGCCCAGAGACGAGCCGCCCCGACCCTGGTGGACACGCCTCGGCTGTTTGCCGACGCTGCGACCCCCTGCCGCCCCGACCCGCACTGTCCCAACCAAGCCACCGATCCTCCCGACCCCCGATACTGAACGGGGACGATCACGCAAGGGAGCGAACATGCCGGGCACGGAGCGCACCCGTGCGCTGTCGGTGCGCCTGCTCGGCCCGTTCGTCGTCACGGTCGACGGCGCGCCCCTCCCCCTCAGCTCCCGCCTGCGCACCCTCTTGGCGGTACTCGCCCTCGACGTCGGGCACGCCGTGTCCACCGAGCGCATCGCGGCCGCGGTCTGGGGCACGGACCGCCCCGCCGACACCCGCAAGGCGATCCAGGTGCTGGTGACCCGGCTGCGCACGGCGACGGGCGCCGACGCCGTCCGCACCACTCCCGGCGGCTACGCCCTCGACGTCCCGCCCGAGGCAGTGGACCTGCACCGTTTCGAGACCGTGCTCGCCCGGAGCAACTCGGCGCAGGAACCCACCGAGCAGTACCGCCTCCTCCGTGACGCCCTGGGGCACTGGCGAGGCCTCCCCTTCGAGGCCGTCGACTCGGACCTGCTGATCGCCGACGACCGCCCGCGTCTGCTGGAGACCGCCCTCCAGGCCGTCGAACGTGCCGCCGACGTCGCCCTGTCCGGCCCCGGCCCGGCCGCAACCGACACCTCGACCAACACCTCGACCAACGCTCCCGACCTCGACGAGCTGGCCGCCGACCTGCGCGAGCTGGTTGGCCTCCACCCCCTGCGCGAGGGCCTGTGGGTGCGGCTCATGGCCGTGCTCGACCGCGCCGGCCGCCGAGCCGACGCGCTGGCCGCCTACCAGGACCTTTACCGCACGCTCCGCGACGAGCTCGGCATCCAGCCCGGCGAGGAGGCCCAGGCCGTCCACCGCGGCCTCCTCGCGGCCGATCCAGCCCAGCCGACCCCACCTCGCATGCTCCCGCCCCCGGACGCCGCGTTCCGCGGCCGTGCCGAGCCCCTCGCCGCCCTGGACGCGCTGCTCGACGACGCTCCCGGGATCGCCGTGGTGGACGGCCCCGGCGGCATCGGCAAGACGACGACCGTGCTGCAGTGGGCGCACCGTGCCGCCGACCGCTTCCCCGACGGCACCCTGTTCGTGAACCTGCGCGGCTACTTCCCGACCAACACGCCGCTGGCCCCGGAGGTCGCCGTCCGCACGTTCCTCGACGCCCTCGGCATCCCGGCGGGCCGCATCCCCGACGACGCCGACGCCCAGGCCGCGCTGTACCGCTCGGTGCTCGCCGACCGCCGGGTGCTGGTGGTGCTCGACAACGCGCGCGACGTCGAG
>NZ_KI911726.1:13196-14261 GCF_000515355.1 Promicromonospora kroppenstedtii DSM 19349 | reverse complement strand
ACCGCGCTCAGCCGCTGGGCGCCCGCCCGCGGCTCGCCCACGGTGCCGAACCGCCACGTGCTCTCGCCGCGCACCTGCTCGGCCCGCACGACGGCGCTCTGCTGGCCCGTCACGCAGGAGGTGGTCTCCACCACCGCGTACACCCGCGTGGTGGCGCCGGCCGACGTCGTCTCGATGGCCGCCGACGTCTCGACGCCCGGGCCGAGGCCGGCCAGGTCGAGCACGGTCTCGCGCTGCCAGGCGGCTCCGTCCCAGCGGGCGTACCGGACGTCGTAGCCGTCGAACGCCGTGACGCCCTCGGTGCGGAACCGGTAGGCGATGCCGTCCAGCGTGTCACCGTGCACGGCGAGCTTCGCGGTCTGCAGCGCCGGCCAGTACGAGCCGATCTCCTCGCCCGCGGTGTACGGCTGGTAGATCACCGCGCCGGGCGTCGAGGGCGTGATCGGGGTCGCGAGCGCGGAGCCCGTCACGTCCCGGAACGAGCCGTCGGCCGGGTCGTAGACGGCGTACGAGCCCAGGTGCCGCGACGGGTCGGCCGGCCAGGGACCCCACTCCCACAGCACGTGCACGCGCCCGTCCGTGCCCACCTTGAGGTCGTCCGGGTAGAAGGAGTGCGCGGGCGCGTCGGCGACGACCGCGACGCGCGACCACGTGCCGGCCGAGGTGTCGAAGCGGTACAGGTTGCCCGTCCGGGCCTGGCGCTGGTCCGCGCCGGCGCGGGCCATGACGTAGACGTCGCCGTCCGTGCCGCGGGCGGTCACCGGGTAGGTGATGGCGAGGTCCTGGTCGGGCATCTGCGCCGAGACGTCCACCAGCGAGGTGACGTCGCCCGGCGTGGTGGTGCGGAAGTAGTTCCACTGCTCGTGGTGCATGGAGACGAACGCGTGCACGTGGCCGGCGCCGTCCACCACGATCGAGGGCTGGTTGTGGCCGTTGTCGTCCGCGAAGGTGACGCAGGCGCCGTCGGCCGCCCGCAGGCAGCCGTCGGTCCAGTCGCCGTCCGCGCCGCGCGCGGCCACGTGCACCTCGTGCGTCGCGGCCGTGGGGCCGGGCGCGTTGTAGGCG
>NZ_KI911726.1:9383-13096 GCF_000515355.1 Promicromonospora kroppenstedtii DSM 19349 | reverse complement strand
CGGCGCGCCGCCCTGCTCGGCGACGTCGGCCGCTGGGCGGAGGCGCGCGACGCGTGGCAGGAGTGTCTGGACCAGCACCTCGAGCTCGGCCTCGGCGGCGTCACCGCGGTCCGGGAGGAGCTGGCGCGGGCCACGGTCCGGGAGGCCGCCGACCCCTAGTCCCGACGCCGCGAGATGGTCCGCCCCAGCCAGACCAGCGGGTCGTACCGCCGGTCGGCCACGCGTTCCTTCATCGGAATGAGCGCGTTGTCGGTGATCTTGATGCCCTCGGGGCACACCTCGGTGCAGCACTTGGTGATGTTGCACCGGCCCAGCCCGTGCTCGTCCTGTGCCGCGGGCACCCGGTCGGCGACGTCGAGCGGGTGCATCTCCAGCTCGGCGATGCGCATCAGGAACCGCGGGCCGGCGAACGCCTCCTTGTTCTCGTCGTGGTCGCGCACCACGTGGCACGTGTCCTGGCACAGGAAGCACTCGATGCACTTGCGGAACTCCTGCGAGCGCTCGACGTCGACCTGCGCCATCCGGTACTCGCCCGGCGCGAGGTCGGTGGGCGGTGTGAACGACGGCACCTCGCGCGCCTTGGCGTAGTTGAACGACACATCGGTCACGAGGTCGCGCAGCACCGGGAAGGTGCGCATCGGCGTCACGGTGACGACGTCGGTGGGCGCGAACACGGACATCCGCGTCATGCAGAGCAGCCGCGGGCGCCCGTTGATCTCCGCCGAGCACGACCCGCACTTGCCCGCCTTGCAGTTCCACCGCACCGCGAGGTCGGGCGCCTGGGTGGCCTGCAGGCGGTGCAGGACGTCGAGCACCACCTCGCCGTCGTTCACCTCCACGGTGAAGTTCGCGAGCGCCCCGCCGTCGGCGTCGCCGCGCCAGACGCGGAACCTGCCCTCGTAGCTCATGGTGTGCCTCCCTGTCCTGGATGCTCCGCGAGCTCCGGCGCCGTGTAGTACTTCTCCAGCTCGGGCAGGTCGAACAGCGCGAGCAGGTCGGCGCGCATCGGCACGCGCTCGGCGGGTTCGACGGCGGTCCGCGGCACGACGGCGCGGGTACCCGCGCCGTCCGCACCGCCCACATCGACGCAGTGCGTGACCAGCACCCGGTGCCGCCACTGCGGGTCGAGCCCCGGGTGGTCCTCGCGGGTGTGCCCGCCGCGGCTCTCCGTGCGCAGCAGCGCGGAGGACGCCACGGCCTCGCTGACCATGAGCATGTTCCGCAGGTCGAGCGCGAGGTGCCAGCCCGGGTTGTACTGCCGGTGCCCCTCGACGACGACGTCGTGCACCCGGGCGCGCAGCTCGGCGAGCCGGTCGAGCGCGGCGACCATCTCGGCCTCGGTGCGGATGATGCCCACCAGGTCGTTCATGACGCGCTGCAGGTCGGCGTGCAGCGCGTACGGGTTCTCGCCGCCGGCCGCGGCGGGGTGCACGTCGAAGGGGGCGAGCGTCATCGCGGCGGCGACCTCGACGTCGGCCTCCCGGATCGCCGGACGGCGTTCGAGGCCGGTGACGTAGTCGGCCGCGCCGAGCCCCGCCCGGCGGCCGAAGACCAGGAGGTCGGACAGCGAGTTGCCGCCCAGCCGGTTCGAGCCGTGCATGCCGCCGGCACACTCCCCCGCCGCGAACAGCCCGGGCACCCGCGACTGGCCCGTGTCGGGGTCCACCTCGATGCCGCCCATCACGTAGTGGCAGGTGGGGCCCACCTCCATGGGTTCGGCGGTGATGTCGACGTCCGCCAGCTCCTTGAACTGGTGGTACATCGACGGCAGGCGCCGCTTGATCTCCTCGGCCGGCATGCGGCTGGCGATGTCCAGGTAGACGCCGCCGTGCGGCGAGCCGCGCCCCTCCTTGACCTCGGTGTTGATGGCGCGCGCCACCTCGTCGCGGGGCAGCAGGTCGGGCGTGCGGCGGTTGTTCTCCTGGTCGTCGTACCAGCGGTCGGCCTCGTCCTCGGTCTGGGCGTACTGGCCCTTGAAGACGTCCGGCACGTACCCGAACATGAACCGGTCGCCGTCGGAGTTGCGCAGCACGCCGCCGTCGCCGCGCACGCCCTCGGTCACGAGGATGCCCTTGACGCTGGGCGGCCAGACCATGCCCGTGGGGTGGAACTGCACGAACTCCATGTCCACCAGGCTCGCTCCGGCCCGCAGCGCCAAAGCGTGGCCGTCGCCCGTGTACTCCCAGGAGTTGGACGTGACCTGGAACGACTTGCCGATCCCGCCCGTGGCCAGCACGACGGCGGGCGCCGAGAACAGCACGTGCCGGCCGGACTCGCGCCAGTACCCGAACGCCCCGGCGATCGGCGCGCGGCTGCCGGGCCCGGCGGGGTCGGTCAGCAGCTCGGTGACGGTGCACTCGGCGAACACCCGCAGCCGCGCCTCGTAGTCACCGGTGGCGGCATGGTCGGCCTGCTGCAGCGCCACGATGCGCTGCTGCATGGTGCGCAGCAGCTCCAGGCCCGTGCGGTCGCCGACGTGCGCGAGCCGCGGGTAGGTGTGCCCGCCGAAGTGCCGCTGGCTGATCCGGCCGTCCGCCGTCCGGTCGAACAGGGCGCCGTACGTCTCCAGCTCCCAGACGCGGTCGGGCGCCTCCTTGGCGTGCAGCTCCGCCATGCGCCAGTTGTTCAGGAACTTGCCGCCGCGCATGGTGTCGCGGAAATGCACCTGCCAGGAGTCGTGCTCGTTGACGTTGCCCATCGCCGCCGCGCAGCCGCCCTCGGCCATCACGGTGTGCGCCTTGCCGAACAGCGACTTGCAGACGATCGCCGTGCGCAGCCCGCGCTCGCGGGCCTCGATCGCGGCGCGCAGCCCCGCACCACCCGCGCCGATCACGAGGACGTCGTAGTCGTGCCGTTCGATCTCGGTCAAGACGGGTCTCCTTAGCCGATGAGAGGGCTAGCCGATGAGGCGGAGGTCCACGACCGTCCCGCGCGCCACGAGCATCACGTACAGGTCGGTGAGGATCAGGGAGGCGAGCGTGATCCAGGCGAAGAACATGTGCCGCGTGTTCAGGGCCGAGATCCGGGTCCAGAACCAGTACCGGACCGGGTGCTTCGAGAAGTGCGTGAGACGCCCGCCCATCACGTGCCGGCACGAGTGGCAGGACGCCGTGTAGCACCACAGCAGCACGACGTTGGCCAGCAGCACCAGGTTGCCGACGCCGACCACGAAGCCGTCGTCGGGGTGCCGGAACGCGACCAGTGCGTCATAGGTGTTCACCAGCGAGACCAGCACCGCGACGTAGAAGAAGTACCGGTGCACGTTCTGCATGACCAGGGGGAAGCGCGTCTCGCCCGTCTGCCGGGCGTGCGGTTCCGGCACCGCGCACGCCGCGGGCGCGAGCCAGAACGAGCGGTAGTACGCCTTGCGGTAGTAGTAGCAGGTCAGCCGGAACAGCAGGAGGAACGGCAGGCTGAGGGCCGCGTACGGGATCAGCGGGTGGTCCGGCAGGAACATGCCGAAGTGCGAGGAGCCCGGTTCGGCCGCACAGCCCAGCGACACGCAGGGCGAGTAGAACGGTGTCAGGTAGCGCTCGTCGGCGAAGAAGTAGGCCTGCTGGAACGCCCGCGCGGTCGCGTAGACGACGAAGACCAGCAGACCGAGCGCGGTCGCGAGCGGGGCCAGCCACCAGCGGTCGGTGCGTAGCGTGCGGACGCCGACGGCGGCGCGTCCGGGCGCATCGACCCCGCGCCACGCGGGGTGGCGCGCGGTC
>NZ_KI911726.1:7734-9283 GCF_000515355.1 Promicromonospora kroppenstedtii DSM 19349 | reverse complement strand
GGCTCCGGCGCGTACGCGGTGCGCGACGCTGCCGAGGCGGACGGCCTGGCCCTGGCCGACGCCGCCGTCCCGGGGCTGCTGGCGCCGTTCCTGGAGCCGGTCAGCGCACCCGCACCGCGCCCTCCTGCACGGTGACGGACACCCGGGTCGTCTCGCCCAGGTCCTCGCCGTCGATCTCGAAGACCCGGGGCTCCGCGAGCTCCACCTGCAGGCTGCGCATGCGGCCGTGGGTGGCGCTCTCGCTGCTCTCGGCCGAGGCCCCGCCGCCGAGGACCCGCTTGATGCCGTTGTCCCAGACCATGTTCCGCAGCGTGTCGACCCACCCGGCGGCGCCGTCGGCGCTCAGGACCAGGAGGTCCAGCTCACCGTCGCCGGGGTCGGCGTCGGGCAGCAGGGTGATCCCGGCCTGGAGCATGCCGCAGTTGCCGACCAGCAGGGTGTGCGCGCTGTTGCGGTCGAGCTCCCGGCCGTCGGCCGTGATGCGGACGTCGAGGGTGCCGCTGGCCGACAGCGCCCGCCCGAGGGACTCGACGTAGGCGAGCCAGCCCACCTTGTCCTTGAGGTCGTCGTCGGTCTCGGTGATCATGTGCGCGTCGAGACCGAAACCAGCCATGACGGCGAACGCGTGCCGCTCGGTGCCGCCCTCGAGGTCGATCTCCAGCCAGCCCACGTCCAGGGCCCGGGCCTCGCCGGTGAGCGCCCGCCGGAAGGCCGCGGCCGGGTTCAGCAGCGGGACCCGCAGGTTGCGGGCCAGCAGGTTGCCCGTGCCGAGCGGGACGATGCCCAGCTCGACGTCGGCCCCGGACTCCGCGAGGTGCTCCGCGACGGCCCGGACCGTCCCGTCCCCGCCCGCGGCGACGAGCACGTCGGCACCAGACTCGATCGCGCGGGCCGCGGCGCCCTGGCCCGGGTCGTCCGGCGTCGTCTCGAACCACTGCTGCTCGACGTCCGAGCGCGCGGCGGAGGCGGCCTTCCTCAGCGCCGTCTCGAGGCTCTCCCGGGTGGTCTTGCTGGGGTTCCAGATGATCCCGACGCGTGCGCTCATGGCGTCATGGTTCCACGCCACCCGCAGCACCGGCACCATGTGCCAAGATCTGCCGGTGCTGATCAGGATGCTGGGATCGTTCGAGGTCATCGGGGACGACGGCGTGCCCGCCGACGTCCCCGGCGCGCGGCTGCGTACGCTGCTGGCCACCCTGGCGCTCGACCCCGGCCGGGTCGTCCCCCGGTCCGCCCTGGTCGACCGCATCTGGGGCGAGGCCCCGCCGTCCGACGCGACCAACGCGCTGCAACGTCTGGTCTCGCGGCTGCGCAAGGTGCTGCCGGACGGCGTCCTGGAGGGTCAGGTGAGCGGCTACCGGCTGCTCGTGGACCCCGACGCCGTCGACGCCGTGCGGTTCGAGCGCCTCGTCGCCCGTGCGCGCGACGCCGACGTCGCCGGCCGGGTCCGGATGCTGCGCGAGGCCCTCGCGCTGTGGCGGGGACCGGCCCTGCAGGACGTCGCCGGGGCGGACGGTGAGGCCGGGGACAGGAACCTCGGCGCCGCGGT
>NZ_KI911726.1:7138-7634 GCF_000515355.1 Promicromonospora kroppenstedtii DSM 19349 | reverse complement strand
GCCACCCTGCTCGCGCACGCGGCGCGGCCCGGGGGCTCCGAGGCCGGCTCCGGGGCGGACGGCGAGGAGGGGAGTCCCGACGGCACCCTGGTCCGGTTCGACCGCCGCTGGATCCGGTTCGCCCCGCTGTCCTTCCTGACGCCGGCGCTCGGCGCCGCCGCGGCGGGCGGCCTGATCCAGGTGTCCGAGTGGTTCGGCCTGCAGGACGAGCTGTTCGAGGCGATCGGGTCGTGGTTCGGCCTGGCACCGGCGGTCCTCGTCGCGGTGGCCATGGGCGTGGGCCTGTTCGTGGCCGGTGGCGTGGCGACCGTGGCACTGTGGGTCGAGTCCTGGTGGAACCACACGCTGGACCGCCAGTCCGACGGCACGCTGCGCGTGCGGCGGGGCCTGCTCACCACGCGGTCGATCACGCTGGAGGAGGCGCGGCTGGCGCGGCGTCGAGGTCGTCGAGCCCCTGGCCGCCCGCCTCGCGGGCGGCGCACGGGTCGACGCCGTC
>NZ_KI911726.1:2048-7038 GCF_000515355.1 Promicromonospora kroppenstedtii DSM 19349 | reverse complement strand
CGTCGCCGCCGCCCACGGCTGCCGGCGGCTCGTGCTCGGGGCATGGGGCTGCGGGGTGTTCGGCAACGACCCGGACGAGGTCGCGACCACCTTCGCCGAGGCCCTCGCTTCCCGGCGCTGGTTCGAGCAGGTCGTCTTCGCGATCCTCGACACGCGGCCTGGGCAGCCGGTGCTCAGGGCCTTCGAGCGGGCGCTCGCGCCAACGAGGTGACCCGGGTCCGACGGATCATCCTGTTCGGGTGACATCGGCACCGCGAACTTCGACCATGTTGGTTCCGAACCCGGCGGCAGGCACGCCCGGCGGGTAGGCGAGGAGAACCGACATGAGCGACCCGACACCCCTCCCCCGGATCTTCCGGCGCCCCGTCGACGACAACGAGTCACGCGAGTCCTCAGCGCTGCTCGTCGGCGCGGGTGCCTTCGTCGTGGGGACCGCGGTGGGGTTCGTCGTGTTCCGCGACGGCGGTGTGCCGATCGCCGGCCGAGGCTCGATCGGGGACTTCGCCGCGATCGGCGGGGCGCTCGTCGCCATCGTCGCGTTCCTCCTCGGCTGCTCCCTGCGGCGCACCCGGAACCGGCGCGAGTCCGCGGACGACGATGTGCGTCCGCGGCTGCGCTGGTTCGACATCGCGGCCCTGTCGCTGGCGCACGCCGTCATCGCGCTGCTGGGCTGGATCGGCGCCGCGTCCGTCGTGAGCCGGAGCTTCATCGGCGCGACGGCGTACCCGACGTCGGCCGCGCTGCTCGGCGGCGTCGCCCTCGCCGTGACCGCCTACGTGGCGTTCCTCTCCGCGGTCAACCTCACCCCGATGATGTTGTCACTGGTCCTGGCCGTGTTCCTGACCGTGGGCGTCTTCGCCAGCATGCTCAGCGCCACCGATCCGCTCTGGTGGCAGGAGAACCTCAGCGCCCTCGGGATGAACGACGACGTCTCCTCGATGGCGTTCAACCTGACGCTCGTCATCGCCGGCGCGATGGTCACGATCATCGCGAACTACGCGACCGCGTACCTCCCGCACACCACGGCCCGGGAAGTGCGCGGACGTCGCCGGGTCCGGCTGGCGCTCGTGCTCATCGGCGTGCTGCTGGCGTGCGTGGGGATCTTCCCCGTCGACGACTTCCTGATCGCGCACAACCTCTCCGCGACGGGGATGGTGATCATCTACGTCGTGCTGGTCGCGCGCATGCGCCGGCTGCTTCCGTCGATGCCGCGGGTGTTCGTGCTGCTCGGCTACATCTACGTCGCCTGCATCGTGGTCCTGGCGGTCTTCTTCATCACCGGGTACTACAACCTGACGGCGGTCGAGCTGGTCGTGGCGGTGCTCATCTTCAGCTGGATCATCGTGTTCCTGCGCAACACCGGGGCGGTCGAGCAGGCTCGGGACGATTCGGTGCAGCACCAGAAGGCCCTCAACAACTGAGGGCGGCCTTGGGACGCATGGTGGCGCGATAACGCAGTACGTAGCGAATGAAGTCCCAGGTGATCCGGTCGCTTCGTCAGAGCGTTATCTTCGACCTGTGTCGTCATCCCGAGAGTTTCATCTGGCCCGCCCCGTACCGCCCAACCCGGGTCGAGCGGCCGCCATCTGCTCGGGCATGCTCGTGATCGGTGTCGGAGTCGTGATCTGGGCATCACTCGACGCCGCCGGCCCCGCCTCCCTGACGCCGGTCCAGCTCGTGATGGCCTACGTCGTAGCCGCTCTTCTCATCACGATCAGCATCGCCGCACCGGTAGCAGCCTGGCGGCAGCGCCGCGGCCAGACCGAAGAGGCTCCGGCACTCGTGCTCGACGACCAGGGCTTCACGGCGTGGGGCGGCCTCCGGGTCGACTGGCACGACGTCACCTCCTGGGAGGTCTTCCACCACGACGAGGTCTATGACGACGATGTCCCGGAGGACCACCCCGACTACATCGGCCCGTCCCAGGTCGACGAGCGGCTCATCCTCGTCCACGCCGACGGGCCCGAGAGGTTTCTGCGCCACCTCGAACCCGATGTACGTGCCGCCTACGCAGACGATGCCTACGGAACCGGCAAGCGGTTCGGCACACCGATCAGGATCGGTGTCGACGGCCTCGATGCGCCCTCCGACGAGGTCGTCGCGGAGTTCGGACGCTACAGCGGGAGCTCCGCGCGACCCTACTGAACCGGCATCGTCGCCACCGTCGAGGCTCACCGTCGTCATGCGGCACGCCGATTCCCGGGCACCATAAGGTTGTCGGCACGCCACCCCAGCATCCGCGAGCACCACGGAGGACAGCGATGAGCATCGAGACCCCGCGTCACACCGCCACGGCGAGCACCCACATCGCCGAGCCGCCCGAGCGGGTCTGGGCCGAGCTGACCCATCCGGGAGCGCGGTGGATGCTGGGCGCGAACGTCGAGACGGACTACCAGCCGGGCAGCCCGATCACGTTCGAGGGACACTTCTTCGGGCGCGTCTTCGCCGACAAGGGAACGGTCATCGCCGTCGACCGGCCGCGCCTGCTGCACTTCACGCACTTCGCGCCGCTCAGCGGCCTCGCAGACGTCCCCGAGAACTACCACGAGATCCGTATCGAGCTCACGCCCGACGACGGCGGCACCCGCGTCACCGTGACCCAGGAGAACATCGACACCGCGCAGCACGCGACGGCGTCCGAGGGGCACTGGAAGGACGCGCTCGCCACGCTCGCCCATCGGGACGACGGCTCGGGCCCGACCCACTGGTGAACGACTCCCGGTGAGGCGACGGGGCTACTGCGCCAGCACCGCGTAGCCCGGGCCCAGCGGCAGGTAGTCCGTGTCGAAGTCGGCGAGCGACGGCGGCTCGCCGCCCTCGACCGCGGCCACCAGGCGGTCCAGGTACCACTCCCAGCCAGGGCCCGTCTCGGGCAGCATCTTCGGGTCGACGTCCATCTGCCGCAGGGTCAGCGTGGTGCCGCCGTCCACCTCCGTGAGCTCGGCGCTCAGCCGCCAGTTGCCGTACTCATCCTCGGCGCTCACCGCCAGCAGCCGTGGCGGCTCGCAGGCGTCGACGCGGAACGGCGCCGGCGCGCCGGGCTCGGCCTCCGCGTTCATGGTCACCAGCACGGTGCCGCTGGCCGGGTCGCCGGTCCAGGTGCCGAACCAGCGGGCCAGGCGGTCCGACTCGGTCACGCTCGCCCACACGTCGTCGATCGGGACGCCCAACCGGCGCACCAGCACCAGGGTCCGCCCGTCGTCCTCCAGGGTTCCGGTCAGGTTCATGCGCTCTGCTCCTTCGCGTTCTGGTTCGCGGTGGTGCCTGAGACAGACGTCCCTCGACGGCGGTCCCGCGCGGCCCGGCGCACCTCGGTGCCGAGCGCGTCGAGGTTCGCGACGGAGACCGGCGCCCGGCGTGCGGTGAGCGCGCCGAGGAGCTCGCGCACCTCGGCGAGCGGTGCGGGGTCGAGCGCATAGCGCCGCTCGCGACCCTCGTCCGTCCCCCGCACCAGCCCCGCGTCGCTCAGCACCCGCAGGTGCTTGCTGATCGCCGGGCGTGACACCGCGTGCTCCGCCGCGAGGTCCACCACGCGCGCCGGGCCGTCCGCGAGCCGCAGCAGCAGCTCACGGCGGATCGGGTCGGCGATGGCTCCGAAGACGTCCATGCGGAAATGGTAACCCATAGGTTACCAATATCAGAGGCCGACGCCGGCCCTGGCAGACGGCGAGGACAGCGACGGCGAGGGCAGCGTCATGCGCGGGGAGGCCCGACCGAACCGCGCTCGACCAGGTGCACGTCGAGCGCGACAGGCTCGCGGTCGCCGGCCCCGGCCCCGCGCTCGATCTCGGCCAGGATGATGCGCGACGCCTCGGCGACCTTCGCGGGCATGTTCTGCGCGATCGTGGTCAGGCCCGGCGTGGTGTACCGGGCGAAGTCGAGGTCGTCGAAGCCGATCACGGACACGTCGCCGGGCACGGAGCCACCCGCCTCCACGATGCCGGCCATGATGCCGACGGCGAGGTGGTCGGCCGTGGCGAACACCGCCGTCACCCCGGGGTGGTCGCGGCGCAGCCGCAGGCCCAGCCGCCGTCCGTCCTCGAACGAGGTGAGCACCTCGACGGAGCCGACGCCGCCCGGGTCGAGCCCCGCCTCCAGGCAGGCCTCGCGGAAGCCGGCCCAGCGCTGCCCGACCACGCCCATACCCTGGTAGGGCGGCCCGGCGAACAGCACGCCGCGGTGCCCGGCGTCGGCCAGACGCCGGCCCGCGAGACGGCCGCCGCCGTGGTCGTCGCTGCGCACGCCGATGGTGCGCGGGTTGGCGGAGTAGCTGTCGATGGCGACCAGGGGCACGGTGTCGACGCGGAGCCGGTCGATCTGCTCGTCCGGGAACTCGACGAGCACCACGCCGTCGAGCGACCAGCCGCGGATGGTCTGCGCCACCTGGTCCTCGTGCTCGATGCCGCGCAGCAGCACGTGGTAGCCGTGATGGCGCAGGTGGGTCTCCATGCCGCCCACGACGGCGACGGTGTGGGGGCTGACCAGCAGGCTGTTGTTCTCCCCCACCGGCACCAGGGCGGCCACGATGTGCGAGCTGTTCGCCGCGAGGCTGCGCGCGGGGATGTTCGGCACGTAGCCGAGCCGGGCGGCGATGCCCAGGACCTTCTCGATCGTGGCGGGCGAGACGCGGGCGCGCTTGCCGTTCATCACGTTCGAGACGGTCATGACGCTGACACCGGCCTCGTCCGCGATGTCGCTCAGTCGTGTGGTCACGCGAACCTCCCCCGTCGACACCCGGCTCCAGCCGCATCCTAAGTGGCCCTTGACCGGGAACTCGGCGTGGCCGTACCGTCTCAGCGGAAGTTTACCGCTAAACCTCCCGGTTCGAAGACGACACAGGAAGACGACACAGACAGTGCGCATCCGGTTCGAAGGAGATCCCATGCCGCGCAGTACCCACACCCGCACCTTTCCCGCCTGGCACAGACGCCTCGCCCTGCTGGCGACCCTCGCGCTCGCCGGCTCCGCCCTCGTGGCCGGCGCGGCCCCG
>NZ_KI911726.1:0-1948 GCF_000515355.1 Promicromonospora kroppenstedtii DSM 19349 | reverse complement strand
CGGGACGTCCCCGGGCGGCGTCGTCGCCAGGTCGGCGACGCCGTAGCCGCGCCCCGCGCCGCGGTAGCCCGCACTGGGCGGCAGGGTCTCCCAGGAGCCGCCGAGCTCGTGCAGCAGCACGTCGCCGTCGAACCCGTTCGGGTCGGGGACCACCAGCGACCCGGCCTGCCCGTGCACCTCGATGTTCGACGCGCGGGTGGCGACCGAGTCGAAGCTCATCACCAGCGTCGACAGCGCGCCTGAGACGTGCCGCAGCACGCCGGTCACGTGCGTGTCGACGTCGACCGGGACGGTCTCCCCCGCCCGCGCCCCCGACCCGATGGTGCGCGTCGCGCGGGTGTGGCTCGCGGCACCGACCACCGACTCGACCGGGCCCAGCAGCGTGACCAGGGCGGTCACGTAGTACGGCCCCATGTCCAGCAGCGGGCCGCCGCCCGGCTGGTAGTAGAAGTCGGGGTTGGGGTGCCAGCGCTCGTGGCCCGGCGTCATCATGGTCGCGGTCGCGGCGACCGGCTGGCCGATCGCCCCGTCGTCGATGGCCTGGCGCGCCGTCTGCACGCCCGTACCGAGCACCGTGTCCGGGGCACAGCCCACGCGCACCCCGGCGGCCTGACCGGCGTCCAGGATCGCGCGCGCGTCCTCGAGCGTGACCGCGAGCGGCTTCTCGCCGTAGACGGCCTTGCCGCCCGCGATGGCGCGCAGGGCGATCTCGGCATGGGCGGCGGGGATCGTCAGGTTCAGCACGAGGTCGACCTCGGGATCGGTCGTCAGCTCCTCGACCGTGAGGGCACGGACACCCTGCTCGGCGGCGACGGCCGCCGCCCGGGTCTCGTCCAGATCGGCCACCGCGACGAGGCGGACGGCGTCCAGCCGCTCGAACGTGGACAGGTACTGGCCGGCGATCGCCCCGACCCCGACGATCCCGACCCTCAGCGGCTGGCCCACAGGATGCCCCTCTCGATGATCGTGCGAACGTCCGGGTGGTCGACGACGGCGAGCTCGTGGCCCGGCGTCGAGACGAACACGCGGCCCGCACCCCACCGGCGCGTCCAGATCGCCGGGCAGGTCACGGGCCGGTGCCACGGGTCGAACTCGCGCGCGGCGAGCGTGGTGGTGGCAAGCACGTCGTTGTAGTCGTCGGACAGCACCCAGTACTGCTCCGTCGTCAGCTCGAAGCCGGAGATCCCGGCGACGATCGGGTGGTCGGCACGCCCGGGCACGATGTCGATCGTGTGCCGCACGAAGTTGTCGGCGGCCTCCCCCGCCAGCTCCGCGCGCGGCGCCTTGGGCGGGTGGGCGGCGAACTGCCCGCCGACGAGCTGCAGGTAGTCGGAGCTGTTCCGGAAGGAGTCGGCGATGCCGCCGTGCCAGCCCGCCAGCCCGGTCCCGGCGGCCACGGCCGCGATCAGGCCGCTGAGCTCCGCGGGCTCGATGGTGCTCATGGTGACGGTCTGGACCACGACGTCGACGCCGGCCAGGTAGTCGGCGTCGGCGTAGACCGCCGTCGAGTCCTCGACCCGGACCTCGTAGCCGTGCTCCGCGAGGAACGGCAGGAACGAGTCGGTGGTCTCGACCGGCTCGTGCCCGGTCCAGCCGCCGCGCACGACCAGCGCGCGTTTGGTGTTCGACGTCGTCGTCATGGGGCTCCGCTCCCGAAAGTTGCGCAACTGCGGTCCGATGGGATGCCGCACACCTTTGATACCTGAGTACTTTTGCCGGATCAACCCCCAATAAGTTGCGCAACTTCTGCTGCCGTCACTACCGTCGTCATATGCCGAACCCACGTCGGACCACGCTCGCGGACGTCGCGAAGGCCGCCGGGACCACGGTGCCCACCGTGTCCAAGGTGCTCGGCGGCCGCTCGGACGTCTCGGCCGCGACCCGCGGCCGCGTGCTGGACGCCGTCGCGGAGCTCGGCTACCGCGGCCGCGCCGGCCGGGACGCGCCG
>NZ_KI911725.1:51544-52867 GCF_000515355.1 Promicromonospora kroppenstedtii DSM 19349 | reverse complement strand
CGGCCCCGCCCGGCGGCGGGACCGGAGCGCGCGGCGTGGGACGCCGCGGCCGGTGTGACCGACCCGGAGGTACCGGTGCTGTCCATCGAGGACCTGGGCGTGCTGCGCGGCGTGCGGTTCGTGGACGGGGCGCCGGTCGTGGACATCACGCCCACCTACTCGGGCTGCCCCGCCGTCGACGCGATCCGGGACGACGTCGTGGTCGCCCTCGCCGAGCACGGGTTCCCCGGCGCCCGCGTGAACGTGGTGCTCTCTCCCGCCTGGACCACCGACTGGATGAGCGACGCCGGCCGGCGCAAGCTCGCCGAGCACGGGATCGCGCCGCCGGCCCGGCGCGCGGGCGGCGTCGTCCCGCTCGACCTGGGCATCCGGTGCCCGCGGTGCGGGTCGTTGCACACGCGCGAGCTGACGCGGTTCGGGTCGACGTCGTGCAAGGCGCTGTGGGTGTGCAAGCGCTGCGGGGAGCCCTTCGACCACTTCAAGGAGCACTGATGCCGCTCGCCGACGCGCCCGTGCCGGCCGCGCCCACGCGGCGCCGGGCCCGGTTCCACCCGCTCACCGTGGCGGCCGTGCGGCCGCTGACGGCGGACGCGATCGAGGTGACGTTCGAGATCCCCGACGAGCTGGCCGAGGCGTACACCTATGCGCCGGGGCAGTACATCGCCGTCCGCGCCCGGGTGGGGGGCGAGGAGGTGCGCCGCACCTACTCGATCTGCCAGGCGCCGGTGGCCGGGTCGCTCAAGGTGGGCATCAAGCGCGACATGGGCGGGCTGTTCTCGCCGTGGGCGATCGACCACCTCGCGCCCGGGATGACGCTCGACGTGATGAGTCCCGAGGGCCTGTTCGTCTCCCATCGCCCGCCGGGTACCGGCGGGCGAGTGGTCGGCATCGCGGCAGGCTCCGGCATCACCCCGATGATGTCGCTCGTGGAGCACACGCTGGGCTCCGCGCCGG
Source organism: Promicromonospora kroppenstedtii DSM 19349 (assembly GCF_000515355.1). Lineage (GTDB taxonomy): Bacteria > Actinomycetota > Actinomycetes > Actinomycetales > Cellulomonadaceae > Promicromonospora > Promicromonospora kroppenstedtii. The sequence continues at coordinate 51,913 of NZ_KI911725.1, read as the reverse complement.
ACAGCACGTTCGACCTGGTCTACTCGAACCGGACCACCACGGACACGATGTTCGTGGACGAGCTCGCCGACCTCAAGGACCGGTACCCCGCCCGGCTGGCCCTGCACCACGTGCTCACCCGCGAGCGCCGGGGCGCCGAGCTCCTGTCGGGCCGGCTCGACGCAGCGCGGCTGCGCCGCATCATGACGTCGCTGATCGGGCCCGCCGACGTCGACGAGTGGTTCCTGTGCGGGCCGTTCGAGGTGGTGCAGGCGTGCCGCGCGGTGCTGACGGACCTGGGGGTGCCGCCGGAGCGCGTACGGCACGAGCTGTTCACCACGGGTCGCCCCGACCGGCCGACGGCGCCCCGGGGCGCCCCGCCGGCCGGGG
>NZ_KI911725.1:49711-51444 GCF_000515355.1 Promicromonospora kroppenstedtii DSM 19349 | reverse complement strand
GACGGTGGCCACCCCGGCCGGCGCGCGCGAGAGCGTCCTCAACGCGGCGCTCCGGGTGCGCGGTGACGTGCCGTTCGCGTGTGCGGGCGGCGTGTGCGGCACCTGCCGGGCCAAACTGGTCTCGGGCACGGTCGAGATGGCGGAGAACTACGCCCTCGAACCCGAGGAGCTGGCCCGCGGGTACGTGCTGACCTGTCAAGCGATCCCCACCAGCAAGGAGATCTCCGTGGACTACGACTCATGATCACGCTGACCGTCGAGGACGACGTCGCGGAGGTGGTGCTCGACGCCCCGGGCAGGCTCAACGCCCTGGACGAGAGCGCGCTGGCCGACCTGGACGACGCCTACCGCGAGGCCGAGGCGGCCGGGGTGCGGGCGTTGCTGCTCCGGGGCGAGGGCCGGGCGTTCTGCGCGGGCCGGGACATCTCCGCCGTGGATCCCGCCACGGACGACGCGCTCGGCTACCTGCGCAACCGGGTGACCCCGCTGCTCTGGCGCATGGCGGCCTTCCCGGCGCCGACCTTCGCGGCGGCGCACGGCGCGTGCCTGGGCGTGGGCCTGGGCCTGCTGATCGCGACCGACGTCGTCTACGTGGCCGACGACGCGAAGATCGGCTCGCCGTTCGCGAACCTCGGGGCCACGCTCGACTCCGGCGGGCACGCGCTGTTCTTCGACCGCCTGGGTGCGCACCGGACGCTCGACCTGGTCTACACGGGCGAGCTGCTGAGCGGGGCCGAGGCGGTCGCCGCCGGGCTGTTCTCCCGGGCCGTGCCAGGACCGGAGCTGCTCGAGTTCACGCGGACCCGGGTTGAGCGGGTGGCGCAGGGGCCGACCAGCGCCTTTGTGGCGTCGAAGCGCCTGGTGACGGAGCTGCGCGACGAGCGAGTGGCGTTCTGGTCCGCGGTGGCGCACGAGAACGAGGCCCAGGGTGCGCTGAGCGAGACGGATGACTACCGGGAGGGCTTCGCGGCCTTCCAGGAGAAGCGCCCGCCCCGTTTCTCGGGGCGCTGAGCCGGGGCGGGCGTCACAGGCGGACCAGTGCCGGGAGCGGGTTCTCGATGGCGTCGGCGACCTGGCGCATGAAGCCCGCCGCCGTCGCCCCGTCGCAGACGCGATGGTCGAAGACGAAGGACATCTGAGTGATCTTGCGCGGCACGATCTGACCGTCCACGACCCACGGCCGGTCGATGACGCGGCCGAACCCCAGGATCGCGACCTGCGGGTGGTTGATGATCGCGGCGCTGCCGTCGACGCCGAGGCTGCCGTAGTTGTTCAGCGTGAACGTGCCGGCGGTCAGCTCCTCGGGCGTGGCCCGGCCCGCACGGGCACGGGTGGTGAGGTCGCGCAGGGCGGCGTCGAGCTCGCGCGTGGTCAACGCGTCCGCGCCGAGCACGGCCGGGGCGACCAGCCCGGCCTCGCCCTGGACGGCGATGCCGAGGTTGACCGTGTCGGACACGACGATCTCGTCGCGCGCGGCGTCGAACCGCGCGTTGAGCACAGGATGGTCGGCCAGGGCGGAGACGACGAACCGGGCGATGTGAGCGAGCAGGCCCGGGCCCGGATCATCGGGCCGGCGCGTGGCCTCGCGCAGCTCCCAGAGTGCGGTGGCGTCGACGTCGACCCAGACCGTCGCCTCGGGGATCTCGGCGCGGCTGCGCGAGAGCACCCGGGACGCCGCGCGCCGGAAGCCGTCGAGCGGGACGCGGTGCTCGCCGGGGGTGGCTGGTGCGGCG
>NZ_KI911725.1:48715-49611 GCF_000515355.1 Promicromonospora kroppenstedtii DSM 19349 | reverse complement strand
ACGCCGCGCGCGACGGCGGCCGCGGTGTCCCGGTAGGTCGGGAAGAGCCAGTCCCCGTCGCCGAGCACCTGCGCGGCGGCGACCTGGCACGCCTCCTGCCCGTAGGAGGAGGGGTACACCGCCAGCCTGCCCTGCCGCACCAGCACCGAGGACTGCTCGTTGAACCGGCGGGCCGCGACCATGCCCGCCAGGCCGCGGAGCAGGTCGTCGGGCGCGGGCAGCGCGGCACCGTCGCCGGCGGTCGGCCGGCCCTCCGGATCGAGCAGCATGACCGGCTCCCTTGTGGGGAGCATGAGATCTTCGTTGATCACCATGTAGATATACTGGTCAAACTTCCATTCGGATTCCATCAACGGCGAGGATCCGAGAACTCGTCCAGTCATGACCGGGTCACGCGATCCAAATGTCCAGCGCAGAAAGGCCTGAGGGCATGGTGGCGAGACAAGTGGCAGGAGGCCTCGACGACGTCGACCGGCGCATCATCGACGAGCTGCGCCGCGACGGCCGGATGTCCATGCGGACGCTCGCCGAGACGCTGCACATCTCGCGGGCCAACGCCTACGTGCGCGTGCAGCGCCTGGAGTCCACCGGGGTGATCCGCGGCTACCGTGCGGAGATCGACCCGGTGCTGGCCGGGCTGGGCACGTCGGCCTACGTGACGGTCAACCTGGACCAGGCGCAGTGGCGCTCGGTCCGCGAGGAGCTGCGCACTCTGCGCGGCGTCGAGCACATCGGCCTGGTCGGCGGGGAGTTCGACCTCGTCCTGCTCGTCCGCGCCCGCGACAACGCCGACCTGCGGCACCTGATCCTGGACCAGATCCAGGGCATGAACGGCATCGTGAACACCCACACGCTGCTGGTGTTCGAGGAGCCGGTCCCGGCCGGCCCGCCGCCGG
>NZ_KI911725.1:12215-48615 GCF_000515355.1 Promicromonospora kroppenstedtii DSM 19349 | reverse complement strand
CCAACGACCACGTGGCGCTCGGGGTGCTGCGCGGGGCGGCGGAGCGCGGCTGGTCCGTGCCGGGCGACCTGGTGGTCACCGGCTGGGACGACGCCGACTTCAGCGCGTACACGATGCCGTCGCTCACCACGATCCCCGTGGACTTCGTCGAGGCGGGGCGGCGCGCGATGCGCCGGCTGGTCGCCGCCGTCCGCGACGAGGAGACTCCCCCGCCGACCGCGCCGCTGCAGCGGGTGGTGTGGCGGGAGTCGACGGGAGACCTGACCCGCCCTTGACATCCCGCGCACCGGACATGACGATGATGAACCGTCGCATCATACGTATGATGCGATGTGCGACGCCGCACCGCCTCCGCGCGACCGGCGCCGTTGCCGTCGTCGTCCAGGACGCCAACCGGAGGAAGCATGCTCAAGATCGGCATCGTCGGGACCGGCGGTATCGCCGGTGCGCACGCCGAGGGATATCGCCGCTTCGCGCAGGAGTGCGAGGTGGTCGCGGTCTGCGACATCGTCCCGGGCAAGGCCGCGGAGCAGCGGGCCCGGCTGCAGGTGCCCGAGGCGCGGGCCTACGAGAGCATCGAGGAGCTGCTGGCCGCCGAGCCGGACCTCGACCTGGTGAGCATCACGACGCCGCCGTCGTCCCACGCGGAGCTGACGATCACGGCGCTGCGCGCCGGCGTCGACGTGCTGGTCGAGAAGCCGATGGCGCCCTCGCTGGAGGAGTGCGACGCGATGATCGCGGCCGCCGCCGAGCACGACCGCGTGCTGTCCGTGGTGGCGCAGAACCGGTTCCGCGACGACATGGCCACGCTCAAGGAGGTGCTGGACTCGGGGCTGGCCGGGCCGGTCTCGCACGTCCAGGTGAACTCGGCGTGGTGGCGCGGCACGGCGTACTACGACCTGTGGTGGCGCGGCACGTGGGAGTCGGAGGGCGGTGGCTGCACGCTGAACCACGCGATCCACCACCTCGACCTGACGCAGTGGATGCTCGGCGCCCCGCGCGCCGTCACCGCCGTGCTGACCAACGCCGCGCACGAGAACGCCGAGGTCGAGGACCTCTCCGTGGCCGTGCTGCAGTACGACCGCGCCCTGGCGGAGGTGACCAGCTCGGTGGTGCACCACGGCGAGGAGCAGGCGATCGTGGTGCAGGGCCGCGACGCCCGCGTCTCGCAGCCGTGGAAGGTGGTGGCCTCGGCGGCCTCGCCGAACGGCTTCCCCGCGCCCGACGGCAACCCCGAGCGCGTGGCGAAGATCGAGGCGCTGGCCGCGGCCCGGCAACCGCTGGCCCACCTGGGGCACAACGGCCAGATCGGGGACACGCTCGAGGCCGTGCGGGACCGCCGCGTGCCCGCCGTCACGGGCGCCGACGGCCGCCGCGCCGTCGAGCTCGTCACCGCGATCTACCAGGCGGGCATCGAGCGCCGCACCGTCGACCTGCCGCTGCAGTCCGACGACCCCTACTACCGCACGGGGACGCTGGTGGCACGGGCGCCCCACTTCTTCGAGAAGACCGCGTCGGTGGGCGACCTGCCCGGCGCGATCACGGTCGGCAGCAGCAACCAGGAGGCAAACTGATGAACGCGACCAGCGGCGCCAACTACGCGCCCGAACCGGTGCCGGACCCCGTGGTGAGCGCGGGCGACTTCCCGTTCGCGGCGGTGCGGCTCGACCACGGCCACATCTACGGCATGGCCGAGGGCCTCCAGGCCGCGGGCGGCACCGTGAAGTGGGTGTACGACCCGGACCCGGCGAAGGTGGAGGCGTTCCGCGCCAAGTTCCCGGACGTGCGCGTCGCGCGCAGCGAGGACGAGGTGTTCGACGACGACGAGGTGCGCCTGGTCGCCGGCGCCGCCGTCACGTCGGAGCGCGCGGCCCTGGGCCTGCGTGCCATCGAGGCCGGCAAGGACTACTTCACGGACAAGGCCCCGCTGACCACCCTCGACCAGCTCGCCGCGGTCCGCGAGGCCACCGCGCGGACGGGACGCAAGTACGCCGTCTACTACTCCGAGCGCATCCACGTCGAGGCGGCGGTCCTGGCCGACCAGCTCGTCGAGCGCGGGTCGATCGGCCGCGTGCTGCAGGTCATGGGGCTGGGCCCGCACCGCCTCGGCACCGGCCGCCCGGACTGGTTCTTCGAGAAGGACAGGTACGGCGGCATCCTGTGCGACATCGGCAGCCACAACTTCGAGCAGATGCTGCACTACGCGGGCGCCAAGGACGCGACGGTCACGCACGCGGCCATCGCCAACTACAACCACCCGGAGCACCCGGAGCTGGACGACTTCGGCGAGGCCAACATCGCGATGGACAACGGCGCAGCCGGCTACTGCCGCGTCGACTGGTTCACGCCGGACGGCCTGCGGACCTGGGGCGACGGCCGCACGTTCATCCTGGGCACCGAGGGCTACATCGAGCTGCGCAAGTACACGAACGTCGCCACGGACGAGGGCCCGGGGCACGTCTTCCTGGTCAACGGCGAGGGCGAGCACCACCTGGTCGCGAAGGGCAACGTGGGCTACCCGTACTTCGGCCGGCTCATCCTCGACTGCCTGGAGCGCACCGAGACCGCGATGACCCAGGAGCACGCGTTCAAGGCCGCGGAGCTGAGCGTCCAGGCGCAGCAGCTGGCCCGGGTGCTCACACCCTCGGGCGAGGGCGCGGGCATCGCCTGACGGCCGACACGTCGACGGCCGGGTCGTCGCCCATGACGACCCGGCCGCTCGACAGCAAGCGGGCCGGGATCCGAGCCGGATGTGCACGAAGCGCTTCAGGCCGCCGCGTCCCGCGGGGCGCGCATCGCGTCGATCTGCTACGGCGCGTTCGCCCTCGCAGATGCCGTCCTGCTCAGCCCAGTACCTGCCGAAGACGGCAGCTGAAACCGTTCCGGTGGTGGCAGATGACGCGGTGGTCGGTGCTGGCGATCGCCCTGCCCACCGACCCGGCGACGCCGGGGGGGAGAAGTCCCGGCTCCGGCTGACACCAGAGTGCTGCAGGGACATCGATCGCCTGCTCGGCAGGCCCTATCTAGGACTCTCGCATCTGAACGTCGGCTTCGATCCGCACCGCTCGTTCCTGGCGCTACGACCGGGCTGGTCCGAACGCGAGATCGCGCGCCTCTACCTCCATGTGTACCGGGCGGCATCGCCCGTGCAGATCTTCAGGCTGGGTCGGGTTCTGGGCCTCGTGTCACCGATCGCACCGTCCGTCTGAAGCGCGCCCGACTGGCTCGCCATCCTGGTCAACCATGTGCACAACTTCGTCAGTCGGCGGTATGCATCGCTGGACGGCGCCCACGCAGCCTTCGTGGACCGGTGGACTCCCGCGTTCGTCGCCGAGGTTGCCGAGGCATCGGGCTTGTCACACGATCACGCGGTCCGGACAGCGCTCACGGCTCTCCTGACCGGCTCAGAAGGACTCAGGGGTCACGTCCGCGTGGCACCAAGTCCCACGCGTCGCTGGGAATCGGAGTCGTCATCGAGTTCACGGGCACCTACATCAACGACGAAGCAGGAATGGACGCGGCCGTGACCAGCCTGTCCTTCCACGGGCAGAGCAGAGGCATCCCGATCGCCGAGGTCCCGCCCGTCGTTCTGGCCGAGACCTACCGTGAATACCTGGAGATCTCTGCGGGAGGTGAGTACCGGCCCGCTGCGCGGGACCGCTGACCGTTTACCCGACGCCGCCGCCAGGCCCCAAGCCGATCCGGTCCCGGTGATGGAGGGTGACGTATCAGCGACGACGGACAGCACCCTCCGGACCGCACCCGCGAGATCACCAACAGGCGCGGCATGCGCCCCGGGGCGGTCGGCAGAAGCGCCGGGATGCCTGATGCGGCGTCCGTACCCAGCGCCGAACCCGGCCCGAATACCGTGGTCAGCAGCGATATCTCAGCCAACGCGAAGGTGCGCTGCCTGCACCTCGCCGGCCAGATACGCCCAGTGCACGCACGTCGTTCCACGATCCCGCTTCGCTCTGACCGCCTCAGACGACACGGAACACGGGCCAGCCGATCTCGGTGCGCCACTCGGCGGGATCGCTCGTGTCACGAGGCCCGACGACGTAGACCTCGCGTACCGGCCCGGCCACCGACATGGCGTTCTCCACCACCCAGGTCCCTAGCTGCCCGTACGTGACCTCGATGGCGTCGTGCTCGCCGACGTGGGTCGTGACTGCCAGTTCTGCAGCAGGCAGGACCACGGGGTGTACGCGCCCTGTGCGGGGTGGTGCAGCGGTCGGCAGGTAGACGGTCGAGTGACCTCGTTCCTGCTCGAACAGGGCGTTGTCGTAGGTGCCGCCCGGCGGTCCGGTCACGGCGGCGCCGACGGCTGCCTCCAGTTCGGCCATCGCGCCTGCGTACCAGGTCTCGACGTCGCGATGCCCGACCACGGCTTCCACCGCCGCGACCGTCTGGGCGGGCTCCGCGCGCAGCTGGACGTCGATCGGCGCGGGATCAGGCTGGAGCAGGCGGCGAAGCGACACCACCGCGGCCCGCGTGCGGTCGAGGACGTCCTCGAGGCGTTCCAGGTGGTCCGCTACCAGGGCCGTCCTGACACCGGGATCGGGGGTCCGCAGGATCCGCTGCACGTCGCTCAGAGGGACGTCGAGTTCACGGAGCCGGTGGATGACCTGCGCGGTCGGGATCTGGTCGACGCCGTAGTAGCGGTAACCGGTCATCTCGTCCACCACTGCCGGTTCCAGCAAGGCCGCCTCGTGGTAACGACGCAGGGTCCGCACGCTCAGGTGGGTCAGCCGCGAGAACTCGCCGATGGTCAGCATCCCCTCATTCTGAAGGCTCCCCCCGGGGGAGAGTCCACCGCTTGACCCTCCCGCAATCGGAGGCCACACGGTGGGCTCATGACACAGCACACCGATCTCCCGTCCGACCTGCTTCCGACCACCGTGCGCGACTTCCTCACCGCACACATCGCCTACGACGCCGACACCGCCTCGTCGTTCCTCACCGAGGACGCGGTGATCGTGGACCAGGACGAGACCTTCCGCGGCCGAGAGGAAACCCACCCGTTCCTGCGGGACGCCGGGTCCGAGTTCGAGTACACGACCGAGCAGGTCGGCGCCCACCGCGTCGACGACATCCACTGGGTGGTCACCCTGCGTCTCGAGGGCACCTTCCCGGGCGGCGTCGCCGAGCTCGACTACCGGTTCGCGCTGCGGGACGGCCTCATCACCGAGCTCGTCATCGCCAACCACCCAGCCTGACCGCACCATGCCACACCACGTCGATCTCCACGGGAGAAAAATGTCTATCTCAGATCGCGACCGTCTCGACGGTCGCCGGGCACTGGTCACGGGCGGCTCGAAGGGCTCGGGCAAGGCAGTCGTCGAGAGGCTGCGAGAGCTGGGCGCCGACGTGTACGTGACGGCGCGAACGATGCCCGACGGGTACGAGCACCCTGACCGCTTCATCGAAGCGGACATCGTGACGGCGGCGGGTACCAACGCTGTGGCTGCTCGTATCGCAGAGGCTGGCGGCGCACTCGACATCCTGGTGCATGTCGTCGGAGGGGCATCCACCCCGTTCGGTGGATTCGCGGTCATCACCGACGACCAGTGGTTCACCGAGCTGAACCTCAACCTCCTCGGGGCCGTACGGCTGGACCGCGCCCTCCTCCCTGCAATGATCAAGGCCGGGTCGGGCGTGGTGGTGCACTTCACCTCGATTCAGCGAGAGCTGCCCCAGTACGACGCGTCCTTGGCCTACGCGGCGGCGAAGGCCGCGCTGCGCACCTACAGCAAAGGGCTTGCCAACGAGCTCGCTCCGCGCGGCGTCCGGGTCAACGCGATCAGCCCCGGCGGCATCGAGACCGAAGCCTACGAACAGTTCGTGGACCGGATCGCCGAGGGCAACGGGCTCACCCGTGAAGCAGCCAAGCAGACCATCTACGAGTCCCTCGGAGGAGTACCCCTGGGCCGGTTCGCGAACACCGAGGAGATCGCGGACCTGGTCGGGTTCCTCGTCTCGGACCGCGCCTCGGCGATCGTCGGCGCCGAGTACGTGATCGACGGCGGCACCGTGCCGACCGTCTGAACCGGGCCCCGGCTCGGAGCGCCTACCGAGACGAGCCCCGTCTGTTCGCGATCGTCGTACCCGCCGCAGCCCGGAAAAGCGCTCAGGCCCGGAGATCCGTGGATCTCCGGGCCTGGCATTTGTAGTGGGGGCAGGATTTGAACCTGCGACCTCTGGAACACGTCGTGCCCGAGATGTCCAACTACGGAAGGGTCTGGAGTCGGCGGGATCTACCATTAGTTTCTCGGGAGATACCCCAACTAGCAGGCAAGATGCTACCGCAGCCTCGATGGAGGCGCTTGGGCGTGGCTGGACCTGTCAGGACTGAATCTGTTGCGTTCTTGTTGCGGGGCTCGAATCCTGGTAGAGCGCGGGCACAACCCAGCCGTCGGCGTTCCCGGCTTGGGTGGTTCAGCGCGGTCAGGGCCTCCATAAATGCCCTCATGGACTCCCCGCTCGTCCTGGCCAGCCTGCCCTACGCCCTGGGGCGTCGTCATACTCGGCTTGGTCTCAGCATGACCATGGACCACCTCCGCCGGGTGCTTCGAACTGGTCCAGACTCGCGACACCGAAGTGGACTAGGTGCGTGTGCCGGGACGCGCCTAACGTCGAAGACATGACAGATCTGTTCCCCAAGACCAATTCAGTCCTCTCGATGCTGCTCTCGGAGACCCCGCCCATCCCGGCTGGTTCCGACGTGATGACAGCCACGATCGAGCTGCCACCCGGCGACCAGGGCACCCCGCCGCACCGGCACTCGGGGCCGGTCTTCGGCTACATGCTCGAAGGCGAGATGCTCTTCGAGCTCGAGGGTGAGCCCGAACGACTGATCAAGGCCGGCGAGGCGTTCTGGGAACCAGGTGGCGACCTGATCCACTACCGGGCCGCGAACAACCTGCCCGACGCGTGGAGCCGGTTCGTCGTGGTGATGATCTGTGCGCCGGGACAGGACATGATGACGTTCCCGGACGCCGAGGAACTGGCGGCACGAGCCCACCTTCGCGCCCCGCGCGCAGGCGCCCACTGAGGAGGACGAACGATGCGGATCTTCCTTGCTGGTGCTTCCGGCGCCATCGGCCGCCGGGTGATCCCCGCACTGCTCGCCGAGGGCCACGACGTCGTGGGCCTTGCCCGGGGCCGCGACTCGTACGACACGATCGACTCGCTGGGCGCTACGGCGGTCCTCGGCGATGTGTACGACGCCTCCACGCTCACCGAGACTGTTCGCACTGCCCGCCCAGACGTCGTGATGCACCAGCTGACCGACCTGGCGGCAGGTGACCGCACTGCGAACGCCAGGCTCCGCACCATCGGGACCCGCAACCTGGTCGACGCCGCGAAGGCGGCTGGTGTGCGTCGGATGGTCGCCCAGAGCATCTCGTGGGCCTACGAACCGGGTGCGGAACCTGCCACGGAGGACACTCCCCCGGACCTAGAGTGCGAACCGGATCGGCGCGGCATGGTCGAAGGCGTCGCCAACCTGGAGAACGCCGTCCAAGGAATGCCTGAGTGGGTGGTCCTGCGCTACGGCACGCTCTACGGCCCGGGAACCTGGTACGAGCCCGGCGGCCTGATGGCTACGGCGGCCCGAGACCGACGGCTGCCGGCGACCGCGGACGTCTCGAGCTTCGTGCACGTCGACGACGCCGCCCGGGCGGCGGTGGCGGCCCTGCACTGGCCGTCCGGCCCGGTCAACATCTGCGACGACGAACCCGCACCCGGCCACGAGTGGGTCCCGGTGTTCTACGCCCTCGCCGGGCTCCCAGAGCCCACCCTGGTGGAAGGCGAACGTGCAGGCTGGGCCCGGGGCGCCGACAACACGCGGGCCCGCAAGACGCTGGGCTGGGTGCCGGGTCGAAAGTCGTGGCGTGCGGGGCTCACCGAGAACTGACCATGCTCGGTAGCGAGGGGCCTACCACCCGGTGACGGCGGCGCCGTCGAGAACCCGTGCGAGAACGTCGAGCGCGTGTCGCCACGAGTGCTGTGGAGGCGTGGCGTAACCGAGCACCAGCCCACCGCCGTCTCGTTCGGTCGAGTGCCAGTAGCGGGCGGTGTGCAACCCCATCAGGCGAACACCCGCAGCCAGACCGGCGTCGACGAGGTGTTTCTCCTCCTGCTGCGAGGACAAGGGCAGCAGCGTGTGCAATCCGGCCGGGACCCCGTCGAGCCGGACGTTGGTCTGAGTTGCGAGCCGGGCAGACAGCTCGGCGCGTCGCTTGCGGTAGCTCTGCCTGGCGCGCCGGACGTGCCGGTCGTAGTCACCGCGGTCGAGCAGGTCGGCCAGCGCGAGCTGGTCCGGTGCGCCAACCGTGGTTCCCATGGCCGCCATGGCATCCAGCACCGCTATGCGTAGTCGAGCCGGCAGGACCAGCCATCCGACCCGCAGCCCCGGCGCCAGTGCCTTGCTGGTACTGCCCGCGAAGACGACCCGGTCGGGCGCCAGTGCTTGCATGGCTCCTACGGGCCGCTTGTCGTAGCGGAACTCGCCGTCGTAGTCGTCCTCGATGACGAAGCCGTCCCGTGCGTCGGCCCAGTCCACGAATGCTGCGCGCCGCGCAGGGCTGAGCACCACACCACGCGGGTGCTGGTGTGCCGGCGTCAGCAGCACCGCACCCGCACCAGGGGCAATGCAGGCGGGATCCGCTCCCTGTGCGTCGACCGGCAAGGGCGAGGTCCCCAGATCGCCGGCGTGGATGATTCGCCGGTGGTGGGCGAGCCCCGGGTCCTCTGTGGCGATCACGCCTGCACCGCAGTGGCGTAGCGCGTGCGTCAACAGCGCCAGGCTGTGCGCGAATCCACTGGTGATCACGACGGCGCGTGCGTCGGCCTGCACTCCACGTGCCCGGGAGACGTACGTCGCCACGGCCTCGCGCAGTGCCAGCAGCCCCGCGGGGTCGCCGTAGTCCATGCTGTGGTAGTCCGCCGCCGCCAGAGCTCGTCTGACGCTGGTCGCCCACAGGGCGCGCGGGAACATGCTGAGATCTGGCCTGCCCGGCCGCAGGTCGATGAGCTGACGCGTCACGAGGTCCTGCACTGGAGCACGCGGACCGGCTTGGGTTGGCGATGGCCTTGTCTCGGCGACGCGGGTGCCCGAACCTGTCACGCTGACCAGCCAGCCTTCCGCCGCTAGCTGGGTGTACGCCTCCACGACTGTGCCGCGTGCGATCCCGAGGTCATCGGCGAGACTGCGCGTTCCCGGCAACCGGGTCCCCGCAGGCAGCCGGCCGGACGCTACGGCCTTCCTCAGCGCGGCCTCGATAGACCGCGCCCGAGAGTCGGAGCCGGTACCGATGTCGATGTGCAGGTCGATGCCTGGCCTCTGTCGTCCCGTCATGCCCGTCGCTCGCCGACTGCCGGTGTCGTGTCATATGCCTCGGTGAGCACGATGCCGTTCTCGGTCCAGCGCACCGAGGTGAGATCAGGGACGACGGCTTCACAGCCGAGCCCGCGTGCCGAGTCGCCGACGCCGAGCACAGCTCCCACCCCCGCGGCGCGTGCCGAGCGGATGCCGTGTGCGCTGTCCTCGAGCACGACGCAGTCGGCCGGGGGAATCCTCAGTCGTTCCGCCGCCCTCAGGTACGGGTCTGGCGCCGGTTTGCCCGCGGCGACGTCCTCGGCCGACACGAGCACGGCGGGCAGCAGGATACCCGCAGCGGCCAGGCGAGCGGTGGCAAGGTCACGGGACGCGGAGGTGACGACCGCTCGCGATGTCCCCGGTATCGAGGCCATGAGCTGGGTGGCGCCCTTGATCGCCACGGTCCGGTCGGAGGTCCTGATCTCGAGCGCATCGATCTCGGCTGTCGCGGGGCCGACCTCGGCCGCGTGCAGGAACCGCGCGACGGTCTCACGCGACCTGCGCCCGTGCACGCCCGCCAGCACGTGGCTGGGGTCGAGCCGGTGACGCAGCGCCCATGAGTGCCATGCCGCTTCGCCTGCGGCCTTGGAGTCAACGAGTACACCGTCGCTGTCGAACAGGACAGCACAGGCGTGCAGGACAAGGTTCATCGGATGCTCCCAGGACGAGGAGAGGCAGGTGATGTCCGCTCCGCACGACGCACCCACAGTTCGGGTGGGCCGTGCGGAGCGGATGCGGGCTATGGCGGCTAAGGGTGCCGGTGTCTGTCGAGCCATTCAACGACGTCGGCGGCGGCACCACCGTCGCTCCGGGGACCGAGGACCGTGTAGTGGTCCGCACCGGGGTATAGCCTGAACTCGGCGGCCGTGCCACTGCCGCGAGCGTTACGGACAGCCTGCTGGGTCACCGCCTTCTTGATCGAAGGATCGGCGTCACCTTGCAGCAGCAGCATCGGCCCCGGGGTCCTGCCTCTGGGCACGCTCTGCTCGTCCAGCCATCCCTGCACCTGCAGTGCCGCCGCCGAGTTCTGAGGCGTGAACTGGTAGTCGTTCAGCTCTGTGCCGAGGTCGGCGGAGAACTCCTCCCAGATCTGGTCGGTGCATACCTGGCTGACCCGCGGCAGCAGGTCCAGGGCCTGCTTCCCGAGATATTGGTCGAACCGCAGGTCCGGATGCTCGGTCCGCAGACCGTGGAGGGCCAGCAGGTAGAACCCGCGGTCGACAGGACCAGGTGAGCCGTACGAATAGGCCTGCCCGACATTGGTCACCGGTGCGAGCCCGATCGTGCCGCGGAAGTCCAGGCCCTTGCCGTAGGTGTGCGCCATCTCGCCCGCGGCGATGGCGGCCTGACCACCCTGTGAGTGGCCCACGCTGAAGTAGGACTTCGAGAGCGTCGGCTCGGCCTGGATGGCCGCACGCACAGCGTCGATGACCCCGCGGCCTTCGCTGTCGGCCACGATGTAGGGGTGGTCGCCCCTGGTACCCAGTCCCTCATAGTCGGTCGCAGCTACCGCGTATCCGGCCTCGAGCAACTGTGTGACGAACCCGGCGTAGCCGAACAGGTCGACCTTGCCGTCCTCGTTCAGCGCGGTCGAGGGAGCGCACTGGTCGATGATGCCGCTGGAGCCGTGTGCCCACGACACGATCGGCCAGCCGTGCTCCGGCGCTGCTCCTTTGGGTGTGAGCAATGCGCCGCTGACCACGATGTCGCGACCGGACAGCGACTTCGAGCGATAGGTGATGCGGTCCGCTCGTTCGGCGGCCGCTGCAAGGGACGGGTCGAGCTCGTCGATGGCCTCGGCGGTAAGCAGCGTCCCCGCGCCGAGACGACCGGAGTCCGGCTCCGGCCGCTCCGCGATGACCCCGGGTCCGGTCCGGGCCTCGACCACGGTCGGGATCGTCAGGGGCGTTGTTGCGGTGGCCATCAGGACGATCGCAACGCCTGTTGCGGCGCGACGGATCCTGGCGCTGTGTCTCATGGTGGTACTCCTATGGTTTGTCTGACGGTGAGGGTGGGACGTTTCTCAGGCCATTGATCAGCCCCCTCCTCGTGGTGTGTCGCCTCGGCTGGGCTTGTCCGGGCCGGCGACCAGCCAGACCTGCGTCACGGACTTGTGGAGCACCTCAGCCGCAAGAAAGCCGACAGCCAGCTCGTCGTACCGCCCGATGAGCCATGGCACTCTGCCGACGACCGCCAACTCCAGGGCAGGGGGCTCGCCGCCCACGATGTCGATCAGGAGAGCTGCCACATCCCTCGACCCGCGTACTGGCACGCGCAGGCGCCCGGCACCGGGGCCGCCATCGATGAAGACCTCGACGTCAGCGGACAAGAGTCCGATGACCGCCTCTTTGTCCCCGCCGCGCCATGCCGACCTGAGCTGTCTGAGGGCCGTGATGGGTTCGGTGACCAGCGCGGCACGGTCGCGCCGCAGCCTCGCCCGAGCGGTGGCGACCAACCCTGCAAGATCGTCCTCGGAGCAACCCACGAACGTGGCCACGAGAGCGGTGTCGTGCGGGAAGGCACCGAGGAGAAGCAGAGCGGCGGCTTCCTGGGGGCCAAGGGCTCGCAGCGCGGCACGCAGGACGTAGTCGAGGATCGCCGCGTCAGCGTCTCGTCCACGCAGCGCGGTCACGGGTTCGCCGGCACTCCGCTGTTGACCTGGACGCGCGCCGCCCGTCGGTCGCGGGCAGCCGTGAGCAGGATGACGCCGATCCCCAGGAGCGCGACAACACCGTTGGCGAGAGTCAGGGTGATCGCTTCACCGAGAGTGAAGTTCTCCAGGTTGACCAGGTGGTAGAAGAAGTGCGGTACGGCGAAGATCGAGTACGCGATTGCCGCGGGGACGACGAAGTGGGCTTTGGGCCGGACCATGGCGATACCGAGCAGCAGGGCGATGCCGAGGGTCGCGCCGCCGAAGTCCCTCGCGTAGTGCTCGCTGAACGGTGGTGTGAGATCGACTGTCGGGAAGTGGGTGTAAAACGTCTCGGGCGAGATGGCGTTCCATGCCCCGACGACAAGCTCGTCGGCGAACAGGACGGCCAGTGCGATGCGAATGATCAACGTCACAGTTCAGGCTCCTCGGTAGGCGTTCTCGCACGCACATCGGCGAGATGGCGCTGTTTCTGCGCCATCTGGGCGCGGGCTTGCATCGAAGACCGCGCAGCAACCCCGGTTCGTGACACCGGATCTGTCACGAACGAGGTTCGCTGTGCGGTCTGAGGTGGTGACGCCGCCCTCGCGGCGGCAGAACAGTCGTCACCGGGAGAAGCACCAATGGGCAAGCGAATACCTGCCGCACTCGCCTTCCTGATCGTCGCGGGCCTGTCCGCTTCACCGCTGGGCGCGGGGCAGGCCTCGGCCCATACGACCGTCGCTTCGGCGCAACCCACGTACAACGAGGCTCTCGAGCGGCGGCCGTCCTCGGTTGCTCTGACCTTCACCTCGGACATCCAGACGGATGCCACCACCGCGACCGTCGTGGTCCAGGACGAGGACGATCGCGACTGGGCGGACGGAACCGTCCTCGTCACCGCGACCGGCGTCGAGCAGGCGCTCGACCCCGCACTGCCCGACGGGCGGTATCAGGTGCGCTGGAGCGTCGTGTCCGCGGACGGGGCCCCCCTCGACGGGAGCTACCGCTTCACCGTCGGTAACGTCCCACCGGAGTCGAACCCCTTGGACGTGCCGCTGACAGAGGGACGGTCGGACTGGTTCCGTGCCGTGGCGTACGTCTTGGTGGGCACGCTGCTCAGCGCGACCGCCTACGCCCTTTGGGCTACTTATCGCCGCAGGCCGTCCGTGTGACCGGGCTCCGGTCTCGGCGAGGCTCGTCGACGGCACGTGACTATGTGCCCGTGCAGAACGTGCCCACCGTCGGCAGACTCGTCGAGAGCAAGCAGGTGAACTTCGCTGACCCGACGGAAAGGACTACGGTGTCGCAGCTGAGCCAGGCGGCCGAGGTATTCGAGAGCAACCGGCGGCGGCTGTTCGGAATCGCCTACCGCATGCTCGGCACCGTGGCGGACGCCGAGGACATCGTCCAGGACGCGTGGCTTCGCTGGCAGGCGACCGACAGGTCCGTCGTCCTGAACACGGAAGCGTTCCTGGTCACGACCGTCACCCGGCTGTCCATCAACGCCGTGACGTCGGCCCGGGTGCGCCGGGAGTCCTACATCGGCCCGTGGCTCCCGGAGCTCGTCCCGACTGGCGACGACCCGTCCCTCGGAGCCGAGCGCGCCGAGGCGCTCAGTGTCGCGATGCTGACACTGATGGAACAGCTCTCGCCGAGCGAGCGAGCCGTGTACGTCTTGCGTGAGGCGTTCGACTACCCCTTCCGGCAGATCGCCGAGGTCCTCGAGACCAGTGAGGCCAACGCTCGGCAGCTCGCCCGACGTGCCCGCGACCACCTCGCCGGCCAACGACGGGCACCCGCGCAGCACCAGGAGATCTCCCGCCTGCTGGACGCCTTCCTCTCCGCAGCCCGCTCCGGCAACCTCGACGAGCTCGAACGGCTTCTCGCCCAGGACGTCGTCAGCATCTCCGACGGTGGCGGCAAGGTCACCGCCGCCCGTCAGCCCGTCACCGGCCGCGACCGAGTCGCCCGCTTCCTGCTCGGAGCCCTCCGGCAGTTCGGACAGGGCGCGACCTTCGAGATCTCCGACGCCAACGGCGGGTCCTGTCTTCTCATCGAGCAGGGCGATGAGCTGCTGGCCATGGCGACCGTGAGCTCTGGTGAGGGCGTGATCGACGGTATCTATCTGGTCCGCAATCCCGACAAGCTCGGCTCGGTGCAGTCCTCCTGAACGCGCCGACGGCCACGATGCCGACGTCGCCGCAGGGGCGACGTCGGCATCGTGACGCGGGCAACTGGCGCCAACTAGCATGCGGCGGTCCCGAGCCATTCGTCGAAGGACTGCTGGCCCAGGCGTGTGCCCGGGTCTGGCAGGAACGTACCTTCGCGCATGCCGCGCCCCCAGGCACCCGGCACGAACACCTCCAGGACCGGGCGCGGCCTGCCGGTCGATTGCAGGAAACGGCGAACCATGTCGCTCACACGTTCCGGACGCGGGCCCGCGAGGTCCGGCACCAGCCCGCGAGGCTCACCCAGGGCGATGCTTGCCAGCTCGGCCGCAACCTCGACCGCCGCGATCGGCTGTGCGCGCATCTGCGGGACGATCTGCACCGGCCCCACCCGGCCCTGACGGATGAGGACCTCGGTGAGCTCATGAAACTGCGAGGCGCGCAGCAGAGACCAGCCGCCGGGTACCGCCATGATCATCTTCTCCTGGGCGACCTTGCCCGCGTAATAGCTGGCAGGGACCTTCGCCGCGTTGACCACGGACAGCGCGACGTGGTGGCCCACGCCGGCCTTTCGCTCGGCCGAAAGCAGGTTGCGTGTGACGCTCTCGAAGAACGCCAGAGACTTCTTGGCCGAGGCAGTGTTCGTCGACGAGACGTCTACCACGGTGTCGATTCCTCGCAGCGCATCGGCGAGGCCGGCGCCGTCGAGCAGGTCGACGCCAGAGGCTCGGGTGAGCACGACCGGCTGGTGTCCCGCGGCGCGCAGTGCGTCAACGACGTGTCGTCCGACGGTGCCGGTGCCGCCGGCCACGGCGACCTTCATGCTTCGAGAGTGAGAGTTCATGCCTAGTAGGACGACGTGGTCGTGCGTGATGTCAGGTGTTCGCCTGACATTCGGTCGTGCTGTCTCGTCTTCTAGGGGCGGGAGGTTCCCATGACCAACGACGAACCGGCCATCGACCAGGCACTCGCTGAGCGGCGGCACCTGATGTCGCTCGCGTTCCGGATGCTTGGCACGATCGCCGAGGCCGAGGACGCCGTCCAGGAGACCTACGTGCGCTGGTGGCGCATGGGCAGGGAGGAGCGTGTGGCCGTGCAGGCGCCGCGCTTCTGGCTGCAGCGCGTCACGAGCCGCATCTGCCTGGACATGCTGGGCTCGGCGCGTGCCCGGCGTGAGGAGTACGTGGGTCCCTGGTTGCCCGAGCCGCTGCCGTCCCAGGTGTTCTCCCGCCCTGAGCTGGACCCGGCCGACCAGGTCTCGCTCGATGACTCGGTGAGTTCGGCGCTGCTGGTGGTGCTCGAGACGATGACGCCTGCCGAACGAGTCGCCTTCGTGCTGCATGACGTGTTCGCGGTCCCGTTCGACGAGATCGCTGCCACGGTGGGCCGCAGCCCAGGCGCCTGCCGCCAGCTGGCCTCCTCTGCCCGGCACCGTGTCGAGCAGGCACGAGATCGGCGCGCCACGAGACGTGAGCACGATGACGTCGTGCGAGCCTTCGCCTCGGCCGCGCGCAGTGGCGACGTCCAGGCGCTGATCACGGTCCTCGACCCCGGCGCCGTCCTCCGCTCCGATGGTGGCGGGGTCGTCACCGCCGCGCGCCACCCGGTTGTCGGCGCTGAACGGGTGGCCCGGTTCATCGCCGGGGTCGTGCACAAGTACCCCGGCTGCGACGTGCTGGAGCAGGAGACGCACGACGGTCTCGGCTTCGCCATCTGGGACGAGGGCCACATCATCGGTGTCGTGACCCTCGATGTCTCTGAAGGGGTGGTGACTGACGTGCGTCTGGTGCTGAACCCGGAAAAGCTCTCATCCTGGAAGACGCCTTAGCTCATAACGCTCCCTGCCATGTGACGAGCACGACTCCTTGTGCGGCATCTCGGTCCTGACACCTGGGTGAGCCACGTCGTCCTTATATATGGGGCGCACTCGTGCCTCACCGAGACGAAGGATCAACCCATGAGTGTCGAAAAGACGTCCAGTCGAACCGCCGACCGCGGCCCAGGCACACCGCACCGCGCGAGCATCGCGCACGACGACGCGGACTTCCGACGCCTCGGCCTCGCCCGCGAGCAGGTCGCCACGTGGGAGGACGGCGCACGGACCGACGGGCGTCGCGGCACGTACGAGTGGTGGTACTTCGACGCGCACCTGGACAACGGAGCCAAGCTCGTCGTCATTCTCATGACCAAGGACCTCTCCGCGCCGAAGAAGCCGCTCAGCCCGCAGATCCGGCTCAACCTCGACCTGCCCGACGGGCGCAGCTACGCCATCGTCAAGGACTTCCCGGCCGCCTCGTTCTCCGCCTCGACCAAGGGCGCCGACGTGGTGATCGACGGCAACACGTTCGCCGGTGACCTGTCGCACTACGAGATCCACGCGGAGGTCGACGGCATCAAGGTGGACGTCACGCTCGACGCGCAGGTGCGCCCCTGGCGCCCGCAGACCGGCTACCTCGTCTTCGGCGCCGAGCGGGACCTGGAGTTCTCCTGGCTGCCCTCCGTGCCCCAGGGGTCGGTCCGCGGGAGTTACGAGGTCGAAGGCACCCGCACCGAGATCACCGGCATCGGTTACCACGACCACAACTGGGGCAACGTCGGGATGATGTCGATCATCCACGACTGGTACTGGGCACGCGGCCAGGCCGGACCGTATTCGGTGATCGCGTCGTACATCACGGCGCACGAGAAGTACGGATACGAGCCCATCCCGATCTTCATGCTCGCCAAAGACGGCCAGATCGTCGCCGACGACGCCTCGCTCGTTAACTTCGAGGCGACCGACATCCGCACCGACCCGAAGACGGGCAAGCCCGTCGCCACCGTGACCACGTACATCTACGACGACGGGACTGACCGGTACATCGTCACCTTCACCAAGCACCGCGACCTGCTCGCGAACACCTTCCTGGAGCAGATGAGCGGGTGGCGCAAGACCGCCGCCCGCCTGATCCGGTTCGACGGCGCCTACCTGCGGTTCGTCGGCGAGCTGCGGATCGAGCGACAGTCGCCGGACGGGCACGTGCTGGAGACGCACACCGACGAGGCGATCTGGGAGCTCATGTACTTCGGTCACGCCCGCTAGACACCGTGGCCGGTCACACCTCCGACATCCCGCATCCATCACGCCTCGCCCCTCACCGAAAGTAGAACGTCGTGCTCATCGCACTCTGGATCATCAATGCCGTGCTCGCCCTGGTCTTTCTCACCAGCGGTCTGACCAAGGTCACCCGCACCTTGAACCGTCTGGTCTGCTTGCCGAGGTCGTGGGCGAAGCAGGGTCGGTGGTGAGCATCGACATCGACCCGTGGGTCACGGCGCGCGCTGTGGAGTGCCTGGCGGCGACGGGGTACGGCGAGCGGGTGGCGGTCCTGACCGGTGACGGCGAGCTCGCGGTCGAAGGGCATGGCCCGTTCGACGCGATCTTGGTGACGGTCGGTGCGTGGGATATCGCGCCGGCCTGGTTGGACCAGCTGTGCCCCCAGGGCTTGCTGGTCCAGTACAGGTGGCTCTTGCGCGCGCGGTCGGGCAGATTCCACGAGCTGGTGCCCTGCCTGGAGGATGCCGGTTCGAACCGAAGTGGGACGGATTCCTTCACTGAACTTGTCAAGCGGCAGTGGGGCAGGGTTGAGATCCTTCGGCGAACAGGCTAGCGGCCCGACCGGATGCCCCGGATTGCGCGAGGTTGATTCCAGGGAATCACGGAGGGCTGCTTCGAGCTGGACGACCGTCGCCGCGACCCGGGCAGGGTCGGACACCCGCCGCTGCTCACCTGGCGCGGGGACCTCGACCGCGGTGGACGAGCGACGCAGTCGGCGCCGCATTGAAGAAGAGGGATGGAGGGCGAGGTCCCGCTGGTCAGCAGAGTCCTTCGACACGGTACGGGTCAGCTCTGTGTGATCAAGTCAGGGTTAGCTCGCGGATCGCCATCTCCTCGGGTCCTGCGGCAGTGCCTCTCCCGGGTTCAAAGACTGGAGTTCATTCGGTCGGGGCGGGACAGATGCTGCCGATGACCTGTTTCAGCGGCCCGTGTGATCGCCTCGAGTACCCGGTGGCGATCGAGTGCGACCGCGAAATCCGGCGCAACGGCGGTTCCGTCGCGGAGGTCGGCGGCGAACTGGGCGTAGAGGCGGGCGACCCCTGCCGCGGGTGCGTCGAGCTGCAGGTCGGGAGCCGCATAAGCGGGGGGCACCTGTAGCACTTGGACAGGCTCGCTGCCGCGGCGCAGCGTGATGGTGAAATCGGTGAAATGGAGGTAACCCGACGCCGACTCAACACGCACACTGCCCTCGGTGCCCTGGATCTCCCATACCATCGACGAGCCGGCAGACTGCCCGGCACTGTAGTGCAGCGAAGTGACGATCCCGCCTTCGAGAACACCGGCGACCACGATCTCATCCGGCGCGTCCTTCGGCAGCGACGCGCCATCGGAGAGGCGGACGCCGTCACCACGCTGATTGGCGACGACGGCGGACAGACTCTCGAACGTGCCGAGCACGCGCGCAAGCGGTTCGAGCCCGTGGCCGAGCATGATGCTCAGAAGCGTGGCGCCATGCTCTGCGCGAGCCATGTACTCGACCGGCGGGTCATATCGGCCGACCCACATGTCGTCGGCCAGATGCGCCCGGATGCTCGTGCTGAGCGGCTTGCCGATCACGCCTTGCGCGATGAGGTCGCGAAGGAAGAGGATCGGCGGGTGCAGGCCGCCCTGCAACCCGACAACCGTTCGCAGCTGCCGCTCACGGGCAAACCCCTCCAGCGCTTCGGCCTCCGACAGGTTTCTTGCGAGCGGCCATTCGCAATAAACCATCTTGCCCGCGGCCAGCGCGTCGGAAACGATCTGCATGTGCTCCGGCACCTTGACCGCGACCAGCACCAGGTCGACCTCCGGTCGCACGACCAGAGCCTCATGTGTGTCGAAGGCGAGATCGGCGCCCAGCCGACGAGCGGTCGCGGCCGCGCTCTCCATACGAGTCGTACTGACGGCGCGGATCTGGAACGCGTCGAGCGCCTGGAGCGCCGGGACGTGAGCAATTCCGCCCCAACCTCGGTCGGCACTGGCCCCGATAAGGCCGACGCCGATTCGGGTATTTGCTGAATTCGTCATGAGTATGCTCCTTGTGCAGCCCGCGCAACGCTCTCCGCGCTGCGTCACGATGATCGTTTCCGGACACATGCGTGGGCACTCGGGCTCACCATGGCGAACGGAAATAATTGCTCGCTCGCCATAGTGAGCGAGCAATTATTTCCGTTCGCCATGGTGGCCGCGGGGTTTGAGCCCGAGTGGCCCAAGCGCAGGTTTTACACGTGAGCCCAGTGGGCCTCGAGTTCGCGCGCGACATCGGCCGGGCGCTCGATCATCGGCCAGTGCGAGCTGCGCAGCTTGAAGACCGCACGTGCGCGTGTGGCATTACCGAGCTCGTCGGCGAAGCGGTGAGGAAGAAATGGATCGTCCAGGCCCCAGATCACGAGCGCCGGTGCGGTCACGTTGCTCAAACCTGGCTTCCACTCCGCCCCGACCTCGATCGCCGAACGGTAGAGGGCGAGAATGCTTGCTCTCATAGTGGCATCGAGGTGCCGGACCGATTCGTCTGCCGCGTCGCGCGGCATCTGAGCTTCGTTGAGGCTTGCTGCGAACGCCTCGAGGTCAAGGTCCGCCATCCATTGCTCGCCCTCGCCTGGCGTCTGCCAGATCTTGGCGAGATAGTGCCACGGATACTCCGGATCGATCGGTCCGCTGATGCCTGTCCATGTCCGCACCAGATCTGGTCGGACGGACGCGAGACGGCCCGTGAGCAGAGACCCCCAGTCATGACCGACCAGGTCGACGGGTTCGCCGATTTCTTCGATCTTCTTGATGAGCCAGTCGAGATACTCTTCCTTCGTCGACGTGAATCCAGCGGGTAGGGGTACGCCAAACCCGGGGAGATCGATCGCCACAATATCTTCGCGCTCAAGATAGGAACGGACGGTGTCCCAGAGCCGGTGGGTATCAGGTACACCATGGACGAGGACTGCAGGCATTTCGGACTCTCCCATTGATTGTTGTCGTGGTGGAATGGCCGGTCGGCCGAGTCAGGGAATGAGGATGACTTTGCCGTGGGTGTGGCCCGTGGCGACGAGGCGATGGGCGTCCGCGGCCTCGTCGAGCGGGAAGCTCCGGTCGATGCGTGCGGTCCATGCGCCGGCGGCGATCAGATTCAGGGCTTCCTGGACGGGGCCGCGGTCGCGGTTCTCGCTGCCCCCGGCGCTGAATGCGACGCCGTGTTGTGCGGCATCGCGGTCGGCGAGCGTCACGATCCGGTCGGGGCCGCCGAGGAGATCGACGAGGGCGGGAAGGAGTCCCTTGCCGGCGGTGTCGAGCGCGGCATCGACCCCGCCCGGAGCGGCCGCACGGATGCGATCGACCAGGCCCGGGCCGTGGGCGACAGGGGTCGCCCCGAGACTCCGGACGAAGTCCGCGTTGGCAGTCCCGGCGACGCCGATCACTGTCACACCCCGCTGTCGCGCGAACTGCACGGCGGCGCTGCCCAGAGCACCGCTCGCGCCGGTGACCACGAGCGTTTCACCCGGGCGAAGGTTCATAAGCCCGAGAGCCCTCGCCGCGTTGTCGGCGCCGATGACAGTAGCCGCGGCCTCCTCGAAGGACACGCCGTCGGGGATCGTCGCGAAGTTGCTGCTGACCGTGTACTCGGCGTAGGAGCCCTGGGTGGCGGAGTCCGGCCATCCGGCGACGCGGTCGCCGACCACGCCCTCGTCGACGCCCGGACCGACCGCCTCGACGACGCCGGCGAACTCGAATCCGATGATGGCGGGAGCACGCAGGCGGAACGCTCCGGCGCGTGCCAGGATCTCCGCCGGGTTCACCCCGGCGGCGTGAACCCGTACCAGCACCTGACCCGGACCCGGCACCGGTCGTGGAGCTTCCGCAACCTGCAACACGGAGGGTTCGCCGAACGAGGCGATGACGGCGGCTTTCATGATGATCCTTCTCCTTCTCAGAGCGAGCCGGCGGCACTTCCGCTGCGGCGTGCTTCGGCGTGCTCGCTCACGCAGGCCCGGTAGCGAGGTCACGTCCCTCTTGGTCCAGTACATCACTTCAGGACCGATCGGTACGGAAGTACCGTAGGCGGTCAGAGATTTATTCGCAAGCCTCGACCGCGCGGGCAGGCAGGCGTCGCGGCCCGGGATGTCTCCCATCGCTTTCGTCGCGGGCGCCTCGCCGGCGTTCAGCACCGGAGCTGTGCTCACCATCGACGGCGACTTGAACGCCTGATCCCTCGCGTTATCTGGACTGTCTGGTCCGTAAGGGCGCATAATGACTGCCATGCCCGCATCGCAGACCAAGCTAGGGCGGCCTCGTGAGTTCGACTCCGACTACGCCCTCGAACAAGCCATGAGAGTGTTCTGGGCCAAAGGCTACGAAGGGGCGAGCCTGACGGACCTGACCGAGGCGATGGGCATCACTCGCAGCAGCATGTATGCGGCGTTCGGGAACAAGGACGAGCTGTTCCGCCGAGCGGTCGAGCGGTACACGGAAGGCCCGGCCTCCTACGGAATCCGTGCACTGTCCGAGCCGACCGCACGCGAAGTCGCCGAGTCCATCCTTCGCGGCGCAGCCGCCGCCAGCACGAGTCGCGAGGCACCCCACGGATGCCTTGGCGTCCAGGCTGCGCTGTCCGCCGGCGACAACGGGCTCACCGCCCAGAAGGTCCTCGTCGACTGGCGCCAGGATGGCGCTGCGCGCCTCGAGTCCCGATTTCTGCGTGCGCGGGCCGAGGGTGATCTGCCGGAGACCGAGGATCCGCGCACGCTGGCGGCCTACATCACGACGGTCGCGTACGGCATCGCCGTTCAGGCGGCGACAGGCAGGAGCGAGGCGGAACTGCTCCGGGTCGCTGATGTGGCGATGAACGCGGTGACCTGGTCCCACGGCTGAGACAGCGAGCTCTGCGATCGTCTTCATCGACGCCTTGGGCGTCACCGCCGAGTCCGCTCGACAGCCGGGTGCGGGCCGCCGCCGTGGACGCCCGCACCCTGCTGAGGTGTCCTACTGTCGCCGCCCGCTGCGAGCGGCTTCCTCCACTCGCGCGACGAGCTGACTGTTGTGCAGCGCGTGAGCGAAGCCCGGCGTCGCAAAGGTGTTCTCGTCGATGTCGCGCGCGAGGCTCGCGTACACCTCGCCCACGTTGATGGAGGCACCGGTCCAGATCTCGGCCGCGGCCGGACCGGTTCCCGTGGCGACAGGGCGGTCGGGTGCTTCGAAGTCGACGTTCGAGGCCAGCGTGAGGTCGCCGACCTGGACGCCGGCGGGGTGGTTGCCGGTCAGCTTCAGCCAGCCGTCGGCGCCTCGGACCTCAAGGCTGAACCGGGCATCAGGTACTGGAACACCGGCCAGGACCTGCACTCCGACGGGAGCTCCGGATGAAGTCTTGAGGATCGCGTCGAGGTGGTCCGGCACTTCGCGGGCGGTGGTTGTGCTGGTATCGACCAGCTTCACCTCCGGCCAGAGCAGCTCCGTGCGCGCATCGATCTCGGTGATGTCGCCGAGGACCGTCTCGATCACGTCCAGGACGTGGCCCACGGCGATCGTCATGAAGCCTGCGCCGGCGGCCGCCTTGTCGAAGTACTCGTATGCGCTCACCGACTCCGGGCCGTTCCCGAAGGTCGTCGCGGTCACCCGTGCCGACAGCAGCCGCCCCAGCCGGCCCTCGGCGATGATCTCGGCCGCCCGGCGCACCGACGGGTTGAGGCTGCCCTGCAGCCCGATCGCCGTGTGCAGCGAACCGGCGGCCGCGGCCATCTCCTCGGCCTCCGTCACGCTCGCACCCAATGGCGACTCCGAGTACACGGCCTTGCCCGCCGCCAGGGCCGCGAGCACCAGCTCGCGGTGCGCCGGAACCTTCACGGCGACGGTGACGAGGTCGATCGACGGGTCGTCGATCAGCTCGTACGGGTCGGCGTACCAGCGCTCGACGCCGAACAGCTCGGCGGCCTCTCGTGCGCTCTCCTCGCGCCGGGTCGCCACCGCTGCCAGCACGAGCTGCGGCTGGGCCGCGAGCGCGGGGATGTGCGACGCCCCGGCCCAGCTTGCCTTCGCATCGGCGCCGATGATCCCGACACGAATCACACTGCTTGCCATGATCTGCTGCTCCATTCGGTCTGCTACTCGGTCTGCTGCCCGGCCCGCCGCGGTTGCGGCGCGGTCGTCTCGTGCGGTTCGGCTCGTCGCCGGGCCGCCTCTCACCGGTCGATGGCGGCCATGCCGCCCGGGTCGTGGCGGTCGCCGGACGCGGGTGCCAGGTTGTTCAGCCGGCCGATATGGTCCGGGGTGAGCCGGATCCCGTCCGCGGCGATGTTCTCCTCAAGTCGCTCAACGCGTCGGGTGCCGGGGATGGGGTTGATGTCCCCGCCCTGGGCCAGGAGCCAGGCCAGGGCGACCTGGGCAGGGGTGGCTCCGGCCTCGGTCGCCACGGACCGGACCTCGTCCACGATGCGCAGGTTGCGTTCCAGGTTGCCGCCGGTGAAACGCGGATTCGTGCGACGCCAGTCGTCGGCGTCCAGGCCCTCCAGGGAGCGGATGTTCCCGGTCAGGAAGCCGTGCCCCAGCGGGGAGTACGGCACCAGACCGATCCCCAGCTCGCGCAGCATCGGCAGGACCTCGGCCTCGGGGTCCCGCGTCCACAGCGAGTACTCGCTCTGGACGGCGGCCACCGGGTGGACCGCGTGCGCGCGGCGGATGGTGGCGGAGCCGGCCTCGGACAGGCCGATGTAGCGGACCTTGCCCTGAGCGACCAGGTCGGCCAGGGCGCCAATGGTGTCCTCGATCGGAGTGTCGGGGTCAACCCGGTGCTGGTAGTAGAGGTCGATGTGGTCGGTGCCCAGGCGCCGCAACGACCCCTCGACGGCGAGATGGACGTTCGTCGGCGTGCTGTCCGCCCCCGGCCGGCCCGTGTGGGACGCCAGACCGAACTTGGTGGCGAGCACCACCTCGTCCCGACGGCCCTTGATCGCCCGGCCCAACAGGGCTTCGTTGGCGCCTCGCCCGTACACCTCGGCGGTGTCCAGGTGGGTGACGCCCAGGTCCAGAGCGCGCCGGATGGTGCGGATGGAGCCTTCCTCGGACTCGTCCTTGCCTGTGTAGAACGCGGACATGCCCATGACTCCCAGACCGAGGCGCGAGACCTCGAGCCCGCCGAGCGACGTGGTCTGCATCGGAATAGTCCTCTCTGGATCGGTTCGCCAGGCCCACTGCCGGTATGTCGACCCGACAAGAACTTGACGCATCAAGATGAACTTGATGCGTCAAGTTCTACACTCTGGAACTTGATGCGTCAATAACGATCGCCGTAGGCTGGCCGCATGACGAAGGCGGCGGATGCTCAGCGGCAGGGCAAGAGGGTTGGGCAAGGCGGCTCGGCATCCCGCGCAACGACGCCGTCCGCTGCGGTCACCGAGCCCGGGAGTGGCTCACCCGTTGGATCGGACGCCGAGCCGCGCTGGCTGAACGGCGACGAACTGGCGGCGTGGCTGGCCAACTCTGCGATCATGATCAGCTTGCCTGCCGCCCTGGACGCGCGGATGCAGCGCGAGTCCCAGATGACCTTCTTCGAGTACATGGTGCTGTCGGTCCTCTCCGAGGAGCCGGATCGGACCATGCAGATGAGCGCACTGGCCGTGCGCACATCAGCTTCGCTGTCGCGGTTGTCGCACGTCGTCGGGCGACTGGAGAAGCGAGGGCTGCTTGCCAGGTCCCGGATACCCGGTGCAGGTCGCCGCACCAACACCACCCTGACCGAGGCCGGCTACGACGTCGTGGTCGCCGCTGCGCCCGGACATGTCGCGGCAGTCCGCGAATACCTGATCGACTCGCTCGAACCACGCGACCTGATTGCCTTGCAGCGCATCGGCGCAGCAGTGGACGCCGCGATCAATCACGGACGCACCACCGCCACAAGTGCGACGACGGCTCACTGACGTTCCCGAGTCGTAGCCGCACTGGTCTGGATGCGTGAGCGCCGCGCAAGCGTTAAGGGCTAGCACCACCGAGAGCGTTAGCTGTAGTTGGGACTGCTGCACAGATAGGTGACAGGTTGACCTGCCCTACAGGTTGAGTCGTCACCTATCCGTGCAGCAGTCCCTAGTCCTGAAGCTGCTGGTACTGGTCCGAAGTGACTTGGCCGTCCAGGACGGCGACACGAGCGGCCAGGTTGTGGTCCATGTCGTGGCAGCTGGCCCAGCCCGCGCAGATCCGCCCGTCCTGCTGGTAAATCACTGGCACGATCAGGTCATCGCTGCTCGGAACGTGTGCGATGAGTTGCACACGATCATTGGCCGCACTTCCTCTGGCCGCTGATGGTGGCAGTTCGCCACCGGCGATGACTGACAGCACGCAATCAGATCGCTGTCCGGTTCTGCGCTCCTTGTCGTGGAGGCCACGATCGACCGTGATCACCTGCACGGCGCGAACACCACGCGCCCGAAGCAGGGCACCTGAGCACCGCCCGGACTTCTTGCGGCTGAGCCGGTCACGTCAGGACGAGTAGGAGGATCCCGCCGACGATGAGGAGAACGACCACTGTCAGCGCGATGATGATGCCGGTGCGGCCGAACCGCTTGCGGACGAGCTTGGCGTTGTGCGTCATGACTCCTGCTTTCCATTGAGGGTTCGTTCGCGGCGGAGCAGTGCCGTGCGGTGGGTGTGGGCGCGGACTACCAGGGTGATCGCGACCGCCATGAAAGCCGCCGCGACGATGATCGGGCCCCAGGTCCCGGATCCGCGCTGGACGGCAAGGATCACCAGCATGGTGCCGGTGAGCGCCGATGCCGCCAGGCCGATCCACGCGGCCACCACGCGGTCGGTGGCGAACAGCGCGACGCGCGTCCGTAGCAGCCACGTCCCGTAGCCGGCCCAGGTGAGGCAGAACACCATGAGCAGCCCGAAGGTCACCTGCGTGAGGACCGGTAGCGGCCCAGGCTCGGTCCACCACAGGGCTGCCACGAAGACGGCGCCCGCGAGCCCGATCACAAAGGTCCCTACCGCGCGCACGCGTCCGGTCCGCGAGAGCGTCTCGTTGAGCCCGGCGACGACCTCGGGTACTGATGCCCGGGGTTCCTCATTCGACATGTCAGCTCACCTCTCCTTCGACGTGCTCGCGCAGCAGACGGCGCGCACGATTCAGTCGTGACTTGACGGTCCCCGAGGGGACTCCGCAGACCTGCGCGCAGTCCTGGACCGAAAGGTCCTCCAGGTAGTGCAGAACCAGCACCTCGCGCTCCAGTACCGGCAGGCCGGCCAGACGATCGATCATCTCGGCCCGGTCCACCAACTCGTCCACTGCGTCCGGCACGGCGTCGTCAGGCCGGTCGAACGCCCCCCGATCGGGTCCGCCGACCAGGTCGTGCCGGTCGGCGTACTGGTCGCGCAGCCGATTCAGCACAGCCCGTCGCACGATCGTGAACAGCCACGGCGCGAACCGGTCCGGTTCGCGAAGCCGAGGTAGCGCTCGCACGACCGCGATCCACGCCTCCTGGGCGACGTCGTCGGCGCGCTCGCTGTCCAGCATGCGCCGCACGTACAGCCAAACCGGCCGCTGCCATCGCGTCACCAGGTCCTCCAGTGCGGACCGGCTACCCAACTGGGCCCGGACCACCAGGAGCTCGTCGGTCATCTCGCCTCCCTTCGCGCTCGTCGCGTGTCATCTCTGTAGTCGGGCTGGCGGGCTCCGAGGTTCACGCTCGGAGCAGGACGATGAACTGCACCCCAGGGTGGGCCACCACCGACAAATTCGACGTATGCGAATCGGGAACGTCGAAGTGCTGCTGCGTCTCCGACGCGTTCCGGCGATCAAGCGTGGCGGGTCGAGTCGCCCGTGTGCGAGGTTTCCGCTCACGTCGACTGCACGCGGTATTACTTCCGGCGGGCGCTGAGCCGCTGGCGCAGCAGCAGTTCGTTCTCCTTCGCCGCGGTGAGGTCGCGCACGAGCTGGCGGTTGACCTCGTTGGCGGCGGTGAGCTCACCATTCATGCTTTCGTGTAGTTCTCGCTCGCGAGCGAGTTGCTCCAGGGCGGCCATCAACTGGACTCGCAGCTCACCAGATCGACGAACAGCCCCGACCCGAGCGACCGGTCTTCACCGGGCAGCAGGTCTGGGACGTCCGGCAGCGCGGCCCAGCGTTCCAGCCGGGCCATCCCGGGGCGTGGGGCGAACCACCGCTTCGCGTCCGGTGCCCACCTTGCACCGAGCTCTTTGGCTTCGTCCTTCTCCTCGAACGGCACGTCGAGCCAGATCCGTTCCATCACATCCGCCCTCGTTACGGTGCCCATCCATCACGGCGACCACGGCCAGACCGCCGACGCTCGCGACCGGCGCCGGTCCTGGGTGGCGACGTTACCGACCCGTTCCCGTGCCGGAGAGCCACGCCGTGAAACAGCCTGAAACCTGTGGATAACTCTGGGACAAACCTGTGGATACCGGCCGGCGGGGAGTGCTCGACACCGGCAGGTTCAAGGGCTCCGAGCATTGCCCGGTTGTGGAAATTCCTACCAGCCGCGGTGCGGCTCGGAGGCCCGCTCGATGGCATCCCGTCGTGCTCGCTCGTCCGCCTCGTGCCGGATCTGAGCGGCGCGGGCTCGCGCGTCGGCCAGGACCACCGGGACACGCTCCATCAGGCGCCGCCGGGAAACGAGCTGTTGCGGGTCAGCTCGCCGAGGCCGGAACGGCTACCCCGGACCGCGATCGCGGCCTTGAGCGCGATCTTTGCTGCCGTCTCGGAAGGACCAACGGCCCGCACCTGGCGCGACTTTCCGTCGTCGTCGCGGTACCAGGTGCGAGCTTCGACGCTTCCGTTGTCCAGGTCTGCGAACCAGATATCGCCGAAGGTGCCCACTGGTGTGCGCGGTCGTCCCATGCCGATCACCGCCCGCCCGTGTGGTCGCCGGGGCGTGTCTCGCG
Source organism: Promicromonospora kroppenstedtii DSM 19349 (assembly GCF_000515355.1). Taxonomy (GTDB): domain Bacteria; phylum Actinomycetota; class Actinomycetes; order Actinomycetales; family Cellulomonadaceae; genus Promicromonospora; species Promicromonospora kroppenstedtii. Next base: position 20,485 of record NZ_KI911725.1, on the reverse strand, counting down.
TTGCTGCTCGATCCACGCACGCACGTCGCTCACGGCGTACTTGACGCGGCGGCCGACGATGATGCCGCGTGGACCCTTGTGGTCCACACGCCAGTCCTGGAGGGTGGCGACGGGTATCCCAAGATAATCCGCCAGGTCCTCGGTGCTCAGCAGCGGCTCCAGGCCCACATCGGGCCGGCCGCTCTCAGATGTGGTGAAGGCGTCCATGCACCATAGGTGTAGGCCTTCCTCCAGAGTGCTCCAGCGCACTCCGTACCCGAACTCCAGATCCGGCTCGAACAGGTCGCTCAAGGGCCCAATCTGTTGCGTTTCTGTTGCGGTGCTCAAGTTCTACAAACCTCTCAGGCCCGGAGATCCGCAGATCTCCGGGCCTGACGTTGTAGCGGGGGCAGGATTTGAACCTGCGACCTCTGGGTTATGAGCCCAGCGAGCTACCGAGCTGCTCCACCCCGCGTCGGTGATCCCTACTTTACGCACCCCGAGCGACGATGTGCAAACCGGGTCGGCCGGTCGAGACGCAGGTCACAGCCGGTCGAACCGATCCGGCCGTGGAACCATCGTCCCCATGACGACGGAGCTGAGCGATACCACCCTGTCCGCCGACCGGATCGTCCACCTCACCGACCAGCTTGCCGCACTGCCCCACCTGCGTCCCGATCCCGGCACCAACGCCCTGTTCGGCGCCCTGGTGCACACCGTCCTCGCGACGCCGGAACGCCAGGCCAGAGATCTGCTGGACCACCCGGAGGTCCGGCGCCGCAAGGACGCCATCCGCGACCTCTCGGCGCGCGGGGAGACCGAGCTCGAGCGGGCCTGGGCGGAGCACATCGCCACCGCCCCGGACGCCCGGGCCGCGCTCGACACCTTTCCGTACCTCGACAACTACCGCCGGCTCACGGCCCTGGAGGCCGGGCTCGTGCTGCACGCGAACGGCGGCACCGCGACGTCGGTCGCGGTGCTCGGCTGCGGGCCGCTCCCCCTCAGCACCCTCGGCTACGCCGCCGCGCTGGACGCCCCCGTCGTCGGCGTCGACCGGGACGCCACCGCGGTGGGCCTGGCCCGGCGGGTCGGCGCGCGCCTCGGATCCACCGAGGTCCGGTTCGAGCAGGCCGACGCCGCGGACGTCGGCCTCACGCACCACGACGTCGTGGTGCTCGCCGCCCTGGTGGGCGAGACGCCGTCGGCCAAGGCAGAGATCCTGAGGGCGGTGGGCCAGGCGATGCGTCCGGGGGCGCTGCTGCTCGCGCGCAGCGCGCGCGGCTTGCGCACCCTGCTGTACCCGCCCGTCGACCTGAACGCCATGCCTGGGTTCGAGGTGCTCGAGGTGGTGCACCCCACCGACGACGTCATCAACTCGGTCGTGGTGGCCCGCCGGCTCCCGTAACGCGGTCAGGCCCGCAGGTCACCGAGGTGACCTGCGGGCCTGACGGAGCGCTTGCCGGAGGATCAGCCCTGCTGCTGGGCCTCCTCGGCGGCGATCGCCTCCTCCAGTGCCTTCTGCAGCCGGTCCTGAGCCTCGCCGTAGGCGGCCCAGTCACCCGCCCGCTGGGCGGTGTTGGAGTCCTCCAGGGCCTGGCGGGCGTCCTGCAGCGCGGCGTCCAGCTCGGACGACGGCTGCTCGGTGCTCTCCGGTGTGGACTCGCCGGACGGCTCCTCGGTCGGCTCCTGCGTGGGCTCCGTGCCCGTCTCGCCCTCACCCGTGGGCGGCGCCGTCGGCGCCTCGTCCTCGGCCGCAGCGCCGGCGTCACCCGCCTGGGCGCCCGAGTCACCACCGAACACCTGGTCCAGCGCCTCGTCGAGCGTGTCGGCGAAGCCGATGTCGTCACCGAACGCGACCAGCACCTTGCGCAGCAGCGGGAACTGCGTGCCACCGGTCGACTGGATGTACACCGGCTGCACGTACAGCAGGCCGCCGCCCACGGGGAGCGTGAGCTGGTTGCCGCGCCGCACCGTGGAGGCACCGATCTGCAGGATGTTCAGCTGCTCGGAGATGGTCGGGTTCGAGTCGAAGTTGTTCTGCACCTGACCCGGTCCGGGGACGGTCGTGTCCCGTGGGAGCTCCAGCAGGCGTAGCTTGCCGTAGTCCTCGCCCTTCTTGCCTGCCTCGTTGCCCGCGTCCGCGTCCACCGCGAGGAACCCGGTCAGCACCTCTCGGTCGGTGTTACCGCCCGGGATGAACGTCGAGGTCAGCGAGAACGTGGACTCCTCCTGGCCCGGCATCTGCAGCGTCAGGTAGTACGGCGGCTGCAGCGGGGCGGTGGTCGCCTCCGACGTCGGGTCGGTCGGGTTGTTCCAGAAGTCCTGGCCCGAGAAGAACTCGGCCGAGTCCGTCACGTGGTACTGGCTGAGCAGGGTGCGCTGCACCTTGAACAGGTCCTCCGGGTACCGCAGGTGGCTCATCAGGTCGCCGGAGATCTCCGACATGGGCTTGACCGAGGTCGGGAAGACGTTGGTCCAGGCCTTCAGGATCGGGTCCTGGTCGTCCCACGCGTACAGGTCGACCGAGCCGTCGTACGCGTCGACCGTGGCCTTCACCGAGTTCCGGATGTAGTTGACCTCCTCCGGCAGCTCGACGGGGGCGCCGGCCTGCTGGGTGAGGGTGTCCGCCACGGCCTCGTCGAGCGGGGTCGACGTCGAGTACGGGACGGCGTCGCTGGTCGTGTACGCGTCGACGATCCACTTCACGCGGCCGTCCACGACCGCCGGGTAGACCCGGTTGTCGAGGGTGAGCCACGGGGCGACCTTGCTGACACGCTGCTGCGGGTCCCGGTCGTACAGGATCTGCGACTCGCTGGTCACGCGGTCGGAGAACAGGAGCTGCTCCTCGCCGAACTTCAGCGCGTACAGGAGCTTGCTGCCGAACGTACCGACGTCAGGGCCGGCGTCGCCGGTAAAGGTCGTGTTGACCTGGCCGCCGTCATCGGCGTCGTCCGCCTGGTAGTCGAGCTCCCACGCTTCGGTGCCCTCGGGCGCGCCGACGATCGAGTACGTGGTGGTGCTCGGGCTGAAGTAGATGCGCGGCTCGTACTCGCCCTCGAGGTCGGTGATCGCGCCCTGCGACGGGATGCCGCCCTCGAAGAACGCCGGGCGGCCGTCCGGTCCCGGCTGGTTGCCGTAGGCGGCGACGACGCCGTAGCCGTGCGTGTACACGGTGTGGTCGTTGACCCAGTTGCGCTGGTCCTGGCCCAGGCCGTCGAGGTTCAGCTCGCGCACCGCGATGACGGTGTCGCGCGACTCGCCGTCGATCTCGTACTTGTCGACCGAGAGGGAGTCGTTGAAGTTGTAGTACTGCTTGTTCTGCTGCAGCTGACGGAACGACGGCGACACGATCTGCGGGTCCAGCAGGCGGATGGAGGCCGCCGTGTCGGCGTCGGCGCGCAGGGCGCCCTCCTCGGCCTGGGTCGTGGCGTCGTACGGTTCCTTCTCGACGTCGTCGATGCCGAAGGCCGACAGCGTCGCGTCGATGTTGCGCTGGATGTACTCGCTCTCCAGCTCCTGCGCGTTCGGGTTCACCTGGAAGCGCTGGACGACGGCGGGGTAGATACCGCCGATCGCGATGGCCGAGACCACCATGAGCCCGACGCCGATCGCCGGCAGGCGCCAGTCGCCCCGGAAGGCGGTGACGATGAACAGCGCGGCCACGAAGATCGCGACCACCGCGAGGATGCCCTTGGCGGGGATCACGGCGTGCACGTCGGAGTAGGAGGCGCCGTCGAACCGGTCACCGGCGTTGGTCAGGATCGAGTACCGGTCCAGCCAGTAGTTGGCGGCGATCAGGAGCAGCAGCGCCGCGCCGATGACGGCCAGGTGGATGCGCGCGGCGGGCGTGGTGCGGGGACCGCCGGCCGCGGCCGGGCCCACCCGGAGGCCGCCGTACAGGTAGTGCGTGATCACTCCGGCGATGCCGGCGATCACCACGACCGAGATGAGGAACCCGACGGTGAACCGCAGCGCCGGAAGCATGAAGACGAAGAACCCGAGGTCCATGCCGAACTGCGGGTCGTTCTCGCCGAACGGCTCGCTGTTGAAGGCCAGGAGCACGGTGCGCCACTGCGCGGAGGCCGCGACGCCGGCGAAGAAGCCGACGAGCACGGGGGCGGCGATCATCACGACCCGGCGCAGGGGCTCGACGGCCTCGCGGTACTGGTCGAGCGTGGCCTGCTCAGGGGTGCTCGGGGCGTAGACGGGGCGGGAGCGGTAGGCCGCGGTGAACGACCAGAACACGGCGCCCGCCATGATCGCGAACCCACCGGCGAACAGTGCGGCGCGCATGCCCCACTCGGTCCAGATCACCCGGGAGAACCCGAGCTGCCCGAACCACATCACCTCGGTCCAGAACTGCGCTAGGAGGAGCAGGGCCGCGATGACGACGGCGACCGCGACGACCGCCACCCCCAGGGGACTGCGTCGTCGGGCTCGGGGTGCGCCGCCGGATGGGCGACGGGGTGCTGCGGCGAAGGACACGACTGCGTTACCTCACGTCATCAATGGTTGGGCCGTACCCAGATGGAACGGCCAGGCTCTGCTCAAGGTTCCCAACACAAGGTTCCCACATCCTCCAGATGTGCAACACGTGGTCAACGACTCGGCAGGTGCGTCACGGATGCGTCAGGAGCACGTCGGGAGGTCGGCACCCTCGCCGCGCCCGATCTGCTCGACGGCGTCCCGCGCCTCGGCCAGCGTGCCCACCCGCACCACGTGCAGCCCGCCTGGCACGTTGCCCACCACCTGGTCGCAGTTGTCCACCGGTGCCAGGAACCAGTCGGCGCCGTCGCGCTGCGCGCCGTACAGCTTCTGCTCGATGCCGCCGATCGGGCCCACGGTGCCCTCGGGGCTCATGGTCCCGGTGCCGGCGATGACCTCGCCGTTCGCCTCGTCCTCGGGCGTGAGCTTGTCGATGATGCCGAGCGCGAACATGGTGCCCGCGCTGGGGCCGCCGATGTTCTCGATCTCGATGGAGACGTCCACCGGGAAGTCGTAGTGCGGGTCGATGAAGACGCCGAGCACGGCACGCTGGCCGTTGTCGGCGGTCGTGATGGTGACGTCCTCGGTACCGTTGCCGCGCTGCACACCGAGCGTCACGTCGTCGCCCGGCGTCGTCCCGGCCAGCCCGTCGATGAGGTCGGCGTAGGTGCCGACAGGTTCACCCTGGAACTCAGTGATGACGTCGCCCTCCTCCAGCTTGCCCTCGGCGCCGGACCCGGGTTCCGTGCCGGCGACGTCGAGCACGGCGGGCACGTCGTAGCCGAGCTCGGTCAGCGCCGCCGCGGTGGCCGACTCCTGCGAGGACACCATCTCCGCCTGGCTGACCTCCTGCTGCTCCTCCTTGGTGGTCGCCTCGGGGAAGATCGCCTCCACGGGAAGCACGGAGCGCCGCGGGTCCAGCCAGCCCTGGATCACCTGGCCCGCCAGCATCGGATAACCCGGCCCGCCCAGCACGGAGACGGTGGTGAGGCGCAGCTCGCCCGTGGACTCGTAGGTGCGGGCGCCCTCGATCTGGATCAGGTTGCGCTCCAGCGTGTCCTCCGTGGGCCCCGGCGAGCGCATGGCGTACGGCGTGGGCACGACCAGCGCCAACGCGGACAGGACGGCGGTGAGCAGCAAGGACACCCCCAGCGTGACCGTGCGGCGCGAGATCGGCGCGGCCGCGGTGCCCGAGTCGTCGAACGGTGGCGGCTCGGGTTGAGGAGAGTGCTGGAGGTCACGCATGTCAGTCACCGGCCCATCATTCCTCACTTGGCTGAGGGTTCCGTGAATCGCACCCCACAACAGCCTGTTAGGCAAAGTTTTTCCACTTGAACGGTGTGTTATACCCCACCTTGACGCCGATAACCGGTACGGTCGTTCCGTGGCCCACGACGCCCTGACGTCCGTGGAGGTACGCCGGAGCCGCCGGCGGACCGCCACGGTGAGCGCATACCGCGACGGTGGACGGACCATCGTCGCCATTCCTGCGCGCTTCTCTCGGGCGCAGGAGCGGGAGTGGGTGGCGAAGATGGTAGCCCGGCTCGAGGACAAGGAGCGGCGCCGCCGCCCGTCCGACCAGGAGCTCGCCGACCGCGCTGCCGAGCTCTCCGCCAAGTATCTCGACGGCCGCGCCCGCCCCTCCAGCGTGCGCTGGTCGAACAACCAGGGCCGGCGCTGGGGGTCGTGCACGCTGCTGGACGGCTCGATCCGTATCTCGACCCGGCTGCAGGGCATGCCGGGGTGGGTGCTCGACTACGTGCTGCTGCACGAGCTGGCGCACCTGCTGCACGCCGGCCATGGACCGGAGTTCTGGAAGATCCTCGAGGTCTACCCCCGCACGGACCGGGCACGCGGCTTCCTGGAGGGCGCGTCGTTCACGCAGGACGACCCGGGGACCGCCACCCCGGACGACGAGCAGGACTGACCTACTTCTCCGGGTCCGCCGCGTCGTCCGGGTCGCCCTCGCCGAAGATCTCCTTGAGCGCCGCGTCGATGTCGGCGTGCTCGTTCTCCGCCGCCTCGCGGCGCACCAGGTAGCCGGACGGGTCGTCCAGGTCCTGGGTGCCGGGCAGCAGGTCCGGGTGGTCCCACACGGCGTCGCGCCCCTCGGTGCCCTGGGCCCGGGCCACGATCGAGAACAGGGTCGCCGCGTCGCGCGAGCGGCGCGGCCGCAGCTCCAGCCCGACCAGGGTCGAGAACGTCTGCTCCGCCGGACCGCCCGCGGCCCTGCGGCGGCGGATCATCTCGCGCAGCGGGATGGCGTGCGGCAGGTGCGGCAGGGCGGCCATGGCGCTGACCTCGTCCACCCAGCCCTCCACGAGGGCGAGCGTGGTCTCCAGGTTCAGGAGCACGGCCTTCTGCTCGTCCGTGTTCTGCAGGCCGAAGACGCCGCCGGACAGCGCGCTGCGCAGCGCGTCGGAGTCGGCGAGGTCGATGTCGCGCACCTGGGCCTCAAGCGCGTCGAGGTCGATGGTGATGCCCCGGGCATACCGCTCCACGATCGACAGCAGGTGCGACCGGAGCCACGGGACGTGGGTGAACAGGCGTGCGTGCGCCGCCTCGCGGACCGCGAGGAACTGGCGGACCTCCTCCAGCGGGGCGTCCAGGCCGTCGGCGAACGCCGCCACGTTGGTGGGGAGCAGCACGGTGTCGGGGCTGTCGAGCAGCGGCAGGCCGACGTCGGTGGCGCCGAACACCTCGCGCGAGAGCGTGCCGGCCGCCTGACCCACCTGCATGCCGAACACGGCGGAGCCGAGCCGGCGCATCATCTGGGCCGGGTCGATCGAGCCGCCCAGTCCGTGCAGCACGCCGGCGGGCATGCCGGGCACCGCCTCCCCGTCGTCGACGCCCTCGGGGAGCTGGTCGCGCAGCACCGTGGCCAGTGCGTCCGCGACCGACGTCGCGACAGGCGCCGCGAGCTCGTTCCACACGGGGAGCGTGGCCTCGACCCACTCGGACCGGTTCCACGCGCGCCTGGTCCCGCCCGCGGGCGGGAGGTCGGTGACGGCGTCGAGCCAGAGCTCGGCCACTCCCAGCGCGTCGGTGGCGTCCTTGGCCTGCTTGCCCGTCAGGGACGGGTCACCCTCGCTGACGGCGACCTGACGCGCGACGTCGTGCGCGACGTCGGCGTTGACGGGGCCGGTGCCCTCGGCCGAGAGCATCTTCTGCACCTGGGCCAGGGCGTACTGCATCATCACGGGGTCGGGCGCGCCGCCGAGCGCGGTCGGGTCGATGCCCCGCTCGCGCATCTCGGCCATCACTTCGTCTGCGCCTTCGCCGAGCATGGAGCGCAGCATCTCCTCCCACGACTGGGGAGACTCGCCGGGCTGGTGCTGGTCGCTCATAGTGTTCACCGTAACCGGGTCGGCAAGCGTTGCGCCGTCCTTTCGGCTCTGGGCGCAGCCGGGAACTTCCAGCCGGCCGGATGCTTTGAATATCCTCCCGGGCCTGTGGACAACGCACCGGGGGCGCCGTCGTCGGGCATCGTTGCGGACATGACGAGCGCTCCCGCCCTCCGGCTGCGGCCCGGTACGCCCGTGCTCAGCCGCGGCGGCGGTCAGGTGCAGTGCGGTTCCGACCCGCGGTGGTCGTTCGTGCTGTCCGGGCTGGCTCCGGCCGAGGAGTCCTGGCTCGAGGAGATCGCCGAGCGCAGACACGTGACCGTCGAGCAGTCGGCAGCGCGGTGCGGGGTGGGCGTCGAGCGACGCGACGAGATCATGGCCGTGCTCTTCCGGGCCGGCGTGCTGGTGCCCGTCCCGGGCGCGGTCGGCGCGGTGACGGCCCCGGCGGACGGCGCGGCGGAC
>NZ_KI911725.1:7004-12115 GCF_000515355.1 Promicromonospora kroppenstedtii DSM 19349 | reverse complement strand
CGGGCGCCCGGTCGGCCCAGCCGGCGGCGGACAGCACGTCGCGCACCTGGTCCGGCATGGACAGCGCCGGGTCGGCGGAACGGGCGGCCCCGCGGAGCAGCACCAGCGCGTCGCGGACCTCCTTGCGCTGGAAGAACCGCTGGCCGCCACGCACCAGGTAGCCCACGCCGGCCTCGGCGAAGGCGGACTCGAACGCCTCGGACTGGGCGTTGGTGCGGTACAGCACGGCGATCTCGCTGGGCTTGACCCCCGATTCGATCAGCCGGGCGGCGCGGGCCGCGATGCCCTTCGCCTCGGCCTCGTCGTCGTCGTACGCCGTGAAGGCGACCGCCGGGCCGGGATCGCGCTGCGCGATCAGCTCGAGCGCCTGGTGCGCGCCGCCCGCGCGGCCGGCGCGCTTGAGCACCTCGTTCGCCAGGTTCACCACCTGGGGCGTGGACCGGTAGTCGCGCACGAGACGGATCTCCTGCGCCTCCGGGTAGGTGCGCCGGAACTCCAGCAGGTGGCGCGGGGTGGCGCCGGTGAAGGAGTAGATGGTCTGCGACGGGTCTCCGACCACGCACAGCTCCTTGCGCCCACCCAGCCACTGGTCCAGCAGGAACTGCTGCAGCGGCGAGACGTCCTGGTACTCGTCGACGACGAAGTGCCGGTACTGCGAGCGGACCTCGTCGGCCACGATCTTGTGGCTGTTCAGCATGTCCGCGAGCATGAGCAGCACGTCCTCGAAGTCGATGACCTCGCGCTCCGTCTTCACGTCCTCGTAGGCCGTGATCAGCCGGGCCACCGCCTGCGCGTCGTAGCCCGACGGCGCCTCACGGCCGGTCGCGTACGCCGCTTTCTCGTAGTCGTCGGCCGTGACGAGCGAGACCTTGGCCCACTCGACCTCGCTGCTCAGGTCGCGGACCGCCACCCGGTCCACGCTCAGGCCCACCCGCCGCGCGGCCTCGGCCACGATCGGCGCCTTGAACTCCTGCAGGCGCGGCGGGGCGCCGCCCACCACCCGGGGCCAGAAGTAGCCGAGCTGGCGCAGCGCGGCGGAGTGGAACGTGCGGGCCTGCACGCCCTGGACGCCCAGACCCCGCAGCCGGGTGCGCATCTCCCCTGCCGCACGCGCCGTGAACGTCACCGCCAGCACGCTGGTCGGCTTGTACGCCCCGATGCGGACGCCGTAGGCGATGCGGTGCGTGATGGCGCGGGTCTTGCCCGTGCCCGCGCCCGCCAGCACGACCACGGGCCCGTTGAGCGCGAGGGCGACCTCGCGCTGCTCGGGGTCGAGGGCGGTCAGGATCGCGTCGGGGCTCAGCGGTCCAGGATGATTCGAACCACCGGCGGAGTTGGTCTGGGTGAGCATCCCTGCGATTCTCGCAGCAACCACCGACAAGGAGAACAGATGTCCGAGACGACCACGCCGCTCCCCGAGGACGGCACCGTCCTCATGTACTCGACCACCTGGTGCGGGTACTGCCGGCGGCTGCGCACGCAGCTCGACTCCGAGGGCATCGGCTACACCGTCATCGACATCGAGGAGCAGCCGGAGGCCGCCGCGTACGTGGAGCAGGTCAACGGGGGCAACCAGACCGTGCCCACCGTGGTCTTCCCGGACGGCTCGGCCGTGACCAACCCGAGCCTCGTCCAGGTGAAGCAGGCCCTGGCGGCCTGAGGCGCTCAGCCCTCGTCGAGGGTCGCCTCGTCCAGGTCCTGAAGCATGGACGTGGCGTCCTCGACGACCTCGGGCAGCCGATGCCGCACGCCGTGCAGGAGCCAGCGTGCGAGCGCCAGCTCGCCGACGAGCATGGCGCGCTCGGCGAGGCGTGAGTCGCTCAGCTCGGTGCGGCGCAGCTGGTAGGCCTCCATGATCGAGTCCACGGCCTCCATCGGCGCCGCGGCGATCAGCCACGCGAGGTCGTCGGCGGGGTCCGCCACGCGGGCCTCCGACCAGCCCGAGACCGCCACGACCCGCTGCCGGTCCACGAGCAGCTGGTCGGGCGCGAGGTCGCCGTGCGTCACCACGGGCTTGAACCGCCAGAGGGAGACGTCCTCCAGCGCGGTCTCCCAGCGGCGCAGCAGAGTGGGCGGGATGCGGCCGGTGCGGGCCGCCTCGTCCACCTCGGTCAGCCGCCGCTCCCGGTACTCGGACGCGGTGTAGCTGGGCAGGCCGCACGTCTCCACGACGGACGTGGGCAGCTCGTGGATGGCCGCGATGGCCCGGCCCAGGTCGGCGGCCAGCCCGGGGCCCTGCTCCAGGGACTCGACGTCGAGGTTGTCGCCGATGATCCGGCGGTGCACGACGGCCCGGCCGCCCTCCGGCAGGAGCGCGTAGCCCGCGACCTGCGGCACCACGAACGGGAGCACGCCCGTGTCGATGTAGAGCCGGAGCGCGTCGAGCAGCTCGATCTCGGCCTCCAGGGCTGCGCCCGCCACGGTGGTGCGCGGCGCGCGCACCACCCATTCCTGGTCGTCCGCACCGGTCACGACCGCGACGTCGTAGTCGCCGGCGAGGTCCCCGACGCGGACCGACTGGGCGTCGAGACCCGGCACGGCGGCGGTCGAGAGGGCAGCGAGAGCGAGGGGCGTGCGGGACACGTGCTCACCCTAGAGCAGCGCCTGGCACCCGACGGCGCAGGGACGGTGGCGTGTCCGACCACAACGCGGGTGCGGCACCGGTCCGCGAGAGGACTAACGTCGTCCCGTGCGTCCTCTCGACCTCCCCTTCGCCCGCTCGGCCCACGACCGTGCCGCCCACCGGCGCGCGGTGCCCGGCCTCCTCGACGACCTGCGCAAGGAGCAGAGCACGCGGGTCCTCGTGGTGCGGGGCACCCGGGTGGCAACGGTCGGGTCGCGGGTCGCGTTCCTCGCGCCCGACGACGTGGCACACCTCGCGACGCGGGCCCTGCTCTTCCTCGGGGAGGCCGACGGCGTCAGCCACCTCGGGCTGGTCCTGGCCGACGTCGAGGCCGAGCCGGAGCTCGACGTCGAGTGGACCGGGCTGCGCACGCTCGACGCGCCCGACCTGGAGGTCGGCCTGGTGGTCGAGGCCGTCGCCCTGGCCCAGTGGCACGCGGTGCACACCCACTGCCCGCTGTGCGGCACGCGGACCGAGGTGAAGCAGGCGGGCTGGGTACGGCACTGCCCGGCGGACGAGTCCAACCACTTCCCGCGGACCGACCCCGCGGTGATCATGGCGATCACCGACACCGACGACCGGCTGCTCCTGGCCCGCGGCCCACAGTGGGACCTGGGCCGCCGTTCGGTGCTGGCCGGGTTCGTCGAGCCCGGGGAGGGCCTGGAGCAGGCCGTGGCCCGCGAGACGTCGGAAGAGGTCGGCGTGCTGATCGACCCCGCCTCGATCGAGTACCGCGGCAGCCAGTCGTGGCCGTTCCCGGCGTCGCTCATGCTCGGCTTCCGGGCCCGGGCGACCACCACGGAGCTGACGCGGCAGGAGGACGAGATCGCCGAGGCCGACTGGTTCACCCGCGACCAGGTCGCCACGGCGGTCGCGGACGGCCACCTCGGCCTGCCCGGGCGGTCCTCGATCGCGCGCTCCCTCATCGAGGAGTGGTTCGGCGGGCCGGTCGGGGCGTGACTCAGGCGCCCGTGATCAGGGCCTCCAGCTCGGCCTCGTCGAGCAGCCGGTCCGGGCGCACGGTCGTGTCCGAGCCCACGTAGTAGAAGGCCGCGCTCACCTGGTCCAGCGGCAGCCCCGTCCAACGGGACCATGCCAGGCGGTACACGGCGAGCTGCACCTCGCGGGCGGCCCGCGCCGAGGCGTCGAGCGGCTCGCGGCCGGTCTTCCAGTCGACCACCACGACGGCGTCGGGGCCGGCGGCGGGGTCCTTGAAGACGGCGTCCATGCGGCAGCGCAGCATGACGCCCGCCACCGGGGTCTCGACGTCGACCTCGACCGCCACGGGCATCCGGGCGGACCACTCCGACCCCAGGAATGTGTCGCGCAGCTTGTCGAGGTCGGTGTCCTCGGGCAGGTCGTCGTCCTCGGCGCTGGGCAGGTCGTCGACGTCGAGCAGCGTGGCCGACGTGAAGAACTGCTCGACCCACTCGTGGAACCGGGTGCCGCGGCGGGCGTGCACCGTGGGCTGCACCGGGACCGGCCGGCGCAGCTGGAGGGCGAACGCGTCGCGGTCGGCGGCAAGCCGCACCAGACCCGACGCCGAGACGTGCGCCGGGAACGCGACCTCGCGGTCGGTGCGCCGGTTCCGCTCGACCAGGAGCATGCGGGCGAGGTCGACCAGGTCGTGGCCGGCGGCATCCGCCAGGACGCCCTGCGGTGCGGTGAGCGCGTCGGCCGGGAGCCGCATGGCGGCGAGCGCGACCAGCCGTTCCTCCGCGGCCGCGTCCACCAGCGAGGCCGTGGCACGCAGGACGTCGCGAGCGGTCGGGGCCGGGCTGGGCTGGTCCGCGCCGCCGTCCGGGGCGGGCCACACCGCCGTGATCTCCTCCGCGTTGCGCGGGTTCTCGGCGTCGGGCTCCGGCATCGGGGCCCACAGGTCGGTCTTGACCAGCTCGGCCTCGGCCAGCTCGGCGAGGAACGGGGAGACACCGCGCGGGCGGCTGGCCGTGCCCCACCAGGACGCGGTGAGGAAGAGCTCCCGGCGGGCGCGCGTGAACGCCACATAGGCCAGGCGCCGCTCCTCGGCGAGCCGGTGCTCGCCGCACTCCGCCTTGAACTCGTCACGCAGGGCGACCAGGTCCTTGGTGTCGGAGGCGTGCTCCCAGTCGAAGCGCGGCAGGTCGTCCGCGTCGCCGCGCAGGTGGTACGGCAGCTCGCCCAGGTCGGACAGCCAGCCCGACGACGACTCCCCCGAGCGCGAGCCGCGGTCCCAGGTGGGGAACGCGCCGTCGGCCAGGCCCGCCACGGCCACGGCGTCCCACTCCAGGCCCTTCGCGGCGTGCGCGGTGATGACCTGGACGGCGTCGGGGTCGGGCTCGTGCACCGGCATGTCGAGCCCGCGCTCCCGCTCGCCCGCGACACCCAGCCAGGCCAGGAACGCGCCGAGCGTCGCGGTGTCCGAGGACTGCGCGAACGAGGCCGCGACGTCCCGGAACGCGTCGAGGTGCTCGCGCCCGCGGTCGCTCACGGCGCCGCCGACCCCGGC
>NZ_KI911725.1:5845-6904 GCF_000515355.1 Promicromonospora kroppenstedtii DSM 19349 | reverse complement strand
GTCGCGCAGGCGGGCGGCGGCACGGCGCGACGACGCGAGGACCAGCACCCGCTCGGGCTTGACGCCGGACCGGAGCGCCCGGACCGCGACCTCACAGGTCACCGTGGTCCGGCCCGACCCGGGAGCGCCCAGGACCAGCGTCGCGGGCCGGCTCAGCGCGGACTCGACGGCAGCTTCCTGGCTGTCGTCGAGCGGCACTGAGGTGGCGCCGTCGGGACGGGTCCCGGGCGGCGCCAGCCGAGGTGCGAGGGTGAGGGTCGGTGTCACGCGGACGATCGAACCACGAGCCACTGACACTCCCCGACGCCCCGCGCGGAGGTGTCACAAATGCCCGATTCATCCCCCGGCGTACCGGGAAACGTCACTCCTTGCCCGCGTCCGGCGCGGGCCACGGCTCCGGGATGCAGCCGCTCGTCGTGGTGGTCTGCTGCACCATGATCGTCGCGTGCCGTCCCTTGCCGCGGCACAGGTCGTGGTGGTACCCGATCACGTGCCCCACCTCGTGGTTCACGAGGTACTGCCGGTAGCGCGTGACGTCCCGCCACGCGTCGGACCCCGTGGCCCAGCGCCGGAAGTTGAGCACCGCGGTCTCCTTGATGCCGCAGGACAGCTCGCCGATCGTGTCCAGCGGCAGGCAGAGCCGGTCGGTGGTGCCCGGGCTCGCGAGCACCACGCGCGCGTCGTACCGGTCGGAGTCCGTGCGGGCGAACGTGGACCCGTCCGCGCCGTGCCAGCCCCGCGGGTCGTTCAGCGTGGTCAGGACCGCGTCGGCGAACGCCTCCGGGTCCACCGGCAGCCCTTTCTCGACGGCGACCTGGACGCGCCAGACCTTGCCCCGCGCGGGCGCCGCGTGCGAGCCGGAGGCCACCACGAGCTTGCCGGACAGCCTGGGCTCCACCCGGACCGCGCTGCCGAGCAGCCCGGTGCCGACCTCGGGCTCGAGGACGGCCGGCTCCGGCGGGTCCGCCTTGCCCGTGGACGGCACCGACCGGGTCGCGTCGTCGACGTCGGACGCAGCTCCCTCCGCCTCCAGCGGGACGACGGGCGCGGGCGGCGCCG
>NZ_KI911725.1:3954-5745 GCF_000515355.1 Promicromonospora kroppenstedtii DSM 19349 | reverse complement strand
CGGAGGGCCCGCGCGGGCCCTCCGCCACGTGGCGTTCATTACTAACAGGGCGCTGGACGCGTTTCGCTAACCACAGCGAAACATCGTGCGCGTACCATCAATGCTGTACATCGGTTGCCCGGTCGTCACGTTCCGACCCCCGAGCCTGTGCTCCGACCTCCCTGCGAGGCCGCCGACAGGACGCGCAGCCTGGGCCTCCCGCCCGGCGCGCGATGATTTTCACGATCGGCTGCCGCACGAAGGCGCGATCGCCGGGCCACGAGGGCCCACCGCGCCGCGAGAAGATGAAGGCGCCAGTGACTACCACCGACACCCCGGCCGCGAGCGCGGCCACCGTGACCGACCCCGAGCCCACCGTGGCCACGGGGCCCGACTATTCCTCCCCGTCCGCCATCCAGGCGCAGAACGTGACGTTCGCGGACTTCGGCGTCCGCCCCGAGATCGTCGCCGCGCTGCTGGACTCGGGCATCACCCACCCGTTCCCCATCCAGGCCATGACGCTGCCGGTCGCGATGAGCGGGCACGACATCATCGGCCAGGCCAAGACCGGTACCGGCAAGACGCTCGGTTTCGGCGTCCCGCTCCTGCACCGTGTCGTGGCCCCGGGTGAGGTGGGCTACGACGAGCTCGTCGCCCCCGGCAAGCCGCAGGCCGTCGTCGTGGTGCCGACCCGCGAGCTCGCGGTCCAGGTCGCCAACGACCTGGGCACCGCGTCGGCCAAGCGCAGCGTCCGCATCGTGCAGGTGTACGGCGGCCGCGCCTACGAGCCGCAGATCGAGGCGCTGAAGTCCGGCGTCGACGTCGTGGTGGGCACGCCCGGCCGCATGATCGACCTGCTCAACCAGGGGCACCTCACGCTGCTGCGCGCGGCGACCGTGGTGCTCGACGAGGCGGACGAGATGCTCGACCTCGGGTTCCTGCCCGACGTCGAGAAGATCCTGGCCCGCACCCCCGCGCAGCGGCACACCATGCTGTTCAGCGCGACCATGCCGGGCGCCGTCGTCTCGATGGCCCGTCGCTACATGAAGCAGCCCACGCACATCCGCGCCGCCGAGCCGGACGACGAGGGCGCGACCGTCAAGAACATCAAGCAGGTCGTGTACCGCGCCCACGCGCTGGACAAGGTCGAGGTGCTGGCGCGGCTGCTCCAGTCCGAGGGCCGCGGCCGCAGCATCGTGTTCGCACGCACCAAGCGCACGGCCGCCAAGGTCGCCGAGGAGCTGCAGTCGCGCGGGTTCGCCGCCGGCGCCATCCACGGCGACCTGGGCCAGGGCGCCCGCGAGCAGGCGCTGCGCGCCTTCCGCAACGGCAAGATCGACGTGCTCGTCGCCACCGACGTCGCGGCCCGCGGCATCGACGTCGACGACGTGACCCACGTGGTCAACTACCAGTGCCCCGAGGACGAGCGCATCTACCTGCACCGCGTGGGCCGCACCGGCCGCGCGGGCAACACCGGTACGGCCGTGACCTTCGTGGACTGGGATGACGTGCCGCGCTGGTCGCTCATCGACAAGGCGCTCGAGATCGGTTACCCCGAGCCGGTCGAGACGTACTCCACGTCGCCCCACCTGTTCGCCGACCTGAACATTCCCGAGGGCACCAAGGGCCGTCTGCCCCGCTCCGCGCAGCACCTCGCGGGGCTGGACGCCGAGGACCTCGAGGACCTGGGCGAGACGGGCAAGCGCAACAGCGGCTCGCGCTCGGGCGGCGGCCGTTCGGTCGGTGGCCGCTCCGGTGGCGGCCGTTCGGGTGGCGGCCGTTCCGGCGGACCGCGCCAGGGCGGATCGCACG
>NZ_KI911725.1:0-3854 GCF_000515355.1 Promicromonospora kroppenstedtii DSM 19349 | reverse complement strand
CCGGGCGCCGCTGGCGCGGCCGGGACCCCGACCGAGGCCGCACCGCGCGCCTTGCCCAGCCCGCTCGGGGACTGCACCAGCATGGCCCGGGCGTCGCTCGCGTGCTCGTGCGCGCAGAGGATCGCGTAGGTCGCGGCCACGATCTGCGACGACGACGTGAAGTCGCGCCGTCCGCCCGTGAACGCGTAGGACAGGATCGAGAAGAGCAGGCCGAACCCGGCACCGAGCGCGATGCCGGCGAGCATGACCTGGAAACCCGACGAGGCCGAGAAGAGCGTCAGCAGCAGGCCGACGAAGAAGCCGAACCACGCGCCCGAGAGGGCGCCCGCGAGCGCCACCCGGCCGTAGGTGAGGCGTCCGGTGACCCGCTCGACCATGCGCAGGTCGGTGCCCACGATCGTGACGTTCTCGACGGGGAACTTGTTGTCGGAGAGGTAGTCGACCGCTTTCTGCGCCTCCAGGTAGGTGGAGTACGCGGCGACCTCGTCACCGGCCGGCAGGGTCGGGACCTTCGGGACGGCACCCGGGCGAGACATGCTCATGCTCATAGTCTCCCCTACCTGGACGATAACGGCGAGGAGCGACGCCCCCACGCGGGTCGTAGGCTGACCAGCGTGAGCGCCAGCACCAGGGTTTTCGTCGCACGTCTGGCCGGGACCTTGGTCTTCGACCCGATCGGGGACCAGGTGGGCCGGGTCCGTGATGTCGTCGTGCTGGTCCGGGCCAAGGGCGCGCCGCGCGCGGTGGGGCTGGTGGTCGAGGTCCCGGGCCGACGCCGGGTGTTCCTGCCGCTGACCCGGGTGACCAGCATCGACGCAGGTCAGGTGATCAGCACCGGCCTGGTGAACATGCGGCGGTTCGAGCAGCGGGCCATGGAGTCGGTGGTGCTGGGCGAGCTGCTGGACCGGCGCGTGCAGCTCAAGGACGGTTCGGGCGAGGTGACGATCGAGGACGTCTCGATCGCCCAGCAGCGCACCGGGGACTGGCTGGTGGACCAGCTGTTCGTGCGGCGGCGCTCGGCGCGGGGTTCGGCCCCGTTCCGGCGCGGTTCCACCCTGACGGTGCCGGTGGACGCGGTGCAGGACCTCACCAGCCGGTCGCCCGAGCAGGGCGCGGCGCGGCTGCTGGAGGCGTACGAGGACATGCGCGCGGCGGACCTCGCGGACGTGATCCGCGACCTGGGCACGGCACGCCGGCTGGAGATCGCGCTCGCGCTGGACGACGAGCGGCTGGCCGACGTGCTGGAGGAGCTCCCGGAGGACGCGCAGGTCGCCATCCTCTCGGGCCTGGACCGGGACCGGGCGGCCGACGTGCTGGAGGTCATGGAGCCGGACGACGCCGCCGACCTGCTGAACGAGCTGCCGGACGAGCAGGCGGCCCAGCTCCTGAACCTGATGGAGCCGGACGAGGCGGCCGACGTGCGGCGGCTGCTGGAGTACGCCGAGGACACGGCGGGCGGCCTGATGACCACGGAGCCCGTGATCCTGGGGGCGGACGACACGATCGCCACGGCCCTGGCGCAGATCCGGCGGCAGGAGCTGCCGCCGGCGCTGGCCTCGCTGGTGTTCGTGGTGCGGCCGCCGCTGGAGACGCCGACGGGGCGGTTCCTCGGCGTCGCGCACTTCCAGCGGCTGCTGCGGGAGCCGCCGCACGCGGCGGTCGCCTCGGTGCTGGACACGGAGACGGAATGGCTCACGCACGACGCGTCGATCGGCCGGGTGACGCGCCTGCTCGCGGCGTACGACCTGCTCGCCCTGCCGGTGCTGGACGCGCAGCGCAGGCTGCTGGGGGTCGTCACGGTAGACGACGTGCTGGACCATATCCTCCCGGACGACTGGCGCGGCAGCGACGACGAGCGGATGGAGGCGATCGCGGCGCAGTCCGCGCCGCCCACGCCGTTGGCCCGCCGGTCCCCCACGCGACGGGGGGCGCACCGTGCCTGACCGTCTCGACACCCCGCTCGCGCAGCGCCGCGGCATCGTCCCCCGGTTCCGGTTCGACGAGGAGGCCGTGGGCAAGGCCACCGAGGCCATCGCACGGTTCCTCGGCACGCCGCGGTTCCTCATCTACCTCACGGTGTTCTGCCTGCTCTGGCTCGCGTGGAACATCTGGGCCCCGGAGGACCTGCGGTTCGACAGCGCGGCCAACGGGTTCACGGCGCTCACCCTGATGCTCTCTCTGCAGGCCAGCTACGCCGCGCCCCTGATCCTGCTGGCGCAGAACCGGCAGGACGACCGCGACCGCGTGACCGCGGAGCAGGACCGGCAGCGCGGCGAGCGCAACCTCGCCGACACCGAGTACCTGGCCCGGGAGATGGCGGCGCTGCGGCTGGCCCTGTCGGAGGTCGCGACGCGCGACTTCGTGCGCTCCGAGATCCGCAACCTCCTGGAGGAGCTGGACGAGAAGGAGCGCGGTCAGGGCTCCACGTCGTCGTGGAGCACCACGCGCGACAGCTCGTAGGTGCCGCCCGGCAGCTTCCAGTAGTGCAGCCGGCGGGCTGACGGCGTGTTGACCTGCAGGGACACCCGCCAGCAGACCGCGCCGTCATCCCGGTGCCGGACCGGGTCGTCGCCGCCGGCGCCGGTGCGCAGGCGGTGCGCCTGCAGCCCGTTCATGTCCTGCGCCAGCCCGGTCAGCACCATGACGAGCGTCCGGACGACGCGGTCCCGGCTGATGCCCTCGACCTCGGTCAGCGACGCGAGGAACCGGGGCCCGAGCGTGTACCCGGCCAGGGGGCGGCCGGCCTTCTCGGCCGCGGGGATGGCGCGGGCCCACTCGGTCAGCACCTCGAACCGGAGCTGCTCCTCGTCGTCGGCGAAGTACCGCTCCTCCGGCACCTCCACCCCGGCGTCGCCGAGCCGGTGGCGCAGGCGCGCCGCCTCCTGGCGGGCCTTGCGCAGGGCCGTGGCCTGCTGCTCCGCCCGCCGTTCGCTGCGCTCCAGCCGCTCGGTGAGCTCGCCGACGCGACCCAGCAGGCGGTCCACCTCCAGCTCGACCTGGTGCCTCCGCACCTTGTCGTCCAGGAGCTCCTTCTCGAGCGACGCCACCCGGGACCGCGCGGCGTCGAGGGACAGGCTGAGGTCGCGGGCGGCCTTGCCGGCCGGCTCCGGTTCCGACGTCGTCGGTGAGGGCAGGGCGTCGTGGGCGCCGGCGTGGAAGGCGGCGACGTCGCCCGGGGTGGGCTTGCGGCGTCCGGCGGTGCGGTCGTTGGTCCGGCCGTTGGTCGGGGCCGGTGTCGGAGGCGGACTCGGCGCCGGAGGCGGACTCGGTGTCGGGCGCAGGCCGAACAGGTCGCCCGGGGTGGGGCGTCCGGCGGGCCTGATCGAGCCCAGCACCACGGGCCCGTCGATCCGCGGCAGCTCCGGCTCCGGCTCGGACTCCGGTTCCGGCGGTTGGAGCCACGGCGGCCCGCCGTCCAGCAGCGCGATCGCGGGGACTGGCTCGTCCTGGGACTCGTCGACGTCGTCCAGCCGCAGGGCCAGGCCGTCGAGCGGGGCGGGCACGCGGCGGGCGGTGACCACCTCGCCCCTGGTGAAGAGGTCGCCCAGCAGGTCCAGGTCGTTGCCGGTGATCTCCGCGCGGCGAACCCGCACGTGGACGCCCGGCGCCAGGGCGATGCGCACGGCCTCGTCCTCGACGCTCTCGACCCGGCCCAGCACGACCTGGCCCACCCGGTAGGTGGTGTGCACCGCCCGGCGGAGGGTGGCGACGTCGGGCAGCATGCCGCGCACGTCGAGGAGGCGGCGCGCGGGGTCGAGCGCGCCGGTGACCCGCATGCCCGGGGCGAGCACGCGTGCGAGGGGGACGTCGGCCAGGACGAGCTCCTCGGCCACGGTGGCCTGGCCGCCGTCGTC
>NZ_KI911724.1:54861-56807 GCF_000515355.1 Promicromonospora kroppenstedtii DSM 19349 | reverse complement strand
GGTCGGCGATGGCGGCCCGCTTGGCCAGGCGCGAGCGCGTGGCGGCGACGGCGTCGGACGTGGCGGCGACCTCGGCGAGCAGCATGCTCCATCTTGACCCGCCACCCGATCCGGCGCGGCCTCAGCGGGCCCGTCACGCCCACCAGGTGAGGTGCGCGCCGGCCTCGGCGGTCGGCTCGATGAGCTCCCAGGCCTCCGCGATGCGGCCCGTCTCGAAGCGCATGATGTCGACCACCGTGATCTCCGGGCCGGACGGCAGCCGCCGGCGCGAGTGCAGCATCACGTGGTCGCCCTCGGCCAGCAGGTGCAGGACCGTCACCTCCATCCCGTCGATGTGCTCCAGCGAGCCGCGGACGGCGGCCAGCCACTCGGCCTTGGTCCGCGAGGTCCCGGCAGGCCGGTGGTGCACGAAGTCCTCGTCCAGTACCCGGGCGACGGCGTCGACGTCGCCTGTCTCGGTGAGCGCCGCGAAGGCCGCGGCGACGATGCTCGTGTTGTCGGTCGTGCCGCCCTGCGGCGTCCTGTCCTGTGTCGTCATGCCGGCAGTCTTGGGCGGGACGGTGGGGGATGTCGATGAACTGGGAGTTCATGGCGCTCCGGTCAGCGGTGCACGACACTCGACGCCATGGGAACCGTGGGTGAGCTGTTGCGGCAGTGGCGGCAGCGGCGTCGGCTGAGCCAGCTCGACCTCGCGATCGCCGCCGACGTCTCGGCGCGGCACGTCAGCCTGGTGGAGACGGGGAGGTCCCAGCCCAGCGCCGAGATGGTGCTCCGGCTCGCGGAGCAGCTCGACGTGCCCCTGCGCGACCGGAACCAGCTGCTGCTCGCCGCGGGCTTCGCGCCCCGGTATGCGGAGCGCCCGCTCGGCGCTGACGCCCTGATCCCGGCGCGGGACGCGGTCGGCAGGGTGCTGCGCGCGCACGAGCCGTACCCGGCGCTGGTCTTCGACCGCCGCTGGAACATCCTGCTGACCAACCGGGCCGTGGACCGGTTCTTCGGCGGCGTCGCACCCGACCTGCTGCGGCCGCCTGTCAATCTCGTGCGGCTGGGCCTGGACCCGCGCGGGCTCGCCCCGCTCGTCGTGAACCTGGCCGATGTGCGCTCCGTGTTCCGCGCCCGGGTACGGCGCCAGCTCGCCACCGTGCCCGACGCCGAGCTGACCGCCCTCTACGAGGAGCTCCTGGCGCCCGGCCCACCGGGTGCGGGCCACGACGGGGCATCCATCGAGGCCGAGTCGGACGTGGTGATCCCGATGATCATCCGCTTCGACGGGCGGGAGCTGCGGCTCTTCTCCACGATCACGACGTTCGGTACCCCGATGGACATCACGCTCGACGAGGTGGCGGTCGAGTCCTACTACCCGGCCGACGACGAGACGGCCGCCTACTTCACGGACCCGGTCGCGGCCGGGTCCAGGCAGGAGTAGCCCGTCAACCGTGCGGCCAGGCCGCCACCGCCGCCTCCACGGCCACGCGGGTCGGCCCGGGCACGCCCGGCACCAGCTCGTACGACTCCTCGGCGGCCTTCGGCGCGCGCCGCCAGGTGCCGACCAGCCGCCCGTCCAGCAGGACGGCGGGCCGGAAGACGCCGTTGCTGAACGGGACGACCGTGCGCATCGCCTCGGCGTCCGCGACCAGGCCGCGGTCCTGGTAGCCCAGCACCATCTCGTCGAACCCCGGCACGAGCACGACGCCGCCGGGTTCCGTGAGCCCGTCCAGGTCGATCCCGCGCCCGACGAGCATCACCTGCCCGTCCACGACGACGTCGACCAGGCTGTCCGGCTCGGCCGCACGGAGCGCGGTCACGGCGGCGCGCACGGGTGTCTTGGGCAGGCCGAGCCACCAGGCCAGGTCGTCCACGGTGGCCGGTCCACGGCTCGTGAAGTAGGACCGGGCGATGCGGGCGAGGGCCGCCGCGGGCTCCTCGGCCCGGACGCCGCCTGCCGG
>NZ_KI911724.1:53852-54761 GCF_000515355.1 Promicromonospora kroppenstedtii DSM 19349 | reverse complement strand
CGTGGTCGGTCATGCTGGGACGATACCTCGTAACTCCGTTGCCGGGAAGGTCTTGCCTAGCATCACGAAGCCGCCCTCCGGGTCCCGCGCGCCCAGGTGGATGTTGGACAACCAGCCCTGGCGTCTGCCCGAACCGCGCTCGACCGCCAGCACCACGAGGTCCAGCGTCTTGCGGGGCTTCACCTTGACCCAGCCCGCGCCCCGGCGTCCGGCCGCGTACGGCGTGTCCAGCGACTTGATCACCACACCCTCCTGGCCCTCGCGGAGCGCGCCCGCGAAGAACTCCGCCGCCTCGTCGGCATCGGAGGTGAGCAGACGGCGCACCGTGTGCGGCCCCGCGACCTCGTCCAGCACGGCCAGGCGCTCGCTCAGCGGGGCGTCGAGCAGGTCGCGGCCGTCGGCGTGCAGCACGTCGAAGAAGAACGGCGTGAGCTGGAACTGGTCGGCCAGCGCCTCCTCGGCCGACGCCGCCCGAGCCGGCCCGCGTGCGGAACCCCGTCCGGACTCGTGCGTCGCCGAGCGCGCCGCCGTCTCCTGGAACGGCCGCGGCACGCCGTCCGGCCCGACGCCGAGCGCCTCGCCGTCGAGCACCAGCCGGTCGGTAGGCAGGGCGCGCACCACATCGACGATCTCCGGCACGCGCTCGGTGATGTCGTCCAGCGAGCGCGTGACCACGCGCACCTCGTCGCCGAGCCGGTGCACCTGGATGCGGATGCCGTCCAGCTTCACGTCCACGCACAGCTCGGTCGGGTCATCGCCCCCGAGCTTCTCGAACGCCGCCGCGATGTCCGGCGCCGACTGGGCGAGCATCGGCCGCACCGGCCGCCCGACCTCCAGCGTGAAGCCCGCCAGCGCGGCGAGCGGGTCGTCCGCGAGGAGCGCGGCGCTCGCGACCGGTCCCGTGGCACC
>NZ_KI911724.1:47407-53752 GCF_000515355.1 Promicromonospora kroppenstedtii DSM 19349 | reverse complement strand
GGGCCGACGACGTCGTCGGGCGCATGGCCGACTCCGACCCCGACAGCGCGGGCTCCGAGGCCGCCCTCCGGGCCGCCGGCGCCCGCAAGGCCTTCGGCGACCAGGGGCTGGCCGCCCTCCTGCAGGCGGTCGCGCTCGGCAACGAGGACTCCATGACGCTCCTCGACCGCGTCCTCGGCGAGACAGCGGGCGACGCGATCGAGGAACTGCAGGGCGAACTTGCCGACCAGGTCGCGCTAGCGGTTGCGGAAGAGGCCCGTTCTGTCCAGAGTGCCCTTGACGTCCCCGCGCTAGCCGACGACGCGGCCGCTCCGCTCCGCGTGCGGCTGGCCGAGCTCAGGAGGCTGACATGACGAGCCACGACGCGACCCTCGGCGCTCGCACCGAGGACCTGGGCCGCGCCCTCCAGATCGCCGGGTCCCGCCTCGACGACACCGTGTTCGGCAAGGTCGCCAGCTCGGTCGCCGGCGTGCGCGAACGGCTCGCGCTCGGCGTCGACCACACCGTCGTGGCGCTCGCCGGAGGCACCGGTTCGGGCAAGTCGAGCACCTTCAACAAGATCTCCCGGCTGACCTTCGCCGACGTCGGCGTCAAGCGCCCCACCACCGCCAAGGTCACCGCGTGCTCGTGGAGCGACGACGCCGCGACGCTGCTCGACTGGCTCGGAGTGGAGCGCGAACGCCGCATCACCCGGGCGGGCGAGCTGGACTCCGCCGACGAGGCGGCCCTGAGCGGGCTCGTGCTGCTCGACCTGCCCGACCACGACTCGGTGGCCCCCGGCCACCGCGAGGTCGTGGACAAGGTGCTGCCGCTCGTGGACCTGCTGGTCTGGGTGGTGGACCCGCAGAAGTACGCCGACGACGCCCTGCACACCGGCTACCTGCGCGACTCGTCCGGCATGCGGGCCTCGACCGTGGTCGTGCTCAACCAGATCGACACGGTGCCCGTGGGGCAGCGCGACAACCTGGTCAACGACGTGAAGCGGCTGCTGCGGGACGACGGCCTGGACGACGTGCCGGTCATCGCGGCGTCGAGCAAGACGGACATCGGCATCGACGACCTGCGCGGGCTGCTGGAACAGACCGTGGCCCGCCGGTCGGTCTCGGCCGGTCGCGCCGCGGGCGAGCTGGACGCCGCCGCGACGCTGCTGCTGAGCCAGACGCCGGCCGAGGTGCCGTGGCACATCGACACCGTCCTGGAGCGCGAGGTCGACGCCCTGGCGCGTGCCGCCGGGCTGGAGTCCGTCGCCGCGCAGGTCGGCGCGGCGGTCCGTAACGGCTACGGCTCGCCCGAGTTCCGCAACCCCGACCCCGACTCGATCGCGCTGTCCAGGTCGCGCTGGCTGACGGGCTCGGGGGAGTCGCTCAAGCCCGGCTGGCAGCGGTCGCTCGCCGAGAGCGTGGCCAGCGCCCGGGACGTCGCGAGCGCGGTGTCGGCGGCGCTGCAGGGCATCACCCTGGACACCCGCGGCCCTACGACGCAGCCGCTCACCCGGCGGCTCGCGCTCGGCGCCGTGCTGCTGGCGGTCCTGCTCGGGATCGCGACGGTGCTGGCGTCCATGGGGATCCTGCCCGTCGGGGACACGTGGACGACCGTGCTCGGCGTGCTCGCGGTCGTGGCCGCCGTCGCGGCGCTCGTGGTGTTCCTCGTGGCGATGCAGATGCGGCGCGCGCTGGCCGCCCGCCGGGCGCAGGGCGTCATCGCCTCGGGCCGTGCCGCCCTGGAGAGAGTGCTGCAGCAGACCCTCGGTGTGCCCACCCAGAAGCTGCTCGACGAGCACCGTGCGGTACGCGAGCTCGCACAGAGTGCGCGGGATGACGGACCCTCCGTACCGCTCCGTGTGGAAGAGAACCCGACCACAGGCAGCCAGATCCGGGTTTCGTCCACAGGTGGTGCCCGGCTGACGGATCTGCGCTCCGTCCGCGCCTGATGCTGGGTACGGACCGGCCGCGAGGGCCGGTCCGGGACACCCAGGAGGGCTCCATGAACGACGTGACGGTGACCGTCTCCGGCCGCGCCGGCAACACCCCCGCGCTGCACACGGGCAAGGGCAAGGAGTACGCGATGCTCCGCGTGGGCAGCACGCGGCGCTTCATGAACGAGGACGGCGACTGGACCGACGGCCCCACGCTGTGGTTCTCGGTGAAGACCTGGAGGACGGCCGCGGTGAACCTCGCCAGGTCGGTGCGCAAGGGCGACCCGGTGGTCGTCACGGGCCGGCTGGAGGTCGAGCAGTGGGAGACCGCCGAGGGGGTCCAGCGCTCGACCCTCGTGATCCAGGCGACCGGGGTCGGCGTGGACGCGACCCGGGGCAAGGTCGAGTACTCGCGGGTCGTGCACCACGAGGCGCTGGCGCCCGCGCCGCGGGACGCGGACGGCCTGCCGGTCGACCCGTTCGGCGTCGGCGCCCCGGAGGCGCCGGAGCGTGAGGACGACGAGGCGGGCGTCGGGCAGCGGGAGCTGGTGACCGCGTAGGCTGGTGCCAGTCGTGCTCAGCGGTCCGCGGGTGCCAGGGTTCTCCTGCGCGGACGAACCCTGGCACCCGCTCCGCGAGAGCGCACCCCATCCGACGTACCTTCTGTGAACGGTGGAACACAGGCAGTGGCTGAATACATCTACTCCATGTACAAGGCGCGCAAGGCGCACGGCGACAAGGTCATCCTCGATGACGTGTCGCTGAACTTCCTGCCCGGCGCCAAGATCGGCGTCGTCGGGCCGAACGGCGCCGGTAAGTCCACGATCCTCAAGATCATGGCCGGGCTGGACACGCCGAGCAACGGCGACGCCCGCCTGTCGCCCGGCTACACCGTGGGCATCCTGCAGCAGGAGCCGCCGCTGAACGAGGAGAAGACGGTCCTCGGCAACGTTCAGGAGGCCGTCGGCGAGATCCTGGCCAAGAAGGCGCGGTTCGACGAGATCTCCGAGCTCATGGCCCAGCCCGACGCGGACTTCGACGCGCTGCTGGCCGAGATGGGCACGCTCCAGGAGGACATCGACGCGGCAGACGCGTGGGACCTCGACTCCCAGCTCGAGCAGGCGATGGACGCCCTGCGCTGCCCGCCGCCGGACGCCGACGTGTCGGTGCTCTCCGGTGGTGAGCGCCGCCGCGTCGCGCTGTGCAAGCTGCTCCTGGAGAAGCCCGACCTGCTGCTCCTGGACGAGCCGACCAACCACCTCGACGCCGAGTCGGTGCTGTGGCTCGAGCAGCACCTCGCGTCCTACGCGGGCGCCGTGCTCGCCGTGACCCACGACCGGTACTTCCTCGACCACGTCGCGGAGTGGATCTGCGAGGTCGACCGCGGACGCCTCTACCCGTACGAGGGCAACTACTCGACGTACCTCGAGAAGAAGCAGGCGCGCCTGGAGGTCCAGGGCAAGAAGGACGCCAAGCTCTCCAAGCGCCTCAAGGAGGAGCTGGAGTGGGTGCGGTCCAACGCCAAGGGCCGCCAGACCAAGTCCAAGGCCCGCCTGGCCCGCTACGAGGAGATGGCTGCCGAGGCGGAGCGCACCAAGAAGCTCGACTTCGAGGAGATCCAGATCCCCGCGGGCCCGCGAATGGGCTCGCTGGTGCTGGAGGCCACCGGCCTGAAGAAGGGCTTCGACGACCGCGTGCTGATCGACGGCCTGTCGTTCACGCTGCCGCGCAACGGCATCGTGGGCGTCATCGGTCCGAACGGCGTCGGCAAGACCACGCTCTTCAAGACGATCGTCGGCCTGGAGCCGCTCGACGGCGGCGAGCTGAAGGTCGGCGAGACCGTGTCGATCTCCTACGTCGACCAGTCACGCGGTGGCATCGACCCCAAGAAGACGCTGTGGGAGGTCGTGTCCGACGGGCTCGACTTCATCAAGGTCGGCAACGTCGAGATCCCGTCGCGCGCCTACGTGGCGTCGTTCGGGTTCAAGGGCCCGGACCAGCAGAAGCCCGCCGGCGTGCTGTCGGGTGGTGAGCGCAACCGCCTCAACCTGGCGCTGACGCTCAAGCAGGGCGGCAACCTGCTGCTGCTCGACGAGCCCACCAACGACCTCGACGTCGAGACCCTCGGCTCGCTGGAGAACGCCCTGCTGGAGTTCCCGGGCTGCGCCGTCGTGGTCTCCCACGACCGGTGGTTCCTCGACCGAGTGGCCACGCACATCCTGGCCTACGAGGGCACCGAGGAGAACCCGGCGAACTGGTACTGGTTCGAGGGCAACTTCGAGTCGTACGAGGCCAACAAGGTCGAGCGCCTGGGTGCGGACGCGGCGCGCCCGCACCGGGTCACGTACCGCAAGCTGACCCGCGACTGACGACCCTCCTTTTTTCGAGGCCTAAGTTTCTTCGCTTTGAGGCGCCTCAAAGCGAAGAAACTTAGGCCTCAAAGGCGAGGGGCCAACCCGGCATAGCGGGCGAATTTCGCATCGGTTCCTTGCTGCCAGGGGACATGTTCGACAAGATGCCGCAGTGAGCCCTGCCCTGCGTCCCGGATGGCGTGAGCTTCCGCCCGTGCTGCGCGACCGCATCACCGATCTGCTCGGCGCCCGCGTGATCGCCGCGCGGCACCCCGACGACTCCGGGATCCTGCCCGGCGCGCGCTTCGAGGTGCAGACCACGAAGGGCCACGTCTTCGTCAAGGCGATCGGCACCGAGCAGCCGGGCCCGCTGAACTTCCTGCGGCAGGAGATCGCGCTCTCGCCGCTGCTGCCCGCCGCGGCGCCGCACCCCGAGCTCCTCTGGTCGCTGGACGACGTGCTGCCGAACCTCGGCACCTGGGTCGCTGTCGGTTACGCGATGAAGTCCAACGTGCGGCCGATCGACCCGTCCTTCCCGGAGGAGGACGTCGCGACCATGGTCAAGATCGTGCGTGGGATCGGGGAGGTCGAGGCGCCCGCCGACCCGATGTTCCTCCCCGAGGAGCGGGTCTTCCCCACGGACTCGTGGGAGTACCTCGCCGACAAGCGGCCCGCCGGCCTCGCCAACCACTCGCCGTGGCTCGCCAACCGGCTGGAGGGGCTCGCGGAGATCGCCGCGCACGCCCCCCAGGCGATCGCCGGCAAGAGCCTGCAGCACGGCACCCTGCGGGTGCAGAACGTGCTGCTGCCCGCGCGGCTCGGGGAGAAGCCGCTGGTGACGGACTGGATCCGCGGCAGCGTCGGCGCGCCGTACCTCGACCTGGTCTCCATGCTGCTGCACGTACGCACCAACGACGGGCCGCCGCCCGAGGCCACCCTGCGCCGGTACGGCCTGCCGCCCGGCACGGAGCGGGACGCGGTCACGTGCTGGATCGCGGTGCTCGCCGGCCACTACGTGAAGTCGTCGATGGACTCGCCGCCCGTGGACATGCCGGAGCTGCGGGCCTACCAGCACCGCCTGGCGCGCACCGCCGTAGCGTGGCTGCAGACCAGGCTCGGTTTCTGATCCGCCTGATTCTCGCAACACGGACTGTGGTTTGCGGGTGAAAGCGCAGTTCGGCACACTCCGGCCATGAGCGCTGTGCGGCGACCGGCTTGGTCCGATCTACCCCCGTCTGTCCGTTCTCGTGTCAGCGAGTCGATGGGGGGCCGCGTGATCGGTTCGGCCCCCATGAGCGGAACGGACCTGGCCCCGCTCGAGGTGCTCCAGACGGCGTCGGGCCGGTCGATCGTACGGGCAGTGGGGCCGGAGGCCCCGGTGACCCAGGACCGCATGGCCGCCGAGGCGGCATCGCTCGCCACGCTGCCCGAGGACGTGCCCAGCCTCGAGCGCGAGTGGTACGTCGACGAGGAGCTTCCCGGAGCGGGCCGCTGGGTGGTGCTCGGCTACCGCAACGAGCCCATCCGCCCGCCGCGTGATCCCTGGGACGACGCCGACCTCGCGGCCGCCGTCGAGCTCGCGATCCAGATCGGCTCGACCGAGGCGCCCCCGGGCCTGCCCGACGCGCTGGACCAGATCGACGTGGGCGCCTGGGCCACGATCGCCGCGATGCGGCCGGCCGGGCTGTCGGCGTTCACACCGTGGCTGTCCGACAAGGTCGAGCACCTGGCCGACATCGCCGGTTACGCCGGCGAGGCGATGTCGGGCAAGAGCCTGGTGCACGGCGCGCTGCGCCGGGAGTCGATCCTGATCACCGACCACGGCTGGGACGCGACCAGCGCCCACGCCGTGGACTGGTTCATGCCGTCGCACGGCGCCTCGTTCCTCGACGTCGTCCTCCTGCTGCCGCACCTGCGGGTCGACGGCGCGCCGCCGCCCGGGGTGGTGCTCGACCGGCATCCCCTGCCCGACGTCGATCCCGAGGCGCTGACCTGCGCCGTGACCGTCGTCGCCGGGGCACTGGTGCTCGAGTCCATGCGGCCGCCGGAGCCCGGCGCCCCGCACGGCCGCGCCGTCCA
>NZ_KI911724.1:47033-47307 GCF_000515355.1 Promicromonospora kroppenstedtii DSM 19349 | reverse complement strand
ACGTGCTGCAGTGGCGGCACCGGTTCTCGGAGGCCGACCTGTTGTTCGGCCTGGCGCTGGAGGCCGCGCGCCACCACGGCGAGCACGCCGCGAGCATCGAGCACGCGCGCAAGCTGGAGTTCCGGGCCCTGCAGGACTGGGGGCGGTGTCGCTACGACCAGGCGCTGGAGGTGCACGCCGACCAGGCCCGTCCCTACCTCGGGGAGGCGCTGGCCCTGTTCGTGCGCGTGCTGGAGCAGCGCGTGGACGTCGCGGCCTCGCCGGCGGAGGTCGC
>NZ_KI911724.1:46103-46933 GCF_000515355.1 Promicromonospora kroppenstedtii DSM 19349 | reverse complement strand
GAGCGCGGCGGTCTGTCCGCCGAGCACACCGTCGTCGCGCTGGCCGGGGCCACGGGGTCGGGCAAGTCGTCGGTGCTGAACGCGGTGGCCGGGTTCGCGATCGCGCAGCCGGGCGTGCGGCGTCCGACGACGTCGCACCCCATGGCCGCCGTCTGGGGCGACGGCGCGGACCCGCTGCTGGACTGGCTGGAGGTCGGCCGCCGGCACCATGTCGGCGCGGGCAGCAGCGGACCGTCGCCGGCCGGACCTTCCTCGCGGGTCGAGCCCGCCGAGACCCCTGAGACCGGTGGTGAGGTCCCGACAAGCTCGACCGGCGGAGCGGAGGGCTCCACCTCCGCCTCAGCCCGCGGTCCCTTCCGCCGGCGCACCCCGGCCGGTGACACCACCGGCCTCGTCCTGCTCGACCTGCCCGACCACGACTCGGTCGTGACCGAGCACCGCATGCGCGCGGAGCGCCTGGTGCAGCGCGCCGACCTGCTGGTCTGGGTGGTGGACCCGCAGAAGTACGCCGACGCCGCGCTGCACGAGGGCTTCCTGCGCCCGCTCGCCGGGCGCGCCGAGGTGGTGGTCGTCGCCCTCAACCAGGCGGACCGGCTGACGCCGGAGGAGACGTCGGCGATGCTGGCCGACCTCAAGCGGCTGGTGGCCGAGGACGGCCTGGACGGCGCGCGCGTGCTCGCGGTCTCGGCGAAGACGGGCCAGGGCATGGACGACCTGCGGGGACTGCTGGCGAAGGCCGCGGCCAAGCGGGAGGCCGCGACCGCCCGGCTCGCGGCGGACCAGCGGGTCGTGGCGCAGCGGATCGTCGACGAGTGCGGCACGCCGCCGCC
>NZ_KI911724.1:44539-46003 GCF_000515355.1 Promicromonospora kroppenstedtii DSM 19349 | reverse complement strand
GACCTGGTGCGCACGTCGCTGCCCACGGCGCGGCCGGCGGTACGGTCCACCGCTGCCTC
Organism: Promicromonospora kroppenstedtii DSM 19349; assembly: GCF_000515355.1. GTDB lineage: Bacteria > Actinomycetota > Actinomycetes > Actinomycetales > Cellulomonadaceae > Promicromonospora > Promicromonospora kroppenstedtii. The sequence goes on along the minus strand of NZ_KI911724.1, from coordinate 45,944 downwards.
CGCCGTGCGGCGCTATGTCGAGGACGTGACGCGCGGCGTCGCCGACCCGTGGGTGCTGGCGGCTCGCTCACGCGGCCAGGCGGGCATCGACGCGCTGCCCGACGCCCTGGACCAGGCCGTGGCCACGACCCGGGTCGAGGTGTCGCGTCGCCCGGTGTGGTGGTCGCTCGTGAACGCGGTGCAGTGGCTCCTGGTCGCCGCGCTGGTCACGGGCCTGGTGTGGCTCTTCGTGCTGTTCGGTTTCGCGTACCTGCAGCTCCCGCCGCTGCCGACGCCCGTGCTGACCCTGCCGACCTGGTCGGGGGACGGCGGCGTCGTCTTCCCGGGGGCGCCCGAACCGGGCTCCGACGTGGGGGTCGGCGTCGACCTCTTCACGATTCCCTGGCCCACGCTCCTGGTGCTGGGCGGGGTGCTGCTCGGCCTGCTGCTCGCCCTGGTCTGCCGGATCTTCGGCGCCCTGGGCGCCCGGCGCCGGGCGATGGCCGCGCGTCGCCGGCTGCGCCAGTCGGTGGGTAAGGTCGCCGACCGGCTCGTGCGGGAACCCGTGGGGGAGGAGCTGGCCCGGCTCGCGAGCTGCCGGACGGCGGCGACGGTCGCCGCGAGCTGAGACCGGCGGGCGGCAGGGAGGAGCCGCCGGGAGAGGATAGGCACCATGACACGCCTGCACGTCCCCGTCACGCTGCGCTGGTCCGACCTGGACGCCTACGCCCACGTGAACAACGTCGCGATGTTCCGCCTGCTGGAGGACGCGCGCATCACCGCCTTCTGGCTGCACCCCGAGGCCCCCGAGGGCGAGGCCTGGCCGACGGCGGTGGTGCCCACCGGCCCCGACGCCGACTCGCACACCCTCGTGGCCGGGCAGCGCATCGAGTACCTGCGTCCCCTGCTGTTCACCCGCACGCCGGTGCGCGTGGAGATGTGGCTCGGCCGCATCGGCGGGGCCAGCGCGGAGGTCTGCTACGAGGTGCACGACGGCGCGGCGAGCATGCCGAAGACGGGTCCGACGTCGGGCGGCAAGCCCTACGCGCGGGCGACCACCACGCTCGTGTTCGTCGACGCCGCCACCGACCGGCCGCGCCGTCTCACCGAGGGGGAGCGCCTGGCGTGGAAGGAGTTCCAGGAGGACCCGATCACCTTCCGCCACCGCGGCTGACGCGTGTGTCCGACGCAGGGATCACCCGGGTGACCTGCGCGTCTGGCTCGCCGCTGACTGGTCCTCAGGGTGTCCGAATTGGTAAATTCATCCCCCTTGGTTTCGGCCACGGAGGAACAGTGGATCTGCCCACGCACTACCTTGACCCGATCACCCTGCACGAGGTGTTCGACGACGTCCCGGCGGCTCAGGCGTACCTCGCCGAGCTGGCGCGGGACCCTGCCCGCGACGAGCCGGCCACGCTCGCCGTCC
>NZ_KI911724.1:40907-44439 GCF_000515355.1 Promicromonospora kroppenstedtii DSM 19349 | reverse complement strand
GAGCTCGGGGCGTAGTCCCGGCCCCAGGCCTGCGGCGGCCCGGGCGCCCGGCGGGTCAGGCCGGCAGCCGGATCATGCCCTCCTGGCCCGCCGAGGCCACGAGGACGCCGTCCTGCGTGTAGACCTTCGCGGTGCCCAGGGCGCGGCCGCCCTGGGCCGTGGGCGAGGACTGGACGAACAGCATCCACTCGTCCACCTGGACGTCGCGGTGCCACCACATGCCGTGGTCGAGGCTGGCCATGGGCACCGTGGCGGCGACGTCCTGCCAGGACTTGCCCGCGGCGCGCATGGCGGGCTCCAGCATGAGCTGGTCGCACGCGTAGGCCAGGAGGGCGCGGTGCATCGACTGGTCCTGGATGCCGAGCGGACGGCGCGTGCGCATCCAGACGAGCTGCGTGGCGGGTGGCGTGCCGCCCTGGGCCACCGCGGCGTCCGGGTGCAGGTACAGCGACCCGCCGACGTGCCGCAGCTCGAACGGCGAGTCCGCCCAGAACTGGGCGCGTGAGTCGGCGCTGAGGGAGGCGAGCTCGTCGAAGGCGGAGCCGACCTCGTCGGGCGCGGGGACGCCGTCGGGCATCGGCATCGAGTGGTCGTAGCCGGGCTGGTCCTCCTGGAAGGAGGCGATCATCGACAGGATCGGCTTGCCGAACTGGATCGCGTGAGTGCGGCGCGCGCTGAACGAACGCCCGTCGCGCAGTCGCTCCACCGCGAAGTCGATGGGCTCCTCGACCCGCCCCTCCCGCAGGAAGTAGCCGTGCAGGGAGTGGATCTGGCGGCCGTCGGGCACCGTCCGGTCCGCCGCCAGGATCGCCTGTGCGAGCACCTGACCGCCGTAGGCACGGTTCGCGAGGGCGGGCATGCTGTTCCCGCGCAGCACGTCCTCCTCGCCGCGCGGACCCCAGCCCTCCAGATGCCGCAGGTCGAGCACCTGCAGCAGGCGGTCGAGCGCATCGGGCGTGTGGTCCGACGGGGCGTCGCCGGCGATCAGGTCAGGGGTGGCGTCCACGTGCGGGCGTCTCCTTCGGTTCCTCTGGGTGGGACTTCGAGCGGGTCAGTCCTCGAAGGTGTTGATCATGCTGAAGGCCGCGCGCTCCAGGTAGTCCCACAGCTGCGACTCGTGGATCGGTGCGAGCCCCAGGGAGTCGACGGCGGTCCGCATGTGCGCGAGCCAGCGGTCGCGGGCGTCCGGGTTCACCTTGAACGGCGCGTGCCGCATCCGCAGTCGCGGGTGACCACGCTGCGCGGAGTAGGTGCCGGGCCCGCCCCAGTACTGCTCGAGGAACAGCGTGAACCGCTCCTTCGCCGGCCCGAGGTCCTCCTCGGGGTACATGGGGCGCAGCACGGGGTCGTCGGCGACGCCGTCGTAGAACGCGTCGACAAGGCGCACGAACGTGTCGTGGCCGCCGACGGCGTCGAAGAAGGAGGGTTCCTGGGTCACGCCTGTCATCCTGCCACTCGTGTATGACGGTCCGGTGAAACTCGGTCTCGTGTGAGCGAGTCGACAATTGCCCGGGCGAAGGGCTTGCCAGCACAGATAGGGTGTTACCCATACCTGCAGCGACGCACGGTGGGAGTTGAGACATGACCAAGGCTGACCAGATCCTTGCGGCACTCGGGGGAACCTCGAACGTCGTCGAGCTGGAACCGTGCATCACCCGGCTCCGTGTCGAGGTGAGCGATCCGTCCCTGGTGGACGAGCCCGGACTCAAGTCGTCGGGCGCGTTCGGCGTGGTGCGGTCGGGCAGGGTGGTTCAGGTGATCGTGGGCCCCGAGGCGGACAACCTCGCGGCCGAGCTGGACACGCTCAGGGTGTGATCACGAGGGCGTGAGCCAGAGAGCGTGACGTGCGCGGGCCCGGGACTCGTCCCGGGCCCGTGATCTGCTTCACGACGGCCCGGCGGCGTGCAACCGCGACGCGAACGGGCTGTGAAAATCGCGCAGTAGTCCCTCGGACCCGGGCTGAGATGACCGGGCGCGGGCGCCGACCCGAGTAGCGTTCGTGTCGTGTTCGAGTCTCTTGCTGCCTCCGTGTTCGACAGCGCCGAGGACTTCTGGGTCTGGTTCGGCGACAAGCCCCTGACCGTCATCCTCATCCTGGTCGGCGGTACCGTCGCCATCGCCGTCCTGCGCCGTGTGGTCACGGCCCTCACCGAGCGCATCGCCATCGGCCAGAAGCCGCGGGCCGTGGTCGAGACCGCGGCACCGCCGGTGGGCACCACCACCGGCACGATCCCGGTGACCGCGCCCGGTGCCGTCTCGGGAGCCACCACCAAGCGCAAGCGCAAGAACGCGCTGATGACGCCCCAGGCGCTGGCCGACGTCTTCGGCGCGGTCAACCCGCGCGCGGCCGAGCGGCGCGCCCAGCGCGCGCGGACCGTCGGCTCGGTGCTGAACTCCGCGGTGAACATCGTGATCGGCACCGTCATGGTGCTCTCGATCATGCAGACGGTCGGCTGGCCCGTCGCCCCGCTCCTGGCCTCCGCCGGCGTCGTCGGCGTCGCGCTCGGTTTCGGCGCGCAGAGCCTGGTCAAGGACTTCATCTCCGGCGTGTTCCTGCTCATCGAGGACCAGTTCGGCGTGGGCGACAACGTGGACCTGGGCGCCGGCGTGGTCGGCACCGTCGAGACCATGGGCCTCCGGCTCACCCAGGTGCGGGCCTTCGACGGCACCCTCTGGTACGTCCGCAACGGCGAGATCCTGCGCGCGGGCAACCGCACCCAGGAGTGGAGCCGTGCCGTCGCCCCGGTGCAGGTGCCGCTGGGCGCCGACATCGACGCGGTGCGCGCCGCGCTCGGCCGCGCCGTCGACCGGGTCAAGAACGACCCCGAGCTGGCCGACAGCCTCCTAGAGACGCCCTCGGTACGCGGCGTGGACGACGTCGATCAGGGCGGCCTGACCTTCACGCTGCACGCCCAGGTGCGCCCCGCCCAGCAGTGGGCCGTCGCGCGCTCGCTGCGTGTCGCGGCCCACGCGGCGCTGCTGGACGCCGGGATCGTCGCGCGCTCGGCGCCCACCCCGTTCGACGAGGCGGTCGCGGGGGACACCCCCGGCGTCAGCTGACGGCGCAGCGCCGGGTGAGCTTTTCGGGCCTGGTTGCGCCCGGTACGCGTCGGTAGATGGCAGGATCTTGCCTTGTGACCGACGAACCGATGCCCGGGGCCACCGGAGACGGATCCGCCGTGCCCGCGGAGCTGACCGAGCTGGCGACCGCCCACGGCGTGCAGTGCGAGTACACGGACCACGACGGCGTCGAGCAGCAGGTCAGCTCCTCGACGCTCGTCGCGGTGCTGGAGGCGCTCGGCGTGCAGGCGTCGACCCCGGGGGCCGTCACGGCCAGCCTGGAGCGGGCCCGCGACGACGAGTGGCGCACGATGCTCCCGCCCACGGTCGTCGCGCGGCAGGGCACCGAGGTACAGGTCGCGGTGCACGTGGCCGACGGCGCGGACGTGACCGCGTGGGTCGAGCTGGAGCAGACCGAGACGCCCGCGGTGCCGGCCAGCGCCACGCCCTGGCGGGTGGCGGCGCCCGGCGC
>NZ_KI911724.1:31282-40807 GCF_000515355.1 Promicromonospora kroppenstedtii DSM 19349 | reverse complement strand
GCGGGTGGCGGCGCCCGGCGCCACGACCGCGACGGGCTCGTTCGCCACCGTCCGGGGCACGCGCGTGCAGCTGCGCCAGGCCGACGTCTACACCGAGCCGCGCACCGTGGACAGCCGCAAGGTGGGCCGGGCGACGTTCACGCTCCCGGACACGCTGCCGCTCGGCTGGCACACGCTGCACGCCGAGTCGGGCGGGCAGACGGCCAAGGCCACGCTCGTCGTGACCCCGGCCCGGCTGGAGCTGCGCAAGAAGATCGCCCGCAAGCAGGCCTGGGGCTTCATGGTCCAGCTCTACTCGGTGCGCTCCCGCGACTCCTGGGGCATGGGTGACCTCGCCGACCTGGGCGACCTCGCCTGGCAGACGGCGCACAACGGCGGGGCCGACTTCGTGGCGGTCAACCCGCTGCACGCCACCGAGCCGGTGCTGCCGGTGACCCCGAGCCCCTACCTGCCGACCTCTCGGCGCTTCATGTCGCCGCTGTACATCCGGGTCGAGGACATCCGTGAGACGGCGTACCTCTCCGCCGCGGACCGCTCGCTCGTCGAGTGGGCCGCCGAGCCCGTCCGGGAGCTGTCCGAGGACTCCGGCCCGATCGACCGGGACGCGATCTGGGAGGCCAAGAAGGCCGCGCTCGAGGTCGTGTACACCGCGCCCCGCTCGGCGGCCCGCCAGACCGCCTTCGACGAGTTCGTGCTGGCCCAGGGCCGGGGCCTGGTCGACTTCGCCACCTGGTGCGCCATCAAGGAGCACCTCGACGGCCGCGACTGGCCCGTCGAGCTCGCCGACCCGGGCTCGTCCGGCGTCCAGACGCTGCGCAACGCGCTCTCCGACCGCGTGCAGTTCTACTGCTGGCTGCAGTGGGTGGCCGACGAGCAGCTGCGCGCGGCGCACCGCGCCGGCCTCGACGCCGGCATGCGGATGGGCGTGTTCAAGGACCTCGCCGTCGGCTCGTCCCCGGACGGCGCCGACGCCTGGGCGGACGCCGCCGTCCTCGCCCGGGGCGTGTCCGTGGGCGCCCCGCCGGACATGTACAACCAGCAGGGCCAGAACTGGTCCCAGCCGCCGTGGCACCCGCGCGCGCTCGCCAAGGTGGGCTACGCGCCGTACCGGGAGATGCTGCGCACCGTGCTGCGGCACTGCGGCGGGCTGCGCGTGGACCACGTGCTCGGGCTGTTCCGGCTCTGGTGGATCCCGGGCGGGGCGCGCGCGTCGGCCGGGGCGTACGTCACTTACGACCACGAGGCCCTCATCGGCATCCTGTGCCTGGAGGCCCACCGCGCAGGGGTCGCCGTCGTCGGCGAGGACCTCGGCACGTTCGAGCCGTGGATCCGGGACTACCTCGCCGAGCGCGGCATCCTCGGCACGTCGGTGCTGCTCTTCGAGCGGGACGCCGACGGGGTGCCCGTCGAGCCGGAGGCATACCGCGCCCAGGCCCTGGCCACCGTCACCACACACGACCTACCGCCCACCGCGGGCTACCTCGCGGGTGAGCACGTGGACCTGCGCGAACGCCTCGGGCTGCTCACGGAGGACGCGACGGTCCTGCGCGGGCGCGCCCGACAGGAGCGCGAGTCGCTGGTCGAGGCGCTCTCCCGGCGCGGCCTGACGACGTTCGACCCCTCGGAGCGCGAGCTGGTCGAGGGCCTGCACCGCTACCTCAAGGACACACCGGCGGCGCTGGTGGGGGTGTCGCTGGCCGACGCCGTGGGCGAGCGCCGGGCGCAGAACCAGCCCGGCACCGACTCCGAGTACCCGAACTGGCGCGTGCCGCTGGCGGACTCGGCGGGGACCGTCGTGCTGCTGGAGGACCTGTTCACCAACGCCCGCCTGCGCTCGCTCGTCACGGTGATGAACGAGGAGCCCCCGGAGCCGGCTCCGCCGCAGTAGAACCCTGGCGAGACAGAACCGCAGCGCGTCCTACGCGTGCGCCGCGGTTCTGTCTCGCCGCCCTACGTCGGCAGGGCGACCGTCAGGCCTGCCCGATGCCCGCGCGGGCGATCGAGAAGCCGCTGCCCGTCGCGTCGGACACGCAGGTCATCCCGGTCTGCGCGCTCGTGCACGTGAAGCCGTGGGCCTTCTTCGTGGCGTCGTACTTCAGGATCGCGACGTCGCCGCCGGCCTTCTTGGGCTGGTCCTTCTTGCTCACGCACGGCTGGGTGACGTTGCCTGTCGGGTCGACCTTCGCGACGTAGCCGGACGCGCCACCGCACGAGGCATCGGGGGCCGGCTTCTGGTCGAGCTGCGCGATGCCGCACGTCGCGGCGTCGGCGGAGATCGTGCAGGTGATGTTGAGCGACGGCGCGGCGAAGGTCTCGACCCCGGCCCCGCCGTCGGTCTCCAGGCCTTCCTCGGCCTCCGGCTCGGTCGACTGCTCGGCGGTCGGCGACTCGCCGCCGCCCGACGCGGAGGTGTCCGGGGAGCCGAGCAGATTCACGGCGAACACGATCGCGGCGATCACGAGCAGCACGTCCAGGGCGATGAACGCGATCCAGCCGGGGCTGAGCTTCTTGCGCTCGGGCTCCTGCTGGTAGCCGCCCGGCTGCCCGGCGTAGACCGGCTGGCCGTACTGGTCGTAGCCCTGCGGCTGGTACTGCGCGGGCTGCTGCTGGTACTGGCCCCCCTGCTGGTACTGCCCCTGCGGCTGGTACTGGCCGGGCTGCTGCTGGTAGCCGCCCGGCTGCGCGTACCCCTGCTGCTGGTACTGCTCGGGGTAGTACTGCTGCTGCATCGTCGGGTCGCCGCCGCGCTGCACCGACTGCACCATGGGAGCACCAGGCGCCGCCGGCGCGGGGGTGACGGCCTGGGCGAACTGGTTGGTCGGCGAGATGGCGGGCGGCTTGCGCGTCGCCGCCGAGACACGCTGCACCGGCGCCTGCTGGACGGGCGTCGGCATGGTGGCGGGGTGCTGCTCCTGGAGGGGAGCCGTGGGCTCCTCGTCAGGGCTGCCGCCCGGTGGCGGTGGCGGTGGCGGCACAGTGCCGGACATCGGGCAACTCCTCAGCTCAAATCGGTCGGTCTGGGCGACCGCGGTCGATCGTACACAAAGGCGTTACTCGCTGTTACTCCTGCGTGGCATGATCGACGAGTCGTCGCAGGTAGTTCACAGACCGGACGAGAAGCCAACCGATAAAGCGCGCCATTCGGACGCGCGGGGCGCCGTTCGGCGCCCATGAGCAGACAGACGTGGAGGGCCCGTGCCCGGAGAGAACCTGACCCGCGCCGAGGCGGTCGAACGCGCCGGCGTCGTCGCGGTCGAGTCGTACGAGATCGCGCTGGACCTGACCACAGGTCCGGACACCTTCGTGTCCGCCACGACGCTGCGCTTCACCGCGACCGAGGGTGCCGCGACCTTCGTCGACCTGGTCGCACCGGCCGTCCGGTCCGTGACGCTGAACGGCCGCGAGCTGGACCCCGCCGTCGTGTTCGCCGACTCGCGGATCGCCCTGGACGGGCTGGCCGCGGACAACGAGCTCGTGGTCGTCGCCGACTGCGGCTACACGAACACGGGCGAGGGCCTGCACCGCTTCGTGGACCCCGTGGACGGCGAGGTCTACCTCTACACCCAGTTCGAGGTGCCGGACGCGCGCCGGGTGTTCGCGTGCTTCGAGCAGCCGGACCTCAAGGCCACGTTCCAGTTCACCGTGACCGCGCCTGCCGCGTGGGAGGTCGTGAGCAACGAGCCGACGCCGGAGCCGGCCCCCGCGCAGCACGCGACCAAGGGCGACGTCGAGGCCGCGACCTGGACGTTCGAGCCCACGGGTCGCATCTCGACGTACATCACGGCGCTCGTCGCGGGCCCGTACGCGGTGGTCCGGTCGTCGCTGACGTCGTCGGACGGCCGGGAGATCCCGCTGGGCGCGTTCTGCCGCAAGTCGCTCTCCGCGCACTTCGATGCCGACTACATCTTCGAGAAGACCCGCCAGGGCTTCGAGTTCTACGAGTCCACGTTCGGCGTGCCGTACCCGTTCACCAAGTACGACCAGCTGTTCGTGCCCGAGTACAACATGGGCGCGATGGAGAACGCGGGCTGCGTGACCTTCACGGAGTCGTACGTCTTCCGCTCCAAGGTGACCGAGGCCGTGCGCGAGCGTCGCGTCGTGACGATCCTGCACGAGCTGGCGCACATGTGGTTCGGCGACCTGGTCACCATGAAGTGGTGGAACGACCTGTGGCTCAACGAGTCGTTCGCCGAGTACGCCTCCACGCTCGCCACCGCCGAGGCCACCGAGTTCGAGGCGGCCTGGACCACGTTCTCCGCGATGGAGAAGTCGTGGGCGTACAAGCAGGACCAGCTGCCGTCCACGCACCCGATCGTCGCCGAGATCAAGGACCTGGAGGACGTCCAGGTCAACTTCGACGGCATCACGTACGCCAAGGGTGCCTCGGTGCTCAAGCAGCTCGTGGCCTGGGTGGGCCGCGACGCGTTCATCGCGGGCGTGTCCGCCTACTTCGGCAAGCACGCGTGGGGCAACACCGAGCTGCCCGACCTGCTCACCGAGCTCGAGGCCACCAGCGGCCGCGACCTCAAGGCATGGTCCAAGCTCTGGCTCGAGACGGCCGGCGTCAACACGCTGCGCCCGATCATCGAGACGGACAGCCACGGCCGCATCATGTCGTTCGTCGTGGAGCAGACGGCGCCCGCCGAGTGGCCCACCATCCGCCCGCACCGCCTCGGCATCGGCTTCTACAGCCTGTCCGACGGCGGCGAGCTGGTGCGCACCCGGTTCGTCGAGGTCGACGTCGACGGACCCCGCACGGACGTCAAGGAGCTCGTGGAGCTCGACCGCCCGGCGCTCGTGCTGCTCAACGACCAGGACCTCGCCTACGCGAAGATCCGCCTCGACGCCGAGTCGCTCCGCGTCGCGCTGGAGCACCTGGCCGACATCACCGACCCGCTGGCCCGGTCCCTGGTCTGGGGATCGGTCTGGGACGCGGTGCGTGACGGCGAGGTGCCGGCGTCCGACTACGTGCGGCTCGTGCTGGGCGGCATCGCCGGCGAGACCGAGTCCACGACGCTGCGCACCACGCTCAACCAGATGGTGCTGGCCGCGAAGCAGTTCGTGGCGCCGTCGGCCCGGGCGGAGACGCTCGGAGGCGTGGGCGACACGCTCTGGTCGCTGGTGGGCGACGCGGAGGCCGGCTCGGACACCCAGTTCCAGCTCGTGAAGTTCTTCGCGCACGTGGCCTCGACGCCCGCGCACGTCGCGACGCTGTCCGGCCTGCTGGACGGGTCCGTCGCGCTCGACGGCCTGGAGATCGACACCGATCTGCGCTGGGAGCTGCTGGAGGGTCTCGTGCTCAACGGCGCCGCCGGCGACGCGGAGATCGACACCACGCTGGCCGCCGACGACACCGCCACCGGCCGGCAGTCCGCGGCCCGTGCGCGGGCCGCCAAGCCGACGGTCGAGGGCAAGCTCGCCGCCCTGTCCTCGGTGGTCGACGCCGCCGACGTGCCGAACGCGATCATCCGGAACACCGGGCTCGGGTTCCTGCACGTCAACGACCCGGCCCCGCTGGCCGACGTCGTCCAGCCGTACCTGGACGCCGTGCTCAAGGTGTGGGACGAGCGCAGCTACCACATCGCCGAGGAGATCATCGAGGGCTTCTACCCGGCCCCGCTGGCGTCGGCGGAGCTGCGTGACGCGACGCGGGCGTGGCTGGAGACGAACGCGGACGCGGCCCCGGCGCTGCGTCGTCTGGTCGTCGAGGCCCTCGCGGGCACCGAGCGCGCGCTGAAGGCCCAGGCCAAGGACGCCTGACGGGGGCGGCCGGGCCGCACACCTTCGAGGCCTAGGTTTCTTCGCTTTGAGCCAGCTCAAAGCGAAGAAACCTAGGCCTCAAAGGTCAGGGGCGACTACCAGATGCGGACCCGGTCCTCCGGGGCCAGGTACAGCGCGTCGCCCGGCTTGACGTCGTAGGTGGCGTAGAACTCGTCCACGTTGCTCACCACGCCGTTGCAGCGGAACTCGTTGGGGGAGTGGGGGTCCGTCGCCAGACGGCGCAGCACCTCCTCGTCGCGGCCCTTGGACTGCCACACCTGGGCCCAGCCGAGGAAGATCCGCTCCAGGGCGGTGAGCCCGTCCACGACCGGCGCCTCGTCCAGCGGCTTGCCGAGCGCGATCCGGTAGGCCTTGATCGCGATCGACAGGCCACCCAGGTCGCCGATGTTCTCGCCGATCGTCAGGCCGCCGTTCACGTGCGCCTCGGCGGCGCTCTCGCCGTCGCCCTCGCCCTCCCCGGAGCCCTCGGACGCCTCGGAGCCGACGGCGGACGCCGCGAGCTGGGCCGGCCGGAACGCGTCGTACTGCGCGATCAGCGCGCTCGTGCGCTTCTCGAACTCGGTGCGGTCGGTGTCGGTCCACCAGTCCTCGAGGCGGCCGTCGCCGTCGTACTTGGAGCCCTGGTCGTCGAACCCGTGCCCGATCTCGTGCCCGATGACGCCGCCGATGCCGCCGAAGTTCACGGCGTCGTCGGCCTCGGGGTCGAAGAACGGGGGCTGCAGGATCGCCGCGGGGAAGACGATCTCGTTCATGCCCGGGTTGTAGTAGGCGTTGACGGTCTGCGGCGTCATGAACCACTCGTCGCGGTCCAGCGGCTTGCCGATCTTGGCGAGCTCGTAGTCCTGGTCGAACGCGTTGGACCGGCGCACGTTGCCGACCACGTCGGCGGCGTCGACCTCCAGGCCGGAGTAGTCGCGCCAGCGCACCGGGTAGCCCACCTTCGGCGTGAACTTCTCCAGCTTGGTCAGCGCCTTGGCCTTGGTCTCGTCCGTCATCCAGTCGAGGCCCTGGATCGACTCGCGGTATGCCGCGACCAGCGCCTCCACGAGGCGGTCCATCCGCTCCTTGTTCGACGGCGGGAAGTGCCGCGCCACGTACTCCGCGCCCACGACCTCGCCGAGCGCGCCCTCCACGAGGGCCACGCCGCGCTTCCAGCGCTCGCGAACCTCCTGCGCGCCGGTCAGGGTGCGACCGTAGAAGTCGAAGTTGGCCTCGACGATCTCGTCGGTGAGGTACGGCGCCCGGGCGCTGACCACGTGGTACGTGATCCAGAGCTGCCAGTCGAGCAGCGGCAGCTCGCTCCACAGCGCGGCGAAACCGGTCGCGAAGCCGGGCTCGCGCACCACGATGTCGTCGAACGCGCCGGCCGGCACGCCCAGCGCGTCGGCCCAGGCGGTCCAGTCGAAGCCGGGCGCGGACGCGACCAGGTCGGCCAGCGTCATCGGGTTGTAGGTGAGCGTGGCGTCGCGGTCGCGCACCACGTCCCAGTGGTGGCCGGCGAGCTGCTTCTCGACGTCGTAGACGCGCTGGGCGGCGTCGTCGGCCGTGACGCCCCACTCCTGAAGGACCGGCGCGAACGCGAGCATCCGCGCGATGTGCGGCACGTACTTCTCGCGCAGCGCGGCGTACTGCTCCTCGCGGTAGTACGCCTCGTCGGGCAGGCCGAGGCCGGACTGCCGCAGGTAGACGACGTACTTCTCCGGGTCCTTGGCGTCGTTGTCCACCCAGAAGCGGACGCCGGCCGCGCCGCCGGTGCGCTGCAGCGTGCCCAGCGCGCGGGTCAGGGCCGCGACGTCCCCGGCGTCCCGGACCAGGGCGAGGTCCTCGTCCAGGGGCGCGGTGCCGAGCTCGGCGATGCGCTCCGTGTCCATGAAGCTCGCGTACAGGTCGCCGATCGTGGAGCCGGTGGGCGCGTCCTGGATGATCTCGCGGACGTGCACCTCCGCCTGGTCGTAGAGGGCGCGGAACGCCCCGTCCATCGCACGGTCGGCGGGGATCTCGTGGGAGTCGATCCACCGCCCGTTGACGTGTCGGTACAGGTCGTCCTGCGGGCGGGTGGCGGGGTCGAGTGCGTCGAGGTCGATCCCCGACGTGGGTCCTGTGGCATCGCTCGTCATTGCGCCAGCGTACGCAACACGGACCCTCCGCATGAGGGAAGATGGGGCCATGCGTCTCCACATCGCCGCCGACCACGCCGGGTACGACCTCAAGCAGCACCTGGTGCGGCATCTCACCGCCGCCGGGCACGACGTCACCGACCACGGTGCCCACGAGCTCGACCCCCTGGACGACTACCCGGCGTTCTGCCTCGCCGCCGGTGAGGCCGTCGTCGCCGAGCCGGGCTCGCTCGGCATCGTGATCGGTGGTTCGGGCAACGGCGAGCAGATCGCCGCGAACAAGGTGACCGGCGTCCGTGCCGTGCTCGCCTGGTCGCTGGAGACGGCGAAGCTCGGCCGTCAGCACAACGACGCCAACGTGATCGCCGTCGGCGGGCGCATGCACACCGTGGAGGAGGCGACGTCGTTCGTCGAGGCCTTCGTGGCCGAGCCGTTCAGCGGCGACGAGCGGCACCAGCGCCGCATCGACCAGCTCGCCGAGTACGAGAGCAAGAGTGCCTGAGGGACACACCGTCCACCGCCTCGCGCGGACGTTCGACACGTTGTACGCCGGGCAGGTGCTCCGGGTGAGCAGCCCGCAGGGGCGGTTCGCCGACGGCGCAGCCGTGCTCGACGGCCGTCGTCTCGTGGCGAGCGAGGCCTGGGGCAAGCAGCTCTTCCTCGGCTTCGCGCCCGCCGACGTGTCAGACGTACGGGTCACCGGGCTGACCCGTGCCCCTGACACGTTGTGGCTGCGCACCCATCTCGGGCTGTACGGGGCGTGGACGTTCGCCGGGGCACCGGACGCCCCGGAGGTCGCGCACGCGATCGGCGCGCCCCGGCGCCGGATCGGCGAGCGCGACTCGCTGCCGACGTCGGCCCCTTCCTCGTCCGTGTCAGACGTACAGATCACCCCTGTGACCTCTACGTCTGACACGTGGGACGTCCCGGAGCCACGCGGACAGGTGCGGGTGCGCCTGCTCGGCGCGCACGCCGTCGCCGATCTCACCGGTCCCACGGCGTGCGAGGTGATCACGACCCACGAGAAGCAGTCCGTCGAGGCACGCCTGGGGCCCGATCCCATCCGGGACGACGGCGACCCCGAGGCCTTCGTGGCACGGGTCGGCCGGTCGCGGGTGACGATCGGGCAGCAGCTCATGGACCAGGCCGTGGTCGCCGGCGTGGGCAACATCTACCGCGCCGAGGCGCTGTTCCGCGCCGGCGTGGACCCCCTGCGGCCCGGGCGCGAGGTGCCGTCGGCCGCCGTCCGTGCGATCTGGGACGACCTGGTCGTGCTCATGCGCGACGGCGCGGAACACGGCGCGATCGTCACCACCCGACCGGAGGACCGGGGCACAGCGGGCGGCCGGGGGCGCACCCGGCAGAACACCGACGGCGCCCCCGGCGCCGTGCCCGCCGACCAGGCCTTCTACGTGTACCACCGGGACGGGCTGCCGTGCCGGGTGTGCGGGTCGCCGGTGCTGGTCAAGGAGCTGGTGGGCCGCAACCTGTTCTGGTGCGGCACCTGCCAGACCTGAGGGCCGGTCAGAACACCCAGGACGCCCCCGGCGCGACCGGCCAGCCGAACGCGGCGCTCGCCCGCGCCAGCGCGCCCCGTCCCCGCCCTGGGTGCACGGTGACCAGCCCG
>NZ_KI911724.1:30513-31182 GCF_000515355.1 Promicromonospora kroppenstedtii DSM 19349 | reverse complement strand
GGTGCACGGTGACCAGCCCGGCCGCGGCGAGCGTCGCGAGCGACTTCCCGCCCAGGTAGGCGGCGCCCAGCTCGCGCACGTCGAGCGAAAGCTCGGGCACCTCGGTCTCCGGGTCCAGCCGCTCCACCGACGCCGGCCCGAACGCCTCGGCCCGCAGGCGGTACACCCCGGCGTTCGCGGGCAGCCGGGTGTCGGTCACGGCGAGCGTGACGTCGACGTCGCCGGCGTACTGCCGGCCCGCGAGGGCCGCTGGCACGTCGACCAGCCGCACCCACAGGTTGTCCGGGGTGCGCGGTGCGGCGGCGCGCAGGTTCACCAGGAGCTGCGTCACCACGTCGTCCACCGGCAGGATGAACGGGGACACCTCGTTCGTCAGGTCGAGGTCGAGCAGCGCGCCCCACAGGGGCACGGGCCGCCGGGGCGTCGAGCGCCACGACCTCCCCGGCGCTCACCTGCCCGCGCGGGCCGGTCGGCTCCCAGCTGAGGTTCCGGCGGAACGTCACGTAGCCGCGAGGCTCGCCGTCGAGCTCGACGACGATGATGCGCCGCGACTCGCGCCCGCCGCGATGGATCAGGGCGTCGTCCCACAGGACGGCCTGCAGCTCCTCGGTCTCGCGCGTGACCCAGCCGGGCCGGTTCAGGCCCGGGACGCCGGCCGGCGCGGCGCCC
>NZ_KI911724.1:29064-30413 GCF_000515355.1 Promicromonospora kroppenstedtii DSM 19349 | reverse complement strand
GGTCCGCGGGCACGAGCAGGGCGGCGACCACCGCCGGCACCGCCGGGCCGAGGAACGCGACGACGAGCAGCCAGCCCGGCATCCAGGCCTCCGCGGCGTCGGCCAGCCCGCGCTGAGCCCACAGGCTGCCCGCCAGGATCGTGCCGATGAACCCGCCGATCCACACGTTCATGGCGACCGAAAGGCGCCGCGTGCTCACGGCCCGGCCGCCGTAGAACCCGATCGCGGAGAACAGGGCGACGCAGGCCGCCCCCGTGCCGGCGAGCGCGGCGACGAAGGCGCCGAGGGGCATGAACCCGTCCGGCCCGCTGTCGGCGGACCAGTGCGTCGCCACCGGGTCGGGCAGGCTGTCCCGCCAGGAGAGCGCCACGCCCGCAGCCAGGGCGAGCAGGGACAGGCCGGCTAGGGCGCTGATCGCGATCTGGCCTCGTCTGGTGTGCCCGAGCCGTCGGTGCAGCAGGATCCCGGTGGTCATCTCATCGCCTCCTTGACGAGGGTCGCTGTGGCGTCCGGTGACAGGTGTGCCGCCTTCGCGGCGCGGATCAGGTCGTCGATCGCCCGCTCGACGGCGGAGAGCTCGGCCTGTGCCCGCCCCGTGACGATCGCTCCCCGGCCGCGGCGCAGGTCGACAAGCCCTTCGTCGCGCAGCACCTGGTAGGCCTTCAGGACCGTGTGCACGTTGACCTCGAGTGCCTGCGCGAGTTCGCGAGCCCCGGGGAGTCGCTCGCCGTGTGCGAGCTCTCCCTTGGCGACCCCGATGCGCACCCGAGCCACGAGCTGCTCGAACAGCGGCTCGTCGCTCGTGGGATCGATCCGGAACATCATGTGCAGAATGCTACTTGAGCTACTCCAACTAGAACAAGTGCTCGGGCGAACGAGATCGTCCGGCTCCTGCGGCGCGTTCCGAGGCCGTTAGATCGAGTACTCGATGAGCTCCGACGGGTCCTCGTTGCGGGACCGCTCCGCGACGGGCGCCTTCGGCACCCGGACCCGCGCGGGGATGCCCACCGCGACGGCCCCGGCGGGCACGTCCTTGACGACGACGGCGTTGGCGCCGATCTGCGCGTCGTCGCCGATCCAGACGGGGCCGAGCACCTTGGCGCCGGCGCCCACGGTCACGCGGTCGCCGAGCGTGGGGTGGCGCTTGCCGCGGCTGAGCGACCGGCCACCGAGGGTGACGCCGTGGTAGAGCATCACGTCGTCACCCACCACGGCGGTCTCGCCGATCACCACGCCCATGCCGTGGTCGATGAACATCCGCTGCCCCAGCCGGGCGCCCGGGTGGATCTCGATCCCGGTCGCCGCCCGCGCGAGCTGCGAGAGCAGCCGCGCGGGCAGGCGCATCGCCG
>NZ_KI911724.1:25892-28964 GCF_000515355.1 Promicromonospora kroppenstedtii DSM 19349 | reverse complement strand
CGGCTCGCCGCGCTCGACGGAGCGCGCCAGGTGCAGGTCGATCATCGAGGTCAGCAGGCCGCGCCGGCGGTGCTGCGGGTGCACGCCCACCCAGGTCAGGCCCGCCGTCGGCAGCTCGGCGCCCGGCACGGGGAACCGCGCGAACGGGTAGGACGCGTGCATCGCCACGAGGCCGTCGGCGCCGTCCGTCTCGATGCCCACCGTGCGTTCCCAGGTGAGCGGCGACGGGAGGGCGTCGAGGTCGGCGTGCGAGTGGCCCGTGGGGAAGGCCCACGTGTCCAGCTCGGTCACGAGGCGCTGGTCGTCGGGGGTCAGCGTGCGCCAGCGGTACCCCGCCGGCAGGGCGATCTGGGGAAGTGCCATGAGCCGATCGTCGCACCAGCGGGCAAGCGGAATTCCGCCGGCCCCGCCGAAGTGGAGTCAGCCGCCGCCGCGTCTACGATCGCACCCGTGAACCAGCCGTCGTCCGGACCCCCGCTCACCGACGTCGAGGAGTACGCCGCCGCCGTGCTCGACGTCGTCCGCAGCATCCCCTCCGGCCGCGCCATGACCTACGGGCTCATCGCGGAGATCGTCGGCGAGGAGCTCGGCCGCGGCGGCCCGCGTCAGGTCGGGAGCGTCCTGGCGGGCTCGGGCAGCAGGTACGCGCACCTCGTCCCGGACGGGGACGGCGGCGGGGCGGGGGAGGACGGCGGGCCGGCCGGCGGCGACGGTGTGCCCTGGTGGCGCGTGGTCAACGCCGCGGGCTCCCCGCCGCCGCACCACCTGACCGAGGCCCTGGACGCGCTGCGTGCCGAGGGCTGCCCGCTCTCCAAGGACGGCCGCCGTGTGAACCTCCGGCGCGCGGTCTGGTTCCCGGAGGACGACGAGCCGAACCGCTGAGTGCCGGATCTCAGGCCTTGGACGGGGCGACCCTCGCGAGGAGCGAGCCCGCCGTCGACCGGGCCCGCCCGGCCAGGGACGTGTCCTGCGTCGCGGCGAGGAGTGCGAGCATCGAGGCCGGGTCGCCCTGCACGAGCAGCGTCGTGATCGCGGTCTTCTCCCACGTGGGCAGCTCGCGGCGGATCTTGTCGGCCGGCCCGACCAGCGCGATCTCCTCGACGAGTTGTGTCGGCACGGCCGCGGCCGCCTCCTCCTTGCGCCCGGCGAGGTAGAGCTCCTGCACCTTGTCGAGCGGCTCCTTGTAGCCCAGCCGGTCGAGCGACTGCTTGTGGAAGTTCGCCTCCTTGGCGCCCATCCCACCCGCGTACAGCGCGATGTGCGGCCGGATGACGTCGGCAGCGGCCTCGACGTCGTCCCGCACGACCACGGGGACCGTGGCGCACACCTCGAACCGGTCGGCCGCCGAACGCTCCTCGGAGCGGACGTCGAAGCCCTCGGCCAGCAGTGCGCGGAACTCGTCGTCCATGCGGGGCGCGTAGAAACCGGCCATCCAGCCGTCCGCGATCTCGGCGGCCAGCGCCACGTTCTTGGGCCCCTGCGCGGCCAGCACGATCGGGATCTCGGGGCGGAACGGGTGCACCGTCGGCTTGAGGGCCTTGCCCAGCCCGGTCGCGCCCTCGGCGTCGGCGGACAGCGGGAGCTGGTAGAACGACCCGTCGTGCGTCACGGGCGCCTCGCGGCGCATGACCTGCCGCACGATGTCCACGTACTCGCGGGTCCGGGCCAGCGGCCGCTTGTACGGCTGCCCGTACCAGCCCTCGACCACCTGCGGGCCGGAGGCGCCCAGCCCGAGCACGAACCGGCCCCTGGACAGGTGGTCCATCGTCAGGGCCTGCATGGCGGTCGCCGTCGGTGTGCGGGCGGAGATCTGGGCGATGCCCGTGCCCAGTCGCACGTTCCGGGTACGGGAGCCCCACCAGGCCAGGGGCGAGAACGCGTCGGAACCGTAGGCCTCGGCGGTCCACACCGAGTCGAGGCCGAGCTTGTCGGCGGCCACGATGAACTGCTGGATGCCCTTCGGGGGCCTGCGGGACCAGTAACCGGTCTGGAATCCGATGCGCATGGGGTTCACCTCGTCGTGGGAACGGCTTATCTGGGACGGCGCGTCCCAGGTACTGCCCACACCCTACCGGTCCTGCGGCGGCCGTTGTGGTTACGGTGGTCCCGTGGCCACCTACGACGACGTCGCCCGGCTCGCCCTCGCGCTCCCCGAGACCTCCGAGGGCCTGAGCTACCGCCACCGTGCCTGGTCGGTCGGCACCAAGGCGTTCGCCTGGGAACGCCCCTTCACCAAGGCCGACCTCAAGCGGTTCGGTGACGAGCCGGTGCCGGAGGGCCCGATCCTCGGCGTCCGGGTCGAGGACCTGGGGGAGAAGGAGGCGATCCTGGCGGAGGGCCGGCCGGGGTTCTTCACCATCGCGCACTTCGACGGCTTCGCCGGGATGCTGATCCAGCTCGATGTCATCGCCGACGCAGGGCTGCGCGAGGCCCTGGTCGACGCATGGCTCGCGGCGGCGCCGCCGAAGCTGGCCCAGGAGCACGCGGACCGGCTGCGGTAGCCGTACTTCCCCGGACCCTGGCTCAGTCGTCCTGGGGCTCGGACCCGGGCCGCGCTCGCTCCGCCATCGTGTTTAGCAGCGCTGCCGCCTCGGCGGCGCCGTCCACCGTGACCACGAACCCGCGACCGCCGGTCCGATCGACCGCAAGGGCCTCGCCCTTGCTCAGGACGACGCCGGTGCGGCCCGACCCGTCGAGCGCCACCCGCCAGCCCCAGCCGCCGTAGTCGCCCAACGGGTTCACCTGCGTGGCGGACGCGACCAGCACCTCGCCCGCGGGTATCCGGGTGCCCGGCCAGCCAAGCGTCGAGCGCACGGTGAGCCCGGAGCTGTCGACGCGGACCGTGAACGAGAGCATCGCCAGGAAGAGGAGCACGAGGATCGCAGGCACGACGAGCATCGCCCAGAACTGCGTCACCACGGTCAGCACCGCGCAGACGAGCGCTGCGCCGAGCTGGAGCGCCAGGCCTGTCGGGGTCGTGGTGGCCCGCCCGATCCACGCCGCCCGCTCGCCGGGCGCCAGCTCCGCCCTGGCCGCCCGGGAGTCGACGGGCTCCGTCGCGGGCAGGGGCCG
>NZ_KI911724.1:19130-25792 GCF_000515355.1 Promicromonospora kroppenstedtii DSM 19349 | reverse complement strand
GCGGGCAGGCGCATCGCCGGGAACCGCCACAGACGGTGCGCCGCGCGGTACGCCCAGAGGGCGTGCACGCCCGGGTAGGCAAGCGCGACCTCCAGCCGGGACCGCGCGGCCGGGTCGTGGGCGCGCGCGGCGTCGAGGTCGTCGGAAAGAACCCCGAGCAGCCCGCGCCCCCGGGCCATCAGTCGACCAGGCCCTCGAACAGCGGCGTGGACAGGTAGCGCTCGCCGAAGTCGGGGACGACCACGACGATCGTCTTGCCGGCGTTCTCCGGGCGCTTGGCGACCTGGAGGGCCGCGGCGATGGCGGCGCCGGACGAGGTGCCGACCAGCAGGCCCTCCTCCTTGGCCGAGCGACGCGCGGCGTCGATGGCGGTGGCGAGGTTGATGTCGATGACCTCGTCGTAGACCTCACGGTCCAGGATGTCCGGCACGAAGTTGGCGCCGAGACCCTGGATCTTGTGCGGGCCGGGCTGGCCGCCGTTCAGGATCGGCGACTCCTCGGGCTCCACCGCGATGACCTTGACCTCGGGCTTGCGCTCCTTGAGCACCTGGCCGACGCCGGTGATGGTGCCGCCCGTGCCGATGCCGGCCACGAGGATGTCGACCTCGCCGTCGGTGTCCGCCCAGATCTCCTCGGCGGTCGTGGCGCGGTGGATCGCCGGGTTGGCGGCGTTGGCGAACTGCCGGGCCAGCACGGCGCCCGGACGCTCCTGCGCGATCCGCTCGGCTGCCGCGACGGCGCCCTTCATGCCCTCCGCCCCCGGCGTGAGCACGAGCTCGGCGCCGTACGCGCGCAGCAGCGCACGGCGCTCCTTGGACATGGTCTCCGGCATCGCCAGGACCACCTTGTAACCACGGGCCGCGCCCACCCAGGCCAGGGCGATGCCCGTGTTGCCCGAGGTGCCCTCGACGATCGTGCCGCCCTCCTTGAGCTCACCCGACTCCTCGGCGGCATTGATGATGGACACGCCGATGCGGTCCTTCACGGAGTTCGCGGGGTTGTAGAACTCGAGCTTGCCGAGAACCGTCGCCTCGAGTCCTTCGGTCAGCCGGTTGAGCTTGACGAGCGGGGTGTTTCCGATGAGCTTGGTCGCGTCGTCGTAGATGCGGGCCATTGTTCTTCCTTCGCTGGGTGGCGGGTCTGGCTTGGTTCGTGCGTTGCCGGACGTCGGCGCCCTGGTCGCGCGGGTGCGCGCCTCGGGGCCGGCGTCGAGCGTCTGGGGCAGGTGTCGGGGCCGGAGCGTCCCGCTGGCGACCCGGCCACGCGGGCGGTGCCGGCGCGGTCAGGTGCGTGCGGACGCTCTACAGACAGCCTCGGTGGCAGCAGCCGGTCACGCACATCGAGGGCGCGGCGACCGGGAGAAGACGGGTGGGGAGTGCGGAGCGCACGGTGCTCAAGACGTCCTCCCTGCGTGTGGCGGCCAAGGGGCCGCACGGCTGCGTGTTTCCGTGCCGAGTGGTTGGCTCGACTCGTGCAGGTTACGCGGGCGCGCACTGTGAGACAAGATCTGTCTCAGGTATCGATCGTGTCGATGCTTCGCGCTTGCTTGCCCCGCCCAGGAGCGGGGCAAGCAAGCAGGTCAGCGATCAGGCGGCGGTCTGTCCCAGCCGGAGCGCCGTGGTGACCGGCATCCCCGCCGTGCCGGACGCGGAGCCGGGCTCGCCCGCCGCTCCGTCGATGTTGATGTCCGAGCACAGGTAGTAGGGCTGGTCGAGATGGGACGCCTGCCAGATCGTGTACAGCACGGCGCGGCCGCTGTACCCGGTGAGGTCGACGTCGGTCTCGTAGGTGCCCTGCGAGGGGTAGGGGTCGGTCTCCTGCACCAGGTCGAGGTCGTCCCAGCCGAGCGCCTCCGTGGTCGGGTCGAAGCTCGGCTTGGAGACGTAGATGCGCAGGTAGTCTGCACCGTGCTGCGCCTGGTCGGTCAGGGTGAGGTGGAACTGCTGGGGCACGTCCTTGGCCACCCACTCGCCCGGGGTGTCGAGGTAGTCGTAGCGCGGCGACTGGGTGCGGCCGCCCGAGCAGAGCTGCCCGTCGGGGATGACGGCCTCGTGGTTGCCGCCGACGTTCTCCCGGTACAGCCCGTTCCAGTTCCACATGGCGTTGGGGTCGGCCTGCCAGGCGCCCCAGCACATGGGGTCGAGCTCGGCCATCTCGGGGTTGAGGTGGTCGCTGCCCCAGCGCTCGAAGCAGCCGTAGTTGCGGGTGGGCGGGTCGGTCACCGAGCCGTGGGCGGCGGCCGGCGCAGCCGTGACGGTGTCGGCCGCGACGACGGCGACCATGGCAAAGGGCGCGGCGAGGGCCACGGCGACGGCGAGCGTGAGACTGCGCGCGTGCGCACGGATGGACATGGGTTCCTCCAGGTGCTCGTGCGGGTGCGCCTGGCGGGGCCCGCCACGGCGCGTGCAGGAACCACTCTCCGGAGCGGGGACGGGCGAGACCACGGGGTGAAACGGTTAAGACTGCGACGTGGGCGCGCGGGTCTTCCTCGCCGGCCCTGCGCGGGGCGGCGCGTGCTGCTTATGGTCAGGACAACCGACCGCCCAGGAGGCACTCCATGGCTGCTCCCGACCTGCCCGCCGCGATCCAGGAGTTCATCGACGCGACCAACGCCGGCGATACCGAGCGCTTCGTCGCCACGTTCACCGACGACGCGTACCTGAACGACTGGGGGCGCGAGTTCCACGGACCGGACGGCGTCCGGAGCTGGAACGAGACCGACAACATCGGCATGAAGAGCCATTTCGACCCGGTCGCCGTGGAGCCGGGCGACGGACCCGACGCCTACACCGTCACCATCAAGGTGACGAGCAACAGGTTCAACGGGACCGGGCCGTTCAAGTTCGACCTGCGGGGCGGCAAGGTCGCGAGCCTCGTGCTGAGCTGACGCCGCTCAGCGTGCGTGGTTCAGCCCGTGCGCCTCAGCCGCGCGTGTCTCGGTGCGCATCCAGTCGAGGTAGTCCGGGGTGCCGGCCAGGATCGGCAGGCTGATGATCTCCGGCACGTCGTCGGAAGCCATGCCCGCCAGGCTACTGGTGCGGTGCCTGCACCCGTCCGATAGTGGGTGCGCGGGGAGAACACGTCTGCCCGGGGTGGGTTGCTCTCAGTGGACATTGTCCACTCAGAGCAACCGACCCTGCGGGGCACGTTGCCCGGAGTGGGCGTGTGGAACGATCCCGTCCGTGGGCAGCGAGGCAGAACGACCGGCGTTGATTCGTCTCGGTTACTGAGACGGAGAGGGGCCGGTGCACTACCTGCAGGAGCACTCCGTGCGGCTGCCGGCGGCCGTCGTCGAGCATGTCCGGGCGAGGACGGAGCAGCTCGAGCGGGCGCCGGTCGACGATGCGTGGTGAAGGGCCCACACGTCGTGGCAGTGATCTGTCTGGCAGCTGACGAGTGTGCTGGGCACGCTCGTCCAGCGGTTCGACTCGCACAGCTGGACGTTCAGCCAACCACCACGCGGCGACGAGGTCTCGAGCGACGTTGTCCGCGCCCGGCCCGGCGAGCGCGTGTCTCAGCGGGCCTCGAGGACGAAGAAGAGGAACGACACGAACGCCGTCCGCTCGCCGCTGGCGATGCGTGGCGGGAGGAGCTCGGGCGGGGTGTCCGGCGACGGCGCGGGTTCGGCCATGGAGGTGATGCTGAACCCCGCGGCGGCGAAGGCGTCGGACATCGCGTGCAGGGGTCGGTGCCAGAACGTCAGCGTCCCGGGCTGGCCCGCGAACTCGAACTCGTCCGTGAACTGCCGGGTGCCGAAGTAACCCTCGTCCGGGAAGAGGAAGGGCCGGGCGAGCGGATGGTTCACCGAGAGGATGAGCCGGCCGCCGGGCTTGAGGACCCGGTGCAGCTCGGCCAGCGGCGGCTCCCAGTCCTCGAGGTAGTGCAGCACGAGGGAGGAGATGACGTCGTCGAAGGTGTCGTCCGCGTAGGGGAGCGGCTGGGCGAGGTCCGCTACGGTCAGTGGGACGTCGTCGCCGAGCCGGCGGCGGGCGAGCTCGACCATCGCGGGGCTGCCGTCGAACCCGCTCATCTCGGCGCCGCGGTCGCGCAGCTCGGCGGACAGCGGTCCGGAGCCGCAGCCCGCGTCGAGGATCTTCCGGCCGCGCACGTCGCCCGCGAGGCGGAGCATGGCCGGTCGTTCGTACCAGGCGTTGAGCAGGCTCCCGGCGTTCTCGGCGTCGTAGCTCGCCGCGAACTCGTCGTAGTGGTCGGCCTTCATCGGATCCCCTTCGCGCGACGGTCGGTGTCCTGCGGGACGCTATCGGCCGGGTTCGCCGCGCGCGCCGCTCTCCCCCAAGAGCGCCGGGTATCTACCGGGCACGTTCACCAGATCGCGACCTCCGCGCCCAGCTCCAGGCCGTTCTGCGTGGCCCGGGCCGACGAGATCGCCACCTCGGTCTCGTCCTCCGGGAACGCCACGCCCTCGACGAGCTGGTTCAGCTGGTCGTTGCCGAGCTGGTCGGCCACCGCGGCCAGGGGGAGCGAAATGCCCGCGAACTCGACGGACTCCGCGCGCAGCACCGCCCGGCCGTTCTCGGCGACGACGGAGAGTGCGACGTCCACGTTCTGCTCGCTGCCCGCGATGGACAGCGGAACCTGCGCCACCAGGCCGCCGGACTGCGGCGTGACCCGCAGCTCCGGAAGCTCGGTGGCCGAGCGGGCCATGTCGGTGAGGGCCTCCGGGGAGACCTCCGCCCGCACGGTGGCCCGCCCGGTCGCCAGCTGCACGAGCGCGGGCGTGTCGTCGCGCTCCACCGTGACGCCCGCGGGCAGGTCCGTCTCAGCGGCCGCGATCCGGTCGTCGATCACACCGCGCAGCAGCACCTCGGCCGCCACGCCGAGCGCCACCAGCACGGCGACCACCGAGACCAGGACGACGATCCAGCGACGGCGGGGACGGCGGGGTGCGCTCGGCGGCGGGGCGGCGTTCGACGACATGTGCCCTATTCGACAGCATCGTCATGCCGGACTCATGGTGAACCGCTGGGCATCACGTGATGGGTCTCATCTCGGCCGCCGCCGCACGCTCGCCGCGTACGCGTCCACCCAGGCCCGGGCGTCGAGGTCGCGGGGCAGGGCACCGGGCCGGACGCCGTTCGCGCGCGCCCAGCGCCGGACGTCGCCAGGCCCGACCCCGGTGCGGACCAGCACCTCGTGGACGCCCCGGCCGGGACCGTTGAAGACGGTGGCGGCGAACCGCTGGTAGCGGCCCAGGTCGGCCACCGGCACCAGCGGCTCCGGACGCCGGTCAATGACCAGCAGGCCGGCGTCGACGCTGGGCCGCGGTCGGAACGCCGAGGCGGGTACCCGCCGGTCCAGGCCGAAGGTGAACCACGGCCACCACTGGGCCGTCAGGAGCGTGGTGCCGCCGACGGCGGCGCGCTTGCGCGCGACCTCCCACTGCGTGATCAGCACGGCGCGCTGCCAGCCGGTCAGCGTGAACAGGCGCCGGAGTACCGGGGTGGTCAGGTGGAACGGCACGTTGCACACGAGGTCGTACGCCTCGGACGGCGGTGCGTGGCGCAGGATGTCGCCCCGCGTGACCGTGACGTTCCCCGGGGCGATCCGCCCCAGCCGCGCGACCGAGCGCGGGTCGATCTCGACGGCCTCTACCGGCCGGCCCAGCCGGGCCAGGGGCAGGGTCAGCGCCCCGCGTCCGGCGGCCCACTCGACCAGCGGCCGGTCGGCGCGCGGGACCAGGGCGACCGTCCGGTCGATCACCTGCGTGTCGACCAGCAGGTTCTGGCCCAGCTCGTGGGCGCCACCGGGATCGTTGCCCGGCGGGAGGCGGAGGTCCGCGGAACGGGAAGAGCGGTTGCGCGACATGGGTGTGCTCCAGGATTCGTCGGCTGACAGAGAATCCGGGCAGCACGAACGCGCCGCCCGGCGGGAGCCGGCGGCGCGGAGCACGCGCTTGGGGTGGTGTGCGTTCCGCGCCGCTAGCGGGCGGAACGCTGCCTGATCATTGCGTTCATATCGCGGCCGACCCTACGGGCCGGCCCCCGCGAAGGCCACGGCTTTTTTCGCCGGGACCAGCGCAGGGACAGCCGCGAGGTCCGTTCACTCGCTGCGCAGCCCCTCCGGCCGGGTCAGCCGCCACAGCAGCGGCAGCCCGGCCGCCGTCGTGAGCAGCACCACCAGGGCCGCCGCGCCCGACGTCGCGCCCACGCCGACCCAGTCGAACCGGACGGGCGCCTGGACGGCGACCTGGAGCGCGAGCGCCAGCACCGAGCCGGTCACCACCGCCAGGGCCAGCCCGAGCACCACCGGGATCGCCACCTGGAACAGCACCGAACCGCTCAGGGTGCGCCGCCGCGTGCCGAACGCGACCAGCACCGCCAGCAGCCGGCGGCGTTCCCGGAGCTGCTCGACGACGTTGACCAGCATGCTCGCCCCGACCAGCAGCAGCAGCGCGACCGTGCCGACCAGCAGCACCTGCCGGATGCCGCCGAGCGCCGCGGAGATCCCGCGCTGCTCGATCGGCGACGCGTACGCGACGGGGTCGACCTGCGCCGCCGCCGTCCGCAAGTGGTCCAGGGCGTCCGGTTCGGCGGGATCGAGCGCCACGTACGTGGTCACCGACATCGGCTCCAGGCGCACGCCGTCCAGCGCGCCGGGCGTCACCAGGATGCGCGGCGGGCCGCCGCCGTTCAGGGCGGTCA
>NZ_KI911724.1:11274-19030 GCF_000515355.1 Promicromonospora kroppenstedtii DSM 19349 | reverse complement strand
CCGCGCTGCGCAGGGCCGCGCGGCGGCTCGCCCCGCCCAGCCGCAGGGGCAGGGCCACGTTCTCCAGGCAGGTGAGCTCCGGGACGAGCTGCCCGAACTGGAAGACGAACCCGAACTCGGTGCGCCGCAGCGCGCTGCGCTCGTCGTCGTGCATGGCGGTCAGGTCGCGTCCGGCGTAGGTCACGCGGCCCGCGTCGGGCATGAGGATGCCCGCCATGCAGTGCAGCAGGGTGGACTTGCCGGAGCCGGAGGGACCCATCAGGGCGAGCACCTCTCCGGCGTGCACCTCGGCGGTCGCGTGCTCGAGTGCCATGGTGGGACCAAAGCTGAGCTGCAGGTTCTCGGCGATGAGCAGGGGTTCGTCGGCCATCGTGCCTCCAGGTGTGGGGGAGCGGGCGGAAGTTCGGGCGGTGTCGGGCGGGCAGGCCGGGACGGTCTAGCCGCGCACCTGAGCGGCGAGTTGCTGGACGCGCGCCGCCGTCACCTCCAGCCAGCGCAGGTCGGCCTCGAGGTGGAACAGGGCGTGGTCGCAGATGAGCTGGTCGGCCAGGTCCCCGGCGTCCCGCCGCCGCGTGAGCTCGCGCATGAGGCGCAGGTGCTCGGCGCGCTGGGTGTCGAGCAGCTCGTCGGCGTCGTGCCCCGTGAGCAGGGCGAGCACCACCTTGGTGTAGAGGGTGCTCTGCAGGTAGGGCTCGGGCTTCTCCGGCTGGGCGAGCCACGCGGCGACGTCGGAGACGCCGGCCTGCGTGATCGCGTACTTCTTGCGCTCGGGGCCGGCGCCCGGCTCGGACTCGACCTCGACCAGGCCGTTCTTCAGCAGCCGGGCGAGCGTCGAGTAGACCTGGCCGTAGTGCAGCGGCCGGTCCTGTCCGAAGCGTTCGTCGTAGGAGCGCTTGAGGTCGTACCCGTGCGCGGGCCCGCCCTCGAGCAGCCCCAGCAGTGCGTGTCCAACGGTCATGCCATCGCACTATACACATGGTGTATACATCGGGTGAAGACCCCGGTTCGCGCGGCTCCGCCGCCCTGAGAAGGTAGAGTTGCGGGCTGTCCGGAAGCGGTAGGCGCGGGAGATGGGATGGCGTTGGTGCAGCACGAACTGAATGGTGGAGCCCGGTGACCGTCCTGACCTCCGACGCCCGTCCGGTGGGGACCGAGGCGGCACGCCGCCGCAGCATCGCGGTGATCTCCCACCCCGACGCCGGCAAGTCGACCCTGACCGAGGCCCTCGCCCTGCACGCCCACGCGATCGAGGAGGCCGGGGCGGTGCACGGCAAGGGCAACCGTGCCGGCGTCGTGTCCGACTGGCTCGAGATGGAGCAGAAGCGCGGCATCTCGATCACGTCCGCCGCCCTCCAGTTCGCCTACGGCGACGTGGTGATCAACCTGCTGGACACCCCGGGCCACGCCGACTTCTCCGAGGACACCTACCGCGTGCTGACGGCGGTCGACGCCGCAGTCATGCTGCTCGACTCCGCGAAGGGCCTGGAGCCGCAGACGCTCAAGCTCTTCGAGGTGTGCCGCCGCCGCGGGGTGCCGGTCATCACGTTCGTCAACAAGTGGGACCGGCCCGGCCGCGAAGCGCTGGAGCTGTGCGACGAGCTGCAGGAGCGCATCGACCTGCGCCCGACGCCGCTCAGCTGGCCCATCGGCGAGGCCGGCCGGTTCCTCGGGCTGCTCGACCGCGCCAGCGGCGAGGTGCGCACCTACCGCCGCGCGCCGGGCGGCGCGTCGATCGCCGAGGAGCACCTCCTGACGCCGCAGGCCGCGGCCGACACCCTGGGCGACGACCACACCGAGGCGGTGGAGAGCGTGCAGCTCCTCGACGAGCTCGACCGGGAGTCCTTCCTCGCCGGCACGACGACGCCGCTGCTGTTCGGCGCGGCGCTGGCCAACATCGGCGTCAAGCAGCTCCTGGACGCCGTCGTGGAGCTCGCCCCCGCGCCGGGCTCGCGGCCCGACGTCGACGGTACGCCCCGCGACGTGGACCAGGCGTTCAGCGGGTTCGTGTTCAAGATGCAGGCGGGCATGGACCCCCACCACCGCGACCACGTGGCCTTCATCCGCGTGTGCTCCGGCCGCTTCGAGCGCGGCATGGTCGTGACGCACGAGCGCACCGGACGGCCGTTCGCCACGAAGTACGCGCTGTCGGTCTTCGGCCGGGAACGGCAGACGGTCGAGGACGCCTACCCCGGCGACGTCGTGGGCCTGGTCAACGCCAGCACGCTCGCCGTCGGCGACACGGTGTACGACGCCGCCGGCCCGAAGGTGCGGTTCCCGCCCATGCCGGTGTTCGCACCCGAGCACTTCGCGGCCGCCCGGTCGGTCGACCCGGGCCGCTCCAAGCAGTTCCGCAAGGGCATCTCGCAGCTCGAGCAGGAGGGCGTGGTCCAGGTCCTGGTGTCCGAGGCGCGCGGCGACGGCAACCCGATCCTCGCGGCGGTCGGCCCGCTGCAGTTCGAGGTCGCGACGTTCCGCATGGAGCACGAGTTCTCGGCGCCCATCCGGACCGAGCAGCTCGGCCTGTCGCTGGCCCGCGAGGCCGCGCCGGAGCACATCGACACGATCGCCGCCTATCCGGGCGTCGAGATGGTGCGCCGCGGCGACGGCACGCCGCTCGTGCTGCTGCGCGACATCTGGCACGCGCGGGCCTTCGAGCGGGCCCACCCGGACGTGCCGCTGATCCCGCTCGCCGCCAGCGGCGTCTAGCGCGCGAACCCCGCGACGCGGTGCGACGATCGGGGTGTTCAGCGGCGGTACGACCGGGAGTGCGACCATGGACGCACACGGCAAGAGGCCGCTGGCCACGCTCGTCGGGCTTCCCGCGGTGGTCGGCGTCGCGGCGGCGCTCTGCGCCACCCTCTTCACCTCGCTGGTGCACGGCGCCGAGCAGCTGTTCTGGACCTGGCTCCCGGGCGCCCTGGGGCTCGACGGCGTGCCGTGGTGGTGGGTGCTGCTGCTCCTGCTGCTCGGCGGGGTCGGCGTGCACCTCGCGTCACGGCTGCCGGGGCACGGCGGACACCACCCGCTGGACGGGTTCGCCTTCGACATCACGGGGCGCGAGCTGCCCTCGACGCTGCTGGCGGCGGCGTCGTCCCTGGTGTTCGGCGCGGTGCTCGGACCCGAGGCGCCGCTGATCGCGATCGGCACCAGCATCGGCTTCGCCGTGCACCACCGCCTCGGCACCGAGGCCTCCAAGGTGCTCGTCATGGCCGCCGCCGCGGCGGCGCTCGGCGTCGTGCTGGGCAACCCCGTCGTCACCATGCTGCTCGTGCTGGAGGCGATGTTCCTCGCCGCGCGGCCGCGCCCCGAGCAGCCGGTGCTCCAGGTGGTCCCGATCCTCGCGGCGCTCGGCGCGGGCTACGTGGTGCGCATCGGGATCGCCGGCTGGCCGGGCGTCCACGTCCCCGAGCTGTCCATGGGCGACCTCGGCTCGTACCCGGACCTCCACGTGGTCGACCTCGTCGCCGGAGCCGTGGTGGCCGTGGTGGCCGGGGGCCTCGTGCTCGCGGCCATGCGCCTCGGCGGTGTCGTGCGGAAGGCGGCCGCTCGCGGGCCGTTCGTGGCGCTCCTCGCCGGTGGCCTGACGGTCGGTCTCCTGGCGGTGCTGGTCCGGGCGACAACAGGTGCCGACGTGGACACCGTGCTGTTCTCCGGGCAGCAGTCCCTGTCCACGGTGACCACGACCACGGCCGCGGGCACGCTGGTCGTGGTCGCCGTCGTGAAGTCCGCGGCCTACTCCGTGAGCCTGGGCACCGGGTTCCACGGCGGGACGATCTTCCCGTCGGTGTTCGTCGGCGCGGCCGCCGGCGCCGCTGCCGCCCTCCTGATCCCGGGGACGGCGCTCGCCCCCCTGGTGGCCTGCGGCATCGCCGCCGCCGTGGCGGCCGCGGCCGGGATGCCGGTCACCGCCCTCGTCCTGGCCCTGCTGTTGTGCGTGACCGCGGGGCCCGCCGTCACCGTCCCGGCGATCCTCGGGGCGCTCGTGGGCACGCTGCTCAAAGGGCTGTTCAACGCCAGGCGGCCCGCGACGGTCGAGCCGTGAACGTCTACGCGCCGCTCGTCCCCGTGTTCGTGGTCGCCCTGCTCGCGCCGCTGCTCACGGCGCTGATGCCGGTGCGGTCGCGGCTGCCGCAGGTGGTGCTGCTCCTGCTGGGCGGCGTGCTCATCGGCCCGGCGGTACTGGGGCTCGCCGCGCCGGGCGACGTCACGCTCCTGTCCGACCTCGGGATGGGCTTCCTCTTCCTCCTGGCGGGCTACGAGCTGGAGCCGAGCCTCTTCCGCGAGCGGGTCGGTCGCCTCGCCGGCGCGGCGTGGTGCACGTCCCTGCTGCTCGCCGCTGTCGTCGTCATGGTCCTGATCCGGCCCCGCGAGGAGGAGGTGCTCGCAGCCGGGGCGATCGCGCTGACGACCACCACCCTCGGCGTCCTGCTCCCGATCCTGCGGGACGGCGGCAGACTCGACTCCCGGTTCGGGCGGGCCGTGATGGTGGTCGGCGCGTACGGCGAGCTCGGTCCCATCGTCACGATGGCGCTGCTGCTCGGGACCCGCGGCTCAGGCGCCGCCGCGCTGCTCCTGGTGGTGTTCGCGGTCCTGGCGGTAGGGGTGGCGCTGGTACCGAGCTTCCCCGCGCCGACGGCCGGGCGCCTCGTCCTGGGAGCGGAGCACGGCACCGGGCAGAGCACCCTGCGGCTGACGGTGCTGCTTCTGGTGGGGCTGCTCGCCGTCGCCTCGGCCTTCGGCTTCGACGCGGTGCTCGGCGCGTTCGTCGGCGGCATGGTGCTGCGCCGGTGGGCGCCCGGCGACGTCAGCAGCCTGGAGAAGAAGCTCGACGCGGTGGCGTTCGGTGTGTTCGTCCCGGTCTTCTTCGTGAGCTCGGGCATGGCGCTGGACGTGGCGTCCATCGCCGCAGCGCCCGCCCTGCCCCTGGTGCTGTTCGTCCTGATGGTGGTCGTCCGTGGTGGCCCGGTGCTGCTGTGGATGCGCCGCGAGCTACCCGCCGCGCAACGGGTACAGACCGCGCTCTACTCCGCGACCGCCCTGCCGCTGCTGGTCGCGCTGACCGGGATCGCGGTGAAGCGCGACATCATGTCGACGGCGACGGGCGCGGCGCTCGTCGGCGCCGGGGTGCTCTCCGTGATGGTGCTGCCCCTCGTGGCCGGGCGGATCGACCGGACTACGGGTGGCTCGCCGTCACCTCGATGACCTCGTCCAGGCGGTCCAGGGCCGCCTGCAGGTCGTCGATCTTGGCGCGGATCCGGTCACGCTCGGCGTGCAGCATGGCCCGCTGCTCGGCGTCGGTGTGCCCGGACTCGATGCACGGCAGCAGCTCCGCGATGTTCCGGCTGGACAGCCCGGCGGCGTACATCTGCTGGAAGAACCGCACGCGGGCCCCCGCCTCGCGCGGGTAGAGCCGCTGGCCGGACGGGCTGCGCTCCGCGGTGAGCAGGCCCTGCTGCTCGTAGTAGCGCACCGCACGCACCGAGACCCCGGCGTCGCGCGCCACCTCGCCGATGCGGACCAGCCGCTCGGCGTCCGCCGTCGTGGCGCTCATGGCGCCCCCTCTCCCTGCTCCGGCGATCCGGTTCGATCGAGAACTCGATCGAGACTTGACCCTGACGTCAACGTCAGGTTTTAGCGTACCCGACATGGAGATCAAGAACTCAGTCGCCCTCGTCACCGGAGCCAACCGCGGGCTCGGCCGCGCTTTCGCCCAGCGGCTCCTCGACCGGGGCGCCCGCAAGGTGTACGCCACCGCCCGGCGTCCCGAGACCGTGGACCTGCCCGGTGTCGAGGTGCTCGCCCTCGACGTGACCGACCCGGCCTCCGTGCGGGCCGCGGCGCGGGCGGCGTCCGACGTCTCGCTGCTCGTCAACAACGCCGGGATCTCGACCGGGACCGACCTGGTGACCGGCTCGCTCGACGTCGTACGGCGCGAGCTGGAGACCAACGTGCTCGGCGGCCTCATGATGATCCGCGAGCTGGCGCCGGCGCTCGCCGCGCGCGGCGGGGGAGCGGTCGTGAACGTCCTGTCCGCGATGTCGTGGTTCGGGGTCAAGGGTGGCAACGCCTACCACCTGTCCAAGGCCGCCGCGTGGGCCATGACCAACGGCGTGCGCCTGGAGCTGGCCGACCAGGGCACGCTCGTGACCGCGGTCCACCTCGGCCTGGCCGACACCGACATGTCCGCGGGCTGGCAGGTGGACAAGATCTCGCCGTCCGACCTGGCCGACGCCGCGCTCGACGGGGTCGAGGCCGGGTCCGCCGAGGTGCTGGCCGACCAGTGGAGCCGGGACATCAAGGCCCGGCTCCCGCTGACGCCGGACGAGTTCGACGCCGCGATGGCCCGTGCGCTGGCGGGCCTTACGGCCGCGTGACGGGCTTGCGTGCCGCGAGCCGCTCGATGATGCCCCGGTTGAACCGGTCGTGTCGCTCGACGGTCAGCCCGGCCGCCTCCACGTGCAGCAGCGGACGACGGCGGAAGTGCTCGCTCTGGAACCGCACGCTGCACACCTCGGCGACCGTCTGGAGCATCCGGAGCGGCGCCGACGTGCTGACCACGTGGTCGGCCAGGAGCAGCAGGCCGCCGGGCCGCAGCACGCGCACCATCTCGTCGACGGCGCCGCGGTCGTCGGGCACGGCACACAGCCCGAACGTGCAGACCACGGTGTCGAACGAGGCGTCGTCGAACTCCAGCCGCTGGGCGTCGCCGACCCGCAGCTCGACCGCACGGCCCAGCTCGGCGGCGTGCCGGCGGGCCAGGTCGATCATGGCCGGGCTGAGGTCCATCCCGGTCAGGGCGGTGTGCGCGGGGTAGAGGCCCAGGTTCAGGCCTGTGCCGACGGCGACCTCCAGCACCAGGCCGGTGGCCTGCCGGCACACCCAGTCCCGGGTGTCGCCGAACATGCGCTCGGCGCCGTTCATCTTGCGGTCGTAGCCCGCCGCCTGCCGGTCCCAGTGCCGGCGGACCCGGTCGGGTCCGGGTGATCTGACCATGGCACCTCGCTCGGTGGTCTTCGCACGTCGTCGCGCGGTGGTCGGGAAACGACTCGGGCGGTGTTGCGTGGAGTCGACGACGTCTACTCTCCGCAACACCGCCCCAAGGCGCGACCTGGGTTCAGCCGACCCGCAGGAACGTCGGGTTGGACTGCCAGATGCTGGTGTACCGCACGCTCTTGCCGGGGACCGGCGCCTCGATCTGCATGCCGTCGCCCGCGTAGATCGCGATGTGTCCCGGCGTCCAGATCAGGTCGCCCGCCTGGGCCTCGGCCCACGACACCGGCGTGCCGGCGTACAGCTGCTGGGACGAGGTGCGCGGCAGGTCGATGCCCACCTGGGCGAAGACGTAGGACGTGAAGCCGGAGCAGTCGAACCCGGACGGCGTGGTGCCGCCCCACACGTACGGGACGCCCAGGTACCGCATCGCGATGGACACCACCGACGCGCCCCGCTCCTTCGCGGCACGCTCGGCCTCCTCGGCCTCGATCTGCGCCTGGTACTCGGCGTTCTCGGTCGCGGAGACCACGGACACGGCCGACTTCTCCAGCGTCAGCTGCGCGTCCGCCGCGACGGTGATCATCGGCGAGGCGGAGACCGACTCCCGGGCCTGGGCCGTCAGCGCATTGAGGTCCGCGGTGTTGAGCGCGCCCTGGACCGGCTGGCCCTGCAGCGCCGTCGTCGCAGGTGCCGCCTGGGCCGGGGTGGCGATGAGCGACAGCAGCACGCCGCCGCCGGCCGCCGCGACCACCGCACCGCGTCC
>NZ_KI911724.1:8644-11174 GCF_000515355.1 Promicromonospora kroppenstedtii DSM 19349 | reverse complement strand
GCGGGGGAGCGGGTCGAGCTGGTCGCCGACGGCGCGGGCGCGGCGTCGGGCCGGATCGAGATCACGGAACCCCGGCTGTGGAGCCCGGCGGACCCCCACCTGTACGTGCTCACGGTGACGAGCCGGGCCGCCGGCGCCGCCGAACCCGACGTCGTCGCGGTCACCGGCGGGCTGCGCCGCATCGACCGCCGGGGCGAGCACCTGTATCTCAACGACGAGCGGATCTACCTGCGCGGCGTGCTCGACCAGGGCTACTGGCCCGACTCCGGGCTCACCGCCCCCGACGTCGACACCCTGGTCGCCGACCTGGAGCACGCCCGCGACCTCGGCTACAACCTGGTCCGCAAGCACATCAAGCTGGAGGACCCGCGCTGGCTGCACCACGCCGACCGCACCGGCATGCTGGTCTGGGCCGAGCCGCCCGCCCCCAGCCGGTTCAGCCCCGAGGCCGCGCGGGCCTTCGAGGAGCAGGTCGCGCCCATGGTCGAGCGCGACGGCAACCACCCGAGCATCGTGATCTGGGGCCTCTACAACGAGGAGTGGGGCCTCGACTGGGACATCCCCGGCAGCGCCGACCGCGCTGCCGCCGCCGTCCGGGCCTACGACACGCTGCGCGCCCTCGACGACACCCGTCCGATCGTCGAGAACTCCGGCTGGGCCCACGTCCGCACCGACCTCGTGGACTGGCACTACTACGACGAGGACCCAGCCGCCTGGGCCGCGAACGTCGCGGAGCTCGCGGACGGCTCGAACGAGGCCTTCCCCGTGCGGCTGGCGCCGGACTTCCTGGCGAAGAAGTCGCTCTACGGGTCGGCGGACCACCCGCGCACCGGCCTGCCCGTGCTGAACAGCGAGTACGGGGCGGGGTTCACCAGCCTCGAACGGGCCTGGCACCTGCGCTGGCAGACCCAGGAGCTGCGCCGGCACGACCGGTTCGCCGGCTACGTCTACACGGAGCTGACCGACGTCGAGCACGAGATGGCGGGCCTGCTCGACGTCGACCGCCGGCCCAAGGACCGTGGCGGCCTCGAACCCCGCGACATGAACGCCGAGACGGTGCTCGTGGTCGACCTGGTCCCCGCACACGCGGGCGCCGACCTCCCCGTGCCGGACGCCGAGCTCGACCTCGACGTGCACGTCTCGCACCACGGCCCGGGGGTCGTGCGCGGGCAGGTTCGCGCGGCCTGGGTTCCGGCGGGCACGCCCTTCGCCGAGGCTCGGCTCGAGGGCGACGTTGGATCGTCCGGCGTCGTGCCGCAGACCATCGAGGCCAAGCCGTTCGTCCTCAGCCCGGCCGTCCGGGTCACGGTGCCGCCGCCCGCCCCGGCGGCGTCGGCTCGCCTGCACCTGTGGCTCGTGGACGACGACGGCGCCGTCCGGGCGCGGACGTTCGTGGACGCGGCGCCGGTCGAGGAACCCAACCGGCGCGGCGAGCGCTGGGCGTGACCCCGGCCTGACCTGGCGTGACCCCGCTGCGCGGCGGGGTCAGGCCTCGTGCTGTCGTGTCTCGCCGGGCAGTCCGGTGAGGGCGTCGACCGACCGGCCGATCTGGCCGACGGCGCGGGCGAGCAGGTCGTCGGGGTCGGTGTCCCAGGTCTCGGCCTTCTGGGTGAGCAGGCCGTCGAGCGCCAGCGCCGCCAGGCCGTGACCCGTGGCCCAGAGCGTGAGACCGAGCGCGTGCGGGTCGGCGACGCCGAGCCGGCCGACCAGTTCGGTCAGCACCTGGAGCGCGGCGTCGCCGGCCTCCTGCACGGCCGGATGCTTCTCGGGCTCGGAGAGCTCGGGACGGAACATCACCTGGAAGTGGCCCGGCTGCCGCCGGGCGAAGGCGACGTAGGCGGCGACCGTCCGCGCCACCTCGTCGCCGCCCGACGTGGTACCCCGCCGGCCGACTGCGCCCAGCAGGTCCTGGGTGAGCAGCTCGAAGCCGCGGGCCGAGATCGCGGACAGCAGGGCCGCCCGGTCCGCGAAGTGGTGGTACGGCGCGCCCGGGCTCACGCCCGCCTCGCGGGCGACGCGCCGCAGACTCACGGCGGCGATCCCCTCGGCCTCGATGAGCCGCACGCAGGCTTCGACGAGCTCCTCGCGCAGCGCGCCGTGGTGGTACGTCTCCCGTTTGCGTGACCCGTTGACCTCCATGGCCGCAATCTATACGGTGCTCATAATCTGAACACTGCTCAGACTGGAGATGCGATGTCGAGGGTTCTTGTCACCGGCGCCACGGGATTCATCGCCGGGCACGCGATCGAGGAGCTGCTCCGGAACGGTCACGAGGTGCGGGGGACGGTGCGCTCGCTGCGGGATCCCGCGCGCGTTGTGCACCTGCACCGGGTCGCGGGCGCCGTCGGCGGACGCCTCGAGCTGGTCGAGGCCGACCTGTCCCGCGACGACGGCTGGGACGACGCCGTGGCCGGGCAGGAGTACGTGCTGCACATGGCCTCACCGTTCCCGGCCGCGCCGCCGCGGCACGAGGACGAGCTGGTCGGGCCGGCCGTCGACGGCACCCGGCGGGTCCTGGCGGCAGCCGCCC
>NZ_KI911724.1:4676-8544 GCF_000515355.1 Promicromonospora kroppenstedtii DSM 19349 | reverse complement strand
CGGGGCCCTGACCCTGGCGGTCACGCTCGCCGCGTGCGGCCCCGCCATCACGAGCGGGGAGGCCGGCCCGGACGACGCCGCGGCGTCCGCCGACCGCCTCCAGGCCCCCGCCGAGGAGTCGCCCCAGGGCGAGATCACCATCTGGGACCGGTCCGGCGACCTGTTCAACGTGTTCGAGGCCGTCATCGACGACTTCAACGAGGTCTACCCCGACGTCACGGTGCGCCACGAGGCCGTGGACATCGACGCCAAGCTGCAGAACACCCTGATCACCGGGGCCGACGTGCCCGACGGCGTGTTCCTCGACGACGCCAAGGTGGCCGGCTTCTCCGACCACCTCTGGGACCTCACCGACGTGCTTGCCCCGTACACGGACGACATCGCCCCGCAGAAGATCGACGTCAACTCGCAGGGCGGCGCGATCTACGGCGTGCCGTTCGACCTGGACCCGGGCCTGCTGTTCTACAACGAGAAGGCGCTGTCCGACGCCGGGGTCGACGTGACGACCATCGAGACCTACGACGACCTGCTGGCGGCGGCCCGCGAGTACCAGGAGGCCGTGCCGGGGTCGAAGCCGATCCACCTGGAGCAGAGCCCGTTCCTGGGCCAGCTCCAGCTCGAGATGTACGCGAGCCAGCTCGGTACGGCGCTCGCCGACGAGAACGGCGAGCTGCGCCTCGACTCCGACGAGTACCGGCAGGTGCTCGGCTGGCTCGACACCGTCAACCAGGAGGGCCTCGGCACCCGCGCGGAGTACCTGTCGCCCACCGACGTCGGCGCCCTGGAGTCCGGCGACCAGGTGTTCTATCCCTGGGCCATCTGGTTCAGCTTCGCCCCCGAACAGCAGCTCACGAAGACCAGCGGCGACTGGCGCGCCATGCCGCTGCCCGCGTGGGAGGACGGCGGGGCGCGCTCCGGCGCCATGGGCGGCTCGTCCTTCGTGCTGCCGAAGGACGGCGAGAACTCGGACCTGGCCTGGCTGTTCTACGAGTTCCTGATGTTCCACGAGGACGGCTACAGCGCCGTCTGGGGCGAGAACGACACCTACCCGAACGGCTTGGCGACGTCGATCCCGGCGTACGGTCCGGCGGCGGACCCGGCCAAGCCGCTGTTCGGCCCGGTCGAGGGGCTCGGCGGGCAGGACCTGTGGACCACCGCGGTCGAGGCCGGCGCGCAGATTCCCGGCGGGGCGCCCGCCCCGACCTGGTGGACCGGCGCGGTCGACTACCTCGGCACGAACGTCCAGCGGATGTACGACGGCGACATGACCCCCGACGAGGTCATCGAGCAGTCGACCGCCGACATCCAGACGAACCTCGTCGACCGGCAGTGAGCACGCTCGTCAGCCCGGAGCGCGTCCGGGGCGGCCAGGGCCGGCCGCTGCTGCGGCCCTGGCTGCCCCGCAAGGTCGCGCCCTACGTGTTCGTGCTGCCGTTCGTCGCGATCTTCGTCGCGTTCAGCGTCTACCCGATGCTGTTCACCCTGCGCCTGAGCTTCACCGACTGGCGCGGCTCCGGCGCGGCGACGTGGGTCGGCTGGGACAACTACGCCTACCTGCTCGGCAACGACATGTTCTGGGGCTCGCTGGCCAACTCGGCGGTGCTCTGGCTGATGATCGTGCCGGTCCAGGTGGTGCTCGGCCTGCTGGTCGCGGTGCTGCTGAACA
Organism: Promicromonospora kroppenstedtii DSM 19349; assembly: GCF_000515355.1. Lineage (GTDB taxonomy): Bacteria > Actinomycetota > Actinomycetes > Actinomycetales > Cellulomonadaceae > Promicromonospora > Promicromonospora kroppenstedtii. Next base: position 6,878 of record NZ_KI911724.1, on the reverse strand, counting down.
ACGCGAAGATCCGGATGCGCTCCTTCTACCGGATCGCGTTCCTGGTGCCGTTCGTGACGCCGCTCGTGGCCGTCGCCCAGATCTGGGTGGTCGTCTTCGACCAGGAGTTCGGGGCGGTCAACGGCCTGCTCGACCTCGTCGGTCTGCCCGACGTCGGCTGGCTCACCACCAGCGCATGGGCCAAGCCGACCCTCGCGCTGCTGTTCCTGTGGAAGACCACGGGCTTCATCGTGATCATCCTGCTCTCCGGCCTGCAGTCGATCGACGCGAGCGTCTACGAGGCCGCCTCGATCGACGGCGCCTCCCGCACGCGCCAGCTCTGGAGCATCACGGTGCCGCTCGTGCGGCGCACCCTGATGTTCTCCGTGGTGCTCCAGACGCTGGCCGTGTTCCAGATGTTCGCCGAGCCGTTCGTGGTGACGGACGGCGGCCCCTACAACTCGACGACGACCGCGGGTCTGCACCTGTACGAGCACATCACCCGCGGCGACCTCGGCACCGGGGCGGCGAACTCGTTCCTGCTCGTGGTCGTCGTCATGGGCCTCTCCCTGCTGTTCGTCCGGTTCCTGCGGACGGAGGACTGACATGACCACCACGCACGCCCCCACTCCGTCCGGGACCCGGTCGGCCCGGACCCGCGTGGCGGCGACCCGGCCGCCCCGGCCGAGCCCTCGCGGGCTGCCCGCCGCCGTCGGCTCCCAGGCGTTCCTGCTGCTGCTCGCCCTGGCCTTCCTGGCCCCGGTCGCCTGGGCGTTGGTCTCGGCGTTCAAGCCGGCCACGCAGATCATCAGCGACCCCCTGGGCCTGGACCTGACGGCGCTCACGCTGGAGAACTACCGGCGGATGTTCGCCGACGTACCGATCGGCCAGGGCTTCCTCAACACCGCCGTCGTGCTGGTCACCAAGGGGACCATCACCCTGTTCTGCGCCCCGCTGGCCGCGTACGCCTTCGCCAAGTACCGGTTCCCGGGCCGCGACCTGCTGTTCGGCACCGTGCTGATCACGCTCATGCTGCCCACGATCGTGCTGATCATCCCGCTGCTGCTGGAGATGAAGGCCCTGGGCTGGGTCAACACCTACCAGGCGCTGGTGCTGCCCGGCGCCGTCGACGCGTTCGCCATCTTCTGGATGCGCCAGGTCATCGCGGACGTCCCTGACGAGCTGCTGGACGCCGCGCGCGTCGACGGCTGCGGCGAGTTCGGCATCTTCACCAGGATCGTGCTGCCCGTGATCCGGCCCGCACTGGCCGGGCTGGCGGTGCTGACCGTCATGAACATCTACAACGACTTCGTCTGGCCCGTGGTGGCGGCGAGCTCCGAGCGGATGGCCACGCTGCAGGTGGTCCTGTCCACCCTCGCGCAGAACATCACCGGCAACCGCGTCGGTGCCGACTACGCCACCGTGACCGGCGAGCTGCTCGCCGCCGCGTCGATCGCCCTCGTCCCGCTCCTCGTCGTCTTCATCGCGCTCCAGCGGCACTTCATCAACGGCATCCTCGCCGGAAGCGTCAAGGGCTGAACCCCGCATTCCTGAAAGGCAGACACACACATGACCTCGGCTCTCCCGCGCCCCGCCGCCGCTCCCGCCTACCCCCGACCCGACCGTGACCGCTCCGACCGCTGGACCAGCCTGGACGGCACGTGGGACCTCGACGTGCCCGGCGGCACGGTGCCGGTCACCGTTCCCTTCGCCTGGGAGACGGCGGCCTCCGGCGTCGGGCGCACCTGGCTGGAGCACGCGACGTACCGGCGGGCGATCACCGTTCCCGCCGCCTGGGCGGGGGCGCGCGCCGTGCTGTGCTTCGGCGCCGTGCACCACCACGCCGTCGTCCGGGTCGACGGCGTCCAGGTCGCCGAGCACGTCGGCGGGTCCACCCCGTTCGAGGTGGACCTCGACGGCGTCCTCGCACCCGGTGCCACCGGGACGCTGGAGGTCGAGGTGCACGCGCCCGCCGACAAGCGCGCCATCCCGCACGGCAAGCAGCGCTCCATCCCGCGCGACGACTACGACGGCGTCTCGTTCACCCCCACCTCCGGCATCTGGCAGCCCGTCTGGCTGGAGGCCCGCGGCCGCACCTACGCCGCACGCGTCGCGGTCCGGGGCGACTCGCTGACCGGGTTCGACGTGACGGTCGGCGTCGCGGGCGACGCGCCCGCGGGCGCGCTGGTGACGGTCGAGGTGACGGCCGGCTCGGGTGCGGCC
>NZ_KI911724.1:390-4576 GCF_000515355.1 Promicromonospora kroppenstedtii DSM 19349 | reverse complement strand
GAGCGCCGCCGGCAAGGCGCGGGCGGCGGCCGCGCAGGAGCCGGAGCCGGCCCCGCCGACCTGCCCCACCTGCTACATGCAGCTCCCGGCGACGGGCGTCTGCGACAGCTGCGACTGAGCTGACCACCGCGGCACGTCGTCCGCCGTCGGCAGTCCGCAGTCGTCCGTCGTCCGCCGTCGGCCGAGCTCCTGTTCCGGGAGTGGTCCCGGCGGCCCGTTCCCCTTTGAGGCCTAAGTTTCTTCGCTTTGAGGCGACTCAAAGCGAAGAAACTTAGGCCTCAAAGGGGAACGAGCGACAGCCCTGGGCGCGGCAGAGGGCTCGGTCTCGGAGGAAGCCGAGCATCCAGCAGGACAGCGACCAAGCGCGATGACCGCTCTGTGGTGTGTTGCTGGGAGTGGACATTGTCTACTCCCAGCAACATGCCCCCGCGCGACTACCTTTCCCACGACGTCACGGACGGCCGCAGACGTGCGGACGGGCTGTTCATTCCTCTCCCGACCGGGCCGGCGACAGGATCACCGGCCCGGCTCGCGAGGGATCAGCGGCCGGCGACGCCGAACGCCGACGTGACCTCCTGGGTCACCGAGTTGCCGGCGTCGTCCTGGGCGGTCGCCCGGAGCGAGACCAGGTCGGCGCCGCGGGACGGGATGCGCAGGCGGGCCTCCCAGCGGTCGTCGTCACGCCGCAGCGAGACCTTGGACCACGACGAGCCGCCGTCGTAGCTGACCTCCAGCGTCGCACCCTGCACCGAACCGGCCCGCGGCGCGCCCGGCACGGTGTACGGGACCACCGCGAACGGCATGGTCGAGCCCGCCCGGACGGTGCCGTCCAGTGCCGTGTCGACGTCGTAGTCGAGCTGCACCAGCGGGAGCGGCGTGCCGTTCTCGCCGGGTACGGCGTCGTCGGCCTGGTCGGCCACGAAGGTCCACGACGTGCGGGTGCGCGTCGAGTACCGGTGGGCGTCGTCGGCGGCGTCGGTGTCGATCTCGAACCGGTACTCCTGCGGCCCCTCGGCCGCCGGGACCGACGCCTGGACGGCCTGGCCGATGCTCTCCCGCACCAGGGTGTCGCCCTGGTAGAGGCGCGAGGTCACCGGCGTCTCACCCCACGGGAAGCCGCCGGTGATGCCGGCCGGCCCGCTCGACGGCGCGACGTTGACCGCGAACCAGTCGCCGCCGTGCCACGGACCCCAGTAGCCGTCGCCCGTGCGGGGCGCCGTCACCGGAGCCCACCAGTCACGCACCGTGGTGCTGCGCGGCTCGTACGCCTGGCGCACGCCCCGCTGCTCCCAGGTGCTCTCGTGGTTCACGCTCTCGTACCACTCGACGTCGTCGTACGTGGAGACGTAGTCGGTGCGCTCCGTCGCCGTGGGCTGCAGCACCATGACGCTCAGGCACGGCGGCCACTGGTAGTCGCGGCAGTCGGCGCGGTCGTCGACGGCGAGCCGCTCCTGCGTGTCGTTGTACCTGCTCTCCACGGTCGCGAGCTGCCGGCTCGACGGCGCCAGCCCCAGCTCGGCGGGGATCTCGCCGGGCCAGCTCTTCGACACGTCGAACAGGTACGTCGGGAACTCGACCGCCTTGCCGGTGAGGGTGAGCAGGCCCTTGCGAGCTGCCGTGAGGAGCTTGGCGCCCTGGGCGGACGACACCGAGACGACGGGCACGTCACCCTGCGTCGCGTACTCGACCAGCGAGCCCGGCCGGTCGTTGACGACCACCAGCAGCGCGGCTCCGGCGGCCTGGGCAGCCGCCTCGCGCTCCTCGGCGGACACTGCGTCGTCCCTGGTCACCAGCACTGCGCGACCGTCAGCACGAACGCCCTCGTACTCGGCGGCCGTACCCGTGCCGGCCGCGACGGCCCGCAGCGCGACCCGGCCGTCGAGCCGCGCCGACCCGACCTGGTAGACCGGGTCGAACGCGACGGGCAGGGGAGCCCAGGCCCGCACGTCGAGCGCCGGCTCGGTGGCGCGCCACCGCACGGCGAAGTCGAAGTCGGCGCTGTCCACGGGGCCGGTCCTCGCCGCGTAGAACGAGTCGACGTCGGCCGGCACCGCGTACGTGGCGCCGAACGTCGAGTACAGGCCGCCGATCCCGGAGTCGTTGAAGAACTGGAACCGCCGGTAGCTCACCTCGCTCGCGCGAGGCGTCCGCAGCGTCAGCTCGTCGGCGTCCCGGGCGTCGAGCACCAGCGACTGGTCCGCGTCGGACACGACGACCTGCGGGTCACCGACCAGCGCGACGCCGGTCGAGCCGGGGCCCTCCGAACCGGCGACGTCGAGGAACGCGGTCGCGGAGTACACGCCGGGCTCCAGCCGCTGCGTCGGCACCTCGCCCGTGGACGGGTCGATCGGCAGGCTGCTGACGAACTGGTCGCCGTAGCGGTAGAAGTCCACGAACCCGCTCGCCGGCTTGCCGGAGCGGTCCAGCGCGGTGATGTCGAGGCCGTACCGCTCCTCCTCCTTGACCAGCGCGACGGCGGTCCGCACCGTCACCTCGCCCGAGGCGTCCGTACCGACGACGGCACCGCTGTACTTGCCGGCCAGTGCCGCGTCGTCGGCGTCGGCGGTGACCGCGACGTCGGCCGTGCCACCGGCCGGGACCAGCACCTCGGAGGCGGACAGCGTCATCAGGTCGCTGTCCGCGCCGTCGGGCCCCGTGACGTCGGTGCTCAGCGCGAGCGTGACGTCGGCGTCCGTCGAGTTGGTGAACGTGACGGCGGCGCTCGCGGGCTCGTCGCCGTCGTGCGGCCAGCCGTAGAAGCCGAGCAGCCCGCCGCCGGTCGCGTCCACGCCGTCCAGCGCGGCCGGGACGTCCAGGCGGCCCGTGCCCACCTCGTACGCCGGGGCGTCGATGTCGGCGGCCGAGGAGACCAGGGCCTCCTTGAGCTGCGCACCCGTCAGCTCCGGGTGCGCGCCCTTGACGATCGCCGCGGCTCCCGCGACGTGCGGGGTGGCCATGGAGGTGCCGCTCATCGACGCGTACCAGCCCTCACCGCCCGACTGCTGCGAGCGGGCCGCGACGATGCCGACGCCGGGCGCCGTCAGGTCGGGCTTGATCGCGTGGTCGCCCACGCGCGGGCCGTAGCTGGAGAAGTCGGCGCGCACGTCGCCGTCGTCCACCGCGCCGACCGTGAGGGCGGCGTCCGCCGTGCCCGGGCTGCCGAGCGAACCCTCCGCGTAGCTGTTGCCTGCCGCGACGACGAACAGGGCGCCCGTCTCCTCGCTCAGCGCGTTCAGCGCCTGCGCCATGGGGTCGGTGCCGTCGTTGAGGCTGGAGTCGCCGAGGCTCATGGAGACGACGTCGGCGTTGGCGGCGCCCCACTCCATGCCGGCGATGATCCAGGAGTCCTGGCCGTAGCCGTCGTTGTCGAGCACCTTGCCGACCAGCAGGTCGGCGCCCGGGGCGACGCCCTTGTACAGGCCCTCGCTCGCGGCACCCGTGCCGAGCACCGTGGAGGCGACGTGCGTGCCGTGCCCGTGCTGGTCGTCGTCGACCGCCTGGCCGGGCACGAACGACTCCGCCTGTGCGATCTGGTCCGCGACGTCGGGGTGCGTCGCGTCGATGCCGGTGTCGAGCACCGCCACCGAGGCGCCCGTGCCGTCGAAGCCGGCCGCCCACGCCTCGGGCGCGCCGACCTGCGCCGTGCTGTGGTCCAGGGCGGACTCGGCCTTGCCGTCGAGCCAGATCTTCTCGACGCCCCCGACGAACGTGCCGACCTCGGCACCCGACCGCGCCGAGCGTGCGGGGCCGGCGGTCGCGGCCGACCAGAACGCCGACGCCTGGGCCTTCTTCGCGGCCACGGCGGACGCGTCGATGCTCGGCAGGTCCAGCGTGCGCTTCGCGCCCGGCAGCTCGGTCGCCGCGGAGCGCGCCCTGCTGCCGGTGTGCTCGAGGATGAGCGGCGTGGCGGCCACGGTCTCGTCGTCGTACCGCATCTCCAGCAGCGCCGTGACGTCGAACAGCCGCCGGTCCAGCGTGCCGGCCGCCAGGTACGGCAGCGCGGCGTCCGGGATCACGTAGGTGTGGTCACCCACCTGCTGGGTGCGGACGGCGCCGCCCCCGGCCGGCACGACGCCGAGGGTCAGCGCGCCGTCGCCGGAGGTGGTGACCTCGACGACGTCGCCGGTGACCAGCGTGACGGTGGTGCGGCCGTCGGCCAGCGCGGGGGTGTCGGGGGCGGAGCCGC
>NZ_KI911724.1:0-290 GCF_000515355.1 Promicromonospora kroppenstedtii DSM 19349 | reverse complement strand
GTCCCACAGGAACGTGCCGAGCGACGCGATGGTGGTGCCCATGTGCATCAGCTCGGCGTCGGGTAGCGCGAGCAGCGCGTCGAACGCCGCCCGTGCGGGGCCTACGGCCTGCGGGTACGGGGCGAGCACCAGGGCGCCCAGACCGCGTAGGACGTCGGCCGCCGGCCCCTCGGCGAGGTCCGCGCCCGCACCGAGTCGCCGGCCCAGGTCCTCCCGGGTGACGCCGAGCATGAGCCGCTCGGCGGTGCAGCAGGACTCGAACGCGCGCAGCAGCGCCACCTGCTCGCGCT
>NZ_KI911723.1:2928-4820 GCF_000515355.1 Promicromonospora kroppenstedtii DSM 19349 | reverse complement strand
CCGGGCCAGGCGGATCGCCGTCATCGTCGCCTCGGTGCCGGTGGAGACCAGGCGCACGCGCTCGGCCGCGGGGACCCGCCGGCGCACCTCCTCCGCGAGGTCGACCTCGGCCACGGTCGGGGCGCCGAACGACAGGCCGCGCGCGGCGGCCTCCTGGACCGCGGCGACGACCTCGGGATGCGCGTGGCCCAGCAGCGCGGGGCCCCACGAGCACACCAGGTCCACGTACTCGCGACCGGCCACGTCCGTGACGTACGGGCCGGCGGCCGACGCGAGGAACCGCGGGTCGCCGCCCACGCTGCCGTAGGCGCGGACCGGCGAGTTCACACCGCCCGGGATCGCGCCCTGCGCGCGCAGGAACGCCGCGTGGTTCGCCTCGGGGGCGGTCACTTGATCCACCCCGCGATCTCGAGGGCCCAGTAGGTGAGGATGACGTCGGCGCCCGCCCGCTTGATGCTCGTGACCGACTCCAGGACGGCGCGGTCACGGTCGATCCAGCCGTTCGCACCGGCCGCCTCGATCATCGCGTACTCGCCCGAGACCTGGTACGCGGCCACGGGCACGTCGCTCCGGTCGGCGACGGCGCGCAGCACGTCCAGGTACGACCCGGCCGGCTTCACCATCACGAGGTCGGCGCCCTCGGCGAGGTCCAGGTCGGCCTCGCGCAGCCCCTCGCGGGCGTTCGCGAAGTCCATCTGGTACGTCTTGCGGTCGCCCTTCAGCTCCGAGTCCACGGCCTCGCGGAACGGCCCGTAGTACGCGCTCGCGTACTTGGCGCTGTAGGCCAGGATGCTCGTGTCCAGGAAGTCCGCGTCGTCCAGCGCGTCGCGGATCATCGCCACCTGGCCGTCCATCATGCCCGACGGCGAGATGACGTCCGCGCCCGCCTTCGCCTGCGCCACCGCCATGGAGGCGTAGCGGGCGAGCGTCGCGTCGTTGTCCACAGCCCCTGTGGATGTCAGGACGCCGCAGTGCCCGTGGTCGGTGAACTCGTCCAGGCAGGTGTCGCCCATCAGCACCGGGGTGGCGGCGCCGGGGGCGAGCCCCTCGTCCAGTGCCGCGCGGGCGGCACGCAGCGCCCGCTGCAGGATGCCGTCCGCGGCGTCGGCCTGCGAGCCGCTCGCGTCCTTGACCTGGGGGATGCCGAACAGCATGACGCCGCCCAGCCCCGCGTCCCGTGCGGCCCGCACCGCCTCGACCAGCGACTCCTCGGTGTGCTGCACCTGCCCGGGCATGCTCGCCAGTGGCGCGGGCTCGGTCAGCCCCTCCTTGACGAAGAGCGGCAGGACCAGGTCGGCAGGGTGCAGGCGGGTCTCGGCGACCAGGCGGCGCATGCCCGCCGTGGCGCGCAGACGACGCGGCCGGTACACGATCCCGGTGGTGCTCACGGTGTCCTTCTTTCTGTCTGGTGCATCAGGTCCTGACGAGTGCTTCGGTCACGGCCGCGGCCAGGGCCGCGTCCGTGGGTGCTTCGGCGACGCCGAGCACCGTGTGCCCGACGTCGCCTGCTACACGGGCCGACGGCTCCCCGATCGCCACCACGCGCTGCGGTCCCAGCTGGGCGGCGACCTGCCGGGCGGCCGACCCGGAGGCGACCACGACGACGTCGTACCGTCGGCGCAGCTCCGGCGGAATCTCGTGCGCGACCGTGCGGTAGGCCGTCACGACGTCGACGACCCAGCCCTTGGCCACCAGACCCGCGCGGACGGTGTCGGCCGCGAGATCGCCGAGCGGGAGCAGCACCCGCGGCGCGGTGCCGGGTGCCGTGGGGAACGTGTCGGCGAGACCGGCTCCGGTCGCGGTCTCCGGCACGAGGTCGACGGAGAGCCCGTGCGCGGCCAGGGCATGCTTTGTCGCCGGCCCGACGGCGGCCCAGCGGACCGGCGCCGGCC
>NZ_KI911723.1:0-2828 GCF_000515355.1 Promicromonospora kroppenstedtii DSM 19349 | reverse complement strand
GTCGCCGTCCGCGCGCGGGCCACTGCCGAGGCGCGTGCCGCGGAGGCCGCGCTGGTCCAGGGCGCCGAGGCCCTGACCCTGGAGGCGTCGACCCGGCGAGGCGCGGACCGTCCCACGCGCCGATAATCAACCGGTGATAATTGTCCGGATATGCCGGGCGGACTGGTATCTCGGGTCCAAAGCAGTCTTCGTTACCGAATCGTGATCTGGGTGATTTTATTCACCCGGTGGTCCGCACTAGGTTCGGTGGCTCAAGGACCGAACGCGCATTTGCGCATCGAGATGCTGGAGCACCTTTTGAAGCACGCAGCACACAAGAAGAAGACCGCATCGGCGGGCGCGCGGACCATCGCGACCGTCGCCATCGCAACCGCGGCCACGAGCATGGCCGCGCCGGCCATGGCCGCCGAGGCCTCGCCGCTGGACTCCCTCGGGGACCTCGGCACCACCGCCGAGGGCCTGAAGTCGACCGTCCCGGCCCTGTCGTCGACCTCGATCGACCTCAGCGAGCTGACCGGCTCGCTGCCCGCGACCGACGTGGTCACGGACGTCGTGAAGAAGGCAGAGCTGCCCGCCTCGATCGCCCCCACCACGGCCCTCGCGCCCAACTACGAGCCGGCCCAGTACGTGTCCGGCGCCCTCCAGGGCGCGGCACCCCAGGTCGTCTCCGGTGTCGTCTCCGGCGTGACCGGCGGCTCGGCCGTCTCCGGCGTGACCGGCACCGCCAAGGCGGCGCTGGCGAACGTGCTCGGTGGCGGCGTGGTCGGCACCGCGACCGGCGTCGTCGGCACCGCGACCGGCGTGGTCGGTAACGCGACCGGCGTCGTGCACGGTGTCGCCGGTGGCGCTCTGCAGGGTGACGTCGTGAACGGTGTCGTGGGCGGCGTGGCCGCGGGCGACGTCGTGTCCGGTGCCACGGGCACCGTGGCGGGCGTCGCGGGCGGCGCAGTCGAGAACGTGCCGGCCACCGTGGCGGACGTGATCCGCAACGTGCCGAACGTGCTGGGCGGCGTGACCGCTCCGGTCGCCGGCCTCACCGCGAACCTGCCGGGCGTGCTCGGTGGCGTGGGCGGCGTCGTGAACAGCGTCGTCTCGAACGTCCCCGGTGTCGTCGCGAGCGTCCCGGGGATCGTCGCCAAGGTCACCACCCCGGCCGCCGGTGCGGTCGAGACGGTCGTCGGTGACGTCGCCGTGGACGGCGTCGTCAAGCCGGCCGTGACCGACGTCGTGCCGGGTGCCGTGGGCGCCGTCCAGGGCGGTGTCGTGCCGGGCGTCACCTCCACCGTCGGCAACGTGACGGGCTCCGTGGTCCCGGGCGCCGTGGGCACCGTGACCGGTGACGTGGTGCCGGGTGTCGTCGACGGCGTCGCCAAGCCGGTCGTCGGGGACGTCGTGCTCGGCGGGGTCGTCGGGGACGTCGTCAAGGGCAACGTCGTCGAGGACGTCGTGACGCCGGTCGTCAAGGACACCGTCGTGGACGGCGTGGCCAAGCCGATCGTCAAGGACGTCGTCGTGGACGGCGTGGCCAAGCCCGTCGTGAAGGACGTGGTGGTGGACGGCGTGGCCAAGCCCGCCGTGAAGACCGTGACCGACACCGTCGAGGGTGTCACCGGCGGTGCCGTGAAGGACACCGTTGGTGGCGTGACCGGCACCGTGGACGGCCTGACCGGGGGTGCCGTGAGCGGTCTCACCGGCGGCCTGCTGGGGGGTCTCTCCTGAGCTGATTCTTCCGAGAGGACCCCAGCCTCTTCGGTCTTGACCTTGACGTACGCGGGGTGGAGCGCCTTTGGCGCTCCACCCCGTTCGCGTTCTTCGGCGCTTTGGGAAGGTTCCATTCTTTCGTCACTTGTTATCTGATCGTTACCATCGGATCGGGTTTTTCCGGTGTACCCCTTTTTCCTGCTATTACCGATCAGGTAGCGTCAAGGCATCCCGGGTTCCGGGCCGTTGTAGCCGACCAGCTGGAGCAGCTCCCATGAAGCACGCCGCAGTCAAGACCTCGTCCGTCGCCAAGTCCACGGCCACCCGTGTCGTGGCGACGCTCGCGCTCGCCACCGCGGCGACAGCCATCGCCAGCCCGGCGATGGCCCACGAGGGGCGCGGGCACGACGGGCACTCCGCGGACTACGACCGGGACCACGACCGCGGCCACGACCGGGGCCGCGACGGCCACCAGGGCGGCCGCCACTCCGACCGGGCGCCGCGCTCGTACCAGCCGGCCGTCTACACGCAGCCGAACTACGACGTACCGCAGTACACCGGCTCCCAGGACGGCTTCGGCGAGGGCCGCTCCGACGGCAGCTGCGATCGCGACGAGTCCCGGGGCGGCCGCAACCAGGCGCAGGGCCACGAGGCCGGTTGGAGCCACGAGGACCGCGAGAAGGTGCGCGACGCCGTCCGGGAGTACGTCCAGGAGGCGAACGACTCGGCCGCCGAGGCGCGGCCGCAGGTCGAGACCGACGTCGAGCAGCCGGCCGAGCCCGCCGAGAAGCCCGCGCCCGTCGAGGCGGAGCGGCCCGCCGAGACCGCGACCACGACGACGGTGGCCACCGCCTCCGAGCCGCAGGGTGCCGTGCAGGCGCCGGGTCAGCAGTGGGAGGGCACGCCGGAGGCGGTCGACACCTCCGGCGCCGAGCTCACCGCGTACGTCCCCGGCGAGGGTGCGGCAGCCGAGAGCATCGAGCAGGACGCCTCCACGCTCACCGAGGCCACGCTGGACGCGCCCGTCCGGCTCGCGACGACCGGTGCCGAGGCCACCGCCCTGACGGCCGCGGCAGGTGCCCTGGTCCTCGGCGGCGCGGCCTCGCTCCTGGTCGCCCGCCGCAGCC
>NZ_KI911722.1:13335-14756 GCF_000515355.1 Promicromonospora kroppenstedtii DSM 19349 | reverse complement strand
CGAGCCGCCGCCGGCGTCGTGCCGCTGGACCGGCGCTCGGCCGCCACCGCCTCCCGGACGGCGGGCGCGACCTCCTGCGCGAACGCGCGGATCTGGTCGGGGTCGTCGCCCATGGCGATGAACCCGCTGACGCCGTCCTCCAGCGCCATCAGGGTGAGCTCCTCGACCCACTGGTCGGCCGGGCCCTGCAGCGGGCCGGTGGACCGGTCGGTGATGGACCCGCCGAGGTTCAGCAGACGGCGGATCTCGCTCGGCGAGCGCCCGGCCTCCTCGGCCGCCTCGTCGATCGTCGCGTTGCCGCGCGCCAGGTCGCCGTCCTTGAAGTAGGGCAGCGAGGGCAGCCAGCCGTCGGCCTTGGCGCCGGTGAGCCGGAGCATGCGCTTCTTGTAGGCCCCGAGCCAGATCGGGATGTCGTGCGCGGGGGCCGGGCCACGCTTGGCGCCGTCGACGTGGTGGAACTGCCCCGGCACGCGCAGCGGCGTGCGGTTGCCGGCATCCCAGATGCCGCGCATGATCTCGATGCCCTCCTCGAGGGCGGTGACGCCCTCGCCGGGCGTCCGGCGGGTGGCGCCCATCGCGACCATCGCGTCCCAGAAGCCACCCGTGCCCACACCCATCTCGAACCGGCCGCCGCTGAGCAGGTCGAGGCTCGCCGCGGCACGCGCCAGGTGGGCCGGCGGGCGCATGCCCAGGTTGAGGACGTTGCCGGAGAGGTGGATGCGCTCGGTCTGCGCGGCCACCCAGGACATGAGCGTCCAGGTGTCGAGGAACGACGGCTGGTACGGGTGGTCCTGGAACGTGACCAGGTCCAGGCCGAGCTGCTCGGAGAGCTGGGCCAGCCCGACGGGAACCTGCGGGTTCGCGTTGGTGGGCGTGATGAACGTGCCGAAGAGCAGGTCGTGCCCGTAGTCGGTCATGCGTGCGGTGTCCCTCGTCGTCGCTCTGCGCCTGCCACGCGTCGCGGCAGATCGTCTGTCCTGCAGACGATATTACTCACAACTCTTCTTGAATGCCGCACATTCCCGTAGGATGTGGCCATGAGCATCGTCCCCGCCGAGACCCGCACGGGCCAGCACTCCCTGTTCGGCTGGTCCCTCGCCGCGCTCCTGCGCGAGTGGAGCGCACGGGTCGACGCCGCCGCGGACGACCTGCCGCAGGGCACACGGGGCTACCAGCTGCTCACCGCCGTGGTGCACGGCCAGCTGCCGAGCCAGGCCGCGCTCGCCGCCTCGCTCGGCATCGACCGCACGGTGATGACCTACCTGCTGGACGCCTTCGAGCGCTGCGGGCTCGTAGAGCGGCAGCAGGATCCGGCCGACCGGCGGGCGCGCCGCGTCGTCGCGACGGACCGCGGCCTCGAGGTGCTCGCCGCCATGGACGCGCGCGTCGCCTCCGCGGAGGAGGAGCTGCTCGCCGGGCTC
>NZ_KI911722.1:13062-13235 GCF_000515355.1 Promicromonospora kroppenstedtii DSM 19349 | reverse complement strand
TGTCGTCACGTAGGAGGCGACGGCCGCGCGCATGCCGCTCAGGATCGCCTCGACGAGCTGGTTGCCGCCCAGCCGGGCGAGCCCGAGGTGCAGGTCCTGGTCGTGCGCCAGGAACTCGTCGATGCCGAGGCCCGGCTCGGCCATCGCCTCCAGGAGCTCGCGGAGGGGGCCCA
>NZ_KI911722.1:8580-12962 GCF_000515355.1 Promicromonospora kroppenstedtii DSM 19349 | reverse complement strand
GGCCCGGCCGGTGCGGCTCGCCGAGGTCGCCGCCGAGCTGGACGTCACGGTGCCGCACCTGGTGCGCTCGTTCACCCGGGAGCTCGGCCTGCCACCGCACCGGTACCTGGTCGGACGGCGCCTGGACCTGGCCCGACGTCGGCTGCTGGCCGGCGAGCCCGCGGCCGACGTCGCAGCCGCCACCGGGTTCCACGACCAGGCGCACCTGACGCGGCACTTCCGCCGTCTGCTGCGGACGACGCCGGGGCGCTACCAACGGGGCTGACGAGGCCGGACAGCGAGCCGGGCCGCCGTCGGCCCTCCCCTTCGAGGCCCGACTTTTCTTCGCTTTCGGCCGCCGCAAAGAGGAGAAAGTTTGGCCTCGAGAGGGAGGAGCGTCACGCCCCACACCCCTGCGCACCGCAGCCACCGGCCGTCCGGTGCGGGAGAATCGGATCTCGTGACCGACCCCGTGACCGAGCCCGCCCTCTTCGACCTGCCTCCGGGTGCGCGGCGCCCCCGCGCGCGCGTGGTGCTGCTGACCGGACCGTCGGGTTCGGGCAAGACGTCGCTCACGCAGCGGCTCGGCCTGCCGGTGGTGCAGCTCGACGACTTCTACCTCGACATCGATCACCCCGGGCTGCCGCAGCGCTACGGCAGCGTGGACTGGGACAGCCCCGAGAGCTGGGACGGCAAGGGCGCGCTGGCCGCGCTGCAGGAGCTCGCCACCGAGGGCCGCGCCGAGGTGCCGGTGTACGACATCCCGACGTCGCGCCGCACGGGCATGCGCCGGCTCGACATCGGGGACTCGCCGCTGATGATCGCCGAGGGCATCTTCGCGGCGCAGCTCGTCGAGGAATGCCGGGCCGAGGGGCTGCTCGCCGACGCGATCTGCCTGTCGCGACCCCGCCTGGTCACCTTCTGGTTCCGGTTCCTGCGCGACGTCGCCGAGGCGCGCAAACCGATCGTGACGCTGCTGCGCCGGGGCACCTCGCTGCTGCGGTCCGAACCGGCGATGATCGAGCGGTGGGTCGCGCTGGGCTGCCGCGAAACCTCACCCGCTCAGGCGGAGAAAGACATCCGAAACCTCCTTGTGCAGAAGTCCTCGGATACGTAATCCTCGTGTAACCAAACTGCCATGTAACGCACATCCGCAGGGCTCACCCTGGGCACAGGAGGTGGTGTCTGTGATCCAGCGCAACGGTTTGCGTGTGCTCTCGCTCTACGAGGGCTTCTTCAGCGGCGGGGCTCGTGTCCTGCACTCGACAGTGGTTGCCGGTCTGCATCAGGGCGGTCGTCAGCAGCATTCCGTGCTGAGCCTGCACCACGAGGTCCGGCGCGAGGCCACCCTCCAGCGCATGGAGGACGACCCGCGCTACCGCGCCCTGCGCGCCGCGGGCGTGCGGATCGGCTCCTTGGGCCGCAGCACGGACGCGAATCACGACCCGCGGGTGTTCACCGAGGCCGAGCTGCGGGCCGCGGGCCACCAGGCCAGCGGATCCCACGTCATCCTGTCCCTCAAGGAGCAGCCGCTGCGGCTGGTGAACCAGGACGCGTTCCCGCAGCGTCCGGTCATCGCGTGCCTGCACCGGTCCGACCCGGAGCACCAGGGCGACGCCCTCGGCGACCTGCTGACCGCCGCCGAGCGAGGCCGCCTGGCTGCCGTCGTCTGCTGCGCGGAGTCCACGCGCGACGCGTACCGGGCGGCGGGCGTGCCCGCCGACCTGCTGCGCGTGGTGCCGAACGGCATCAACCTGGCCCGGTTCCGGCCGGTGCAGGGCGCGCGCCGGCTCGCGCTGCGGGGCGCGGCCGGGATCCCGGCCGACGCGACGGTCGTGGTCTACGCGGCGCGGTACGACGAGATGAAGAACCCCGAGCTGTTCCTCCGGTCGGCCCGGACGTTCCTCGAGCTCGACCCCGCCGGCTACGTGCAGATGTGCGGAGCGGGCATGAGCTCGGCCAACCCCGCGCTGCGGGACGACCTGGCCCGCATCTTCGGCGACCGCCCGGACCTGCTGGAGCGCCTGGAGCTGCTGGGCGTGCGCCACGACATGGAGCTGGTCTACGCGACGGCCGACGTCGTCGCGCTCACCTCGACGTTCGGCGAGGCCGCACCACTGTGCCTCATCGAGGGATCGATGTGCGGGGCCGTGCCCGTCACGACCCCGGTGGGCGACGCGCCGTCGATCGTCGAGCGGATCGGGTTCGTGACGTCGTTCGAACCCGACGAGATCGCCGCGACCTGGATCGAGGCCGCGGCCCGTCGCGAGGAGCTGGAGTCGGCACGCACCGCCGTGCGGCCGAAGTTCAGCCACGTCCGGATGATCGCCGGGTACTCCAGTGTCATCGAGCGCACGCACCGCGACGCCGGTTTACGGATGGCGCGGGTGTAGCCAGGCCCGGGCCGGCCGGGTGGTCGCAAGACGTCAGATCATCGGCACCCGGGGTGCCGACGATCTGACGTCCTGTCGGTCACGCACGCTGTGCCGCGGCCGGCAGCCAGGTGCCGGCGGCCGTGACCAGTGCCGTCACACCGTTCTCCAGTGTCGGGTGCGGCACCGGCGCGTAGCGCGGCGAGTGGTTGGAGGGGACGGTCAGGAGCGCCGGGTCGCTCAGGTCTCCGGTCGTGAAGAGGCCTGGGTCGGTGCCACCGAGCAGCCAGTACGACAGGGGCGCCCCCGCACTCGTCGCCAGGATGCCCACGTCCTCGCTCCCCGCTCCCGCTCCTGGGTCGAGGAGGTTCTCGGGGCCGAGCCACGACGCGAAGGCGGCGAACGTCCGGGAGAGCGCGGCGTCGTCGTTGACGACCACGGGGAACCGCTCGATCGGGGTGATCGTGGGCTCCTCGGTCGCGCCGGCGGTGATCGCCTCGCCGCGCACGATGCGCTCGACGGCGTCGAGGATCCGCTGCCGCACCGCCTCGTCGTAGCTGCGGATGTTGAGCTGCAGCTCGGCCTCGCCGGGGATGACGTTGGCGGCGTCGCCGGCGTGGATCGAACCCACGGTGAGCACGGCGGTCGCCGTGCTCGGGATCTCGCGGGACACGACCGTCTGCAGGCGCAGCACGGTTTCGGCCGCCATCACGATCGGGTCGACCGACGCCTGGGGCATCGATCCGTGCGCCCCGCGCCCCGCGAGCCGGACCCGGAGCGAGTCGGAGCCCGCGTACGACGCGCCGGGATGCCCCGCGATCCTGCCCGCCGGCAGCGGCGCCACGTGCTGGCCGAGCACGACGTCGGGGGTCGGGAAGCGGTCGTAGAGGCCGTCGTCGACCAGCGCCTGGGCGCCCTGACCCAGTTCCTCCGCGGGCTGGAACACCACGAGCAGGGTGCCGGCCCAGCTCTCGCGGGTGTGCGCCAGCACGTCGGCGGCGCCCAGGAGGCACGTGGTGTGCAGGTCGTGCCCGCAGGCGTGGTCGACCGGGACCGTCTTCCCGGCCGCGTCCGTCGCGGTCGCGGTGCTGGCGTAGTCCAGGCCCGTCTCCTCCCTGACCGGAAGGGCATCCATGTCGGCGCGGAGCAGCGCCGTCGGGCCGGACCCGTTCCGCAGGATGCCGACGACGCCGGTCTTGCCGACGCCCGTCGTCACCTCGAAGCCGGACGCCGTGAGCCGGTCGGCGACGATCCGCGCGGTGCGATGCTCCTGGAAGCCGAGCTCGGGATGTCGGTGCAGGTCCTGGTACAGGTCCGTGAGCGCCGGGTCGAACGGGACGTACTGATGTGAGGTCATGGCAGTCCTCCGTCGTCCGTCCCCACGCTAGGCGCGGCCCGGATGGCCCGCTCGCGGGGGCCGGCGGGCGGTTTCCACACTCTGAAAAGCCGCTCGGCGACCACGAGCGCGCCGGACACGGCAGTATGACCTCATGTCCGACGCCCCCGTCACCCTGAGCCAGGTCGCCCGCGAGGCCGGCGTCTCGCTCGCCACGGCGTCCCGCGCGATCAACGGGAGCGCTACCCGCAGCGTCCGCGAGGACCTGCGCGAGCGCGTCCTGGAGGCCGCGCGCCGCCTCGCCTACTCGCCCGACCCCAGCGCGCAGGCCATGGCCCGCGGGCGCACCACCGCGCTCGGGCTCGTGGTGCATGACATCGCCGACCCGTACTTCTCGACGATCGCCGCCGGCGTGGCGCGCGCGGCGGAGCGGGCGGGCCTCATCGTGACCCTCGCGTCGACCGAGCACAGCTCGGCCCGCGAGCTCGCCTTCGTCGAGCTGGCGCGGCGGCAGCGGTCACGCGCGATCATCCTGGCGGGCGGGCGGCTGGAGCCGGAGGGCACCAGCGGGTCGGGGGACGACGGGGGGTCGCGGGCCGACGAAGGGTCGCGCGCCGACGAAGGGTCGCGGGCCGACGGCGGGTCACAGGGTGCAGGTTCCAGTGCGGGTGAGCCGCGGATCGATGCGGCGGCGG
>NZ_KI911722.1:5039-8480 GCF_000515355.1 Promicromonospora kroppenstedtii DSM 19349 | reverse complement strand
CGGGCCGGCGGCCGCAGGGGCCGCGGCCGCCGTCTGGCCCACGCCGGCCGCCAGGTTCGCGCCCACGGCACTCACCCCTTCACGCCCGTCGTCGCGACGCCCTCGACGAAGTACCGCTGGCCGAGCAGGAAGATCAGGGCGATCGGCAGGACCGACAGCACGGAGCCCGTCATGATCAGCGCGTGCTCGGCGTTGTACTCGCCGATGAACGACTGCAGGCCGATCTGGATGGTCCACAGCTCGCGGTCACGCAGGTAGATCAGGGGCCCGAGGTAGTCGTTCCAGGTCGAGACGAACGTGATGATCGTCAGCGACGCCAGGGCCGGCACCGACAGCGGCATGATGATGCGCCACCAGATCCCGTACTCGGACAGCCCGTCCAGGCGCGCGGCCTCCGACAGGGAGTCGGGGATCGACTCGTAGTACTGCTTCATGAGGAACACGCCGAAGGCGCCGAACGCCTGGAGCAGCATGATCGCCCACAGGGTGTTGTTCAGGCCCCAGCTCGAGAGCATCTGGAACTGCGGGATCATGTACGACTGCCAGGGCACCGCGATGGTGCCGATGTACAGCAGGAACAGCGGCTCGCGGCCCGGGAAACGCATCTTGGCGAACCCGTAGGCGGCGAAGCTGCCGGTCAGGACCTGCAGCACCGTCACGGCGACGGACAGGACGAGGGTGTTGCGCACCCAGGTGACCATGTCGGCCTTGACCCAGATGTCGAGGTAGTTGCGCCACTGCACGGGGTCCGGGATCCACTGCACGGGCGCCGTGAACACCTGGTTGTTCATCTTCAGCGACGAGATCACCATCCAGGCGAACGGGAGCATGATGCCCGCCGCGGCGAGGATCATCACCACGTAGAGCAGCACCCGGCCGGACCTCCGGAGGGCGGACGGACGGGCGGCCATCACGCTTCCTTCCGCTTGTTGTACAGGAACTGCACCACGGTCACGGTGATGCAGATGAAGAACAGGACGACGGCGACGGCCGAGGCGTAGCCGAACTCGAACTGCTCGAAGCCCTTCTGGTAGATGTACTGGCTGAGCACGAGGGTCGCCTGGCCCGGGCCGCCGTCGGTCATGACGAGGATCAGGTCGAAGACCTTGAAGCTCTGGATCGTGACCATGACCGTCACGAAGAACATCGTGGGCCGCAGGCAGGGCAGCGTGACGTTCCAGAAGCGCTGCCATGCACCGGCGCCGTCGATCCTGGCGGCCTCGTGCAGCTCGCCGGGCACGGTCTGCAGGCCGGCCAGGAACAGGAGCATGTAGTAGCCCATGTCCTTCCACGTGCCGACGATGATCACCGCGGGCATCGCCCAATCCTTGGAGACCGTCCAGCCGGGCATCCCACCGTCGATGAACAGGCCCAGGAACTGGTTGATCGGGCCGTACTCGGGGCTGAACAGCATGTTCCACACGACGGCGACCGCGACGATCGACGTGATGTACGGGAAGAACGCGACCGTGCGGAAGAACGCCGCGCCGCGCAGCTTCTGGTTCAGCAGCAGCGCGAGGCCCAGGGAGGCCGCGATGGTGATCGGGATGTGCAGCGCTGCGTAGTAGAAGGTGTTGCCGAGCGCGGTGTGGAAGCTCTTGTCCCCCACCAGGCGCGTGAAGTTGTCGAGGCCCACCCACTGGGCGGCGCCGAAGATGTTCCAGCTGGTCAGGGAGATGTAGAACAGCGTGAGCACCGGCGCGAGGGTGAGCACCGCGAAGCCGAGGAAGTTCGGCAGGATGAACGTCCAGCCGACCAGCGCGTTACGGACCTTGAGCGAGGTGCGCGGGGTCCGGAGCGGAGGCCGGGTGTCGGGCTGCGCGAACCCGAGGGTGCGCTCTTCGCCGACGACCGGTGTCGTCATGGGGTTCGTCTCCTTGGGAAGCGTGGTGGTCCGGGGCGCGCGCCCGGGCTCGGCTCGAGGTGCCACCGAGCCCGGGCGCGCGGGTCGGTCGAGGTCAGCCGACCTCGTTGGCGACGCGCTCCTCGGCCTCG
This sequence comes from Promicromonospora kroppenstedtii DSM 19349, assembly GCF_000515355.1. GTDB lineage: Bacteria > Actinomycetota > Actinomycetes > Actinomycetales > Cellulomonadaceae > Promicromonospora > Promicromonospora kroppenstedtii. The sequence goes on along the minus strand of NZ_KI911722.1, from coordinate 6,485 downwards.
GTGATCGCCTCGTCCACCGGGGTGGACTCGGACATGATCGCCGAGTGGGTCTCGCCCAGGATCGTCTGGATGGCGGCCGTCTTCTGGCCCACCGGGTTCTCGGGCAGGGTGTCGTGCGTGGTGTAGGCGAACCGCGACAGCTCGTCCTGCGGCACACCCTCGAGCCCGAAGATCGCGTCGGCCACGGCGTCGTCGATCAGGGCCGGCGTGATGCCGATCTCGGCGAGCGCGGCAGCACCCTCGGGGCCGGCGGCGAACCGCAGGAAGTCCTTGGCGGTCTCGATCTTGGACTCGTCGATGCCGGAGCTGATGCCCATCGTGGTCGGGTCACCGAACGTCACGGGGGTGTTCTCCGTGCCGGTCGTGGACTCGTCGAGCTGCGGGATCGGCGCGATGCCCCACTCGAAGGTGTCCGCGGCGCCCGACTCCTGCTCCGCCACCAGCGTGCCGATGTACCAGGAGCCCATCGGGAGCATCGCGGCCTTCTGAGTGCCGAACTGCGACTGGTAGGCCAGCTCGTTCGTGGTCACGGTCGCGAACGACGGCTGCGCGCCGGCGTCCTGCAGCGCGAGCTCGCGCTCGTAGTACGGGGCCAGGAACGAGAAGTCGCTGCCGTCGAGCGACGCGCCCGGCGTCTGCGAGAGGGCGAAGCCCTGCACGGTGGACTGCCAGCTGTGCAGGTAGGTGCCCGTGACATCCTTCTCGCCGATGCCCTCGGTGAGCTGCTCGGCGGCGTCGGCGTAGTCGTCCCAGGTCCAGGAGCCGTCAGGCAGGTCCACGCCGGCCTTCTCGAAGAGCTCCTTGTTGTAGTAGAGCAGCCACGAGTCCTGACGGTAGGGAACCGCGTAGGTCTTGCCGTCGACCGCCATCGGCTCCAGACCGCCCGTCGCCGGGTCGAGCTCGCCCGCCACGTCCGAGATGTCGAGCAGCGTGCCGCCCTCCTGGAACGTGATGTAGTTCTTCAGGTTCTTCACGATGAAGACGTCCGGCGCGGCACCCGCGGCCAGGTCGGCCGTCAGCGCAGTGTCGTAGTCGTCGCCCGCCGGGTACTCCTTGAGCTCCACGGTGACGTCGGGGTTGGCCTCGTGATAGGCGTCCGCGAGCGTCTGGAACTCCGGCGTGGACGCGAAGTCCCAGCCGGCCAGGCTGATGGTCACCGGGCCGTCGGCGGCCGCGGGCTCGTCCTGTCCGCCGCACCCCGTCAGGGCCAGCGACGCGGCGGCGGCGATGCCGAGCGCGCTCATGATCTTGCGGTTCATTCCAACTCTCCTTCGAGTGAATTCGGTCCTGCGGCGCCCCGGTGAGAACCATCGGAGCGCATGGTTGGTCAGGGCAGAGTTGCCGTGGTCCGTTCGCCGTCGGGCCAGGTCACGAGGGCCTGGTCGCCGGCGAGTTCGAGGTGCGGCGCCGCGGGCGGCGCCGGGTCGTGCGGGTCGCCGGCGGCGC
>NZ_KI911722.1:2954-4939 GCF_000515355.1 Promicromonospora kroppenstedtii DSM 19349 | reverse complement strand
GGCATGTCGCCCGGCGCGAGGAACTCGCCGCCGTCCACGTCGACGAGGCAGCGCCCCCCGGGCTCGGCGGAGGCCGCCGCCAGCAGGGCGGACAGGTCGACGGGCGCGCCGTCGTCGTGCGCCCAGGACCGGACGCACTCGTCCAGCACCCAGAGGCCCATGACGTTGTGCAGGTAGCGCACGGTCCCGTCCAGGCCGAGCTCGTTGGTGAAGTTCGCGGCCCGGCTCGGCTCGGTGAGCACGGGCTCGGGCAGCTCCAGCCCGACCAGCGACCACGTGCCCGACGAGATGTACGCCGCGGCCGCCCCGAGCGGCGCCGCCGCCACGGCGGACGCCGTGTCGTGCGAGGCGACGGCGAGCACCGGCACCTCGCCGAGCCCCGTCACCTCCCGCACCTCGGGCACCAGGTGCCCGACGACGGTGCCCGGCTCCACGAGTTCCGGCAGCTTGTCGCGGAGCCCGGCGAGCGGCGGGTACTCGGCCGCCAGCCGGTCCAGGAGCTCGGCCGACCAGGTGCGCGAGGTCGCGTCGAGCAGGCCCGTGGTGGACGCGTTGGTCACCTCCGCGACGCGGCGGCCCGTGAGCCAGTAGGTGATCAGGTCGGGCACCAGCAGCAGGCCCCGCGCGCGGCCCCACTCCCCGGCCGAGCCCGTTCCCTCGCGGGTCGAGCCTGTCGAGACCTCGGCGACGAGCTGGAACTCGGTGGTGAACTGCAGGTGCTGCAGCCCGTTGACGGCGTAGTGGTCGGCGAACGGGATGCGCCGGTAGACCTCGTCGGCCACCGCATCGGTGCGGGGGTCGCGATAGCAGAACGGGTCCGCCACCAGGTCGCCGGAATCGTCGAGGAACGCGTGGTCCACGGCCCACGCGTCCACGCCGATCCCCCGGACCACGACCCCGCGCTCCCGCGCGACGTCGCCCGCGGACCGCAGCCCGTCAAGGATGCCGCGCCACAGCGCGCGCACGTCCCAGCGGAGCGCGCCGCGCTCGTCGGGCACGGGACCGTTGGTGAACCGGCCGCACTCGACCAGCTCGACCCGGGGAGCGCCGTCAACGCCCCCAGGTCGAGCCTCTTCCGCCAGCGGCCGAGTCTGTCTGGACCCTTCCCGCACGATCCCGAGCATCACCCGGCCGCTCGTCGCGCCCAGGTCGACGGCGACGAACCCGGTCTCGACGGTCTCGACCCGCGCGGGCACAGGCTCGACCACCGAATCCGCTGATCGCGCCTGTCGAGACCCGGCGCGACCGCTCCCCACCTCGCTCACCGCAGGAACGCCGCTGCCACGCCCGCGTCCACCGGCACGTGCAGGCCTGTCGTGTGCGAGAAGTCGGAGGTGCACAGCGCGAACACGGCGTTGGCCACGTTCTCCGGCAGCACCTCGCGCTTGAGCAGGGTGCGCTGTGCGTAGAACTCGCCGAGCTTCTCCTCGGGCACCCCGTACACGGCCGCCCGGTTGGCCCCCCACCCGGAGGCGAAGATGCCCGAGCCGCGCACCACGCCGTCGGGGTTCACGCCGTTCACCCGGATGCCGTACTGCCCCAGCTCGGCCGCGAGCAGCCGCACCTGATGCGCCTGGTCGGCCTTGGTCGCGGAGTACGCGATGTTGTTGGGCCCCGCGAACACCGAGTTCTTGGACGAGATGTAGACGATGTCGCCCCCCATGCCCTGGTCCACCAGTACCCGCGCCGCTTCACGTGAAACCAGGAACGACCCCTTGGCCATCACGTTGTGCTGCAGGTCCCAGTCGGCCTCGGTGGTCTCGAACAGCGACCGCGACAGCGACAGGCCCGCGTTGTTCACCACGAGGTCCACGCCGCCGAACGCCAGCACGGCCTCCTGGATCCCGGCCCGCACGGCGGCCTCCGAGGACACGTCCACCGCCACGCCGATCGCGACGTCCGCCGACCCGAGCTCCGCGGCAGCGGCCGACGCCTTCGCGGCGTCCAGGTCCGCCACCACCACGCACGCGCCCTCGGCCGCCAGC
>NZ_KI911722.1:0-2854 GCF_000515355.1 Promicromonospora kroppenstedtii DSM 19349 | reverse complement strand
GGCGCAGGGCCCGCCCGCCGACGACGACGCGGCCGGCGTCGTACCGGTCGACGCCGAACACGGCACGGGCGATCTCGCTGCGCCCCGCCCCGACGAGGCCCGCCAGGCCGACGATCTCGCCCGCGCGCACGTCGAAGGACACGTCGTGGAACGTGCCGGTGGACTGCAGCCCCTCGACGCGGAGCACCACCTCGCCGGGGGTGCTCGGCACCTTGGGGTAGAGGTCGGCGACGGCGCGGCCGACCATGCGCCGCACCAGGTCGCCGGCCGTCACGTCGGCGACCGGGTCGGTCGACACGTGCTCGCCGTCGCGCATCACGGTGACGGTGTCGCAGAGCTCGGCGACCTCGTCGAGGCGGTGCGAGATGAAGACGACGGCGTGGCCCGCGTCGCGCAGGCCACGCGCGACCGCGAAGAGCCGGCGCACCTCGACGGCGCTGAGCGCCGCCGTCGGCTCGTCCATGACGAGCAGCCGGGCGTCCAGGGAGATCGCCTTGGCGATCTCGACGATCTGCTGGTCCGCGATGGACAGCCCCTCGGCCGGACGGTCCGGGTCGAGGTCGACGCCGAGGTCGCGGAAGAGCTGCCGGGTCCCGGCCCGCATGGCGCGGCGGTCGATGCGGCGGAACCGGCCGAGCGGCTCCCGGCCCAGGTAGATGTTCTCGGCGACCGTCAGGTCGGGAAAGCTCGCGGGCTCCTGGTGGATGACGGCGACCCCGGCCGCCTTGGCCTCGGCCGGGCCGCTGAAGTCGACGGGCTCGCCGCCGAGCTCGACCACGCCGGCGTCGCGGCGGTGCACGCCGCCCACGATCTTGACCAGCGTGGACTTGCCCGCGCCGTTCTCCCCCACGAGCGCGTGGATGGTGCCGGGCTGTACGACCAGGGTGCCGGAGCGGAGCGCGGCCACGGGTCCGAAGGACTTGGCGACCCCTTCCAGGCGCAGCGTCGGTGCGGCGTTCTGCATGTCTCTCCGTCGAGCTCTGCGGGCGGTCGGCATTGACCTGAATCAGCCGTTTGAATCGTTCAAACAGATACTTCGGAAGATAGACCTGCCAGGTCAGAGCGTCAAGAACTTCCGGCGCGTCCGTTGCCGAGATGTGTCCTTTACGGAACTCTTTACCGATCAGGGGTGAACCTGCCCGCAGCGCACGGAGGTGGCCCGAGGGCGTGTCGCCTCAGATCGGAGGCGAGGAATGAGCCAGCCAACTGCCGAGGAGAACGCAGTCCTCGGTGAGGAACCCACCGAGCTCAAGCGGGTCATGGGACCCAAGCTCCTCCTGCTGTTCATCGTGGGCGACATCCTGGGCACCGGCATCTACGCGCTGACCGGCAAGGTCGCCGCGCAGGTCGGTGGTGCGGCCTGGGCGCCGTTCATCGTCGCGTTCGCCATCGCGCTGGTCACCGCCTTCTCGTACCTGGAGCTGGTGACCAAGTACCCCCGCGCCGCGGGCGCCGCGCTCTACACGCACAAGGCGTTCGGCGTGCACCTGCTGACGTTCATGGTCTGCTACACCGTCATGTGCTCCGGCATCACCTCGGCGTCGACCGCCTCCCGGGCGTTCGCCTCGAACCTCGCGGTGGGCTTCGGTCTGGACGAGTCCAACGCGGCGCTGATCATCACCATCGCCCTGGTCTTCATGGGCGTCGTCGCCGCGGTGAACCTGCGCGGCGTCGGCGAGAGCGTCAAGGCGAACATCTTCCTGACGCTCGTCGAGCTGTCCGGCCTGCTGCTCGTGATCCTGATCGGCTTCTACGCCGCGTTCGCCGGCCAGGTCGACTTCTCCCGGACCATCGTGTTCGAGGACCCCAACGACAAGGGCGCCTTCTTCGCCGTCACGGCGGCGACCGCCCTGGCCTTCTTCGCCATGGTCGGGTTCGAGGACTCGGTGAACATGGCGGAGGAGACGCACGACCCCGTCCGGAACTTCCCCAAGATGATGATCGCCGGCATCGGCATCACCGGGATCATCTACGTGCTCGTCTCGCTGTTCGCCGTGGCGATCGTGCCGGTCGGCGTGCTGGCCGAGAGCGACACACCGCTGGTAACCGTGGTCGAGACCGCGGCGCCCGGTATCCCGGCGGGCGACATCCTGCCGTTCATCTCGATGTTCGCCGTGGCCAACTCGGCGCTGATCAACATGCTGATGGCGAGCCGGCTGCTGTACGGCATGGCCAAGCAGAACGTGCTGCCCGGCGTGCTGGGTCGGGTGGGTGTTCGGCGCCAGACGCCGTGGGTGGCCATCCTGGTGACCACGGTCATCTCGTTCGGGCTGATCTACTTCGTCAGCCGGGACCCGGACAACGACGTCGTCGCCGCGCTCGGTGACACGACTGCGCTGCTGCTCCTGGGCGTGTTCGCCATCGTCAACGTCTGCGTGCTGGTGCTGCGCCGGGACCCGATCGACCGCCGGCACTTCGTGGCGCCGACGGTGCTGCCGATCATCGGCGCCCTCGCCTGCGCGTTCTTCGTGGGCCCGTGGACGGGGCGCGACCCGCTGACCTACACGATCGCCGGGTGGCTCCTGGGGATCGGCCTCGTGCTGTGGCTGCTGACGTGGATCACCAACCGGCTGGTCGGGCAGCGCGGCGGGATCTCGGACATCGACGCCCTGAGCGAGCGCGAGGGCGGCGTCAACTAGGGGCTCTGCTCCCCCGGTCCAATTCCCGTTGTCGCCCTCTCCTTCGAGGCCTAAGTTTCTTCGCTTTGGACTGATCCAAAGCGAAGAAACTTAGGCCTCAAAGGAAAGAGACGAGACCGGGCCGACGACGACGGCGGGCCGACGACGGCGGGGCGGACCGACAGCGGCGGGCCGACGACGGCGGGGCGGACCGACAGCGGCGGGCCGACGACGAC
>NZ_KI911721.1:1550-4329 GCF_000515355.1 Promicromonospora kroppenstedtii DSM 19349 | reverse complement strand
GGGCGCGAGGCGCCCGAGCATCTCGTTGACGGCGGCGGTGGTGCCGGCGGTCGCGTCGGCGGCGATGTACGCGGCGTGGTGCTCGTAGCCGAGCAGCTGCGCGTGCTGGGCCCGCAGGCGCGCGAGCTCCAGGAGTACCTCACGGGTGTCGTTCTCGCCGCCGGTGGCGCCACGCGCCATGGACGCGCTCTGCACGCGCTCGCGGGTGGCGGCGTCCTCCAGCGAGGCGAGCACGTTCTGGTGCGTGAAGAGCTGCATCTCCAGCAGCCAGCCGTCCTGGCCGCGCGCCTCGGCGGCGGCGCGGGCACCCGCCTTGGCGTCCGCGGAGAGCCCGGCGAGCTCGGCCTCCTCGGTCACGAGCACGCTCGCCTCGTTGGCGCCCGCCAGCAGCTTGCGCCCGAAGCTCGCCTCCAGCGTCGTGATGCGTGCGTTGAGCTCGCGCAGCGTGTCCTGGTCCCCCGCGGACAGCGCGATGCCGGACCGCTTGAACTGCGTCATCTGCTTCTCGAGCAGGTAGGCGGTGTCGGGCTCGAGCACCAGGTCGCCGGCTGCCGCGGCGTCGGCCAGGGCCTTCGCGCGTGCGTGGAGGCGTGCGTCCATGTTGATCGCGTCCTGGTGGGCGGCGAACAGGGGCGCGAGCCGCTCCTGGACGTCCTCGAGCCCGGGGGTCGAGTCGGAGGGCAGCTGGTTGAAGTACGCGCGGGCGGCGCGGCCCAGGAGCTGACCGGAGCGCTCCAGCGCCTCCAGCGTGTTCTCGACCGTGGCGGGCTCGGGGTTGGTGGCGATGGCCTCGACCTCGGCCCGGTGGGCCGCCATGCCGGCCAGGATCGCGGGCTCGTAGTGCTCCTCGCGGATCGCGGAGAAGTCGGGCAGCCCGTACGGGAGGGTGGACGGCGCGGCGAAGGGGTTGGCCGGGTCCAGCTCCGTGGGTGTGGTGGTCTCAGGGGTCGAGGTCATGGGGAACATCCTCGCCCATCGGCTGCCCCGGGACCGCACGCTTTCCGTGGGGTCGGCACCGCGGTCTAGGGTCGTGGGCGTGGATCCGTTGCGACTCGTGGGCACCTGGGACTTCCGGCGGGAGATCCGGCACGCGGACGGTGCCGAGTACTCCGCCGACGGCGAGGCCCGGTTCTCGGTGGAGGACGACGGCCGCATGCGCTGGGCGGAGCACGGCACGCTCCGCTGGGCAGCGGGCACGACGCCGGTGACGCGCACGCTGTTCGTCGTCCGGGAGCCGGTGCGCGAGACGCCGTCGGGCGGGCTCCTCGACGACGGCAGTGACGGCGGCCGCGCAACCGGCGGCCGCGACGACGGCCGCGAGCCGAGCTGGCGCGTGACCTTCGAGGACGGCCGCGACTTCCACCCCTGGACCGCCGGCGCTGTCGAGCACCTGTGTGGCCAGGACCTGTACCAGGGCGGCATCGAGGTGCCGACGTGGCGGGCGCCGTCCTGGGAGCTGCGCTGGCAGGTGACGGGCCCGGAGAAGGACTACCTGATGCACACCTGGTACACGGAGCATTGAGTTCGGCACCTTACAGAGCACTCGGCAGTTGGCATCGAGATCGGCTCAGGCCTGAGCCGATCTCGATGCCAACTGCCGAGTCCGCGGGGCAAACTGCCGAGGATCAGCCCGTCAGGGCAGCACGTTCGGGTTGTCCGCGTGGGTCAGGGTCTCCCAGGCGACGAACAGGTTGTTCGTTCCCGCCGGGCGGCTGGACTCCGTCAGGGCCTGCGTGTTGCTCATCGCGAACCCCTGCCGGTTGTGCAGGGCGTTGAAGCCGACCTCGGTGACCGGGCCGAGGCCCAGGTGCACCGATCCGCCGCAGAGCCAGGACGGGACGGCCGTGCCTCGCTGGTAGGTCGAGTGGAACCCGAGCGCGTGCCGCAGCCGCTCCCCCACCTGCGGGTACAGGTCGTCACCCTGGATCGCGGCGGTCTCGGCCACGTGCGAGATCGCCGAGATGCCGTAGCCGGTGTGCGTGAAGTCGCGGCAGGTCTCCTGCGACAGGCCGTTGACCAGCGTGCGCTGGTTGTGCCAGTACGCGAAGATCTGGTCCGGTGTGTCCCGGCCGGAGCCCGGCACGGTGCGCGGCACCGAGCCGTCGGAGGTCAGGTAGATGAACGCGGGCACCCGGACCAGGAACCGCTGGCGCGCCGAGGCGTAGGCGTTGCGGTCGTCGAGGAAGATCGAGATGCCGACGGCGGCCTCCATCATCGACAGCTCCCAGTTGCCGTTGCTGTTGGAGCCGTTGATCACCTCCGGCAGGTAGACGTTCCGCAGCATCGTCTCGAACCGGTCGACGTCGGCCGCCGCCCAGCCCGCGCCGGTGTACCGGATGATCTCCGCGGCGCGCGGCCACACCGAGCCGGCCCACGCCGTCTGCAGCGGGGCGTTGGAGTTGGTGTGGTCCCGGATCACCGGCGACCACGCGTTCATGATCGAGATCGCCTTGTTCGCGTACCGCGTGTCCCGGGTGATCGACCAGGCCAGCGCGTGGGTGTACGCCGCGATGGCGTCCTCGCGCTCGTCGGTGCACCCGTAGTTCGGGTTGGAGTACGACCCGCACTCGACCACGGCCCGCGGGTGCGGCGTGTAGGACAGTGACGCGTACCGGCTGCCCATCATCGAGTCGTACGCGCTCCGCCAGGGCTGCGCGCCCGCCTGCACGCGGCCCCGGATGAAGTCGAGCTGCGGCGCGCTGACGTGCACGCCGGGGTGCGTGAACGTCGTCGGCACGTCGGCGGAGACGGCATCCGGAGCGACGTCCGGCACTGCCAC
>NZ_KI911721.1:0-1450 GCF_000515355.1 Promicromonospora kroppenstedtii DSM 19349 | reverse complement strand
TGGACCCCGCCGAGCGCGTCGTGACCCGCCGGACCGACGGCGGCGCTACTGCCCTGCTGGTGCGGCCCGACGGGTACGTGGCCGACGCGGCCGCGGGTGCGTGATCCGCGGCCCCGCCGGGCGGTGGTCCGTGGCCCGCAAGTCGGTGGCTCAGTACTCGTAGCTGTAGGTGGAGGTCGTCTCGTCGAAGAAGCCCTCACGGAACTCCGGGATGCTGAACAGGATGACGAGCCCGACCACCGCGAGGAGGGTGAGGCCGATCGTGACCCAGCCGGTGATGAGCCCGGCCAGGCCCATGCCGCCGTTGTCGGCCAGGCCCTCCTTCTGCGCCTTGCGGCTGAGGTGTCCGGTGATGACCGCCGGGATGCCGGCGAGGAACCCGACCCCGCAGCTGAACAGCATGAGGACGCTCAGGATGCCGAGCACGAGGGACCAGATGCCCAGGGCGTTCTTCTCGGGCGGGGCGACGTAGCCGTAGGCCGTGCCGTACTGGTAGGGCTGGCCGGGATACGGCTGGCCCGGATGGGGCTGGCCCGGTCCGTACGGTTGCTGGTGGGGCTGAGCCCCGTACGCCGGCGGTGCGGGCTGCTGCGGGTAGGGCTGCCCGTAAGGGCTGGGCGGTGCGGGCTCCTCCGGTACGGGCTGGTCCGGTGCGGGCCCCGGCCGGGCGCCCCGGTCGGCGGGCTGTGCGGGCGGGTCGTAGGGCGACTTCCACTCGTCGGGCTGGGTCATGCTTCCACCTTCCACCAGGTACGCGGGACGCGAACACGCGGCCCGGTGCTCGTGCGTGGGCCGCTCACGACTGGGACACGGAGAACGCGGCGCCGAGCAGACCGAAGAACAGGAACATGATCCACGCGAGGATCCCGAGGCCGAAGAGGCCCACGTTGATCCAACCGAGGACCAGCCCCGCCGTCGCCGAGCCGGGGTTGTTCGCCAGGCCCTCGCGGACCGCCTTGCGGCTCGCGTTCCCCGTGAAGATCGCGACGACGCCGAGCACGAGCGGGCACATGATCCAGCTCAGGATGCCTGTGACCAGCGACCAGACGCCCAGGTCGTTCTTCGGCGGCGCGGGCGCGTAGCCGTACTGCGGCGCCGCGCCGTACTGGTACTGCGGCGGGTAGGGCTGGACCTGGCCGGTGGCGTACTGCCCGGAGGTGTACTGGCCCGTGGGGTACTGCCCGGTGGGGTACTGCCCGGTGGGGTACTGACCCGACTGGTACTGACCCGACGGGTACTGGTCAGGCTGGCCTGGGGCGTACTGGCCCGAGGCATGCGGCTCCGGGCGGACCGCGGCGTCCTGGACCGGCGGGACCGGCGGGACCGGCAGGTGCTGCACGGGGTGGCCGTACACCGGCGCGGCGGGGGGCGTCGGGGACGCCGGCCCGTAGGGCGACGTCGGCCGGTCGGCCGCCGGCTGCTCGACGGTCGGCCGGTCGGGAGCGGGCTG
>NZ_KI911720.1:28046-29740 GCF_000515355.1 Promicromonospora kroppenstedtii DSM 19349 | reverse complement strand
CGTCGCGGCCGTCGCGCCGGCCCGCCAGCTGCGCGCGGCCACGGCCCTGATGATCGTGGGTCCGGCCGCCCTGTTCGGCGGCGTCGTGCTGCCGTCGACGGCGCTCTTCCTGACGGGTGGCCTGCTCGCCGGCGGCGGGGCGGGACTGCTCTTCAAGTCCGCCCTGGGCCGGACGGCGGCGCTGGTGCCCCCCGGCGAGCGGGCCGAGGCCCTCGCCCTTGTGTTCCTCGTGGGCTACGCCGGGCTGGTGGTCCCCGTGCTCGCGGTCGGCGTCGGCCTCGTGTACCTGCCGGCCCCGCTGGTCCTGGGGGTGTTCGTGGTGCTCGTCGCGCTTGCTGGGGCCTGGTCCGCCACGGCGATGCGGCGTTCCTGAGCAGGGACGATGTGATGTGCGCGACGACCGGGTTCGCGGGCGGGCGATGGAGCGTAGGGTCACAACCGTGACTCTGAAGATCGGGTACAAGGCGTCCGCCGAGCAGTTCGGGCCGCGCGAGCTGGTTGAGCTCGCAGTACGCGCCGAGGAGGTGGGACTGGACAGCGCGATGGTCTCCGACCACTTCCTGCCGTGGCGGCACGAGGGGGGTCATGCGCCCTCAGCTCTCGCCTGGCTCGCCGCGGCGGGGGAGCGCACCTCTCGCATCCAGCTCGGCACGAGCGTGCTCACCCCTACGTTCCGCTACAACCCCGCGGTGATCGCGCAGCAGTTCGCGACGCTCGCCCTGCTCACCGAGAACCGCGTGATCCTCGGTGTCGGCACGGGTGAGGCCCTCAACGAGACGGCCGTCTCCGGCATGGAGTGGCCCGAGTTCAAGGAGCGGTTCGCGCGGCTGCGCGAGGCCGTGCAGCTCATGCGGGCCCTGTGGACCGAGGAGTCCGTGGACTTCAAGGGCGACTACTACGAGCTGGTCGGTGCCAACATCTACGACCGGCCCGTCAGCCCTGTGCCCGTCTACATCGCGGCCGGCGGGCCGCTCGTGGCGAAGTACGCGGGGCGTGCGGGCGACGGCTTCATCTGCACCTCCGGCAAGGGCATGGACCTGTACACGGAGAAGCTGCTGCCCGCGGTCGCCGAGGGTGCCGAGAAGGCCGAGCGCGACGTCGCGGACGTCGACAAGATGATCGAGATCAAGATCTCCTACGACCGTGATCCCGCCGCCGCGCTGGAGAACACCCGGTTCTGGGCGCCGCTGTCGCTCACGCCGGAGCAGAAGCACAGCGTCACCTCGGCCACGGAGATGGAGCAGCTCGCGGACGAGCTGCCGATCGAGCAGGTCGCCAAGCGCTGGATCGTCGCCTCCGACCCCGACGAGGCCGTCGCGATGATCAAGCCCTACGTCGACGCGGGCCTCAACCACCTGGTGGTGCACGGGCCGGGTCACGACCAGGAGCGGTTTCTGACGCAGTTCAGCGAGGACGTGCTGCCGCGGCTGCGGTCGCTCTGACGTCCCGGCCGGCCCGGACGGGCCTGGTCAGGACGTCCTGACCAGGCCCGTCTCGTACGCGAGGATCACCAGGGCGGCCCGGTCCCGCGCGCCGAGCTTGGCGAGCAGCCGGCTCACGTAGGTGCGCGCGGTGGCGGGGCTCAGGTAGAGCTCGGCGGCGATCTCGTCGTTGGTGAGCCCGCGGCCGAGCTGCTGCAGCACCTCGCGCTCGCGCTCGGTGAGTGCGGCCAGCCGGTCGTCGGCGCCGGCCCG
>NZ_KI911720.1:26612-27946 GCF_000515355.1 Promicromonospora kroppenstedtii DSM 19349 | reverse complement strand
CTGCACGTGCGGTGGCCGGGCCCCGGTGCGGCAGGCCGTCGTGCGCGTGGTGCCGACCAGGCCCGTGGTGCGGGTCACCGTCCCGGCCAGCGCCCTGCTGGGCCAGGACGACGCCCCCGGCGAGCTGGAGGGTTTCGGGCCCGTCACCGCGGACCTGGCCGGCCGGATCGCCGCCGACGCGACCTGGCAGCGCCTGGTCACCGATCCGCTGACCGGGGTCCTCACCGACTACTCGACCACCTCGTACCGGCCGGGCAAGGTGCTGCGGCAGGCGGTGGTCGCGCGCGACGGGACCTGCCAGTTCCCGCACTGCGAGCACCCCGCGGACCATGACGACCTGGACCACATCGTGCCCTTCGACCACGACCTCGACACCGAGACCCTGCTCCCGGGCACCCCGGGCCAGACGCGTGCCGACAACCTCCAGCCCCTGTGCCGGCGGCACCACCTGCTGAAGACGCACGGCGGCTGGAGCGTCGTCCGGGACGCGACCACCGGCATCACGACCTGGACCGCGCCTTCGGGCCGGGTGCACACGCGGCCGCCGACCGTGCTGGACACGCACATTGACATCGCCGACGCGACCAACGCCGACACGACCGAGACGGCAGATACCGACATGAGCTACGACCTGACGCTGCGGTCCCCGTCCAGGAAGCGTCCGCCTCGGCGGCACTCGATGAAGAACTCGATGAAGGGGGACAGCGCGGCACTCGCGGGCGCCGATGCGGGTCCGAGCACGCCCGCCGAACCACCGTTCTGAGCGTCGACCATGAGGCGGATCGGTGGCCAATCGCCTATCCGGCGTACCGCCGGCAGAACTCCCGCAGCGGGCCCTCGGGCACCACGTCGAGCAGTTCCCGGTACCGGCCCGCCGCGTCGTCGGCGCGTCCGGACCGGCGGGCCAGGTCCGCCAGGGCGAGGCTCGCGTCCCGGGCGGCGTACGGCGGACCCTCGGCGACGAGTTCCTCCAGCTCGTGCTCGACCGGCGAGAGGTCGCCGCCGTCGCGCAGCGCGAGCCGGCCGAGCACCACGAGCCGGGCGACGCGCGTGGCGGGCGACGGCCAGGTGGCCAGAAGCGCGTCGTAGAGCTGGGCGAGACGCGGCCAGTCCGTACCTGCGGCGTCCGGCGCGTTCGCGTGGACCCCGGAGATCGCAGCCTCGAGTGCGAACCTGCCGGGCGACACCGAACCCGGCCCGGAATATCGGGCGAGCGCCGCCGCCGCGTCGTCCAGGCCGGCGCGCAGCAGGCGCTGGTCCCAGGCCGTGCGGTCCACTTCGTCTAGCGGGAGCGCCACCCCGTCGCGCACCCGGCCGGGCCGTCGCGCCAGGCC
>NZ_KI911720.1:24612-26512 GCF_000515355.1 Promicromonospora kroppenstedtii DSM 19349 | reverse complement strand
CCGCAACCTCGCCGAGCGCGGGGGCCACGCGCCGTTCCTGCGCGGCCTCCTGCGCGAGCGCGACGAGGCGGCCGCGACGCTCACGTCCAGCTTCCCGTCGACGACGGCGGCCGGCCTGAGCATCCTCGGGACCGGCACCGCGCCGGGCCGCACGGGCATGCTCGGCTACACGCAGCGCAACCCGGAGACCGGCAAGCTGGCCGCCGTGGTGCAGTGGCGCGACCTCGGTGACCCGGCCGACGTGCAACGCGAGCCCACCGTGCTGGAGACCCTCGCGGCTGCCGGTACGCGCGTGGTGGCGCCCGGCCCGCGCAAGTTTGCAGGTTCCGGCATGAGCCAGGCCGCGCTGCGCGGCCCGGCCCACGTGGCCGCCGAGACGTTCGAGCAGCGTGTGGACGCCACCGTCTCGGCCCTGCGCGGGCCCGTCGATCCCGCGGGCACCGGGCAGCGCCTCGTCTATCTGTACCAGGGCGACGTGGACAAGACCGGCCACGGGTTCGGCTGGGACTCCTGGCAGTGGGGCGACGCACTGGAGGCCACCGACCAGGAGCTGCGCCGCCTGGTGCGCAGTGTCCCGCGCGGCACGCTCGTGCTGGTCACGGCCGACCACGGCCAGATCAAGGCAGACCCTGCCCTCCAGTGGGACGTCGCGACCGACCCGGCGCTGCACCCGGGCGTCGCCCTGGTCGGCGGCGAGCCCCGCGCCCTGCACCTGTACACCGAGCCCGGCACCGACCCGGCCGACGTCGTCGCGCGCTGGACGGAGCGGCTGGGGGAGCATGCCCTCGTGGTGCCCCGCGACCAGGCAGTCGCGGACGGCTGGTTCGGGCCCGTCGCCCCGCACGTGCTGCCCGCGATCGGCGACGTCGTGGTGGCGATGACCGGCGCCGCCACCGTCGTCGACTCCCGGGTGCACTCCGCGAACGCCCGGGCCATGCCCGGCGTGCACGGCTCCCTCACCCCGCACGAGATGCTCGTGCCGCTCCTGACCGCGACCTCCTAGGAACCACCCGTGGCACAGCTCGTCTTCTTCTCCGGGACCATGGACTCCGGCAAGTCCACCCTGGCCCTGCAGACCGACCACAACTTCCGCGCGCGCGGGCGTGAGGGCCTGATCTACAGCCGGGGCGACCGCGCGGGCGCCGACCGGGTCTCCAGCCGGCTGGGCCTGGAGGTCGCGGCCGTCGAGGTCACCGACGACACCGACTTCCTCGTGGAGATCGGTGCCCGGCGCGCCGCCGGCCAGGCCGTCGACTACCTCGTGTGCGACGAGGCGCAGTTCTACTCGCCCGCGCAGGTGGAACAGCTCGCCCGGCTCGTGGACGAGATGGAGATCGACATCTTCGCGTTCGGCATCACGACCGACTTCCGCACACGCCTGTTCCCCGGCTCGGCCCGGCTCGTCGAGCTCGCCGACCGCGTGGAGCTGCTCCAGGTGCAGTCGCTGTGCTGGTGCGGCGCGCGCGCCACGCACAACGCGCGCACCGTCGACGGCGTCATGGTCACCGAGGGTGAGCAGGTCGTCATCGGCGACGTCGGCCTCGGCGAGGTCGCGTACGAGGTGCTGTGCCGCCGTCACCACATGCGCCGCATGACCGCGCTCACCGCCCGCCGCCGGTCGGCGGACGAGTCCCTCTGGGGCTAGACCCCCGCGTTAGACCTCCGGCCGCGAGCCGAACACGATCTCGTCCCAGCTCGGCACCTGCGCACGGGACTTGCGGCCGCGCTTGGGTGCGTTCCGCTTGGCGACGGCGGGCTCCTTGTCAGGTGGGTTGGCCGGCTCGGGAGCCGGTGCAGGCCCGGGCCCGGGCTCGGGCTCCGGCGGGATCTCGTGCTCGGCCGGCGGCGTCGGCGCGGGACCGGACGGCGACCCCGGACCCGGGATCTCCCACTGGCTCGG
>NZ_KI911720.1:18048-24512 GCF_000515355.1 Promicromonospora kroppenstedtii DSM 19349 | reverse complement strand
AGCTCGTGCCGCATGGCCGCGACGTCCAGCGCCTGTGCGGCGCCGAGCAGCGCCACCGGGATCCGGGCGGCCCCGGCGCGCAGCACGCCGTCGGACACCTCCACCACGGGCGAGGACACCGCCAGGGCGACCGCCGAGCCCACGCACACGAGCAGGCCCACGGTCACCGCCGTCACCGCGTGCACGGGCCACAGCGCGATCGCCGCGATGGCGCCCAGACCGACCGTGCCGAGCCAGCCGCCGGGACCGGGCAGTAGGCGCTCGTGGAAGGTGAGGGTGGTCGCCGTCATGGACACATCATCCCAGCCCCGAGCACTGCCCGAGCACTCTTGCGGCGGCGCGGGCCCAGGTGGCGTACTCTTCCGGCGTGCCCACCCCTGAGCCCACCCCTGACGGCAGCACGGTCGACGTGCTCATCCGCCTCCTGGACGACGTCCCCCTGCCGTCCTACGCGCATCCCGGCGACGCCGGCGCCGACCTGGTGACCACGGTCGACGTCGAGATCCCGCCGCAGGGGCGGGTGCTGGTGCCCACCGGGGTGTCGATCGCGCTGCCGGACGGCTACGCGGCGTTCGTGCACCCGCGCTCGGGGCTCGCCACGAAGCATGGCGTGACGATCGTCAACGCGCCGGGCACGGTGGACGCGGGGTACCGCGGCGAGATCAAGGTCACGCTGCTCAACACCGACACGACGCAGGCCGTGAAGCTGGCGCGCGGCGACCGCGTCGCGCAGCTCGTGATCCAGAAGGTCGAGCGTGCGCGCTTCCTGATGGCCGAGGTGCTGCCCGGCTCGCACCGGGGCGAGGGCGGCTTCGGTTCCAGCGGCGGTTTCGCCGGACGCTGAACGCGTGTCCAAGTGCAGCCCTGACAGGTCTAGGCTGTAAGTAACGAGCGGATAACGCCGCCCGGCGGAGCAATCGCGCGCGGCCGGGGACGGCGAGCGTCCGGCGAGCCGCCGGGCGGGCAACGGAAGAACGACGAAGGAGTGTGGCTGTGGGTCTGTTCAGCCGACGAGGTACGGCTCAGGAGCCGGCTTCGGTCGAGTGGGCGTCGGTGGAGGCCGAGCAGCAGAAGCGGCCCCACGGACCCTTCGACCGCTCGCAGGTGGACGAGATGGGCCCCCGGGTCGATCTCGGCGCGATCTGGCTGCCGGTGATGCCCGGGCTCGAGCTCCGCATGGAGATCGACAAGAAGACGCAGAAGGTGACCGGCGTGACGGCCGCGCTGGAGGGGTCCAACCTCCAGATCCAGGCCTTCGCCGCGCCGCGCACCGACGGGATCTGGGACGAGATCCGGCACGAGATCGCGCAGTCCGTCAGCGGGCAGGGCGGCATCGTGGACGACGTCCCCGGCGTGTTCGGCCGCGAGCTGCTGGTCCGCATGCCGGTGACCGGCCCCGACGGGCAGTCCGGCCAGCGGCCGGCTCGGTTCGTGGGCGTGGACGGCCCCCGCTGGTTCATCCGCGGCGTGCTCGCGGGCCGGGCAGCCCTGGACGCCGAGGCGGCCAAGCCCCTGGAGTCCGTGTTCGCGAACATCGTCGTGGTGCGCGACCAGAGCCCGCGCCCGCCGCGGGACCTGCTGCCCCTGGCGCTACCGAAGTCGGCGCGCAAGGATGGTGCACAGCCGGCACCGGAGCCGGCCGCTCCCGAGAACGCGGCACCGCAGATGTCGGACTTCAACCCGCTGCGCCGCGGTCCCGAGATCACCCAGATCGGCTGACGAGGTGAACCACTGATGTCGCTCCGCTCGGCGCTCGCGTCCCGCATAGCGGCGACGCTCGCGTCCAACGAGGAGGTCAGCGACACCGCCGAACGTGCCGACGCGTCCAAGAACGTCGGCTGTGCGGCGGTCACATCGCTGCCCACACGGTCCCGCGGCAAGGTCGCGGGTGTCCTGCGCTCCGTGGTCCTGCGCCCGCGCGAGGGCGTGCCCACCCTGGAGGCGGAGCTGTTCGACGGCTCCGGCGCGCTCGATCTCGTCTGGCTCGGGCGCCGCACCATCGAGGGCATCGAGCCGGGCCGCCGTATCCGCGTCGAGGGCATGGTGTGCGACGTCGACGGCCGCCGCACGATGTTCAACCCGAGGTACGAGCTGAGGCCCCGGCCGGGCGAGGCACAATAGCCCCCATGAGCGATCCAGCACGTCATGACGTGCCCCCGCACGAGCAGACCCGGAACGACCATGCGCAGACCCCCGCGCGCGGCATGCGCGCCCTCGCGGGCGAGGAGTTCTCGGCCGCGCAGGCCGTAGGCGGGGTGCGCGGCCTGGTCGAGGCGGTCCTGCCCGGCCTCGTGTTCGTGGTCGCGTTCGTGATCACCAACGACCTGACCGTCCCGCTGATCGCGTCGGTCGTCGCCGCGCTGGTGCTCGTCGTGGCGCGCCTCGTGCAGCGCACGCCGGTCACGCAGGCGCTCGGCGGGCTGCTCGGCATCGCCGTCGGCGTGGTGTGGGCCTGGACCTCCGGCGACGCGGAGGACTACTACGCGGGCGGCCTGCTGCTGAACGCCGGCTACCTCGTGGTGCTGCTCGGCACGATCCTCGCGCGCCGCCCCGCCGTCGGCTACGTGGTCGAGGCGCTGCGCGCCGGCCTGACGCCGGAGGCCGTCAAGGCCGACGCGGACCGCCCGGACGACCAGCCCTCGGCGTTCGCCGCGCTGACCGCCTGGCGCTCCGACCCGGCCAAGATGCGCATGTACTCGATCGCCACCTGGCTCTGGGTGGGCCTGTTCGCCCTGCGCCTGGCCGTCAAGACGCCGCTCTACTTCGCCGGCGACGTCGCCTGGCTGGGCACGTTCCACCTGCTGCTGGGCGTGCCGCTGTGGGCGCTCGTGCTGTACCTGACCTGGTACGTCGTGCGCCGGCCCAAGCCGCGGCCCGCGGCCTGAGCTCGGCCCTGCCCGACCTCAGCCCTTCGGCACCAGCAGCTTCTGGAGGGCGTCCGTGTCGGCGTCCGCGCCGGCGACCAGCAGCAGCTCGTCGCCGGCCTCCAGCGTGTCGTCGGGGCTCGGCACCAGCGGGCGTCCGTCGCGCACGATCGTCGAGAGCGTGACGTCCGCCGGCCAGATCACCTGACCCACGCGCGTCCCGGCGACCCGGGAGTCGGCGGGCAGCGTCAGCTCCAGGATGTCGGCGCGCGACTGGCTGAAGCTGAAGATCTTCACCAGGTCGCCGACGGCCACGGCCTCCTCGACCATCGCCGTCATGATGCGCGGCGTCGAGACCGCCACGTCCACGCCCCAGGACTGGTCGAACATCCACTCGTTCTTCGGGTTGTTCACCCGCGCGACGGTGCGCGGCACCCCGAACTCCGTCTTGCCCAGCAGGGAGAACACCAGGTTCACCTTGTCGTCGCCGGTGGCGCCCACCACGACGTCGGCCTGCTCCAGCTCGGACGCCTCCAGGGCGGGCAGCTCGCACGCGTCCGCCAGCACCCACTCCGCCTCGGGGACCTGCGAGACCCGCATGGCCGACGGGTTCTTGTCGATCAGGGTGACCTCGTGGTCGTGGCTCAGCAGCTCGCGGGCGATCGAGCGGCCCACGGACCCCGCCCCGGCGATGACGACGCGCATCAGTCCTCCTCGGCGGTCGGTGCGGCGGTGAGGATGCGCTCGATCTCGGCGGACCGGTCGGCGGCCATGAGCAGGTGCAGCACGTCGTTCTCCTGGAGCACGACGTCGGCGGTGGGCAGGATCGCCGACGAGTAGCGGGTCACGAACGCGACCCGTGCGCCCGTCGCGGCCTCGATGCCCAGCACGGGCCGGCCCACCCAGCGCCGGTGGTAGTCGATCTGCGCGAGCCGGACGGTGCCGGACGGGTCGCGGTACTCGTCGGTGAAGCCCAGCGGCAGCATGCGCCGCAGCACCTGGTCGGCCGTCCAGCGCACCGTGGCGACCGTCGGGATGCCCAGGCGCTGGTAGATCTCCGCGCGGTGCGGGTCGTAGATGCGTGCCACCACGTTGTCCACACCGTAGGTCTCGCGGACCACGCGGGCGGACAGGATGTTGGAGTTGTCGCCGTCGGACACCGCGGCGAACGCGTACGTGTCCTCGATGCCGGCCTGGACCAGGGTGTCCCGGTCGAAACCCACGCCGGTGACCTTCTTGCCGGAGAAGTCCGCGGGCAGGCGTCGGAACGCGTCCGGGTTCTGGTCGATGACGGCCACGGAGTGCCCGCGGCCCTCGATCTCCTGAGCGAGGCTGGAGCCGACCCGGCCGCAACCCATGATGACGAAGTGCACGGACGGAACGCTACCGCGCCGGGGGTGACGATGGTGCGCTGGGTGCGCTGGACGCCATCGACGGGCATAGAGTCATCCAACGTGTCGGACATCGTCGATGCGGCCAAGCGCCTCCTGGTCGGCCGCCCCATGCGCAGCGAGAGCCTGGGGCACACGCTGCTGCCCAAACGCATCGCGCTCCCGGTGTTTGCCTCGGACGCGCTGTCGTCGGTCGCGTACGCGCCCGACGAGATCCTCCTGACTCTGTCACTGGCGGGTATCGCCGCCCTGGCGTTCTCCCCATGGGTCGGCCTCGTGGTGGTCGTGGTGCTGCTCATCGTGGTGGCGTCCTACCGGCAGAACGTGCACGCCTACCCCTCCGGCGGCGGCGACTACGAGGTCGCCACCACCAACCTCGGCCCGTCCGCGGGTATCGGCGTCGCCTCCGCGCTGCTGGTCGACTACGTGCTCACCGTGGCCGTGTCGATCTCGTCGGCCGCCCAGTACGCGTCCGCCGCCATCCCCGGGCTGCGCGGGCACGAGGCGCTCGCCGCGGTCATCGCGGTGGTGCTGCTCACCCTCGTCAACCTGCGCGGGGTCAAGGAGTCGGGCACCGCGTTCGCCATCCCGACCTACTGCTACATGGCGATCATCGGCGCGCTCATCGTCACGGGCGCGTTCCGGTTCTTCTCGGGCACGCTGCCGCAGGCGCAGAGCGCGGAGTTCGAGCTGTCCGCCGAGGCCGCGTTCGACCAGGGCCTGGTCGGCGTCGCCGGCGCGTTCCTGCTGGCCCGCGCGTTCGCGTCCGGCTGCGCCGCCCTGACCGGCGTGGAGGCCATCAGCAACGGCGTGCCCGCGTTCCGCAAGCCCAAGTCGCGCAACGCCGCCACGACGCTGCTGCTGCTCGGCACGATCTCCGCGACCATGATCATGTCGATCCTGCTCCTGGCCCAGGCCACCGGGGTCCAGTTCGCGGAGGACCCGCACAGCCAGCTCACGCTGAACGGCCAGCCGGTCTCGGACCACTACGTGCAGATCCCGGTGATCGGCCAGCTCGCCGAGGCCGTGTTCTCCGGCTTCCCGCCCGCGTTCTACGCCGTGTCCGCCGTCACGGGCCTGATCCTGGTGCTCGCCGCCAACACGGCGTTCAACGGGTTCCCGGTGCTGGGCTCGATCCTCGGCCGCGACGGCTACCTGCCCCGCCAGCTGCACACCCGCGGCGACCGGCTCGCGTTCTCCAACGGCATCATCACCCTCGCCGTCGCGGCGATCGTCCTGATCGTGGTGTTCGACGCCGAGGTCACCCGGCTGATCCAGCTCTACATCGTGGGCGTGTTCGTCTCGTTCACGCTGTCCCAGCTCGGCATGCTGCGGCACTGGACGCGCGAGCTGCGCACCGAGCCCAACCCCGCGGTGCGCAGCCGGTACAAGCGCTCGCGGCTGGTCAACGGCGTCGGGTTCGGCCTGACGGGCATCGTGCTGATCATCGTGCTGCTGACCAAGTTCACCCACGGCGCCTGGATCACCCTGCTGGCCATGGGCGTGCTGTTCGTCCTCATGCGGGGCATCCGCAAGCACTACGACCGGGTCAGCCAGGAGCTCGCGCTCGACGACGTCTCGGCGGCCCGTGCGCTGCCCAGCCGCGTGCACGCCGTGGTGCTGGTCTCGAAGGTGCACAAGCCGACCATGCGCGCGCTGGCCTACGCGCGGGCCGCGCGGCCGAACGAGCTGGAGGCCGTCAGCGTGGGCGTGGACCGCGAGGACGTCGAGCGGCTGACGGCCGAGTGGGAGGCCCTCGACCTGCCCGTTCCGCTGCGCATCCTCGACTCGCCGTTCCGCGAGATCACCCGCCCCGTGGTCAAGTACGTGCGCTCCGTGCACCGCGAGTCCCCGCGCGACCTGGTGATCGTGTACATCCCCGAGTACGTGGTGGGGCACTGGTGGGAGCAGCTGCTGCACAACCAGTCCGCCCTGCGCCTCAAGGGCAGCCTGCTGTTCACCCCCGGCGTCGTCGTGGCCTCCGTGCCGTGGCAGCTCGCCTCGACGCGCGGCCAGACGGGCCTGGAGGGTGACACGTTCCTGCGCGGCCGGCGGATGTGACGTGACCCGTCCGACGGCGTCACCGCAGCGGCGAAGGCGGCCGGTGCGCGATACTTGAGCACATGCCCCGTAACTCCGATCGCCGCAGCGCGCCCGCCGACCCCGAGCAGGGCGCCCGCGTGCGCCGTCGTCCCCAGCGTTCCCCGCG
>NZ_KI911720.1:13182-17948 GCF_000515355.1 Promicromonospora kroppenstedtii DSM 19349 | reverse complement strand
GCCGCGCTCCGGCGCCGGGCGCGCCGTGGTGGACGCGATCGCCTCCCGGGAGCCGCGGCGCATCGTCTACGTGGCGTGCGACCCGGCCGCGCTCGCGCGCGACGTCGGCTACCTGGCGGCGCACGGGTACGTCCTGACGGGCGTGCGCGGGTTCGACCTCTTCCCGCACACGCACCACGTCGAGGCGGTGGCCGTGCTCGATCGGCAGGGGTGACGGACGAGTGGACAAAACCCCAGGTCAGTACGCATAGGATGCGCATCGTGAAGCGGTGGTTGGTGAGCGGCGGTATCGCCGTGTCCGTGGTGGTGGCCTTTGCCGCCGCCGTCGTGGTGGGCATGATCCTGGGCGCCGGCGGCATCGTCGTCGGCGGTACCGGAGGGGCTACGACGCCCGCT
Organism: Promicromonospora kroppenstedtii DSM 19349; assembly: GCF_000515355.1. Taxonomy (GTDB): domain Bacteria; phylum Actinomycetota; class Actinomycetes; order Actinomycetales; family Cellulomonadaceae; genus Promicromonospora; species Promicromonospora kroppenstedtii. The sequence goes on along the minus strand of NZ_KI911720.1, from coordinate 17,552 downwards.
CCGCGGGGGGCACCGTCCCCCTGGGCGGGGGCGGCGTCGCCGTCGGCGTCCCCGGCGGCCGAGGCCGAACCGGTGGCGCTCTTCGTGGGCGACTCCTACACCGTCGGGCAGGGCGTGTCGTCGCCCGAGCTGCGGTGGAGCACGCTCGTGGCCGACGCCATGGGCTGGCAGGAGCTGAACGTCGCCGACGGCGGCACCGGGTTCGTGACCCGGCACCCCGAGCTCAACCGGCTGAACTACCCGGAGCAGCTCAAGTCGGTGCCGCGCAACAGCGTGGACATCGTCGTGATCGCGGGCGGGCAGAACGACTTCAAGTCGCTGCGCAAGAGCGCCGGGCCGGTCTTCATGGGTGTCGAGAACACCTACGCGCTCGCCGCGCGGCGGTTCCCGGACGCCGAGATCGTCTCAGTCGGGCCGTCCACGCCATGGGCCATCGGCCTGGAGGCGCGGGCGATGGACGGCGCCGTGCGCGCCGCCGCGTCCCGCGCCGGTGCGACGTACATCTCGCTCCTGGACCCGAACATCGTCGAGGGCAAGCTGATCAACGAGGACGGGATCCACACGACCGACAAGGGCAACGCGAAGATCGCCGAGCGGGTGCTGGAGACGTTGCAGGCCGACGAGCGCGACGCGGGCGCGCGGCCGGTAGATATCTTGACGTCAAGATAAATGCGTTATGCTGGCTCCAGCAGCCCGGCCTAGGCTGGGTGAAGCCCCCTGGAACCCATGCGGCGGCTCCTTCGCGCGACGACCGCGCCTGTGAGAGCCGACGCACCGTCAGCCCCGCAGAAGGAGCCCGAGTGAGCACCGTGGACACGTTCGGATCAAAGGGAACGCTGGAGGTCTCGGGCAAGTCCTACGAGATCTTCCGGCTCAGCGCGGTCGAGGGAGTCGAGCGCCTCCCGTACTCGCTGAAGATCCTCGCCGAGAACCTCCTGCGCACCGAGGACGGCGCGAACATCACCGCCGACCACGTGCGCGCCCTCGCGTCCTGGGACCCGGACGCGCAGCCCGACACCGAGATCCAGTTCACGCCGGCGCGCGTGATCATGCAGGACTTCACCGGCGTGCCCTGCGTCGTGGACCTCGCCACCATGCGCGAGGCCGTCGCGGCCCTCGGCGGCGACGCGACGCGGATCAACCCGCTGGCCCCCGCCGAGATGGTCATCGACCACTCCGTGCAGATCGACGTCGCGGGCCGCGCGGACGCGTTCCAGCGCAACGTCGAGTTCGAGTACCAGCGCAACCACGAGCGCTACCAGTTCCTGCGCTGGGGCCAGACCGCGTTCGACGACTTCAAGGTCGTCCCGCCGGGCACCGGCATCGTGCACCAGGTCAACATCGAGTACCTGGCGCGCACCGTGATGACCCGCGAGGTGTCCGTCAACGGGGAGGCGCCGGTCCTGCGCGCCTACCCCGACACCTGCGTCGGCACCGACTCGCACACCACCATGGTCAACGGCCTGGGCGTGCTGGGCTGGGGCGTCGGCGGCATCGAGGCCGAGGCCGCGATGCTCGGCCAGCCGGTCTCGATGCTCATCCCGCGCGTCGTGGGCTTCAAGCTGAACGGCTCGATCCCGGCCGGCGTGACCGCCACCGACGTGGTGCTCACGATCACGCAGATGCTGCGCCAGCACGGCGTGGTCGGCAAGTTCGTCGAGTTCTACGGCGAGGGCGTCGCCCAGGTGCCGCTCGCGAACCGCGCCACCATCGGCAACATGTCGCCCGAGTTCGGCTCGACGGCCGCGATCTTCCCGATCGACTCGGTCACGGTCGACTACCTGCGCCTGACGGGCCGCTCCGAGGAGCAGCTCGCCCTGGTCGAGGCGTACGCCAAGGAGCAGGGCCTCTGGCTCGACGCCGACTCGGCCGAGCCGGTCTTCTCCGAGTACCTCGAGCTCGACCTGTCCACGGTCGTCCCGTCGATCGCCGGGCCCAAGCGCCCGCAGGACCGCATCGAGCTGACGAACGCCAAGGCCGCGTTCACGCGTGACCTGCCCACCTACGCGCCCGACGTCCTGGACCAGGTCGACGAGGCCGAGAAGGAGTCGTTCCCCGCGTCCGACTCGCCGGCCATCACGCCGAACGGCCGCAAGCACGTGCACGTCACGAACAGCGAGGGCAAGGAGTTCGAGCTGTTCCACGGCGCGGTCGCGATCGCCTCGATCACGTCCTGCACCAACACCTCGAACCCGTCGGTCATGCTCGCCGCGGCGCTGCTCGCGAAGAACGCCGTCGAGAAGGGCCTCGTCTCCAAGCCGTGGGTCAAGACCTCCATGGCCCCGGGCTCGCAGGTCGTGACCAACTACTACGAGAAGGCCGGCCTCTGGCCGTACCTCGAGAAGCTGGGCTTCCACCTGGTGGGCTACGGCTGCGCCACCTGCATCGGCAACTCCGGCCCCCTGGACGAGAAGGTCTCCGAGGCCGTCAACGAGCACGACCTGTCGGTCGTCTCGGTGCTCTCGGGCAACCGCAACTTCGAGGGCCGCATCAACCCGGACGTCAAGATGAACTACCTGGCCTCCCCGCCGCTGGTCATCGCGTACGCCCTGGCGGGCACCATGGAGTTCGACTTCGAGCACGACCCGCTGGGTCGCGACGAGGCCGGCAACCCCGTGTTCCTGCGCGACATCTGGCCGTCGCCGGAGGAGGTCCAGGCCACGATCGAGTCCTCGATCGACCGCAAGATGTTCGAGGCGGACTACGCCGACGTGTTCAAGGGCGACGAGCGCTGGGCCGCCCTGGAGACCCCCGAGGGCGACACGTTCGCCTGGGACGCCGAGTCGACGTACGTGCGCAAGCCCCCGTACTTCGACGGCATGGGCATGACGCCGGAGCCCGTCACCGACGTCACCGGTGCCCGCGTGCTCGCCAAGCTGGGTGACTCGGTCACGACCGACCACATCAGCCCGGCCGGCTCGATCAAGCCGGACAGCCCGGCCGGCGTCTACCTCGCCGAGCACGGCGTGGCCCGCCGCGACTTCAACTCCTACGGCTCGCGCCGCGGCAACCACGAGGTCATGATCCGCGGCACGTTCGCGAACATCCGCCTGCGCAACCAGCTCCTGGCCTCCGAGAACAACGGCGCGGGCGTCGAGGGTGGCTTCACCTTCAACTTCGTCAAGAACGCGCAGGACACGATCTACGACGCCGCGCAGGACTACGCCGCGGCGGGCACCCCGCTCGTGGTGCTCGGCGGCAAGGAGTACGGCTCCGGCTCGTCGCGTGACTGGGCCGCCAAGGGCACCGCGCTCCTGGGCGTCAAGGCCGTCATCACCGAGAGCTTCGAGCGCATCCACCGCTCCAACCTCATCGGTATGGGCGTGCTGCCGCTGCAGTTCCCGGCCGGCCAGAACGCCGAGTCGCTGGGCCTGGACGGCACGGAGACCTTCGACGTCACCGGCGTCACCGCGCTGAACGAGGGCGTCACGCCCGAGACGGTCAAGGTGACGGCCACCAAGGGCGACGGCTCGCAGGTCGAGTTCGACGCCGTGGTGCGCATCGACACCCCGGGCGAGGCGGACTACTACCGCAACGGGGGCATCCTGCAGTACGTGCTGCGGTCGCTCGTCTCCTGATGCACTGAGAACGACGACGCGCCCCGTCCCTCCTCGCGGAGGGGCGGGGCGCCGTCGTACCCGGGGTCAGCCCGCGAGCGCTCCGGTCAGCAGCCGGACGACGCCGCGCAGGCCCGCCTCGTCCGCGTGGTCGGGGTTGACCTCCACGCAGGTCATGGCGACCAGGCCGGGGTCGGTGGCGAGCGCGCGCAGCGCGCGGTCCAGGGTCGCCGGGACCAGTCCGCGACCGTACGTCGGGACGTCAGCCACGGGGAGGGTCAGGAAGTCGAGCACGTCGACGTCGAGGTGCAGCACGAACGGGGTGCCGCCCACGGCCGCCAGGGCACGCCGCGCGGCGTCCTCCGGGTCGGCGAGCACCCGCGCCGCCGGGATCCGCACCGCAGGTACGAGCCCGTGGACGTCCTCCTCGTCGTCGGAGTACCCGAGGTAGACGAGCCGGTCGGCCGTCAGCAGGGGGCGCCGGTGGCCGACGGCGGCGAGCGGCCCCCAGGTGCCGGGCAGGTCGAGGAGGTGGGCCACGCCCATCGAGTCGAGGATCGGCTCGTCGGGGTGGTCGGGCGGCAGCTGGAGGTCCTGGCCGCCGTCGACGTACACGAGGGCCACGTCCGGGTACCGCTCGGCCACGGCGTCGACCACCCCGAGGGCGACCGTGCACTCCCCGCCGAGCACGAGGGCGCGCTCGCCCCGGGCCAGGACCTTCTCGACGAGTCGGCGCACGCCGCGCAGGCCGTCGATCACGCGGCCGACGTCGTTGGGCTCGCCCGGCGCGCGGTGCGCGCGCCAGGTCGCGAC
>NZ_KI911720.1:4179-13082 GCF_000515355.1 Promicromonospora kroppenstedtii DSM 19349 | reverse complement strand
AGGGCGGCCGGTGCCTTCTCCAGGCCGCGGGAGTGGGCCGCGGCGCTGGACGGGACGCCGAGCAGGGCCCAGGGATCCGGGGACGTCATCCGACCAGTGTGCCGACGGGACGCCCGGGGCACCAGGCCGGAGGACGACGCAGGCCGCCTGCCCGGGGGCAGACGGCCTGCGTCGGCACTGCGGTCGTGCGGTGGTGCGGTGCTACCTCCCGACGTCGGACTGGCGGGCGGCCCGGATCAGCTTCGTGGCCTCCTGCGCGGTGATGACGTCGGCGTCGTCGAGCTGGTCGGTGACCTGGGTCACGTGGCTGACGAACGCGCTGTGGCTGACCCAACCGCCGTCGGCGTCGATCAGGTCGGCGACGGTGCACCCGTTGCCGGTGTCGTAGTTGGTCACCCTGCTGTCCTTGTTCCCGATGATCACCGTGGGGCGCTCGTCGGAGACGGGGCACGCGTCGATCTCGCCGCGGGCGACGTCGAACCGCAGGGTGCCGGTCCGGGTCACGTTGCCGGCGTTGTCGGTGGCCCGGTACGCGAACGCGTGCGACCCGGGCTCGGTGACCTCCACGGCGCCGGTGTACTCCCGGAAGGCGGGCGAGTCGAGCGCGTACTCGATGAACGCCACCCCCGACTCGTCGTCCCGGGCGGTGATGGTGACCGTGGCGGACCCGAGGTAGAAGCCCTCGTCGTCCTGGTCGCCGTCGACCTGCGCCGACGCGATGGGCTGCGTGGTGTCCGGCGGGTCCTGCCCGCCGACCACGACCAGGTCCACCGTGCCGGGCTCCGACGTGTTGCCCGCCGCGTCGGTGGCCCGGTAGGACACCGTGTGCGCGCCGGTCACGTCCACCACGATCGCGTCCGTGTAGGGCGCGTAGGCGGCGCCGTCGAGGCTGTACTCGACGGACTCGACGCCCGAGCCGGTGTCCTCGGCCAGGACCTGCACGGTCGCCGAGCCCACGTAGGCGCCGTCCTCGTCCTGCTCGCCGGTGACCTGGGCCGTCACCGTCGGGGGAGCGGTGTCCTCCGGCGGCGCCTCGACCACGGTGAACGTCGCCGAGCCCGGCTCCGAGACGTTGCCAGCCCGGTCGGTGGCCCGGTAGGTCACCGTGTGCTCGCCCGGCTCGTCGACGACGACGGGCGCGGTGTAGGCCGCGTAGCCCGCACCGTCGAGGTCGTACTCGATGCCCGCGACGCCCGAGCCCGGGTCCCGCGCCGTGAGGTTCACGGACGCGGAGCCCACGTAGGCGCCGTCACCGTCGAGGTCACCGGTGACCTCGGCGGTCACGACGGGTGGCGTGGTGTCCTCGCCGTCCGGCGCGACCACCGTGACGTGCAGCATCTCCGGCTCGGAGGTGTTGCCCGCCACGTCGGTGGCCCGGTACTCCAGCATGTAGGTGCCGGGCTCGTCGAGGACGACGGGCGCGGTGTACGGGGTGTACCCCGCGCCGTCCAGGTCGTACTCGACGCTCTCCACGCCGGAGCCGTCGCCGTCGTCGGCCGCGAGGTTCACGGTCGCCGCGCCGACGTAGGCGCCCTCGTCGTTCTGGTCGCCCTGTACCTCGGCCGTGACCGTCGGGGCGGTGGTGTCGTCGCCACCGCCGCCCTCGGTGACGACGAGCTCGCCCGACATCGTGCCGTGGCCCGGGATCGCGCAGAAGTACCGGTACGTGCCCGGGGTCAGGTTCACCTCGGCCTCGTAGCGGCCGCCGTTGGCGTCCAGGGGGTTGGCCAGGATGTCGAGGGTCACGTCCTGGTTGTACTCCGACGAGCCGGTCTCGAACGTCAGGGTGTGGGACATCCCGATGTTGTTGCCGGTCGCGGTGCTGTTCTCGAACACGATCGTGGTGGGCCCGGCCGCCGCCGTCGCGGGCGCGGAGGCATAGGCCGACACGCTCGCGCTGGCGGTGAAGGTCAGCACCTGGTCGGCCGCCTGGGTGGCGGCCTCCTTCGCGGGGCCGTCGGCCACCGGGGTGGCGGACGCCGGCGTGACCTCACCGGCGTACTCGACGGCGGTGGCGGGCGCCAGCGGCACCGCCACCAGGGCGCTGACCGCTGCCGCCGCCAGGAGGCGGGACAGTTTGTGTCTCATGGGTGTACCTCTCGTCTCCGCGGGCCTGGTCACAGGTCACGCACCCGGATGTTGCGGAACTCCATGGCGTCCGCGTCGCTGTGGTTCTGCAGGCCGATGTAGCCGCGCAGGAACTGGCGCAGGTCGGTCGGCGGGTCGCCGGCGCGCGAGGACTCCTTGCCGGGCGAGTTCTCGAACTCGTTGATGACCTCGCCGTTGCGGATGATCGTGTACTGCTGGCCGACCACCTGGATCTCGTAGTCGTTCCACTCGCCCTTCGGGGTGACCCCGGCGTCCTCCAGGGTGTTGGGGTCGAAGTTGTAGACCGACCCCGTCTTCTGGACCTCGCCGGTGGGACCGTCGTAGAGCTGGATCTCGTGGCCGCAGTAGATCGCCACCCAGGCCTCGTCGGCGGTGCCCTGCCCGCACTCGGGTCGCTCGTCCCGCGGCACGCGCGGGTCCGGGAACCGGGTGAAGACACCGCTGTTGGCGAACCTGCCCTCCGGCGCGGAGTCCTTGAACTGGAGCCTCAGCGAGAAGTCGCCGAGCTCCGCCCCCGGGTGCCAGAGCATGCCGAGCCCGCCGGTGGCCAGGATCGACCCGTCGTCCAGCAGATCGAACTTGCCGCCCGGCGCCTGTCGCCAGTCCGCGAGCTGCTCGGCCGTGCCGTCGAACAGCCACCGGTACCCGGTGCTGCCCTCGGCGCCGACGCCGGACGCCTGCGCCGTGCCGATCAGCTTCTTGCGCTCGGCGACCGTGATGACCTTGTCGGCCCGGAGCTGGTCGGCCACGGCCGTGACGTGGTTGACGAACCGGCCGTTCGTGTCCCACTCCCGCTCGTCCTCGATCAGGTCGTTGATCGTGCAGCCGCCCAGGTCGTCGTTCGTGACGCCGCTGTCCTTGTCACCCAGGAACACGGTGCCCCGGTCGTCGGGGATCGTGCAGGTGGTCTGGGCCGCGACCTCGACCGTGGACGTCTCGCCGTCGGCGTAGGTCACCGTCAGCGTCGCGTCGTAGCTTCCCACGCGGGCGTAGGTGTGCCGCGGGTTGGCCTCGGTGGACGTGTGGCCGTCCCCGAAGTCCCAGGCGTACGAGACGCCGCCCGAGCGGTCACCCGTGAAGGCGACGGTCAGCGGGGAGCTCTGCACGCTCGCGCCGGACGCTGCCGGGGCCGGGGTCGGGGCCCCGCCCTTGTAGCTGATCCGGACGAGCTTCTGGTTGGGGTGCAGGGAGAAGAACCCGCCCGCGTAGTCCAGCAGGTACAGGGCGCCGTCCGGGCCGAACTTGGCGTCCATCCAGCTCTGCACCTGCTCGTTGCCCGCGCCGCCCTGGATGATCTTGCGCAGGTCCTCGGCGAAGACCGGGGGACCGGCCTCCTCGACCGTGTCCGGGTTCACCGTGACGGCGATCCGGTTGCTGGCGTTGGACTGGTCGCCGATGAACCACTTGTTGTCCCAGTACGCGGGCCAGGCGACGCCGCTGTCGGTGTCGACGTCGGACCGGTGGTAGGTGGGACCGTCCATCACAGCCTGACCGCCACCGCGCAGGTACGGCATCGTGTACGTGGCCTCCTCGTCCACGTACGACGGGATGCCGTTCTCGCCCTCGGGGAAGACCGGGCCGCCACCGCTGGGGGAGTACCAGATCATGTTGTCCCGCACGGGCGGGAGGTCCACCAGGCCGGTGTTGCGCGGCGAGGTGTTCTTCGGGTTGTCGCAGTCGTACCAGCCCGTCAGCACCGTGGCGTCCTCGTTGCTGCGGTCGCGGTACGGCTGCCCGTTGCCCATGCAGTAGGGCCAGCCCTGGTTACCCGCCGAGGTGATGATGGTCGCGGTCTCGTACTTGGCCGGCCCGAGCTCCGGGTTCGGCATGCCCGCGTCCGGACCCACCCAGGCCGCCGTCAGCCAGTCGTTCTTCTTGTCGTAGGCCAGGCGCGAGATGTTGCGCACGCCCATCACGTAGATCTCCGGGCGCGTCTTGTCGTCCGGGTCGTCCGCCTCGGGGAACAGGTTGCCCTCGGGGATCGTGAACGTGCCGTCGTCCTCCGGGTGGATGCGCAGGATCTTGCCGTTCAGGTCGTTCGTGTTACCGGCCGTGCGGCGCGCGTCCTGGAACGACAGGCCCGCGTACTCCTGCGTCCAGTTGTTGCCGGAGTAGCCGTCCGAGCCGCCCGACGAGTTGCTGTCGCCGGACCCGATGTACAGGTTGCCGTCGTTGTCGAAGTCCATGCCACCACCGGCGTGGCAGCAGCTGTGGATCTGCGTGTCCCACTCCAGCAGGTCCTTGCGCGTGGACTGGTCGATGGTGTCGGCCGCGGCGTCATAGGTGAAGCGCGAGACCGTCCGCTGGCCCACGCGCCGCTCGACGTCGATCGACTCGTGCGGCATCCAGTAGACGTAGATCCACTGGTTCTCCTCGAAGTCGGGGTCCAGCGTGATGCCGAGCAGCCCCTCCTCGTTCTTGACCAGCTCGCTGCCGCTGCCGCGGTTGCCCATGACGTCCAGCGTGGTCAGCAGGTTCGTCTCGCCCGCCTCGGGGTCCCACCGGTGGATCGTGCCGCAGCCCAGGCCCACGTTCGGGTCGTCCCAGGAGACGACCGGCCCGGAGGGGCACGCGCCCTTGCCGATGTAGAAGACGCCGCCGTCGGGCGCGACCGTCAGGCCGTGCGGCTCGCCGATCTGGTCGAGCGTGCCGGCGGCGTTCGCCCCGGTCAGGCGCTCGGCCTCGTAGTTCGCCGCGATGGTCGCCTGGCAGTCGCCGCGCACCATGCCGGCCGACCACAGCAGACCGCCCAGCAGGTGGTCGCGGAAGCCCTCCTCGGCGTAGCTCGCCGCCGTGCCGCCCATGCCCGTGTAGAACGAGCGGCCGCCGTCGTAGTCACGGCACCACGAGATCGGGTGGAACGGGCCGTTGGCCGCCTCGCCCGGGTCGTAGTCCCACTCCTGCACCTGCGCGATCGTGTGCACCTCACCGATCGGGTTCGGCGACCAGTTCAGCCACCGGTCCTCACGGGTCCAGTTCAGCGGCAGCCCGTCGTTGGCCGGGTGTGCCCGGTCGACGACGTTCACCGTCGCCTCCTGCACCGGGACCTCGGGGTCGGGCTCCTCCTCGCCCGAGGTGTCGAAGAGCTGGATCTCGGCGAGCTGGGTGAGGTCGTCACCCGCGTTCGCCGTGATGTCCAGGCGGTAGTGCTGGTACGCCACGTCGTTGTCGAGATCGTAGTCGTTCGTGGCGAAGCGGTCCGGGAAGTCCTGGTCCGTCTGCGTGTCCAGGTCGGTCCAGGTCTCGCCGTCCGTGGAACCCTGCAGCGTCCAGTCGGCCGGGTCGCGGCCCTCGGAGTCGTTGGCCGAGGTCAGCGCGTACCGGGCGGCCGCCAGCGGCTCGGCGAGCTCCAGCTCGATCCACGCCGTCGGCTCGAACGCCAGCCACTTGGTGCGCGAGTCGCCGTCGATCAGCTTCGAGGCCACCTCGTTCGGCGGGTTCTCGGCGCTCGCGGTGGCGCTCTGCACCGGCAGCGGGTCCGGCAGGTTGCCGGCGGGACGCGTGCCGATCAGGCCGGTGAACCACTGAGAGCGGGCCTGGGCCCGTGCGGCGTCGCGGATGCCGAGGAACCCACCGCCGCCCTGCACGTAGGCCTTGAGCGCGTCCTCCTGCGCGGTGCTCAGCTCGACGCCCTCGGCGGACAGGAAGACCACACCGCGGTACTCCGCGAGGGTCTCGGCGCTGAACACCGCCGGGTCGCTCGCCGTGTGCACGGCGAAGCCGTTCTCGGCGCCGAGCTCACGGATGGTCCTGCTGGCCAGGGTGACCGGGTCGGACTGGTCGGCGGCCGCGCCGTGGAAGACCAGCACGGTCGGCTCGCTTGCCGCCGTGGCCTTCGTGCCCGCGGCCTTGGTGTCCGTGGCGGGCGAGATCTTGGCCGTGGTCAGGTCCGTGGGCGCGGTCGCCGCGGCGGTGCTCCGCTGGGCCGCCGCGGGGGTCGCCGCCATCGTGGCGACGAGGGCGGCGCCGGCCACCGCGGCGATGAGGCCTCTTCGTGTTCGTTGCATCACTGCTCCTTTGCGCGTGAACGGGGAGTCGTGCGGTCAGTGGTGCCCGGCATGGCTCGCCGCGCCCGTCTCGGTCTCGGTGGTGGCGGTACCGCTCGTGGTGCCGCTCGTCGTGTGGCCGCCGTGCTCGTGGAACCGGTCGATGGCGTCCTGGGCGCCGGCGGGCATGCTGCCGTCGGCGTTGCGCACCAGGAAGATCCCGGCCATGCCGCCGTCCGAGTGGAACTGGACGTGGCAGTGGTACATCCAGGCCCCCGCGCCCACGCCCTCGCCCGCGATGACCTGGAAGCCGAACGAGGAGCCGGGGTTGAGGTCCCGGGTGTCGATCACCCGGGAGGGGTCGTCGGGGCCGGTCAGCCAGCCGGTGCGGTTGTCCGCCCAGCGGTGCGCGTGCACGTGGAACGTGTGGAGCTGGTCCCCGTGCCCGATCGCGATGAACTCGACCTTCTCGCCCTTGTTCGCCTCCAGCATCGGGGTGTCGGGGGCGACCCTGTTGTTGATGGTCATGTCGTTGAACACGACGGTGTGCTGGCGGTCGGGCAGCGGGTCGCCCTCGCGCCGCACCACGAGGGCGCCGTACAGGCCCGCGCGCAGCCCGGCGGTGCCGTGCTCGCCGCCCATCGCGTGGTCGTGGTAGTGCCAGTAGCCGGCGGAGCCGGCCATCCAGGTGCCGTCGGCGCGCTGCTTCGGCTTGTGGCTCTTCCAGACGTAGGTGCGGGTCTCGCCGGGCTCGTTGAACGAGTCGTTGAACGGGCTGCCGTCCGAGTCGGTCGCGTAGTCCACGCCGTGCGGGTGGATCGACAGGCGCTTGTCGGTGTTGTTCACCAGCTCGACCTGAAGGGTGTCGCCCTCCCACATCTCGAGCACGGGGCCCGGGATGGTGGCCTTGCCGGGGGTGAGCCCGTAGCCGTACTGGCCCCCGGGCAGCGCCTCCGCGTACACGGTGATGTGCCGGGTGGACGCGAGCGGCCGGACCGACGACGACACGGCCACCGCCGTGTCGGAGCCGAGCGCCAGCGCCGCCGTCGGCGCCATGAGCCCGGCGAGGGTTCCGGTCAGGATCGAGCGACGGGACACGCCGCCGGGCAGGGGAGTGGCGTCAGTGCTGTTCTCGGGCATGAGTCTCCGTTCGACACCATCGGGCAGGCGGAAGTGCCCGTCCCGACGAGACTGAAGTGCAGGAGGGATCTGGCTCAGGCGTGCGACGCGGGCGGCGGCGACGCCGGGAGTGACAGCGGTGTCAGAGAGGTGGACCTCATCGTCGTTCCCTCCATGGGTGCGTCACGTGGTCGTCGGCGACGACGGCCACGCCCCCGGGGCAGGACGTACTCCACCGGGTGACTTTTCGAACATAGGAGGACTTATGGCGAGTGTCAAGCAAAAGTTGGACAGACAGCGACAGGCTTCGTCTATGTGACCAAGCAAAGATCCCGGTGGGTCGCGCCGTCCCGGGGCTTCACGCGGTCCCGAGCAGCAGCCAGACCGCCGTCGCGAGCAGGACGGCGCCCGTGAGCAGGCCGGTCAGCGGGTGGGCGAGGGTCACGGTCGGGCGGTGCCCGCGCGGGCTGGTGACCAGGCGCAGCAGCCCGCCGAGCGGCCAGGCCACGGCAGCGGCCACCAGCCCGGCGGCGGCGCCGAGGTACAGGTGCGGTACGTCCAGGGTGTTCGCGATCACCGCCACCTGGATCGCGGTGGAGACCGAGACGACGGTCGGGATGAGGTGCAGGCGGGACTTGCCGGTGGTGACGCTCGCCTTGTCGGCGTCCTTGGCCGCGGCCTTCGCCTTGCGGTACCTGCTCGCGATCGCGCCGGTGGCGAGCCGGGTCACCGCGCCGTGCACCAGCAGCGCGGCGACGTAGATGCTCACCACGCCGCCGGTCACCGACGTGCCGTCGGACCAGGTGCGGACGGTGGTCAGCGTGCCGAGCGCGCCGACCGCCGCACCGAGGACCACGCCCCCGATCGGGAGGAACCGGGACCAGGGTCCGGAGTGTCGCACGGTCCAGGCGAACCACAGGATCCCCAGGACGCTGACCGCGGTGGCCGCCAGTGCTCCGTCGCTCGTGTGCTCCATCGTCTTCCTCCCGTCCGAAAAAGTACAAATCGGACGGCAGAGTACGGCGTTTTCCCAGGTCAGGGAAGGTTTCTGGTATCTGTCTGGTGATGTCGGCAGGAGTTCACGCCGAGTTCACCGCGCCGGTGCGGCGAGGTGGTCGAGAATCCTGGACCGGACCGCGCGGTCACCCAGGATCTTGTTGTGCCCCAGGCCGGTCGTGGTGAACAGCTCGCTCGAGTCCGCGTGGGCCTCGTGGAGCTGGACCGACAGGTGGTGCGGGTTCACGCGGTCCCCGTCGTCGTGGAGCCAGAGGGTCGGCACGGACGCCGGGACGGTGCGCCCCAGTAGGTCGAACCGTTCGTAGACGTCGGGGTGGTCGGGCAACCCGTACCGCTGGGCGGCCGTCGCGAAGGCCTCGCGGAGTGCCCAGGGGAGCCCGGACCCGCGGACGAAGCCGTCGGTCGTGACGCGGACCGACGTGAGGCCGGAGATCGCGGTGAACCTCTCGGCCGCGACACCCTCGTGCAGCGCGATCCCCGCGCCGAGCACGCCGAGCGAGTGCCCCACGACCGCGGCCCACGGCGCGTCCTCGGCGTCGGACAGCCGGCGGATGATCGCCAGGTCGTCGAGCCCGGTGCGCCGCTGTCCACCGGAGGCGCCGTGGGCGGGCGCGTCGTAGGCGACGACCCGGAGCCCGGCGCCGACCAGGTCCTCGATGACGCGCCCGAACG